>UQRM01000011.1 GCA_900543485.1 uncultured Eubacterium sp. | reverse complement strand
ATTGAAACGAGAATATATAGAAATCCTAGCAGATGCAACAGAAACGGCAGAAGCATTATATGAGAGTTTACAAAAAGTACTATATGATCAATCCTACGGGCAGCATCGCACAGACTCTTCGTGAAATGTATGTATCTCCGTCGGTATCCAGAGCTATTATCAGAACAATGGAGATAGTTAAGGAGCTTCGAAAGATAACAAAGAAGGATCCGGATAAGATTTTCGTAGAGATGGCAAGAGGCGGCAAGCCAGAAGAAAAAGGAAAGCGTACTTCATCAAGAAGAGAACAGATCGAGAAGCTGTATGATTCTGCAAAAGCATTTGTCAGTGATGAAGATATATCGCATATGAGATCGCAGCTTGGCAGCCTTTCCGATGAACAGCTCAGAAGAGAGAAGTACTATCTTTATTTTATCCAGTTTGGAAAATGTATGTATTCCGGTGAGGCTATAGATTTCAGTCGTCTTGGCGATAATCATTGCTACGATATTGATCATATCTTTCCTCAGAGCAAAATAAATGATGATTCGCTTCATAACAAGGTGCTTGTAAAATCACAGCTTAACGGTGAGAAGTCGGACGATTATCCGATAAAAGCTGAGATAAGAAATAAAATGCATCCGCTTTGGAAAAATCTGTTTTA
The DNA here is from genome assembly GCA_900543485.1 of uncultured Eubacterium sp. Taxonomy (GTDB): domain Bacteria; phylum Bacillota; class Clostridia; order Peptostreptococcales; family Anaerovoracaceae; genus Lentihominibacter; species Lentihominibacter excrementipullorum. Next base: position 78,921 of record UQRM01000011.1, on the reverse strand, counting down.
TCGTGATCCTAAAAATCCGGCAGACAAGGTAAAATATGAGAGATTGACACGTTCAACGCCGTTTACAGAAGATGAGCTCGCAGGATTTATTGAACGTCAGCTTGTTGAAACAAGACAGTCAACAAAGGCTGTTGCAACGCTGCTTAAAGAAATGTTCCCCGACAGTAAGATTGTTTATGTAAAAGCAGGACAGGTTTCGGAGTTCAGACATGATTTTGATATGCTGAAATGCAGAGAGATAAACGACCTGCATCATGCCAAGGACGCTTATCTGAATATTGTTATCGGTAATGTCCATGATGTCAAGTTTACTTCTAACCCTATGAACTTTGTTAAAAATGCCGACAAGCATTATACGATCAAGGTCAAGGAAACGCTTAAGCATAAGGTTTCAAGAAACGGTGAAACGGCATGGAATCCTGAAACGGATTTTGATACGGTTAAGCGTATGATGAGCAAAAACAGTGTGAGATATGTACGTTATTGCTATAAGAGAAAGGGAGGTTTCTTTAATCAGAATCCCGACAGAGCCGGTAATCCGGATCTTGCAAGGTTAAAGAAAGATCTCGACCCGGTGAAATACGGAGGGTATAACAGCAAGAGTATTTCATGCTTTTCTTTAATCAAATGTACAGGAGTCGGAGCGGTTATCATTCCGGTAGAATTATTATGTGAAAAGCGTTATTTCTCTGATGACAGTTTCGCAAGCGAATACGCATATTCTGTGCTTAAAAACGCATTGCCGGCTAAAAATATTGCAAAAATATCAATCGATGATATATCGTTTCCGCTGAAAAGAAGACCAATAAAAATTAACACGCTGTTTGAGTTTGACGGTTATCGTGTGAATATATGTTGTCTGCCACGCAAAACGCAAAAAGTGGGAAACCACGGAATAAGCCGAAATAAAGCGGGATAAATCAGCACAAAGCTGATTGTTATGCGGTTTGTTGCGTGTTGCAAGTGGTTTATCCGGCACGGCGTTGAAAAATGAGTTGTCAAAAAAATCGGTGCGTTTTTGCACCGATTTTTTATATCTGTTGAAAAGGAGAAGCGTTTTAAATAACCGTTTCAAACTGTTTTAATTGCATTTTAAAAGCCGTTAAAACGCATTGTTAAGCGTTTTAACGGCTTTTCTTCTGCCTTAGTGCAGATTTAAATAATTTCCATTTATTGAAAATGTTAGCAAGGAAGTCAAGGAACAAAATCAAGGTTGTCAAGGAACTACTTCCTTGACAACTTTTTTGATATGATTATAAGAAATTCTCTCAAGAAAAAGTTAATATTGTACTATTTTATTCGTTGTCACCGAAACGGTTCTTTATCACCATTAAAATGATACCGCCTATAAGACCTATATACCCAAGTGAAGTGAGTGTAATATGTAAAGGATCGGATTCGTGATGTCCGATCATCATGAGAACAAGTCCTGCGATTATTGCTGTAATCGCAATCTTTTTAATACGCTGAACTTTAGGATCAACCGGAATCTGCTCTGTAAAATCTGTATTGCTTTGTGAATAATTCTGCTTTGCTGTTGTTGATTTACGCCGCTTTGATTTTCCCGACGAAGTAGAATATGAAATACCTGTGCCGGGGACTGAGAAAGTTTTTCTTGTGCGACCTTTTGCTGATTTTGATATGCGGAATCCTTTTGTACCCCAACTATATCCTACACCAGATTTGCTAAGATTAAGGCGGAATCCTCCACCGAGTTTAATACTTTTTCTGAAACGTAATCCCATTATTATAAACCTCCTTTTTACAGCGAACCTATAACCTTTCCCTTACATACGCAAGTATCATCTGCGCTGATTCTGATATCCTTATACTTATTATTAAGAGAGATAAGACGGTCTTTTCCTCTCTGCTTGATAAAGCCTTCTCCATTCACAATAAATATTCCTACATCACCTACATTAACGTCCGCATCGGCATCAACAAGCACAATATCTCCGTCAAAGTAATCAGGCTCCATCGAATCTCCGTGGACACGAAGAGCAAAAGAAGCCCGCCCGGTAAGATTTGTTGCCGGTACCTTTATATAAGAAGTTGTATCTTCGTGAAGATACTCGCCGGCTCCTGCGGATACCGGGAGTGCCGGGAACGGCAGGGATATGTATTGCGGTTCTTGTTTTTCTTCTGTTTCAGTCCGTTTTAATGATTGTTTTAAGGGTGTTTGAACATTATTCTTTTTCTTTGCCACTTCAAGCTCAGCAAGGACGGCGGCTCTCTCTCTGATCTGAGCTTTTTTTATGTCATTTACCGCTCTGTAGTTAGTTAATAATTCTTCTTCATCCAAAGAAATAGCATTGCTGTTAGCTTCTTCTCCAGTAAGCAGAAGCATCGGAGAAACACTCAGATATTCACAAATTGGGATAATATATCTTGCAGGTGGATCTGTTTTCCGAATCTTCCAGTTTGTCATAGTGCTTGTACTTACACCAATATGTTTGCATAAATCAACTTGATTCACTTTCTTTTTGGATAAAAGGCTCAGAATGTTGTCAATTATGCACAAATCGTCCTCATCCTTTCTGTTTAAAACATCTATTTTCCCAAAATGTGAATATTTTTATTGACAAGTTCACATTTTGGGATTATAATTTACTTGGGTAAACGAATAAGGCACACTTACCCATAGTTATTTTAACATACCGCCCGAGCGGTGTCAATCGAAAACAAGCGAAAGGAGTAAGAATGACCTATAACGATAATATAAAGCGTTTGCGTGAGCAACATGGTATGTCGCAAGCGGAAGTTGCAAATGCAATTGGCGTATCAAAAGCGGCTGTGTGTGGTTGGGAGCTTGGCAATAAAACATTATCAATCGCTAATCTCTGTTGCCTTGCAGATTTGTTTTTGGTCACCACAGACGAAATACTCGGAAGGAGATTTAAATGAGCATTAAAGATAAGAAGAGAATCCTCACAGACTGGTATCGTGAGCACGGCGGACTGCCTAAGGGCAATCTTGATATAGATGCCGATACCGATACAGTCGGCAATGTTTTTGTTGACGACTCCTATGTCGGAGCGTTTGATTACTGCAAGGGCGAGTTTATCACACTTGCCTGAGCCTCCCGCTTGAGCGTATCAAGCCCAGACCCGCCGACCGCCGGAAGGAAATCCGGGATAAAAAATTAGTCGGAATGAAACCGCACAGGCTGGTCGTGCGTTTACCCGACGGAAGATCGGGAGGTGTGAGATGAAAGCCGCTTCCAAATTGTCGACTACAGGATACCTATTCCTCAACAGGTGCTTAACCGTATGGCTTACCCATAAGCGATAACAACAGAGTGTCAGCTCGCCCGCTTGAGCGTATCAAGCCCAGCGCATTATGTTGACTGGCTCACCACAAACGAAGCGCAAAAATCGGTAGGAGCGTGATGACAGCTCGGAAAGACGAGCATACATGCAGACCGAGAGCTAACTGCTTGAAGTTTGCTACAGATCCTTTCCTTATTTATTTGTCGAAACGGAAAGCCGCAAGGTTTTCCGTCTGCAGGGAATGACCGCCCTGTACTGATGATGGCAGGTCATGTTGCTTAATGAACCATAGATATTGTGTAACTCCCTGACGGGAGCGACCGCAATATCTAATTGCAGGTCAGAAAGGAGGTTGATCAAGATGGGTGCAATGATAAGCACTGCAGAGCTGGCAACTATTAAAGGTTGCACGCCACGTTACATTAGACAATTAGCTAAGTCAGGCAAGCTTCCGGCAACGGAAAAAGCCGATGCGGCAAATAACCGCAAAGAGTATCTTTTTGACATTGATCAGATGGACGAAAAAACCCGTGAGCGGTATTATAACTCCAAGCGTAAGGAGCTTGAAATAGCACCGCCTAAAACAGTTGAAAAACAGCGTTCAAAGGCAGTTTCAAAGCCATTCGAGGAGTACACGGAAAACGAAAGACAGCAAGCGGCTGACTGGATAAAAATACTCAAGGTCTGGGAGATGTATCGGAACAAAAGTAACCGTAAAAAAGCCGATACAGATCTGCTGTTTGTAGCAAAAATGCAGCTTGATCACCCGGAGATAGAAATATCTACCGATATACTGTACCGCAAGTATGCGGCGTACAAGAACGGTGACATTGAAGGGCTCATAGATAAGCGAGGCGGCTGGAATAAAGGTCACACCGATATTCCGAAGCATATACTTGACGCATTTATGTATTTCTTCCTTGACGAGCGCCGGCTTCCGGTATCACGCTGCTATCAGCTGATGATCGAATGGGTTCGAGAATTTTATCCGCAAGATTTACCCAATATCCCCTCAGAGCGCAGTTTTCGGAGGCAAGCTGAAAAGCTCCCTCAGGCAGTAATTGCACTGATGAGATACGGTGAAAAGGCTATGACCGATAAGTACATACCGTACATAGAGCGTATGTATGACGACCTGCAGGCTAACGATGTATGGATAGCAGATAACCATACATTTGATTTTATGACCTACTGCGATAACGGTCAGAAGACCCACAGAATGTACTTAACGGCATTTTTGGATGCAAAATCGGGCGTTTTGGTCGGCTGGAACTTAACGGAGCAGCCCGATTCACACAGTACTTTGCTTGCACTCCGACACGCAATAAAGCGTTTCGGCGTTCCGAAATCGGTTTATTTTGATAACGGATCTGAGTTCCTTACGCACGATATAGGTGGCAGAGGTCACAGAACACGAAAGACATGGAATGCAGACGATATACCGCCGACTATATTGCAATTGCTTGACATTACAATGCACAATGCAATTGTCAGAAACGCTAAGGCAAAGCCTATTGAGCGTACATTCGGCACACTTAAAAACCATATCAGCCGAGTAATCGAGACTTTCTGCGGCGGTACTATTATAGAACGCCCGGAAAGCCTTAAATACAAGCTGAAATACGGCATTGTTCCCGAAGACGATCAGATAAGAGCTGCGCTCGAAATCCTCATCGACGGTGACTTCAACGTCGATGAGTACGGTGGCAAAGAACGCAAATACAAGGGCATGACAAGAATTGAGGTCTGGAACGAATCAATCAAGTACACCACCTTCCGAGAAGCAAAAGACGAGGATCTTTCGCTTCTGCTTGCGAGAACGACACGGTATCAAAAAATCAAGCGCAACGGCGTTTACATCGAGCTTGCAGGTGAAAAGCTCTGGTACTCAGCGGAAGATGCGTGGAAGTACCAAGGCGAAGAGGTCTATGTGCGCTATGATCCTGCGGAATATAAGACGGTGCGTGTCTATGACAAAGCAACAGACGCATATCGCTTTACATGGACGCTACAAACAGATTTGAACGTACCGTATATTACTAATGATCCTAACGAGATAGCCGCAGGTGAAAAGACAATTCGTGCTGTTACTCACGCCGTTCACGACTATTCGAAGGGCTTGACAGCGTCAATCACTGAGGAACAGGCTATTGATTTCCTGACGGCTACTATCAACCGTGCCGAAAGAGGCAAAGATAGGTTCAGAATTGAAAAGCCGACAAAGTTCACGCCTGTATTTTCTGATAAGTTCAAGGCGGACAACCCCGTTCTATCCGATGTCGATGAGGTATTCATCGACATTGATAAGATAAATAATAACGCATTAAAGCGGAAAGGATGATTAAACCATGGAACAGACAAAGGAAGTTTCACTGCTCGCCAAATTTGACGAGCTTGCGGCAGAAATGGGCTCGGCAAACAAAGCCGCAAATCGCATCGGCATTCCGGCATCGACAATATCAATGCTCAAGAAGGGTGCATACAGCGGAAATAAGGATGCACAGTTTGCAAAGCTCGCCGCATATTTTGACACCAAGACAGAAGGCGCAGAGGGCTACAGCGAGGTAGATTATGCACCGACAAGCATATCGGAGAAGATCTATCAGACGATCAAGACCTGTCAGATCAAAGGCGGCGTTGCGATTGCAACCGGCGACAGCGGTATCGGTAAAACAAAAGCTGTTCAGAAGTATCATTCGGATAATCCGCTGAACAGTATCGTTATCACTGTTAACCCTTGCTTTAAGTCGGCAAAAGCTGTTCTGAAGCTAATAGCGCTGGAGCTGAATGTTCCGATATCACAGTCTACCGATGATCTGTGGATAGCGATTGCGCAGAAGCTCCACGACGGAATGGTTATTATCATAGACGAAGGACAGCTCTTGACATTTCACGGAATAGAAACTATCCGTAGCTTTGCCGATTACTTTTCCGACAGAGGTCAGACGCTCGGTGTTGCATTTGTCGGCGATAACGGCATTGAAGAGAAATTTGAAGGCAAGACAAGACGTAACTACCGTCAGATAAATAATCGTAAATGGCTGTCACCTAAATTTGTTACAACCGATATCAAGCGTGATGACGTTGATCTGATGTTTCCGTTGCTCGTATCATCGCATATGGAGCAGGAGCTTGAGTTTTTGCACAAGGTAGCTCAGAGTGAAGCGGGACTTAGAGGAGCGGTCAGACTGTTCTCGCAGGCATATGACAACGGCAACTTTCACCTTAACGGTCTTGCCGCTATGGCAAAGTTCATGCGTATCGATGTACGCAGTGTTGTGAGGTGACGGTATGCACGGGAAGAAACCTACAAGGTCACAATACGATTTTCTGAAACGAGCGCATATCAACCCGGATAACTGGTTGATAGCTAAAGACACACCGACAATAATGCTTCTTGTCTGCCGGCACAACAGACAGACAAAGCTGATAAAAAAGGAATGGTATAACAAATGAGAAAGTTTATTAACAATGTGTTAATGCTTGCCGCTGCTTTTTTTGCCGGCACAGCAACTGTTAGCGTAATAGAATACGCAAACATTATCGCAGACCGTCCGGACAACTCGATCGGCGGCGAGGTGCTTATAATCCCTCTTATGCTCGTAATTCTCTACATAGGATGGATTCTTGCAAAAATGTACTTCAGCATAATAGTAGCAGATAAGATCTTCAACAGTGGATATAAAAAAGGCTATAACAAAGGCAAATCAGAATAACCTCCGGGAGCAAAAGCTCCCGTGTAATGTCGCCGTGGACGGTCACAAGCCCGTGAAAAGACAGAGTGCACGAAAGGTGGTGAAAGAAATGAGCAATATGGAACAGATAGAGGTAATAGTTGCCGAAGCTATGAAATGCGGTATGTCGTACGGCGAGTTCGTCGCTAAAAATCCGAACTATGTAGCAAGATTATCGCCGATTGCGGCAATCAAGAAGAAAAGAGGTCAGAAGCAGCGTGAAATCAAATAATCTACATAAAATGCGTACACCCGAAAGTGAAAAGCGAGATACGGCACAGAAATGTTACTCTTGTGAGTACAAATATCTCGATAAAGACGGTACTCCAACTTGCAAAAACAAGCTTTGCCCGATTATCGGGTTCGGGTGCTACAGACGAAAAATCTATAAAAATCAGGGAGTATAAGCTCCCTGCTCTAATGCAGCTGCTGATCAGCAACGGTCACAAGCCCGTATAAATGCAGAGTGGAGAAAACTAAATACAGGAGGAAAAGTTATATGGCAATGATTAAAAGCAAACGACTGACATCAAAGCGTGGCATTACGCTACCAAAGGATCTGTGTGAATATGTTGGTATGCAGCCGGGAGAAGCAGTTGATCTGATTGTTGATAATCAGACCGGAGAAATCCATATCCGCAAGCACGTTCCTGTCTGCCGATTCTGCGGAAATCGCACAGAGGCAGTAAACTACGAGGGCATAGATATATGCCCGGACTGTGCTGCGGTAATAGCAAAGGCGGTGGCAGAATGACAGTAACAAAAGAAATAATTGCCGCTAAAGTTGAAGAAATGGCAAAGCTGTCCAAAGAAAAAGCAACCCTTGATCTGCGGTACAAAGAGCTTGAAGCGTTTTTCTTGAAGCTCGGCGGTGAAAAGCTCCGTGACAGCAAGCGTAGAACCTGCACATTTGATGATAATGACGGACATGACGTTACATACACCGAAGCCAGAACAGTAAAGATTATATCTCCTGCCGTTCTGAAGCGTTTGATGGGTGATGCGTTCGGTGACTACATCAAAGAATCGCTCGAGCCAAAGTATACTTTCAAAAGCAAAGAACTTGAGCGCACATTTGCAAGCGTTTATTCAGCCGACATCGCAGTCCCTGAACGCAAGCTGACGGTAGACGAGTTCTACGATCAGTTACCGTGCGACGATTCCGCAAAGAGCGCACTTCGCAAGAAGCTCAAAGGCGCAAATTTCCTCACAGACTGTAAAAACCTTGTTTCGATAGGTGGATTTTCAGATGAAGATGCCGCAGATTATGCGTATCTTTTCTCGGAGTGCCTTGAATGGCAGCGTTTTATGACTGTTTTAGATACCATTGAAAGTAAGCGCACTGTAGAAGAGGTCATCAGAGCAATCAACAGTGCTATATCGGTATCTGATACTACGAAAATCACGGTGTAACATGGATATAAAGCAGAAACGCAGATACATCTACAGCCTTGGACGTAAGTGCGGACTTGTCGACGATGGGAATAAATCAGATGATCTGCACGGCTTTGTGTATCAGCTCACACTCAAAGAGTCCATATCGGAACTGAACGATGAGCAGGCGGACATAGTAATCAAACAATTGCAAGCTAACCTCCGGGCAATAACCCCGGAGGTCAAGGCATATATAAGCAACGCTCAGATAAGCAAGATTTTCGGGCTTATGTATGAGTTTGCAAAGCTGTCCCCGTCAGCGGTCACCGTCAAAGAACGGCTATGCGGCATTATTAAAAAAGAGCTTGGTATTACCGTCAATCCGAAATATGACATTTTCAAAGGCTTTTCAGAACGTCAGGGTGCGGAGCTTATTGACACGATCAAACGATATGTTCGGGCGGAAAAGCGCAGAAAGGAGCGTACCGATGGCAAAATCAAAACTTGATTATCTGCAGATAAAGCATCTGACAGGAACGCAGGCGGAAATAGCTGAGGTAATCGGTATCGAAGCATACCGCAAGCTTGTCGGCTACTTCGGCGGTGAGCGCATTGCCGTTGCAAAGCCGTCAACGCTTATAAACTTTGCTGTCGCAAGGAATATAGCCGAGGAAAACAACTATTCCGAAGAGGTCATGACTGCGCTTGAGCTGTCCAAAAAAGAACAGGAAAAAATTATCGCAGGACTGAAATAGCCCGGCGATGCCGTTTATGCGCAAAGTTCATCGAGCGTTACTTTAAGTGCCTCAGCTAGCTTTTTAGCTAGTGTTTCTTAATAAAATTTTAACATTTTTATAAATTTATGGCTTAGCGTGATTACTGTAAAAGTAATTGCGCTAAGCCTTTTTGTTTTTCGGCGAAAATGTTAAAATAAAATTACATTAAATATAGTACATAAAAATTACGCATTATAAAGCCATTTGAAAGGATTGTATATAATGGAAATCGGAGCAATATTGTCAACAGCTATTAACATAATAATCACAGCTGCAATCGGCATTATATCGTATTTCGTCAAACGTACAATAGACAGACAGGACAAATGCGTTACCAGATCTGAACTCGAAAGCCATATTGATATGATAAAGGAATGTAAGAGTGATATCAAAAGCCTGAACGACAGATATGCCACAAAGGCAGAAGTCGAAGAAATCAAGCACACTATAGACAAGATTGACAGTGCAATTGATGAACTTAAGGATACGGCAGTCAAAAATTCCGAGTTTATCCGTGTTATGACACGTCTGGAAACAAAGATAGATAATCTTGCCGATAGGAGGGGCATTTGATGAATATAAAAGATCAGCTCAGGAAAAACAAGTTTATAAAGAACAACGGAGCTGTTATCAGAGCAATCAATCTGCTCCGTACGGATTATGTTAATCTTGTTGATGTAACTGCCGCTCTTGAGCCTCAGATCGCTGAGAATGAAGCACTTGACAGCTTAAATTATTTGCTTGAAGGCGGATATGTCCGCCTTGTCAAGATACGTTCTGAGCAGGCTGTGGACTGCATTGGTGATGATTATACACAGCTTGCGGGTAAACTTACCGCTAAGGGCATTCAGCTTGTTAACGGTGCGATCGATGATCCTTGCATAGATCTGTAAGTCTGTAAGGAGGTATATATGAAGAAACGTAACCGTAAAAGAGGAAAAGTCGATAAGCTGCCGTGCGACATCAGGGAAACAGTTGATATGATGATAAATAACCCGTCAGAATATCGCTACAGTGACATTGTAGACTTCATTCGGGAAAACGGTTATGAAGTATCAAAATCTTCGGTGGCACGTTATGCACAGGCGTTAAACGCTTCTCTTGAACAGGTAATGCTTATAAGCAACAACTTCCGCCTTATAAACGAGGAGCTTGCCAAATATCCGGATCTTGATGTTTCCGAGGCTCTTGCCCGATTAACAAACCATAAAGTAATGGAAGCAATCCAGAATTTAAGCGATGACCGTCTAAAAAATGTCCCGCCCGAAAAGCTGATTGCCGCAGTGCCATCGCTGATAAAAGCGGCAACATACAAGCGGGACACAGACGCCAAGAACCGTTCGTCTATGGACGCCGCCTATGATGTATTCAAAGAAGATATTTTCGCCGCTATGGCTAAGGATAATCCTCAGCTGTACTCACAGCTTGCCGCATATATCAGGGGTAAGCAGAAAGAGGGTGACGGCGAATGATATATGTAATATATGTACAGTCAGGCTCTGAAACGGCTGTTATGTACTCGATGCGTGAACTCGGTTATACAGCGTATGTGCCGAGAGAGTTGTACAAGTATCGCAAAAAGGGTGTATGGCACGAAGAAATCAAACCGCTTTTTGATGGTTACATATTCTTTCAGACCGACCGTCTGACAGCCGATGATTATTATACCATTCGCAAGATACACGGTGTCGGCAATTTTGTCAGTAAAACAACGTGCCTGTCCTGTACCGAAGAAGAATATATCATCGAGTTATGTCGCAATCCCGATATACTCAAGGTCAGCAAAGGACACATAGAAAACGGCGTACTAAAAATAGACAGCGGCTATCTCAAACGCTATGAGCACAAAATCGTGAAATTTTCCCGAAGACAGCATAAAGCCGTTATAGAGATCACTCTTTACGGTGAGTCACACAGGATAACCTGTGCGGTCGATATAGACAAGTGCAGTAACTAAGGTGTTGGTCGATACGCTCCCCACCGGAACGGCTGTATACATACGCAAAGTAATCTGATTTTTTTCAAAATCGGAATGGCGAAGCATATCCCGATATAATCCCAACGGGATATTTACCGATAAAAGCGTTTTAATTGCCGTTTAAACCGTTTCAAAAATCAAAGTGGGATAATTTCACGTCAACATAATCAAACGCAGAATAAGGGCTTTTATAAGGCTCTTTTCTTTTTGCCCGAAAGGAGTGAGCAAACTGTGAGAAAAAGCAATCGCAAAAGGGCAATAAACAGCATTGCAACCGATCTCGACAAATACAAAAAAGCTGATACCGAACAGCGAGTGAATGCCGTTCAGAGCCTTGTTGAATGCTATCTGAATACATCCGAAAGCAAGCGGCAAAAGGCAATACAACAGATTATCGACCGCTCTGAAGGAGTCAGGCAGTTAATAGCCGACAACCCTGAGCTTGTTCGGGCAGATGTTGAACAGGCACTGATCCGTGCCGCTACCGGTTACACCGTTACGGAACGCAGGGAACGCATTGTCGGCGGCAGAAAAACCGTTGAGATAATCACCCGAGAAGTACCGCCGAATCAATCGGCAGTAGAATTCTTCCTTACAAATAAAGCCGGTGATGCCTACAGCAAAACTCCCGTTGCTATGTCAGATGACGGTGCAGGCAAGCTTGACGCTATACTGGAGGCTGTGAAAAATGTCAAATGATTTGATCTTCACAGCCAAACAGCAGGAACTGATGAGCTTGCTCAAACACAATAAGCTCCATCGACTTAACCTGCTTGAAGGCTCTGTCCGTAGCGGCAAGACATGGATATCGCTTATCCTTTGGGCATTCTGGATAGCCGACCGTCCGACAGATTATGCCTATCTGATGTCGGCAAAAACGTTACAGACATTAAAGCGTAACTGCTTGATGTTATTGCAGGAGCTTGTCGGCGAAGATAATTTCAAATATTCGCTGTCTACCAAAGAAGGCAGATTATTTGGAAGAAAAATACTGCTTGAGGGAGCAAATGACGCAAAGTCCGAGAATAAGATACGAGGCATGACACTTGGCGGAGCGTACTGCGATGAGCTGACGCTATTCACTAAGGACTTTTTTTCGATGCTCCTGTCACGTTTGTCGGTCAAGGGCGCAAAGCTTATTGCTACAACAAACCCGGATGTTCCGACGCACTGGCTAAAAAAGGAATATATAGACAATGCCAAGGTCGATATGCTTGTTATGCGATTTCTTATTGATGATAATACCACGCTTCCGGAAGAATATGTCCGGGAAATCAAAAAGGAATACACGGGCGTTTATTTCGAACGCTTTATCCGAGGTAACTGGGTAGCAGCAGAAGGTGTTATTTACCCACTGTTTGCCGACAACCCATCAAGATATATTGTAGATACACTTCCCGAAGATCTTATGTTTGTTACCATAGGCGGAGACTTCGGCGGCAACGGCTCAGCTCATACCCTTAACGCTACCGGATTCACTAAAGGCTTTCAGTCGATCGTAACGCTTGACGAATACTATCGCAAGGAAACAATATCACCGTATGAGCTTGAAAACGACTTCTGCACTTTTATCGAAGGTGTATGCCGCAGGTGGAAATGTACAGAGGTTTATCTCGATTCAGCAGAACAAATACTGATCAAAGGTGTGCGCCTTGCCGCTCAGAGAAGAAAGTTAAAGGTCAATATTCACAATGCCCGGAAAGGTTCTATCAACAACCGTATTTTATTCTACAACCGTCTGATTGCGGCTGACAGATATAAAATCATGTCGCACTGCAAGCATACGATTGAAGCGTTCCAGACTGCTATCTGGAAGCCGAATGCGGCGACCGAAATACGTCTTGACGACGGTAGCATAAATATAGACAGCCTTGACGCACAGGAATACAGCACCGAAGCTTACATGAGTAACGTCTTCGACGCAGAAAGGAAAAATTGATGTCGATATACTCTTATATAAAGCAGGCATTTCCGAACGTGCCGATAGTCGATATATCCGACTATTATACACGGCACATTGAGCCTGCAAAACGCATCTATCAGGGCAAACCGCCGTGGAGAACTGTTACAAACAGCGGAATAAAAAAGAAAAGCCGTCCCAGAGCTATGACGAATATGGCAAAGGTTATCTGCGATAAGCTCGCCACGATGACTTTTTCAGAACAGTGCGATATATCTGTTGATGACGAAAAGTACAACGATACGGTAAGTGAGGTTCTTGAAAATAACTGTTTCTGGGAGCGTTTTCCCGAATTTCTTTCCCGGTCATACGCACTCGGCGGCGGAGTTATAAAGGTGTATCTCGAGGATAATGTTATATGCCTGAACTACATCAACGCTGATCGTTTCTTCCCGACAAAATGGAACAACAGGCAGATTACAGAAGGTATTTTCTGCAACGACTATGTTCAGAACGGCTTCTACTACAAGCTGTTCGAGTATCATACATTGCAGTCTGACGGAGTTCACATTTACCACGTCCTGCGGCGAAGCGATTCACGCAGTTATCTCGGTCAGGAAGTTCCCGTTTCGGAGCTGTTCCCGAAACTTGACTATGAAATGGTGTTCAAAGGTGTTCAAAAGCCGTTATTCTGCTATTTCAAACCTGCAGTCGGAAACAATATGGTTTTCGACTTGCCGCTCGGCTTGCCTGTTTTTGCAAATTCAATAGACACGCTACGGGAAATAGATGTAATATTCGACAGCCTTGAGCGAGAATTTATACTCGGCAAGAAGCGTATCATTATTCCGTCTGAATGTGTGAAATCGATCTATGACAGCGACGGCAACGAAGTAAAATACTTTGACACCGATGACGAAGTGTATCAGGCATTCAACGCCGATGATGCACCGAAGTTGAATATATCCGACAATACCCAGTCACTCAGAGTAACCGAACACGTCGAAGCCCTGAAGCTTCAGCTGAATATACTCAGCACTCAGCTCGGTTTCTCTCCGGGAACGCTGTCATTTGACAGTAATTCCGGCGTAAAAACGGCGACAGAAGTTGCCGCCGATGAAAAGGACACACTTCGCACCGTGCAGAATAACAAGAATATCATATCCGAGGTGCTTGAAAGTCTTGCAACGGCGATTATAGAAATAACACAGGCTTCGGAGGAAGTCAGCAAAGATTATACGGTTTCTGTCAATTGGCAGGATAACATTATCGGTGATGACAACACCCGTATAGATAACAATATCAAGCTTGTTCAGGCGGGGCTTAAATCAAAAATTCGTGCTATTATGGAAGCACAGAATATTGATGAAGCAGAAGCCGCAGAAGAACTGCAGCGTATTGCAAAGGAAAACGACATAGACGGCGGCATACTGGACGGTGACAGCTATGAATAAGCTGACTTCCCTGCAGTTGTCACAGGGTATAACCGACCTTATCGTCGGACTGGAAACCGATCTTATTGCAAACATAGCCGCCTATCTTGCTGCAGGGAAAATCGAAGAAGACACGGCAAAGTGGAAAATGAAGAAGCTCGCCGAGCTTGGCAAGCTGACTAAGCAGAACGCAAAAACGATAGCCGAATATGCAGGAAAAACGCCCGAGCTTCTGGAGCTTACGCTTCAGAGAGCGGCAAATTCAGCTATTCAGGAGCTTGCGCCGGGATTAAAACGTATGGTGCAGGAGGGACTTATTGATAGACGAGCCACGCCGTCAATGTCCGGCAATATGTTAAACAGCCTTAAAATGCTGCAAAAACAGGCAAAAAAAGACCTGAACCTGACAAATACAACGATGAAGTATAAGGCAAAGAACGCCGCTATGCAGGTAATCAACCGTACCGCCGAGCTTGCAAATAAGCAGGAATACATAGACAGTCTGAATAAGGCTACAGGAAAGGTCGTTACCGGAATTGAAGCACGTCAGAGTGCCATGCGGGAATGTATCGGCGAGATGACGCAGAAAGGTATCCCGGCTTTTGTCGATAAAAACGGTCGCAACTGGACACCGGAAGCATACACTAATATGTGTATACGCTCCACTGTCGGAAGCGTTGCCAAAGAAACTCAGTTTTCCCTTATGGACGAATACGGGCTTGATCTGGTCGAAGTCAGCAGCCACAGCGGCGCAAGACCGCTCTGTGCTAAAGATCAGGGTAAAATATTCAATCGCAATGGCGGTGGAGGCTATACCACTGACCTTGACGGCAAACGGATAAAATTCTATTCTTGGAGGTCAAGCTCATACGGCAAGCCTGCAGGGCTTCTCGGTATAAATTGTGGTCATCAGCTCTATCCGTTCCTGCCCGGTATCAGCGTTCAGACCTACTTTCCGTATGACGAAAAGGAAAATGCCGAGCAGTACGAAAAAATCTGCAACCAACGTGCTCTTGAACGCAAGGTCAGAGCTTCCAAACGGGAATGTACCTCTCTTGACACTCTCGGAGATAAAGAGGGTTTTGACAAGGCGGCTTATAAGCTCAAGCAGCAGGAACAGCAGCTTAAAAGCTACTGTGAGAAAAACGGGCTTGCATACAAGCCCGACCGCACCGCTACTCCGGGATATGGACGCAGTCAAGCGGCTAAGACAACAGCAAGCTATAAGGCGGCGGTTAAGGCAGAACAAGAGCAGATAAAGCTTATTGATGTTGACAATTCTGCTGTTAATGATATAATAAGGTCAAGCGGTAAAGGGAAATCTATTAACAAATCTGAACATTATTATGAAAATTACGGAGAAGTTAATATCAATGATGGTAAAGCTGTTTCTTCTGAATTAAAGAAATTTATTACAGAAGAATCACAAAGTCCTATTGAAAAATGTCGTGTAATAAACAAAAGAGGAAAAATGTATACTGTTTACGGTGATGAATATACTGTCAATACCGGACTTCTTGGTGACGAAATGGATGGTAGTATCAATATCCATAATCACGTTAAGGGACAAAGTCAGTATTCCTTTAGTAAGGAAGACCTTGTTGAAAGTATTCGAGACGGTTCATACATTTCATATGCTTGTGACGAGAAATATCTTTACACGATGATTATTAAAAATAAGACGCCTGCTGATTTAGCCGAACAACTTTATGAAGAAGCAAGACTTGAAGTGGATGATATTCTATTTCATAATCCAGAACTCATACCGTTAGGAGATGAACAACATGAAAGAATTAAAAGAGCCTGTGAAAAACTCGGAATCGCATATAAACGCTCAAAACTACCCTGACGGTTGTTATGAAGAATTAGAAAAGCTAAAAAAAGAATATCAGTCACAATATTCCAATATCGAATCTAAGTATAAAGGTTTTCACGGACGAGATGACAGATCAGCAAAAGAACTTATGGATTTAACCATAGCTTTTCGTAAACGAATTAAAACCATAAGAGATAAATACAACGTTTAAGCACCCTTTCGAGGGTGTTTTTCTTATGACAAATTATATGATTAAAACAGCACTTTCACGGTGCTGTTTTTATATTACCCATTTTACAGAAAGGAAAATTATTATGGATGAAAAAATCACAACATCGGCGACTGAAAATGCCGAAAGCACAGTTCAGGCAGAACAGGCAGCTGCCACAGCTCAGAGCGGTGCACAGGACGGCACTGCCACGGAAGCTGTTACGCAGTCCGAACCGCAGGCTAAGCAGAAAGCCGAACCTTCCGGAAATTCAGAAACAGGAAATGCTGACGGCAAAAAATCAGACAGTGCAGAATCCACCGGCGAAAGCGACAACTCTCAGGAGGAAAACAAGCAGGAGATAGCCGAGCTTAAGGGCAAGGTTCATGCACTTTCTGTCGGCGTTGCGGCAGATTGCATTGATGATGTGCTTGCGCTCGCAAAGTCAAAGGTCGCCGGAGATGTTACACTTGACAAGGCTATTGACAGTGTGATCGAAAAATATCCCAACTTCAAGGGAGAAAAACCTCCCAAGGCAATAGTTACGTCAGCTGTTGCAACTGCAAACGATGAACAGAAAACAGCCGATGAAGCAAGAATCAACAAGATAATGGGTATTAAGTAAGCCCGGAAAGGAAAATCACTATGGCAAATTCAATTACAAAATTCAAGGCGTATATCGACAAGCTTGATACAGTCTATCAGCAGGCTTCCGCCACATCTATTCTTGATGCTGATGCGGATACGGTGAGAATGGGCGCAAAAGCAGGAGAGTTTCTTATTCCTAAGATGAGCATGGACGGTCTTGCAGATTACTCTCGTTCAAGCGGTTATGTCAAGGGCGATGTCACGATCACCTATGAAACCAAATCGTGCAACTATGACAGAGGTCGTAAGTTCTCCGTTGACGCTATGGACAACGAAGAAACGGCTGGTATTGCGTTCGGCAAGCTTGCAAGCGAGTTCATAAGAACAAAAGTCGTTCCCGAAATGGACGCTTTCCGCTTTGCAAAATATGCAAGTGCCACAGGCGTTCTCTCCGCCGCCGAAGCTACTCCCACCGCCGGTACAGCTGTCCTGACGGCTCTCCAGACCGCTGTCAATGCGCAGGACGAGGCAGAAGTAAACGTTGACGGAAAGATACTCTTTATTACGCCTACACTGCTTACGCTTGCGAAAAACGTTGACACAACAAAGAGCAAGGCTATTCTCGATCGTTTTGAAAAGATTATAACCGTTCCGCAGACGAGATTCTACACAGCGATTGACATGAAGGACGGCACCTCAAGCAACGAAACCGCAGGCGGTTATGCAGGAGCAACAGGCGGATATAAAATCAACTTTATGATTATCAACCGTGATGCCGTTATCCAGTTCGGTAAGCACACGGTCAACAAGGTAGTTTCGCCCGAAGAGAACCAGACAGATGACGGTTATATGTTCTTCTACCGTGCTTACAGCATCGCAGAAACATACGAAAACAAGGTAAAGGGTATCTACCTTAACCGTGATACAACGGCGCTGACATAAGGAGGTTTCTATGACAAGAGTAGGATTTACAGCCGAAGATCTGGCGGATAACACAGTTCGGCAGGAGCAGAAAACAACTTCAAAGATTGATTCGGTAGAAAGTTTGATTGATAAAGATAACACAGTTCAGCAGGAGCAGAAAACAACTTCGGCAAACAAAAAGCAGTCTAAGCAGTCAAAGAAGCCGGCGGAGGTATCCGATGCAGCAGATAGTTACACCTGACTACTACAAAGACGTTTTCTGCGGCGAGTTTGACGGTGACGAAAAGGAGCTGTCTAAGCTCCTTGAGGTTGCATACATTATTATATATAACGAAACCTGCGGCAGAATAGCTCAGTTCGACAGTCTGGATAAAAAGGTTCAGACGGCTGTTAAAGATGCTATCTGTTGGCAGGTTGATTATATATCAGCAAACGGCGGTCTTTCATTCGTGCATGACGGCAGCTTCAGCAATATTTCACTCGGCAGTTTCAGCTATTCGGCAGGCGGAAACAGTAGCGTATCGGATGGAAAACTACCCATGTGCAATGTGTCATACGGCTTGCTTTTATCGACCGGGCTTATGTATAAAGGTCTTGATGCGTTATGATGAAACCTATACCACGCAGTCTTTTGATACACACTGCCGCTGTTGTTGCCGAAAAGACCGACAGATGGGGCGAAATCTCCGAAACGTCTACGGAAACATTGAAATATGTCCGTATAGAACCAACAGAGAGTTATACCAGCGATAAGCAGAATAATCGGGTAAAGGTTGACGCAGTCATGTATTACGACTGCCGTAATTCCAAACCACCGAATTTCAGATTTGTGCCGGGCGCAAAAGTGATTTTTGAAAAAACGGAATACAGAATTGCAAGCATAAAGCGGTATGACACAAACGCTCCGCATCACTATGAGATAGGGTTATCGTTATGAATGTGAAGATTAACATTAACAGTGCGGCTGTAAAAGCTAAGTTCACAGAAAAAGCTCATGACGCTTTGGAACTTATGAAAACTCAAGTGCTGAAAGACTGCAATTACTACGCTCCGAAAGACCAAAGTATTCTGATTAACAGCAGTTTGATTCATTCCGAAGTGGTAGATAACTCGCTTCATTTAAGGTGGGAGACTCCTTATGCTCGTTATCAATACTATGGTATTTCTAATAACGGCAAGCCCTTAGTTTATTCTCATGACAGAAATCCTAACGCCTGCAAAATGTGGGCGCATAAAGCGGAATCGGTTAAAGGGGAACAGTGGCGAAGACAACTGCAGAAACTTTTAACAGGAAGTGATAAATAATGTCACCTCAGAAAAAAGCAATCGAGCTTATTCTCAATTTTATAGAAGATAAGCTCGGATATACAATCGAAACAGCAGGCTTGCCGGTCGGCGGAGGACTTTCCGCCGAAGCGCAAGCGGCAAAGGATAACGGTACTACACTTGACAGACAGCGGCAGGACAGAACCTTGCCGCTACTTATTTTATCCAAGAACAAGATACAGGGTGTAGCTATGGAACAGCTATTTAATATTGGCAATCTTATATCAAGAGCAACCAAACTGCCACAGGATGAATGCGTTCAGCTGATGAGCGCAACCGTATCTACTGATGCGGCAACTGTCGGAAAAGTCGGGGATTTCTGGATATATTCTATGATTGTTGATGTCAGGATAGCATTTTAGGAGGTACTAATATGGCAAATGAACAGGTAATACCTACTGTCGGCAAAGCCGAGCTGAACAGTGAGATAAAGGTTGAAATCAATACTACTCCTACAGGAGAAGCGGCTACATATTCGGATATGCGAAAGGCATTTAAGTCGGTAACAACCGCAATAAACGAGGTCGTATACAGTGCGACATATCTTGCAGACGGCGGCTTTGCAAGCTCTGCGGTTGTTGGCGCAGCACCCACGGTAGTGCTTGCGGGTGATTTTATAAAAGACGATCCCGTCTGCGCTTTTCTTGACGAGATTCAGTATGAAATCGGCTCAAACAGAGTAACTGACATCAAGATAACCCGTAACGGCAAGGTTCTTACCTGCCCTGTCACGGTTACAGCTGCCGGCATAGGCGGCGGCGAGTCTACAGCTCCCAACACTATAAGCTGCACGATCGCTTTTAACGGCAAACCCGCAATAACAACAGCCACCGCTTCGGGTGTCTGATATTACATCAAAAAACAGTCAGTGTGCCAAACGGCACACTGCTGAATTTTTGTCAGGAGGATAACAATGGCATATAAAATCACACGAACACAGAAAATCACGGAAACTCTTGAGCTGTCTGATAAAAACGGAAACGTCATCGACAGCATTGATATAGACATAGATGCAGATGCCGTCTGCACAGCTTTCCGAAAGAAACAGACGGAAGTAATTGATGCGGAAAGACGTCTTAAAGAAATAAGAAAAAACGGTGTTGAAACAGATCTTGAATGCGCTTATGAGGCGTATGGAAATGCGGTAATTGCAATTTTTGAGCTGATATTCGGCGAAGACGGTACAAAAAAGTTGCTTGAATTTTTCGAGGACAATTACATTGAAATGGGTATTCAGGTAGTTCCTTTTATAAATGCCGTTATTGTTCCGAAAATCAACGAAACACTCCGCAATCGTAAGGCTCAGATCAGAGCGTTACACAAGTACCGCTAATGAGTATATATTCATTGTCACAGTCATGCCCCCGCAGTATAGAAGTCGGGGGCATTTGTTATACATTAAATTTGAGTTTTGACCGTGTTTTATCGGCATTTGAACTACTGAGCAGTGATGAACTGGAAGGCATCGATTCATTTGATGTTATCTTCGATTGGTTTGTAATTGCTCCGAAAGTCAAAAACCTTTCGGCAAGAGTCGATGTGGTTAATGAAATTTTCGATAAACTTATCAATTTTGATAAAAATACCTCTGACACGGAAGCAGAAACGATAAGCTTTGAGCAAGACGCACCGTTTATCTATGCGGCATTCAGACAAGCATATGGCATTGATTTGTTCCAGGAACAGGGTAAGCTGCAATGGTGGGAGTTTGTTGCACTGCTCGGAGCACTGCCGTCCGATACACGTTTGAGCAACATTATCGATATACGAATACGTCCTGTTCCTGCTCCGAACGGAAGAAATCAGGAGCAGATATCGGCACTGTTAAAACTCAAAGCACAGTATGCGATTAAAAATCCCGTAAACAAACAATCGGCGAAAGACGGTTGGGAACGGTTATGGGGTATTCTCGAAAAACAGGCAGAAGAGAGATGAGATTATGCCGGAGAGCGACGGAAGAGTAGAATTTGAAGTCCGTGCGGACTTAAGTAAAATAGACGCTGATATGGCGGAAGCCGGAAAAAAGGTTTCCGAAGCGGCTCAAAAAGGTGCAAAAAAACAGGAAGAAGTCGTTGAAAAGGCGCAGGAAAACATTTCGCAGGCTGTGAAAAAAGCAAACGATGAAATAGAGAACGACAATTCCAAGACGCAGAAGAATATAACAGACACAGCAAAGAAGCAGTCTGACAAAGTAGTGCAGACCGAAAAGAAAAACAAGGAAGCTGTAACGCAGACTGCAAAAAAAGAAGGCGACAAAGTAGTTGATAATTATAAAAAGGATACGCAAGAAATTATCAACAGTACCGATACGCTTTCTTCAGAAGTCGAAAAGAAGACTTCCGGCATAGGCTCAAAAATCGGCACAGGTCTTAAAGGCGTCGGAAAAGGCATCGGCGTTGCTGTTGGTGCCGGACTTGCTGCAGCAGGCACGGTAGCTGTAGCGGCAACAGGAAAAGCTATATCCGCAGCAAACGATCTTGATAAAGCAAATAAGCAGCTAACCGCATCACTCAGTCTTACGGCGGAAGAAGCCGAAAAATACGGTGACATCATCAAGAAAGTTTACGGTGATAATTATGGCGAAAGCTTTGATGATATATCCAACACGCTCGCTCTTATCAAGCAGCAGATGAAAGACGTCACAGACGATGAGCTTCAAAAGGTTATTGAAAGCACATATCTTTTATCAGATACATACGATATAGACGTTTCTGATGGTATCCGTGGAGCAAATGCTCTAATGAAGCAGTTTGGCATTACAGCCGAGGAAGCGTATAATCTCCTTGCTCAGGGTGCAGAAAAGGGCTTAAATCAGAACGGTGACATAGCCGATCAGCTTGCCGAGTACAGCACTTACTATGCTGATATGGGCTTTACTGCCGAAGAAGCCATGTCTATGATGGCAGAAGGCGCAAAAAACGGTGCGTTTCAAGTTGATTTTCTGAATGATGCTTTTAAAGAGTTTTCTATCAGAGCAAAGGATGGCAGTCAGACTACAGCTGACGGTATGGCTTTACTCGGTCTTGATGCAACAAAGCTCGGCGAAGAATTTGCCGCAGGTGGCGATCGTGCATATCAGGCATTCAAGCTTGTTAACGAAAAGCTCGCCGCCTGCGAAAGTGATGTAGACCGCAATGCCGCCGGTGTTGCGCTTTACGGCACAAAGTGGGAAGATCTCGGTGAAGATGCAGTTCTTGCTATGGCTCAAATTGGCGATAGCATCGATAAAACCCGGGACAAACTGGGCGAGATGGAAGGCGTTAAATACAACAGCTTATCCGATATGTGCAACGGACTTTCCCGTACAATTGAACTGCTTCTGATTCCGCTCGGCGAACAGATTATTCCTGTACTTAAGGATATTATTGAGCTTATCGAACCGATTATTTCGGAGCTTTTGCCACAGATAATTGAGCAGGTTAAGCCGATACTTGACAGCGTTTCGGATCTTATTCCGCCGCTCATCGAGCTGATCACAGGGATACTTCCTCAGTTTATGGAATTGCTTAAGCCGATAATGGAAAGTGTCACTCGTATAATTCAGAAGCTTGTTCCTACATTGATTAAGCTCTTTGATAAGCTGTTACCGCCGATAATCAAGATCGTGGATACGCTTCTTCCACCTCTAATGGAAGTAATAGAGGCTTTACTGCCGATACTTGATGTCGTAATCGAACTGCTTACTCCGATTCTGGAACTGGTGGCTGAGCTTGCCGAACCGCTCGGTACTGTTATCTCAGCAGTCGGGAAGTTGCTATCAGCTGTTATCGGTCTTATTGATGGCGCATTATCGCCTATTATGCCTGTAATATCATCGCTTGCAGATGTGCTGTTACAGATACTCGGTCCGGCTCTTGATATTGTTGCGGGGCTTGTTAATTCACTTGCAGATGTTTTTTCCGGCGTTACAAATTTCTTATCCGGTGATATTATGGGCGGCTTTGAATCTTTCGGAAACGGTCTTGTTAATCTGTTTGATGGTGTTCTAAGCACCATAGATTCAATATTCGGTACTAATCTCACAAATTGGTATAACGAGGTTAAAGAGGCTTGTCAGAAAATCGGCGAAGAAATGTATGCTGCTACGCATCAGGAAGAAATCAGAGCAAATGAGCTGAGTACGAAATATAACGATTTGCAAAGCAATATGAATTCATATATCGTTAAAGAACTGCGAAGCGGTAAATCAGCCGATGAGGCATTATCAAATGCCAAAAACAAATTCCTTGATACAGCGGAAAAGAAAGAATATTTCAATTCACAATTAAAGGATTATGTCAATGAGGATAAGGTTAAAGAGTGGTATAACAACGTCAGAAATAATAACGGACTTTATTCTCAGGGTTATTCAGAGGAGGAAGGTAATTTTTCTTATAGTCAAAGCATTGCTGAAGAAGAGGAGCGTAAAGGAAAAGCAGCTTTAGGATATACCGGTGCCGGAACAAATTATTCATATAGCAGTGCGGGAAAAACATCGTATAAAGCACCTACATATTCTTATACGCCATCAACCTACAGCGCATCTGACTATGCTTATGTACCTGAAGCAAAAGAAGAAAAGAAAACGTCAAGCTCGTCAAGCACTAAGAAAAAAAGTTCTTCAAGCACAAAGTCTAAAAGCTCTTTAAGCTCATCATCAAAGAAAACTAGTTCGAGCAGTTCAAGCAGCGGTATGCAAAATATCAATATTACGTCTTACATACCGACAGTTTGGGATAATGTTGATACCACAAACGCAAAGCTCGCCGCAGGCATAGGTGCAAGCAAAGTCGGTAACAGCAAATCGGGTAAGCTTATAAGCGGCTTATCGTCGGCATCAAGGGTATCGGCTTCGGCAGAAAAAGCAGATGCTACGCTTAACGATGTGGTATCAGAACTTAAAAAGTTGAAAACTGCACAGGAAAAGATGCAGTATACGCTTGATGTCACGCTGAAAACAAATGATTACACACTTGCAAAAGCTACCGTCAAGGGGATAAAGAAAATTCAAAAGCAAACCGGTAAATCACCATTATAGGAGGTACAGATATGACGGTGAAAATTAACAATATAGACTTATCGGAATACATTACCAAATGCGATCTCCGTCATTCTTGCCGTGGTGAAAGCACTTCGTATAGTCTGAATGGAACGGCTTATACGGACAGATTCGGAGATTTTAAAATCTCCGGTTCTGTCGTTTTTGGCATAATTCCTGCGGCAAAATGGACGTCTGTTTTCGCTATATTAAAAAGCAGTAGTTTCACGCTTGAGGTAAACGGTGATTCTTATACCGTTCATGCAAAAGGTGATATATCTGCGCCGTATGCTTTTACCGATGTAAAGCTCGGAGATTGTTATAAAGATGTGTCAGTGGAGGTGGAAGAAATATGATTTCGGTATCATCAAATTATAAGACCAACGCTACCAAGCCTGTAAGAAATATCAATGCAAAAATTTCAATCGGATCTGTAGATTACGGAATAGAAGATATAGTATCTTTAGATATTTCCCGTTCCACGTCTGATGGCGGTCTTAGTGTAGGTGGAACAGCGGCAGCACGACTGACTGCAACAATCCGTGCAACGATGTTACCGACCATGGATGATTATAAAGTGACTGTATTTATCGGATTTACCGCATTGGCACAAATCGGAACATTTTTTATTACAGATTTAACTCAAGAAAAGGGATATGTGACAATAGAAGCATATGATCGATTTTATTATCTTGATAAGCCGTGTAGCTTCAACGGCAGTGCCGATGATACGGTTGACACCTTATCATTTCCTGCGACGCATCAAGATCTGCTTTCGTACATCGGAAAAATAAACGATTTTACAATAAGTGCAAAATCGAATGACTTTGCAAAAATAAAAACCAAGCCGGTTTTTAACAGTGAAGCAACAAATCCGACAAATAAATATTACACATACCGTGAAATAATCGGCTTTATAGCCGCCTGCAACGGGTGTAATGCCCAGTTTGATGCAAATGATAAACTGATATTTACACGCCCTTCAAACAGTGTTGAAACAATCGAAGAAGGTGATTGTGAAAGCTTATCAGTCGCTCAGGACAGCGGATTTACCGTAAAAGGCATACGCTTTACAATTGGCACCGATACAGCATTCTATATTGATGCAAACGGTACTGCTTATGACGAGAATTTGCCGGGAGTGCTTGAAGCGGTTAATCCGTTTGCAACGGTAGAAATTATGGAATACGTTTGGAATAAGCTCGGAGGCTATCATTACTATGCCGCTGATATATCAAGACGTGGCAGAGGGTGGTTGCTTCCTGATGACGTAATCTCCATAAAGAGTAACGGTGCAACTAAAAAAGTTACCATAACAGCTATATCTTACTCACTCAGCAAAGACAGCGGCTTTTCAGAACACATTACATCGACAGCCGAAAGTACCGAACAGTCGTCAAACAGGTATAGTGCCGCAGCGGATCATACATCTAATGCGGGAGCAGGAAAATACAACAGCACGACCATTATAAATGATCCCGTTATAATTTCCGAAAGGACAAAAGAATATCTGAAATACGATTACAGCATAATCGGATACAGCGTAGACGATAAAATAACGTATGGCTTAGATGGTGGAGATACAGATATTATTGTTCAAGGTTTCAAAGCAACATATAATGATGGTTTAGGGGCTATTTGTGGTGATTTTACTGTTTTTAACGGAATTTACGGATCAGATAAAATATATGCACAGTCGTTTGTAAAATTTAGCTTTTATTTAGATATAACGAGAGTCATACAATATTCCGAGTACACGGAATATTGGATAAATTTGATGTCCGAATACACGACTGTTGATGGAGACACAGTAAAAAAAATTGAAACAAGTGTACGAGCACGACACGGTAACTTTTCAAAAGCATTAAAGTGGAAAGAAATCTATCCGCCATCTACTAAGTTTCCATGCGGACGTGCCAGAGTTATACTTGGAATTAATTTTCACAACAATGTGTCTGTTAATCCAGAAGAGTATACATGGGGATCTTCTCAAACGGTGGATGTTTCTTTTTCATCAGTTGATGAATATAATTCGGCAGTTCAATTAACACGATCTCCATTGGAAAAGAAAGATGTAACGCAAACAGTATCAAAAGTGATTGAAGCGAACGGAACAGCGGATTTTCCCGAGCTGGGAGACACAGATGTTCTCTATATTGACAGCAGTGACAATTCTGCATATAAATGGTCATCGAAAATCAGTGCTTATTATTGCGTAGGCAGAGATTATTTTTCGATAAAGCAGATTCAGTCTGTAGCTGAGCCAAATTCATCGGAGGCGGAAATACTTGAAGCCCAGTTACTTCAGGATATGCGTTCACCGGCTGAGTGGACTCTTCATTCTTCATTTGTACCCCCAAAAGGATATATGTGTATAACCGACTTTGAAAGCGGTCAGCATGGTATCAAAATAGGAGACGGAAATACTCCGTGGTCAGAGCTGTTATATGTCAACCTTTACGATATTGACCTGTCGGAATATCTGAAAACCGGTGACATATCGGACTGGGCGAAAGCCGACAGTAAGCCCACTTACACGGCTGATGAAATCGGAGCGGTGACACCTTATGAGCTTGACAGCAAGGATTATCTCAAAGCTACAGAGATAACCGGACAGACAGTAAACCTTGATGATATCAAATTGAACGAATCATCAGATAAAAGTAAAAGTAAGCGGTATTTTTGCGCATCAGTATCTGCGCAGAATATTGAGAACCGTCCGATATCCGCCAATGAACCGTTTGAATTGTCGGTCGACAATATCCGAAATATCAACACAGGGGCTTTTAATACCATGCAACGCTATACTTCCGTAGCACGAAAACGGACTTATACAAGATGGTGCAATGACGGGGCGTGGTCAGCATGGAAATGTGATACAGATGTCGTTGTATATGGCAGCGTCACTGAAGACAATCCGAAAACCTTCGCATACACAACATACGGCGAGGGGTTCAGCGTAGTCGAAATCGAAGCATACTATGATAATGCACTAAATCCTGTGCGTAATCGTAAAGTGTTTGCACTGTCACCTACGGCGAGTATAGAACGTGTGATGTTGACTATCAGCAACGGCTCATCAGAGAGCGTAACGTTAGACAACGGATCTGTTACGATGTCAATGACAGGAACAACTGCGTTATCATTTATGATACGATACACAAACAGCAGATGAAAGGAGCTTATATGCAGATATTTGAAGATGACACTTTTGTATTGGGCGGCATAGAAACTGAGGGTGAAACACTCGAAGGTGCAATTGTAGTGCCCGACAACAGCAAAGAAGCACAAAAAATCCTTGCACAGCAGGGCATGGAAAAGGTAGCCGAATAGGCGGAAAGGACAAAACTATGAATAAAATTGACTGGAAACGCAAATTAACAAGCCGTAAATGGTGGTTATCATTAACCGGTTTTATAACCGGTTTGATAATTGCTTTTGGCGGATCGGACGAAACAGCGGCTACCGTATCGGGTTGTTTGATGTCGGGAGCTGCAGTACTTGCCTATACTATCGGCGAGGGTCTTGCAGACAGTAATAACAAGGAGGGTAACACAGATGAGAATTAAAGGATTTGATATCAGTCGTGCTCAGGAAAATATCGATTTTGATAAAATTGAGAAATCCGGGGCTAAATTTGTTATACTTCGTGCGGGCATACGTTCTGATGAAGATACATATTTCAAACGTAATCTCTCAGAATGCCAGAAACGAAATATACCTTTCGGTCTGTTCTGGTATTTTGAAGCCACTACAGACACGGCTTTTGAAGAAGAACTTGCCGCTTGCAAGAAAGCTGTAAAAGGCTTAAAGCCTGCTTATCCGATATTTTTTGACGCTGAAGAACAGGTGCAGATAGATAATCTGACGACTGCACAGCGTACTGACATGGCTTTGAAATTCTGCAGTGAAATGACAGCGATAGGTTTACCGTCCGGCGTGTATGCCAATCCGTCATGGATGCAGAATTACTATGACAGCGATCGCTTAACTGGCATAGATATATGGCTTGCACACTGGACAAATAATCCTGATGTTCCGAGCAAGTTTAACTATGGTCAGAAAATATGGCAGTGGGGAACAGAGATTGTTGATGACAGAAAAGTCGACAGCAACATCTGCTTTGTAGATTATCCTTCACTTACCTCAAAGTGGTATAAGAAGCATGGCGGCAAAACTAACGATTCTGTAAAAACAGATACCAAAAGCGAAAACAAAACATCGTGTTTTAAGTCCGGAGATAAGGTGAAGGTTAAATCAGGAGCATTTTTTTCAAATGGTATAAAGCCTATTTCGGCTGTTTATACCGCTGAATTTGTTATTCAGCGATTATCAAAAGATGGTACAGAAGCCTGCATCGGAATTGATGGACAGGATACCGGATGGATGTTTTGTAAGGATCTTATGCTTTCATCGAAAAAAGCCGTTTCCGAAAGCAACACAGCTTCTGATTCTTCGAGTATAAATGTCGGAGATATCGTTCGAATAAAGAGCGGAAGCAAAACCTATGACGGTTCAAGTGTTGATGACTGGGTTTATTTCAAACGTTTTTATGTTTCAAGCGTAAACGGTAAACGTGTAGTACTTAACAAATCTCCGGATAGCACAGTGCTTGCAATAAATACAGCATTTAATATTAAAGATCTTAAAAAAGTTTAACATTACATCGGTGGGGCGAAAGTGCCCCACCATTATTTTTTTATAGGAGGCTTATGATGATAAATAGTCCGATTCCACGCATAGGCGGAAAACGTCTTTTGCGTAATAAAATATGCGATATGTTTCCAAATTCAGATCAATTCAACCGTTACATAGAAGTCTTTGGCGGTGGCGGTTGGGTGCTTTTTTCTAAAGAAAAGCAAGCAGATTTAGAGATTTACAATGATGCAGATGGCGAGCTTGTTAATTTAATGCGTTGTATTAAATATCATTGCTCAGAGCTTCAACGTGAAATAGACGGCTTTTATAACAGTCGAGAAATTTTTCAGGATGTATCCCAACAGTTGAGCTGTCGAGGTTTTACCGATATACAACGGGCAGCAAGATATTTTATAAAAATGCGCCTATCCTTCGGGGCTGACGGCAAATCTTTTGGTTGTAGCAAAAAGCCACTATATCGTTCAAAAGATTATTTATCGGTTATTTCAGACCGTTTAAAAAACGTTTTAATAGAAAGGAAGGATTTCGAGGATTTGATTACAGTCTATGATCGCCGAAACTCTTTTTTCTATCTTGATCCGCCATATCACACAACGGAGAAATATTATGATATTGAATTTACGGAAAATGATCACAAACGTCTTGCATTAAAGCTTTCGCAAATTCAAGGAAAATTTCTTCTTTCTTATAACGATGATATGTTTATTCGAGATCTCTATAGGGATTACGACATTGTTTCAGTTTCAAGGAACAACAATTTGTCTTCAGGCAGTTTTAAAGAACTGTTGATAAGAAACTACTGATAGATACAGTGCTATTTTCTTTACGATGATAATACTACATTGCTCCATTATCTCCGTAAATAAAATAGACCTGACCGAAAAAACACTGTTTAAACATCAATAAAATAGAAGCTGTTAAAGTGAATTTTCTCCATATAAAAAACGAAAAACAAAAATCTCTTTGAAAAATCAGCCGTTTTTCAACAATCGTTATTGTTTATGTTGAGAAAAACTGATTAAACAAAGAGATTTTAATATTTATAAGAATTATTCTGATTTTGTATTTTGCGTGTCAAAAATTCTGATTCTGCTTGTCAAATAACATTTATCATAAGCACAAGCGAATCGTCGGGAAAATCTATCTCGCTTATCTTGTGCCCGTTCCACCTGTGTATCACGGATGGATTTCTGATACAGGGCATACTTTGGAGAATAAGTGATGATCAAGCGTTGGTGCAGTTTCTTAGTGGTATACGGTTCATCCTTGTAATAAAGCCCTTTGTCATCTTCCGGAAGTTTCGTGATATCGACAGGCTCGTCATCGGAGACCCGTTTAAACCCCTGCGGGCTCAGCGCCCATTCTTTTTCTTCTTTCTTCAGCTTTTTGATCGACTGGGTTACGATATAAGCCCTTTCCCCCATATGGTTGTATTCCCGGATGGATTCCGAACCCAGCCCGGCATCGCTGCAATAAATGAATTTCTGGCATCCGAAATCACTAAGCACTTTCTTCTCCAGTGGCTTCAGCGATGTCTGCTCGTTTGCATTTCCCGGGAAGAGAGAAAACGCAAGGGGGATCCCATCCCCGTCCATGAAAAGCCCCATTTGGATGATCGGGTTCGGTCTGTGTTCCTTCCCCTTCCCATATTTCTTGCTGCCGTCTTCCTGTTCAATCTCAAAATAATAATTCGTGCAGTCGTAATAAAGGATCTTATCATTCCTCTGCCCCATGAAATGGCTGTTTTTATAGACCTCTGCCTGGATCAGGTCACATTCAGCCCCAAGGACATCCAGCGCACGGTATACATCGTGAAGCTTGTAGGATGGTTTTTCTAAAAATTCTAATGCGGTCTTGTAAGAAGCACGTTTGCTGCAAGGCTCCAGGATCCTTGCGTAGATCAAATCGGAAAGGATTGCGTTGATGTCATATTTAAACTTATATTTTTGTTTTAACTTCCGGCAGATCTTATTCATCTGCATCTGATAATAGATCGATTGGAGAAAAAGGTAGCCGCCCCGGTAAAAGACCTGCTTGCCATAGTCTAACTGCCTGTCTGCGTGAAAGGGGATCAACACTGTTTTGGCTTCTTTTTCCTTTTTATATTTTTCGGTTTCTATTTTCACTTCATTCTTTGCCCAAGTAAGAACATCATCTCTTGTCGGGCCGTGCTCGACTAAAAGCTGTTCTAAAGTTCCCAGCTTGCGGACAATCATAGAAGAAGTACTGCCATTTGCTTTTACGAAAGATTTGCAGATATAAAATGACTCTGCGTTTTTTGATTTTGATATGTGAAGATTCATAGCTGATCCCTCCTTATCCCTTATTATATTATACAATAACATAAAATAACATATATAAAAACTAAAAAATTGACACAAAAAAAGCAGGTTTTATGCGGCCTGCAAGGTATTTTTCTATTATTCAACTGTCAAACTCCCGAAATGGGAATAGACGGCAGATGCTTGAAAAACATGAATTCTGTTACAAACGTATATAAATTGTGATATAATGAACACAATTAATCAAAGACAGCCTCGCCGACGCGGGACGCTGTCGGAGCATGCTGCGGCAGACTTGCGAAGTGCTGCTGCCCATAGTGACCTGAGGGAGGTAGCTGTATGAGCGACAAGAGAATAATAACCATAAGCCGTGAGTTCGGAAGCGGCGGAAGACTGATAGGAAAGCGTCTTGCGGAAAAATTAGATGTTCCTTACTATGACAAGGAGCTGCTGGACAGGATTGCGGAAGAATCGGGATTTTGCAGGGAGATGATGGAGGACGCGGAAAAGAAAGCGAAGAACAGCTTTCTCTACAGCCTGATCTCCGCTCTCGGGACAGCCGAGGCCGGACCTGAGAGCCTTTCCCTGAATGAGCGCTTCTTCCTTGCTCAGTTCGACACTATCAAGAAGATCGCCGAGGAAGGTTCTTGCGTTATCGTGGGAAGATGCGCTGACTACATACTGAGAGGTATGCCTGAGGCTACCAATGTATTCATATATGCGGAAGAAGCTGACAAGATAAAGCGAGCCGTCCAGGAATACGGCGTACCTGCTGACATGGTGAAGAAGATGATGAAGGATACTGACAAGACGAGAGCTAACTACTATGCCTATCATACGGGGCAGAAGTGGGGCGAACCTGTCAATTACCATCTTTCCATGGACAGTGGATATGTTGAGATAGAGGATATAGTAGACCTCATAATAAGATATACGGAAGTGAAGCTTCCGAGATAAGATGAAAGGAATGATAGAAGAAAATGGCGAAAGATAAAGGCACATATTACATTACCACCCCTATTTATTACCCAAGTTCCAATCTTCATATAGGGCACACTTATTGTACTGTGATGGCGGATGCCATGGCCAGGTTCAAGAGACTTTCCGGCTATGATGTCAGGTTCCTCACGGGAACTGACGAGCATGGGCAGAAGATACAGACTATAGCAGAAAAGGAAGGTATGAAGCCTCAGGAGTATGTGGACAAGGTTGTGGCCGGGATCAAGGATCTGTGGAAGACCATGGAGATTTCTTACGATGATTTTATCAGAACGACAGAACCAAGACATGTCAAGCGCGTGCAGCAGCTTTTCATGAAGATCTATGAGAATGGCGATATCTATAAGGGTGAATACGAAGGCCTTTATTGCACGCCTTGCGAGTCCTTCTGGACGGAGAGCCAGCTGGTGGATGGCAAGTGTCCTGACTGCGGAAGACCGGTACAGAAGGCCAAGGAAGAAGCCTATTTCTTTAAATTGTCAAAATATCAGGACCAGCTGCTGGACTTATTGGAAAACAACCCGGATTTCCTGAAGCCTGACACCAGGAGAAACGAGATGATTTCCTTCATAAAGCAGGGGCTGGAGGATCTGTGCATTTCCAGATCCACCTTCGACTGGGGTATCCCTGTCCCGATCAACGAGAAACACGTGATGTATGTATGGCTGGACGCTCTTTCCAACTATATCACTGCCCTCGGGTGGCCCGATGAACCGGAGCTTTACGAGAAGTACTGGCCTGTGGACGTTCATCTGGTAGGTAAGGAGATCGTAAGGTTCCATACCATAATATGGCCGGCAATGCTGATGAGCGCGGGCCTGCCGCTGCCTAAGCAGGTGCTGGGTCACGGCTGGCTGCTGCTGGAAGGCGGCAAGATGTCCAAGTCCAAAGGCAACGTGGTGGACCCTGTGAAGCTGATAGACAGGTACGGCATAGATGCCCTCAAGTATTTCCTGCTGAGGGAGTACACCTTCGGACAGGATGGAGTCTTTACAAATGAAGTGATGCTCAAGAGGATGAATTACGATCTGGCCAACGACCTGGGGAACCTGGTTTCCAGGACGGTCTCCATGATAGAAAAGTACAACGGCGGCATCGTTCCTGACCTGACAGATGCTGTGGACGCTGTAGATGAAGACCTGAAGGCTGTGGCTGTCGGAGCTGCCGATAAGGTGGAAGCGGAGATGGATAAGTTCGCTTTCAATATGGCGCTTGAGAGCATCTGGGTAGTCGTGCGTCGCGCCAACAAGTATATAGATGAGACTATGCCGTGGGTCCTGGCCAAGGATGAAGCACAGAAGCCTAGGCTGGATAACGTGCTCCACAATCTGGCAGAGACCATAAGGATAATATCGGTGCTGATACATCCATTCATGCACACCACATCCGATAAGATAAGAAAACAATTGGGTCTGTGGTATGCGGACGTGGAATGGGAGGATGCCTACACCTTTGAAATGATGCAGGGTGAACAGGTGAAGAAGGGCGATCCTATCTTCCCTAGGCTGGATATCGATAAGGAGCTGGAAGAGCTGGAAGCCATGCAGGGCGGCGGTGAGGAAGCCAATATCCCGCTGGAGCTCAAGCCTGAGATAGAATACGACGACTTTGATAAGATGGATTTTCGGGTAGGGACAATCATCTCTGCCGAAAAACACCCGAAAGCTGACAAGCTGCTGGTGTTCCAGGTAAAGATGGGCACGGAGACCCGTCAGATAATCTCCGGAGTCGCGGCCTACTTCAAGCCGGAAGAGTGCGTCGGCAAGAAAGTTGTCGTAGTGGCCAATCTGAAGCCTCGCAAGCTGCGCGGCCTGGAGTCGAAGGGAATGATACTCTTTGCCGATAACGTTGTCGACGGCAAGGAGCGAATCGAATTCGTCACCACTACAGCCGAAGACGGCAATCCTGTGACGTGATACGTGATATGATGATACTGAGCGCTGCCTCGTGCGGCGCTTTTTTCGTAGGTTGACGGTGGGACACATCGGGACACATGTTCTATCCGGCGCGCAGGGCAGCGGCCTATACTTAATTGGAAAGATTTGAAGTTTTGCCGTATAAAGAATTCCGCGAAAACCCGTTGTTTTTATACTGTTTTGTACCGTTGGTACATGAAATCTGTATAAAAATAAGGGAAAAATCATCGAAATGGCGGAGTCGGGCTATACGGGAAATGGAGAAAGAGAGCAGAAAAATTCAAAAGCTAAAGGAAAAAATTGACATATCGCCCCGTTTAATGTAAAATAATGTAAAAGGAGGGGCGATATGGATTATGAAGGAGCCACAAGGCGTGATATAAAGGCTGAAAAGAAGCTCATGGATATTTACCGCAGACAGCTGGAGGAATTGCCGGCAGGGAGGCTGACATCCAAGAGAATATCGGGAAAGACATATTATTACAAGGTGAGGCCAGGAGGAAAGCGGCAGGAGTATATAAGTGTCGATAATGCCCAACTGGTCGCGGCGCTCAAAGACAGGCGATATGCGGAAGAAGCGATGAAGATACTACAGGAAAATGTAAAGGCGCAGGAGGCCATGCTCAAGAAGTATCGCAGGTATTCGCCGAAGGATATATTTGCGAAGCTGGGGAAAGCATATCAGCCGGAAGCCGATAAAAAGGTGCCGACTGCCGGAATCGCGGCAAACGGCTACAGACGGGAAGGCATGATACACAGAACAACTTTCGGACTCATGGTTCGCTCCAAATCCGAGGCGCTGATAGCTGAAATACTCCGCGGGTACGAGCTGGATTTCAGATACGAAGAAGCTCTCCATCTCTTTGATAAAAACGGAAACGAGACGATACGCTATCCGGATTTTACCATATATTTAAAGAATGGAACGGTGGTCTACTGGGAGCATATGGGGATGCTGGGCGATGAAATATACAGGAATACCGCCTTCGGCAAGCTGGAGCTCTATTACTACAACGGGATCTTGCCGGGCGCCAACCTGATGATAACGTGCGACGACAATGAAGGGGCCATGGATGTAGGTGCGGTTTCCAGGATAGCCGCCAGCCTGGAGGTATGATATAATTTAGGAAATCAACGAAAAGAGGTGGAAGCGATGCTATTTGATTCACATGCCCATTTGAACAACGAGATGTCCGACCAGGCCAGGACGGTCATGATAAAGGCAGTTGAAGCAGCCATCGCAGATGGAATGCTGGACTGCGTCATGGATATAGGTTTCGATTTGGAAAGCTCTAAGATGGCAGTAGACCACGCGGCAAAGTACCCGTGGTGCTATGCGGCCGTAGGTTGTCATCCTCATGATACGAAGGATATGGACGATATGCAGCTGGCTATGATAAGAGGGCTGGCTAAAAAGGATAAGGTGATGGCTATCGGAGAGATCGGACTGGACTTTCATTACGATAATTCGCCGAGAGACGTGCAGAGGGAATGGTTCAGAAAGCAGATACAGCTGGCAAACCAGTTGAAGATGCCAATAGTTATACATTCCAGAGAAGCTGATCAGGAAGTGATGGACATATTGAAGGAGGAAGGGGCTTTTTCGGAGGAGAGAAAAAGCTGGTTCCCCGGAAGACCGGACACCACAGGGTACGTAGGAAAGGCCGGAAGCAAGACGGCCGACAAAGCCGGGAGCAAGGATAGCCAAGACGGATGGTGCGATGATGCCAGGGTGCTTCTCCACTGCTTCTCCGGGAGTGCGGAGCTGGGGAAACAGTATGTGAAGCTGGGAGCGACACTTTCCATCGCTGGGCCGGTCACGTATAAGAACAACAGGAAGACAGTAGCGGTGGTCGACGAGATACCGCTGGATTTCCTGCTGGTGGAGACCGATTCGCCATATCTGACACCGGAACCGTTCCGCGGGAAGAAGAATGACCCGTCCATGGTGGAATACACCGCGGCCAAAGTGGCTGAGATAAAGGGTATCAGCTTGGAAAAAGTGGCTGCTGCCACCAAAGCCAACGCCATGAGGTTCTACGGGATACGAGACTGACGGCAAAGCGGCAGGCGCCCGGGATCTGCCGCGCCATAAAAATAAATAAATATCATGTTCGCAGAGGTTTTGACAAATTTCGATGGCGGACAGGCTGTATAATGCGCTTGTATTGGGAATGGAGATTTTTATTATGATGGAACACACCACCAAAGCAAGCGCATTTAATTTGTCGAAGATAAAGGCTGTCCGGGTGGCAGCGCTGATGATTTTCGCGTGGCTCATAAGTCGCGGGGTTTTCCTCGACGGATACTTTCCGGCAGCCGTAGCCTTCGTGGCATACATGGTGAGGAGAAAACGGCTGGATATATGGTTGGTGATACCGGCTGCCGCTGGCATCCTGCCTTA
Organism: uncultured Eubacterium sp.; assembly: GCA_900543485.1. Taxonomy (GTDB): domain Bacteria; phylum Bacillota; class Clostridia; order Peptostreptococcales; family Anaerovoracaceae; genus Lentihominibacter; species Lentihominibacter excrementipullorum. The sequence goes on along the minus strand of UQRM01000011.1, from coordinate 42,318 downwards.
TTTTCGGAGAGGATACGAGCCATGGGGAGACCTGGCAGCCGTCATCCTGTGTGGGATCCTCTTTGCGGTATCGGGCAGGATAAAGCTGGAAACGTGGCAGACGGCAGCCATCTCGGCCAGCGCGGGGATAATCTGTACGAGCGTCAGCAGATTGGTGACGGCGGCGGTTTATGAGATGAGCGTGAAAGAGCTGCTGTTGTACGGATTGCTGATATTCGTCTTTGTCTTCGTGTTCGATACGCTGTGGGAGGAAAAAGGCGGAGTCGGCGTGCGTTCTGGGAGGACGGCCGGAAGACGAGGACAGGCATCCCGCGCTTCATCCCGCACTGCCGTTTACGCCGCCGGAGAACTGCGTGCCGCCTCGTTGGTATCAGTGAGTCTTCTGCTGCTCAACGGTCTGGGTCTGTCGTTTTTGTCCTGGCCTGTGGTGTTGTTCCTGGCTATGGCAGCGCTGGCCTACCTGGATCCGGGTACAGCCTTTCTGACGGTGGCGATAGGAGGCATCTGGACAGGAGTGACGGGCCAGGGACAGTGGGGATTAATGGCTACGGCCGTCATAGGTGTCGCGGCCGCGGCTCTGGCGGGAAAGAAGGGCGGGTTCGTTCCGGCAGCCGTGCTGATATTCACTTGCTGGGCTCTGGGCATGGCCGAGAGCGGAGTGGTGCTGGGAGCTGATAACTACTGTCTGCTTTTATCAGGGGCGTCGTTTCTGGCTGTGAATTGGAAATTTGGCGGAAAGCTGGAAAAGTTCATAGCGACATATGCCGGGAAGGAAAAGCCGGAAAAGGCAGAAGCCGGGACGAAGGCTGCCAAACTGCTGAAGGCGCGGGCCGAGGATATGGAAGATCTGTCGGAGCTGTATTCCACATATCTGGACAGCCGGTCAGTGGTAGCAGGACAATTCGATGTGACGAGGCAGATAATGGAGGATATCAGGCGCAGGATAAGCGGAAGCGCAAGGCTCGCCGGCTCAAGAAGCCATGAAAAATTTAAGGTGGACATATCGGTGGCGCAGTGTGCGGCGGCGGGAGACATAAATGGAGATTGCTGTGGATGGCAGGATATCGGTGATGGGAAAGTGGCTATGATAGTCAGCGACGGGATGGGAAAGGGAAAGAAAGCGGCGGCAGAAAGCCTGATGGTTACCAAGACTATAATTTCGTTGCTGAGATCCGGTGTGACGACAGACCTGACTCTAAAGATGGTCAACGCCGTGATGCTGATGAAGGAGGATGAGGATTCCTATGCCACTGTAGACCTGGCTATAGTGGATAAATGTACAGGGAAAACCAAGTTTTACAAGATAGGAGCTGCTCCGACGCTGATCCGGCGCAAGGACAAGGTGGAAGAAGTGAAGCTGTCGGCAGTCCCTCTGGGGATCGTCAATGGACTTAAGGTCAGGTACGTGGAGACCGTGTTGAAAAAGGACGATTGGATAATAATGATGTCAGACGGAGTAAGCGACGGAGGCGTTGCAGGAGGCGGCGGCAGGAGCGACGTGTTCCTCAGCATGCTCAAGGAAACGGCTGCCGGGGTCCGTTCGACAGATACACGGACCATGAGCGATTTGATACTGAATCGGGCGGCTGACAGTTACATCGGAAAGGAGCGGGATGACCTGACGGTGCTGGTGGCCAGACTCTCGTGAGAAAGACGGCGCATGGACAGGCCGGTAATGGCATAAATAGCGTAAATGTTGTAGCCTGCGGCTTTCATCCGTGATACAATATAAATGTATATTTCAGAAACGGAGCGCTGTCGAAAAGGCTGCGGTTAAAGCGATAAGATGTTGATCCAGCAAGTGGGAAAAACCATAAGAGAACATGATCTAATAGAGAAAAATCAGCATATCGTACTGGGACTGTCAGGCGGTCCCGACTCGGTATGCCTTTTTCATGTGCTGATGAGCCTGCGGGCGCAGATGGAGATAACGATCCATCCGGTCCATCTCAACCATAAATTCAGGCCAGGTGAAGCGGAACGGGATCAGCGATATACAGAGGAACTGTGTGATCGCATGGGCGTGGAGTGCAGGACCTTCACGGTAGATTGCGCCGCTATGGCGCGGGAGCTTTCAGTGACCGGAGAAGAAGCCGGGCGGATAGCCAGATACGACGCTTTCCACGAGACGGCCGAGGATATCGTCAGTCAGCTGATGGCCCAGGGAGAAGATGAATGGGCGGCCCGCAGATCGGTTAAAATAGCAGTGGCTCATAACGCAGGCGATCAGGCGGAGACTATCCTGTTCAGGCTGCTGCGGGGGACAGGGACGGACGGACTGGCAGGTATAGCCTACAAACGGGATGAAAGAGGCTTCGACGTCATAAGACCGTTGCTGGATGTAGACAGGAAGTCCATAGAGCGTTATTGCGCTGATCACGGGTTGGAGCCGGTAACGGATCATACCAACAATGAAGCTGTCTACGCCAGGAACAGGATACGGCTGGAACTGCTGCCATTCCTGGAGGAAAACTACAATGAGAACATACAGGGGGTTCTGCTGCGTCTGGGGCGTATAGCTGCCGAAGACAAGGAGTATATATGGCAGGCTGTAGAAAGAGCTTACACTGATATGGCGGAGCGGAAGACTGGGGAAAAGCCGGGATACCGGGATGCCATCGTGATGGACAGAGAAAAACTCAGTCAGGCCCATGGGGCCATAAGGCACAGGCTGGTCATGAAGGCTTTCGGAGAGATCGGGCTGGACAGCGATATCTCCGAGGAACGGCTCAAGGCGGCAGATGCCATCATCGGAAAGAAACAGGCTCCCAAGGTAGTGGAGTTCCCGCGAGGGTACAGGCTGGAAGTGGCCAGAGGGCAGGTCATATTTTCCAAAAGCACCTGATAAATTGAAATTTGTGTGAATTTACATAAAAAAGAGCGTGCTTCTTATTGAAGGCGGATGGTTTACATGATAAAATTACATGATAAATTTGTATATATTCACAAAAAAGATAGATGAAACAATACCGGGAGGAACGAGAACTTGAAAAAAGCTAAAAACATCGGAATCTATGTAGTCATATTCGGACTTGTGTTAGCGATGGTATGGTTCTATAACAGCGGTACGGATGAAGAACAAGAGGAGATAAGGACCTCCAAGATGATAGAGTACCTGCAGGAAAACGAAGTCAGGACCATCAACGTGACCGAGACCAAGCTGACAGCTGAGCTGAAATCAGGAGAGACGGTCTACGCCTATGTCAACAGCTCAGTCGACCTCAGCTTCATATATGAGCAGTATATCATGCCTCAGGTGAATGAAGGAGAACTGAACCTGGAAAGCGATGAACCTCATCAGGAATCCATCTGGATAAGCCTGCTGCCGACATTGATAATGATAGGCATCATGGTGGTGTTCTTCATATTGATAATGAACCAGAGCGGCGGAGGCGGCAAAGCCATGTCCTTTGGAAAGAGCAGAGCCAAGCTGCAGAAGGACAGCGACCTCAAGAAGATAACCTTCAAGGACGTAGCCGGCCTCAAGGAGGAAAAGGAAGAACTGGAGGAGATCGTCGATTTCCTGCGCCATCCGGCCAAGTATAACAGCCTGGGAGCCAGGATACCTAAGGGCATACTGCTGGTGGGCCCTCCGGGAACAGGTAAGACGTATATCTCCAGAGCGACGGCGGGAGAAGCCGGCGTGCCGTTTTTCACCATAAGCGGTTCCGATTTCGTGGAAATGTTTGTCGGTGTTGGTGCGTCCAGAGTCAGGGACTTGTTCGAACAGGCGAAGAAAAATGCGCCGTGTATCGTGTTCATAGACGAAATAGACGCGGTGGGGCGAAAGAGAGGAGCCGGCCTGGGCGGCGGTCACGACGAGAGAGAACAGACCCTCAACCAGTTGCTGGTGGAAATGGACGGATTCGCTGATAACGCGGGGATAATAATCCTGGCGGCCACCAACAGGCCTGACGTGCTGGATCCGGCGTTGCTGAGACCGGGACGTTTCGACAGACAGATAGTGATAGGTATACCTGATATCGTGGGAAGAGAGGAGATCTTCAGGATACATTCCAGGAATAAGCCTCTCGACAAGAGCGTGGACCCGAAGGTGCTGGCAAGGAGGACTCCGGGATTCTCGCCTGCGGACATCGAGAACATGCTCAACGAGGCGGCTCTGCTGGCAGCCAGAAGAAACGGCATGAAGATCAGGATGGAAGAGATAGAGGAAGCCATAACCAAGGTCATAGCCGGACCGGAAAAGAAGAGCAGAGTCATAAGCGAGGAAGAGCGAAAGCTGACGGCGTATCACGAAGCAGGACATGCCGTGGTGGCTCATGTACTGCCTAAGACGGATCCTGTTCATCAGATAACCATAATCCCTAGAGGAAGGGCCGGCGGATTCACGATGATACTGCCTAAGGAGGATAAATACTACGGAACCAAGGAGACCATGCGGGAGCAGATAATACATCTGCTGGGAGGCCGTGTGGCCGAGATGCTGACCCTGGACGATATCAGTACGGGAGCAAGCAATGATATACAGAGAGCTACCGATATCGCCAAGGAGATGGTCACCAAGTACGGATTCAGCGAGAAGCTGGGACCTGTAAATTACAGCTCGTCAGACGAGGTGTTCCTGGGCAAGGATTTTTCCACCAGACAGAACTACTCGGAGGAGACGGCTTCGGAGATAGACGAGGAAGTGAAGTCCATCATAGAGGAAGCTTACGACGCGGCCAGAGCTATACTGAAGGAGCATATGGAGCAGCTGACGGCTGTGGCGGAAGGACTGCTTGAAGTCGAGACTCTCGATCACGATCAGTTTGTCAAGCTTTACGATGGCGTACTGACTCCTAAGGAACTGGCTGAAGAGCTGAAGAAGGAGATGGAGAAGCGGCGTGAGCTGGACAGAAAAGAAGCCGAGCAGTCTGCAAGGATGAGAAAGCGGGAAGCTGAGAGGGAGCGCAGAAGGCTGGAAGAAGCGGCAAGAGAGATGCAGGAGCAGGCAAAGACCGATAAAGGCGGCCCTGCTATCATGATATACAACGACAAGGATAAGACTGCCGAACCGCTGGACGCTAAATTGTCGAAGGACGATAAGCTGTCGCCTGAAGACGAGGACATGGAGGGAAAGTCTGTCGAAGACGATGATATCTACGACGACAGCTATGAAGACGATGACATGCCTAGCGAAGAGGAGCTGGCGGTATACGATACGGACTACCTCAATGCCGAAGACGATGATGCCGGGGATGGCGGGACAGAGGATACCGGTGCGGAAGCAGGCGAAGAAGAACGCGCTGATGAAGAAAAGAGGGAAGGATAATGAGAGTCACGGTTGCGGACTGCCTTGAGCTGGACGCCTTCAAAGGCGCCGAAGTGATCGCGGGAAAACTGAATCTTTCCAATGATGTGAAGACTATCTCAGTACTGGATGCGTGTAATACCGAGGATCTTGAGCTGGATGGCACGGAGAAGACTGAGATACTCCTTACGGGATTCCTGGGTATCAGAGATGATGTGAAGAAACAGTGCGAGCTGATACATGACATCGCTGCCCGGGGATGCGCGGCACTGGCTGTGTATCACGTAGGGAAGGTCGTGAAAAAGCTGGATGAAAAAGTGGTGGATACAGCGGATCGTGAGATGCTGCCCCTTATCCTCATGCCAGAGGGGACAGGATACATGAGGGCTATAACGGAAGTCATGGATAAAGTATTATATGGCGATAATTTCCGTAACAGCCTTATAAGCAACACGGTATTCCATCTGTTGAACTTCGAGAAACACAGCAATTTTCAGTCGGCAGTCAGAGAGGCCGCCATAAACAATGATTTCCAGCTGATAATACTCAGTGAGGATTTCAATCCCATACTGACGGTAGAGACAAGACACAAGGCCACCATATCCGACGCCATAAAGCTGGGCAAGGAACGGAACGTGGAAAGCAACTCCAAGGCCTATACAATGATAGATGTCAATGGCGTATTGACCTACTGGGGTCCGGTGACCATAAACAGTGAGAAATACTACATGTTCATCGTGGACAATGAAGACTCATATACGGCGGGAGAGATAACCAAACTGGCTGAGATAATAGAGCTGGCCATGGGAATGTGGAAATATACGCCGGAGAGGGACGCCAAGGCCGAGTTCATAAAGGCACTGATAAGGGGCAATAAGAGTCTGGCGTATACACTCAAGGACGAGGCCAAGATAAGCGGCGACGATATACTGAGCGTGTTCTTTTCAAAAGGGATAAGCACGGAAGTAGAGAACCACATATTCGCCGAGTTTGAGAAGGAAGCGGACCTGAACGTCATGAAGGTGACCGAAGGAGATGAGACGTATGGCATGATCCTGACCTTTGAAGACGAAAAGGTGAACCCTACGCTGAAAAACAGCTGCGCACAGCTTTTCAACAAGCTCAAGGGAAATAAGAAGGCCAGGATATTCCATGTGACAGGACTCAATGGCATCGAAGGGGCGGGAGACGCATACAGACTCATAAGCGAAAGCTGGTCCTTCGTACAGAGCGTGTTTCCGTACAAGAGAGTTTTCACTAAATATGAGCTGACTCTCGTCAGCAATTGTATAAACATACAGATACAGGGAGGTTTCGTCAAAAAGAACTATATGGAACTCCTTGAGCCGTTCAAAGAGGCGGGAGAGAATAAAGGCCGGCAGCTGTTGGAAACGCTGGAGACATTCGTACTGGATGCCGGGATGAACAGTGGGAAAACAGCTGAGTTCATGGGGATACATACCAATACGGTGCAGTACAGGCTGAAGAAGATAAATGAAATGCTGGGAGTGGAGATAACCGGCAACAGAGTCATTCCGGGGCTTACCATGGCTCTGGCGCTGAAGCGGCTGGAAAGGGTCGTGAGCTGAAGAGCTTCAGACCTTTGACATACACGAAACACAGAAATCAAGGAAGAATAGGAGAGGGAAATGTATTTTAATTATCTTGAGAAAGCGGATCCGGAAATAACGGCAGCGATAAAGAGGGAGATAAACAGGCAGGAAACGAAGATCGAGATGATCGCGTCGGAGAATTTTGTCAACTATGAGATCATGGAGGCTGCGGGAAGCGCTCTGACCAATAAATACGCTGAAGGATATCCCGGGAAGAGATATTACGGAGGCTGTGAATTCGTTGATGAGGTGGAGACGATGGCCATCGAAAGAGCCAAAAAGATATTCGGCGCTGACCATGCCAACGTACAGCCTCACTGTGGAGCCAATGCCAATACAGCTGTATACCAGGCTGTGCTGGAACCGGGAGATACTGTCATGGGCATGGATCTGTCCAATGGAGGCCATCTTTCCCACGGTTCTCCGGTAAACATCTCAGGAAAGCTGTATAATTTCGTGTCTTACGGGCTGGACCCGGAGACGGAGATGATAGATTTCGATAATGTAAGAGAGCTGGCGCTCAAGCATAAGCCGAAGCTCATCGTAGCAGGAGCATCAGCTTATCCCAGGACCATATATGCAGATAAATTCCGGGAGATAGCCGATGAGGTGGGCGCGATCCTGATGGTGGATATGGCTCATATCGCCGGACTGGTGGCAGCAGGTCTTCATCCTAATCCAATGGAATACGCCGATATAGTGACCAGTACGACTCACAAGACACTTAGAGGCCCGAGGGGCGGTCTCATCCTTTGCAAAGAGAAATATGCCAAGGCCATAGACAAGGCTATATTCCCCGGAACTCAGGGCGGCCCTCTGATGCACATAATCGCAGCCAAGGCTGTGTGCTTCAAGGAGGCTATGGAGCCTGAATTCAAGGAATACCAGAAGCAGGTCATCGCCAACGCGCAGGCGCTGGCCAGGGCTCTGGAGGATAAGGGATTCGATCTGGTGTCGGGAGGCACAGACAATCATCTGGTGCTGGTCAAGCTGGTCAACAAGAACATAACAGGCAAGCTGGCGGAGAACCTGCTGGATGAGGCCAATATAACGACTAATAAGAACGCTATACCTAATGATCCGCAGAGCCCGTTCGTGACCAGTGGACTCAGGCTGGGCACGCCTGCCATGACTACGAGAGGATTCAAGGAAGACGATGTGGCGAAGACGGTAGAGGCCATCGCGCTGGTCATCGACAACCCTGAAGACAAAGCTGCCATGGCTGAGGCCAGGGCCATCGTCAAGGAGCTTACCGATAAATATCCTCTCCACAAGAAGTTCAGAGGTTAGGATTCAACAAAGATACGACGCGCCTGAGGGATGTGGGAAAGCACCCGGAAGGCGCTTGTTTCTCTGTCACGTTTTAGCGGGACGAGTATCAGAGTGGGGATTTTAAGGAGGAAAACATAGATGAATAAGCTGGATCAGCTCCGTGAGATGAAGGAAAAGCTCGCGCAGGGCGGAGGAGAAAAGAGGATAAAGGCACAGCACGACAAGGGAAAACTGACTGCCAGAGAGAGACTTGCCATCCTTTTCGACGAAGACAGCTTCGTTGAGATGGATACCTTCGTGAAACACAGATGCAGCAATTTCGGAATGGATAAGAAGGAACTGCCGGGAGACGGCGTGGTCACGGGATACGGGCAGGTGGATGGAAGACTGGTATTTGCCTTTGCTCAGGATTTTACTGTCAGTGGAGGTTCCCTGGGAGAGTACCATGCCGAGAAGATCGTCAAGGTGCAGGAGATGGCTCTGAAGATGGGGGCTCCTGTAGTAGGTCTTCAGGATTCCGGCGGAGCGAGAGTAGAGGAAGGGGTGGCAGCCCTCTCAGGTTTCGGAAAGATATTCAGAAACAATACCATATCGTCGGGCGTGATACCACAGATCTCGGTGATCATGGGGCCGTGCGCGGGAGGGGCAGTGTACTCGCCTGCCATAACGGATTTCGTGTTTATGGTGGATAAGACGAGTCAGATGTTCATCACCGGACCGGAGGTCATCAAGACCGTAACAGGAGAATCAGTGACGGCTGAACAACTGGGCGGTGCCATGACTCATAACACTGTCAGCGGAGTGGCACACTTCGTGGGGAAGGACGATGAGGAGACGCTGTTGATGGTCAGAGAGCTTCTCAGCTATATGCCGTCCAATAATATGGAAAATCCGCCGGTGTACGATTGCGCGGATGGTATCAACAGGCTGATACCGGAATTGAATGATATCATACCGGACAATCCGAACAAGGCTTACAATATGTATGACGTGATAGTGAAGCTGGCCGATGACGGCAGGATATATGATGTGATGCCGCATTACGCGAAGAATATAATAACCTGCTTCATCAGGCTGGACGGTGCGACGGTAGGGGTGATAGCCAATCAGCCGAATTTCGGAGCCGGATGCCTGGATATAGACGCTTCCGACAAGGCGGCCAGATTCATCAGACGATGTGATGCCTTCAACATACCATTGCTGACTATAGAAGACGTGCCGGGGTTCCTGCCGGGGACAGGGCAGGAGTACGGAGGGATAATACGCCACGGAGCGAAGATGCTGTACGCTTATTGTGAAGCGACGGTGCCGAAGGTGACGGTCATCCTGAGGAAGGCCTATGGCGGAGCTTACATAGGGATGTGCAACAAGGAACTGGGGGCAGATCTGGTGTTGGCCTGGCCTACGGCGCAGATTGCGGTAATGGGAGCCTCCGGTGCGGTGAATATTATTTCGTCGGTCAAGAAGGAGATCAGGGAAGCTGAGGATCCGGAAGCGCTTAAAGCTGAGAAAATAGCGGAGTACGAGGAAAAATTCAATAATCCGTACATCGCGGCAGGATTGGGATATGTCGATGACGTGATAGAGCCTGCTACGACGAGACAGAGGATAATCAGCGCTTTCGATATGCTGAGCACCAAGCGGGAGTCGCTGCCGTCGAAGAAACACGGCAATATACCGCTTTAGGAGGTGGTACGATGGGTTTTATTGAAAAGCTGTCGGGATCGTCTCTGCTTCTGTCACTGCTCACAGGACTGGGCATAGCTGTCTGCGTGATAGCCATAATATGGCTCATCATGCTGGCAGGCGAGAATATCGCGAAGTCGGCCAGAAGGCGCCGGGCAGCGGGATATGACAACGAGGTATATGACGGAGAGCTGGATGAGGCGCCAGACGAAGCGCCGGATAATACAGATCCTGTGAATGTCTGCGAAAGAGAGGATATCCCGGATATGGGGATCGCGGAAGAAACGGCGACGGAAGAGAAGAACGTGGCCGACGAAGATCAGCTGGACGATGAAGAGCTGATCGCTGTGATATCTGCGGCTGTGGCGGCATATGGCGGAGGTGACGCAGGAAGACTTGTAGTCAGAAAGATAAAGCGGCTTGCAGGTGGAAATACACCTTGGTCAGCTGCGGCAAAGGCAGAGCAGATAGAAAGCAGGAAATTTTAGTTGTTATCATGATATCGGGAGGAAGCGGGACATATGAAGAAGTATAATATAACAGTAAACGGGAAGACCTATCAGGTGGAGGTGGAAGAAGTGCGCGGCGCGCAGGCAGAAGCTGTTTCACAGGCAGCAGCCTCGCCGCAGACAGCTCCTGCCACTGCTCCTGCGGCAGTCTCTGAGCCGGCTGCCGGAACAGCCGGAGCGTCTGAGGCTGCTGCCGCGACGGCAACGAAGATACAAGTCGGCGATGGCGAGAGCGCGGTTTCGGCCCCTATGCCGGGTACTGTGCTGGATGTGAAGGTGACGGAGGGCCAGCAGGTCAGCAGCGGCGACGTGGTAGTCATCCTTGAGGCCATGAAGATGGAAAATGAGATCACGGCCACCATGTCGGGAACCGTAGCATCAGTAGCGGTTGTCAAGGGAGCAGCCGTAAACGCCGGAGATGTCCTGATAACTGTAAAATAAAAATGTTTGTCCGGGAACTGATTTATGATACAATAGAGGCGGTCAAAACCCGTCTCTATTTATGCGACGCAAAATATATAACAGAGCAAAGGAGAACACCATGCTGCTGGCATTCGATGTTGGAAATACCAATATAGTATTGGGAGTATTTAAAGATGGCAAGATGATAACCAACTGGAGACTTGAAACGGACAACAACAAGAGCGCCGATGAATACGGAATGATAATCGGAGCGCTTTTCAAGTATGAGGGCCTGAACATGAAAGATGTCAGGGATGTGATAATCTCAACAGTCGTTCCGTCTGTGCTTTACACATTGCAGCATCTTTCTCTCAAATATTTCAATAGAAAGGCTATCGTCATAGGCGCCGGCATCAAGACCGGCATCGTAGTGAAATACGATAATCCGAAGCAAGTGGGCTCTGACAGGATAGTCAACGCTGTGGCGGCTCATGCCAAATACGGCGGTCCCCTCATCATAATAGATTTCGGAACAGCTACGACCTTCTGCGCTATTTCCGAAAAGGCCGAATATCTGGGAGGTACCATAGCTCCCGGTCTCAAGATATCATCAGAGGCTCTTTTCGAGAAGACGGCCAAGCTTCCCAAGGTGGAACTGGAAGTACCCGGGCGCGTCATATGCAGAAATACAATAAACAGTATGCAGTCCGGTCTCGTATATGGTCATATGGGAATGGTGGATTACATAGTCAAGAAGATGAAGAAAGAGCTTCAGGAGTACAGCGGCGACGAGTCGGCAGAAGTGAAAGTCATCGCTACAGGCGGACTGGCCACTATGATAGATTCAGGCATAGACTGTATAGATTACGTGGACAAGATGCTCACGCTGGAGGGTCTGGAGCTGATATACGAGAAGAACCGCAAGAACAGGAAAGCGGATTATAAAGCGGATAAGGAAGGACAGGGATACGGTGAAGACGCTTTTTAGGATAGGGGATTTTTCTCCGAAGACACCGTTTTTTCTGGCGCCGCTGGCAGGAATAACAGATAAAGCTATGAGAAGCCTATGCGCGCAGCAGGGGGCTTCTTTAGTCTATACGGAAATGGTCAGTGCTAAAGGCCTCTGGTACGGAGACAGGAAGAGCAGGGATCTGCTGTCCATAGGAGAAGATGAAGGACCGGTAGGATTCCAGCTCTTCGGCAGTGATCCTGAGATCATGGCTTTCGCGGCCAGGGAACTGCGTGATGAGAGAAATGTCATTATCGACCTGAATGTGGGATGTCCTGTACCGAAGATAGTGAAGAACGGGGAAGGCTCGGCTCTGTTGAAGCGGTTGGATCTGCTCTACGATGTGGTCGCTGCCATGGTGAAGGATGCAGGCAAACCGGTGACGGCCAAGATAAGGATGGGTTTTGAACGGGGGAGCGATACGGCGGTGGAGACAGCCAAAGCGGTGGAAGCTGCCGGAGCAGCCGCTGTGACAGTCCATGGCAGGACGCGGGAGCAGTATTACGAGGGAAGCGCCAACTGGGATGTGATCGCCAGGGTGAAGAAATATGTTTCCATACCGGTCATCGGCAACGGAGATGTTACAAGCGGACAGGCGGCCGTCGATATGATGGACAGGACCGGATGCGATGGCGTCATGATAGCGCGGGGCGCTTTAGGCTATCCGTGGATATTCAGAGAAGCAGCGGCCATATGGGAATGGGGAGAGGCTCCGCCGCCTCCAACAGAAGAGGAACGGATAGCCATGCTTATGGAGCATTTCCAATTGCTGGTGGCCAACAAAGGCGAGCGTGTTGCCGTACGGGAGATCAGAAAACACATCGGATGGTATGTAAAGGGGATGAGAGGCGCCGCGGCTCTCAGGCGCAGGACCAACACCATTACCGATGCGGAGGAGATGAAACGAGCTATACTTTCGAGACAGGGATAAGTCCCTGTCTTTTTTATATCTGACCACTGTTTTTCATTTCATCGTATATGCTCCGCCAGGGCGGCTGCACCGATCGTGTAAAGCTGATGTAAATTTTATGTAAAATTAGCTGAAAAAACGTGACCTGAGCTTCTGTTTTATTTACAATTGTAAAGTACGTGTATAAATTTTGTAAAAAGAGGTCACGATATGACGATTTCATTTTTCACTTTCTTCGATCAGATGATATCGAATCCTGTTCTGGCGATAACCGTTCTGCTGACATTGGCGGTCATCCTTGTCAACGGATGGACAGACGCGCCTAACGCCATTGCCACATGCGTGTCGACCCGGGCTATTGGCGTCCGTAAGGCCATCGTCATGGCTGCCGTGTTCAACTTCTTTGGCGTGTTCGTCATGACGATGATAAACGCCAGTGTCGCCGCTACTATCTATAATATGGTGGATTTTGGCGGGGATGCTACGGAAGCGTTGATAGCACTGTGCGCCGCACTGTTTGCTATCGTCACCTGGGCGACTGCTGCCTGGTGGTTCGGTATCCCCACCAGTGAGAGCCATGCTCTCATCGCAGGTATATCAGGAGCGGCTATCGCTCTTCACAGCGGACTGGACGGGATCAACGGTTCGGAATGGATAAAAGTCATTTACGGTCTGGTGCTGTCCACGATTCTGGGATTCGCTTTCGGATGGTTCTGCTCCAAGATGATCACGTTTATCTGTCGAGGGATGGATCGACGCAGGACGACCCGTTTCTTCGGCGGAGCTCAGGTCGTAGGAGGCGCCACCATGGCTTTCATGCATGGGGCGCAGGATGGTCAGAAGTTCATGGGAGTCTTCATGTTGGGAGTATTCCTGGTCAATGGACAGAGTGGGACGACCACCTTTGAGATACCTATATGGTTGATGCTGCTGTGCAGCCTGGTCATGGGATTGGGGACATCTATCGGCGGATACCGCATCATCAAGTCGGTCGGCATGGATATGGTCAAGCTGGAAAAGTATCAGGGGTTCGCAGCAGATATTGCCGGGGCCGGATGCCTGCTCCTGTCTTCGCTTACCGGGCTCCCGGTCTCGACGACTCATACCAAGACTACGGCTATCATGGGTGTTGGCGCCGCGCGCAGGTTATCCAGTGTCAACTGGGGCATAGTCAAAGATATGGGTATGACATGGGTGCTTACATTCCCCGGATGCGGGCTGATAGGATTTTTGATGGCAAAATTGTTTATGTGGATATTCTAATGGAGGACGATAGATATGGGAAGGAAGAAAAATCACGATTATTTCAGCATGCTGGTGGATGGAGTTTCATACGCATGCGCCGCTGCGGAAATGCTCAATGAGTATCTGCAGGATTTTGAACCGGAGAAGCTGTCGCATCATATCGAGGAAATGCATAAGATAGAGCATGCGGCGGATATCGCCAAGCACGAGATGCTCCAGAAGCTGCTGAAAGAATTTATAACGACTATCGACAGAGAAGATATACTGGAGCTGGCTGACGTCATTGACGATGTGACAGACAGCCTGGAGGACGTGTTGTTGAGGATGTATATGTACAACATCACACAGCTCAGAGAGGAAGCGCTGGAGTTTTCCGCAATAATCATCAAGTGCTGCAGAGAGATGAAAATAATGATGGAGGAGTTCCCTAATTTCCGAAAGTCGAAAAAGCTCAAGGAGTCCATCATTGAGATCAATCGTCTGGAGGAAGAAGGAGACCAGCTGTTTACTGAGGCCATGCACAGGCTTTATGCGGACAAGCAGGCGGATCCGGTGGACGTAATGGCGTGGACGCTGTTATATGATCAGCTGGAACATTGCTGCGACAGGTGTGAGGATGTATCAGAGGCTGTGGAACGTGTCATACTGACAAACAGTTGATGAAGACGTACAGGAAGGCGACTGATCAGGACTGCTGAGATTGTCAGAGATATACAGACTGCTTCGCCGGATCTTATAGAGATCCGGCGGAGCAGTTTTTTATAATGTGCGAAAATAAGTTGTTGACAAATAATATTATATGATATATAGTATTAAACAGAAAACAATATTGTATAAAAAATCATGACCCGTGTCCCGCGGGAGGCGATACAGAGAGGAGGTACATATGGGCTTTAAGATAGAATCGGGGCTGTTGGATGCATGCGCTCTAGCTATCCTGGTCGAAGGAGATACTTACGGCTATGAGATAACGCAGTCGATGAAGCGTGCCATAGTGGTTTCGGAGTCCACCCTGTATCCTGTGCTGAGAAGATTGCAGAAGGAAGGTCTTTGCAGGACGTATGACATGCCGTATCAGGGCAGGAACAGGAGATATTATTCCATTACGGAAGAAGGAAGGAGCAAGCTCGAGGAATACCGTACCCAGTGGCTCGATTACAAACATGCTATAGATACGTTTCTGGATGAGAAAACAGGGAAGGATCCAGAAGGAAAGGACGGAGGAGAAGATGAATAGGAGGGAATTCATAGCGAGGTTGAAGGAGGAGATTTCCAGATTACCTCAGGAGGAGATAGAAGCCGCCGTCGAGTACTATGAGGAGTACTTTGACGAGGCAGGAGCAGATAAGGAACAGGATGTGCTGGAACGCCTGGGCAGCCCTAAGAAGGTGGCGAGCCAGATAAAGTCGGAATATGCTGTGAGGTTATTCGATGAAGAGGAGAAGCCTACTGTTAAAAAGGGGTTGTCGGCGGCCTGGTATGTGGTGCTGGGGATATGCTCGGCACCGGTATCGATCCCGTTAGCAGTGGCATTGGGAGCGTTGGCAATATCCATATTCGTTGCGCTTATATGCTGTGTCATCGGTGTATTCGCCGGGATAGCCGGTTGCGTACTGGGAGCCATAGCATGCATAGTGGTAGGGATCCTGGCTATTCCCGTATCGATCTCGACAGCCGCATTTCTGATGGGGATAGGCCTTGTTGGGCTGAGCTTTATGGTGGCCATGGGTGCGCTGCTGGCTATGGGAGTCAAAGCCGGTACAGCGGCGATAGTGAAGACAGCCAGGCGACAGAACGAAAGGCGGCGCATAAGGAAAGCGCTGGAGGCCGGCGAACGGAAAAAGTGGCGTTACAGAGACGAGCAGGAAGGAGGCGAGAAAGATGCGTAACGGACATAACGGATTGAAACGCTTTTTTATCGTGTGCGGAGCTGTATGCTGCCTGGGACTGCTGATGGTTGTCATCGGTTATTTCACAGGTGGCATACGCGGGATGAACGATATGGATCAGAGATATGATTGGATAAAGGTCGGTGATGCGGAGATGACCAGTCTCTCCCTGGGCGAGACGGCCGGAGAGAACGTGGGATTCGATTCGGTCAGAGTTACGGGCGATATGGATGTGGATTTCATCAGCGGTGAAAAATCCGAGACAACACTGACCTATGACAAAACGTCGCAGCAACCGGTATTCGAGATACAGGATGGCGTTCTCATGGTGGATGCCAGGGAGATAAACGACACCACGTTGATAAACCTGGGCAGTGGAGACAGGACTCCATATCTGACGGTTTGTGTCCCGGAAGGTGAAGAGCTGGACAGCGTCGATATAGACACAAGTTACGGAGATGTCGATATGGACGGTATTTCGATGAAGACTGCTGACATATCCGCCGGTTATGGAGATATCCATATGAACAGGGTATCATACGGGAATATGGAGATCACTGCAGGGTACGGTGATGTGGATGGAACGTCCGTGGTCAGTGGGGGCCTTATCATCAGAGCTGATTCAGGGAACGTGGATATGAGAGGAGAGTTTTCAGGGGAGACGGACATCGCGGTGGATTATGGCGATGTTGATATGCAGACGTCGCTGACTGAAGACATGCACTCTTTCGATGTGAATGTCGATTATGGAGATCTGCGCATAGGCGCCAACAGCTATGGCGATTCCGGAAGAATACGCCAGGGGAACGGAGCACACCTCATCAAGATAGTATCCGACGCAGGAGATGTAGCCATAGATTTTGGAAGATAAACGGACAGAACGTGGAGAACAGGCAGGGGCGGCATGGTGTACCGCTCCTGTAAAATGCCGATAAAACATTAAAACTCGCGAATAGGCGGTCTATACCGTGTGCTCGTGAGTTTTTCTCTGTAGTGCATTTCTACAATTGTACCTGACATATGAGACGCACGTCATCGCTTATGAGCGCCAGCATGCGCGACATGTCGGAAAGTCCGGCGGGAGTGCAGTCGCCTTCGGAGGCATGGCCTTTCAGTATGGTCTCCAGTTCTACCACATGTCTGTACAGAGAGGTGAGCCCCAACATCCCCGAAAGCCCTTTTATGGAGTGACACAGCATGGCGGCGTCGTAAAATTTCCGCTTTTCTATCAGTGCTGTGAGCCGCAGGGACAAATCGGCGTTATTATTTTTGAAATTGTTGAAATGCTTCATGAAGAGCCTTGGACTGTTGCCCATGTTGTCTATCGCTGTATGTATGTCGCAGATTTCCGGATCAAGGCTGGAAAAGCCGCATGTTTCCGCCGATATGATATCGGGGGAGAGCGAGTGGAGGATGGCTGACTTTATGTAGGGCGATATGGTCGTATAAAACGCGGCGGCGTTGAAAGGTTTGAAAAGCAGTAAGTCAAACAGCTCGTCAGTCTCCGCTGATTTTATTTTCTCTTCATCTTTGCTGGCGGCGGTCACGGCGATTATGGGCGAGGTGACGCCCAGCTGGCGTATTCTTTGAGTGGTGGCCAGCCCGTCCATACATGGAAGATTGATATCCATCAATATAAGGGAGTAGTAGTCACTTTCTACTGAGCCGCACATGGTGACTGCTTCCATTCCGTCAAAGGCGTTTTCGCATTTAACCCCTATATCGCTGAGGAATGTCTGTATTACCTCGTGGTTTGCCGCCGTATCGTCAACGATCAGGACGATATCCTTTTCGTGCGGTAACATGTTGCTTATCATAATTTATCTCCTTAATGTTGATTACTAGTGCCGTTACTGTGATTTTACAGGAAAATCGTAAATTTACTATATAAAACGTACGACGGCATTCTCCATATTACGACAAAAAACCCAAAATAATATTGTGGTGAAAAAAAGAAATTGATAGAATAAAGTAGATAAAGGGGGAAAACCGTATGGTGGAAATCATCATAAAGATCGTGGCAAGCGTTGTGGTGGGCACAGTTGCAGGCTTTTCGATCGTATATATATTCAATAGAATGCCGGCTCGCTGGCTGTGCGATTATGGCGAGAAGCCGCCACGGGAGTTGACGGATCCGCACATACAGAGAGTCAAAGGATTTCCCTGGCGGTGGATATATGCAGCCGGATTCGCGTGCCTGCTGGTCAGACTGTCATTTTTCGACGTACGCATGGCGGCCGCGGGGCTTTTTGCGTGTTGGGCCATGATGATGATAGGATTGGCTGATCTCAAATATATGGTGATACCTGACCAGTTTGTCATAATGTTGGCTCTGTCAGCTTTTGGCTTCATCCCTTACCACAGTTCCGTATGGCAGCCGTTGCTGGGAGCGCTTATCGGAGGAGGAGTCATGATGATGGTGGCTGTTCTGGGAGGGGCTGCATTCAAAAAGGAAGTGATGGGGTTCGGGGATGTGAAGCTGTTTGCTTCCCTGGGTCTGGCTCTGGGAGTGACGGGGACGGTGGCGACTCTTATAGGAGCCTCTATGCTCAGCGGTATCTTCGCTGCTGTGGGGCTGGCTTCGGGCAGATATAAAAAAGATGATACAAGGCCCCTGGGCCCGTACATATGCGGCTGCGGTTCGTTTTACATTTTCGTGGTATGGCCTTTCCTGCTGTGAGAGGTGAGAGTCTGTCGGGAGAAATAATCGGTATTATCTAAACAATATCTGTAAATCCATGTCAAAGTATTATATAATGAAAGCGGAATTATGAAAAAAAATATTTTGCTGACAATAGAATACGACGGCTCGTCATTCCATGGCTGGCAGCGGCAGCCGGACAGACCGACGGTTCAGGGACATCTTGAAGAGGCGCTGTCGTCGTTGCTCAGGGAGAAGATAAGCCTCAACGGCACCAGCCGCACTGACGCGGGCGTTCACGCTTTAGGGCAGCGGGCGTCTTTTGAGACATCCAGTGGCATACCGGCAGGAAGGATAGCTCTTGCTGTCAATAATGCGCTGAGAAGCCGGGAGGAGGGAGCTTTTGCCGGTTCTCCGGTGAGAGTGATCTCGTCAGAGGAAAAGCCTGTCGGATTTCACGCCAGATTCGATTCCAAAGGGAAGAGATACATCTACAGGATAAGAAATTCGGCTGTGAATGATGTCTTCTCGAGGAACTATGTATATCATGTGGACAGGCCTTTGGATGTGGCTGCTATGAAGGAGGCGGCCGTGTGCTTGGAAGGAGTCCACGATTTCAAGTCCTTCGAGGCTTCGGGAGGGACGCCGAGAAAGACTACTGTCAGAAGGATATTCGACTTGGACGTGGTCGAAACGGGAAGAAATAACGACAAAAGAACGGCGGGAGACGGCCTGTCGATCCCCGGGAAAGAGGCTGCGGCCGGTTTTTCAGGGGATATTGAGATCAGCGTCAGCGGTGATGGCTTCCTGTACAATATGGTCAGGATAATCGTCGGGACGTTGGTGGATATCGGCCTGGGAAAGATGATGCCCGGGACGATGACGGACATCATGGAAGCCAGGGACAGACGTGCGGCCGGCCATACGGCGCCGCCTTACGGGCTCTATCTGGCGGAAGTTTATTATTGATGACAGGGGGAGAAATATGGATAACAGACCCAGCTGGGATGAATATTTCATGAATATGGCGGTATTGACTGCACAACGGTCCACATGCCTGAGAAGACAGGTAGGCGCAGTCATAGTGAAAGACAAGCATATAATCGCGACAGGATACAATGGAGCTCCGAGAGGGCTGGAGCACTGCGGAGACCGGGAAGGCGGATGCCTCAGGCAGCAGCTGGGGATACCGTCGGGAGAGAAGCACGAACTGTGCCGGGCGTTACATGCGGAACAGAACGCTATAATACAGGCGGCGACCTTAGGGCAGAGCATAGAGGACGCTACCATTTACATAACTCACCAGCCTTGCGTCATATGCGCCAAGATGATAATAAACGCAGGCATAAGCAGGATAGTGGTGAAGGAAGGATACCCGGATCAGTTGTCAGTTGATATACTGGATGAAGCCGGGCTCAAGATAATAATGTTAGGAGAGATTAAGTGACAGCTACCAGTATAGAACTGTGGGGACCGTTCGTCGTCGCGCTGGTCGTGGCAGCGGCGGTGACGCCATTTGCTATCTGGGCCGCTCCCAGGCTGGGTATCATGGACGTGCCCAAGGATGAACGGAGGGTCCATAAAAAGCCGATGCCTCGATTCGGCGGCATCGCCATATACCTGGGAATCATGGTGTCGCTGCTTATTTTCGCGGTGAAGGACGAGGATTTCATCGCGGTGATGATAGGCTGTACGATGATATATATACTGGGGCTGATAGACGACGTAAAGGATCTGAAGCCTGTCGTGAAGCTGGCTGGGCAGTTGATATGCGCGGCGACAGTTTACGCCATGGGGATAAGGATAGAATTCATCACCAACTACTTTGGTCCCGGGAACACGGATTTTGGAGAAGTTACCTGCTTCGTCATAACGATGCTGTGGCTGGCGGCCATAACGAACGCGGTAAATCTGATAGACGGACTGGACGGCCTTGCTGCCGGCATATCAGCCATATCGGCTCTGTGCATCGGCTATGTTTCTTATATCCATGGCCAGTACGTCCCAACGCTGGCGATGATGGCCATAGCCGGAGCGTCGCTGGGATTTTTGCCGTACAATTTCCATCCGGCCAAGATTTTCATGGGCGACAGCGGTTCGCAGCTGCTGGGGTTTTCCATAGCGGCCGTTTCTGTGCTGGGTACCGTCAAAAGTGCTACCATCGTCGTGGTCATCATCCCGGCTCTGGTTCTGGGATTGCCTATATTCGATACGGTGATGGCTATTATCAGGAGAGTAGCTAAGCGTCAGTCCATCGGTACAGCTGACAGGGAACATCTCCACCACAGGATAATGAAGGCCGGATTCGGACAGCGTAGGGCGGTGATGATACTATACTGTATCAGCGGTATCATGGGGATAGTAGCCGTGCTTTACAGCAGGGGCCTGATGATAGAGTATCTGGGATTGATAGCGGTGGCTATCATGTTGGTTTATGTGCTGCTGTCGGATACAGGCAACAGGAATATAAGTCTCAAAGCTGACAAGATAACGAAGGAAAAGGACAGAGGAGGGAAGGAAAAGGGCAGATGACCGGCGAAAGGGAAATGGAAACGCTGAACAACAGGGATTTGCTGGGACTGCTGGCGAAGGTCGCGCTCCCTATAGCGCTGCAGAGTCTCATCGGCTCCAGTCTGAGTCTCATAGATAATCTGATGGTAGGGAGCCTGGGAGAAGTGGAGCTCAACGCTGTAGGAGTGTCGGTACAGCTGTTTTTCATACACTGGATGCTGCTGTATGGTTTTGCCGGAGGCTCAGCTACTTTCATATCGCAGTTTTACGGTGTCCGGGATTTTAAAAATATCAGGAAGACAACAGGTTTTGCTCTGACGATAGCCATGGGCATAGGCCTGCTGTTTTTTATTGCGGGATTTTTCTTTCCTGAGTACATCCTTCGCATATTCACGAAATACCCTGAAGTCATAGAGACTGGGGTCGGATATGTCAGGATCGGCTCGTTCACGTTTCTGATGCTTTCGATAACTCAGCCGTTTACCGTGGCGCTGAGGGCGACACAGCAGTCGGCGCTGCCGCTGATAGCCAGCGTCACGGCTCTGGGGACAAATACATTTCTCAACTGGGTGTTCATATTTGGCAATCTGGGAGCCCCGGCCCTGGGTGTGGAAGGGGCGGCACTGGCGACGGCTATAGCGCGGCTTCTGGAAATGCTGATAATCCTGTTTGAAGTGTTTGGACTCAGAAACAAGATCGCCGGCAGCCTTAAGGACTTCTTTGGATACAGCAGGGATCTGGCATCCAGGATAGTGAAAAACGCTTTACCGACCACTACAAACGAGACGCTTTGGGGGATCGGGACATCGCTGTATATCGCGGCATTTGCCAGGATAGGCATAGCTGAAGGAGCAGCTGTACAGGCCTGTAATACCATAAATAACATGTTCACTCTGGCGGCGTTCAGCGTTGGAGACGCTATCCTCATACTGGTGGGTCAGAAGCTGGGCGAAGGGAAACCGGAGCTGGCTTATACCATGTCCAAGAAAATGATCAAGATAGGTCTTGTCATAGGCATCGTCATGGGAGCAGGTGTCATAGCCGCAGGAGAACCGTTGTTGAGCCTGTTCAGCTTTTCCCGCCAGGGAGAAGAATACGCTTTCAGGATACTGATAATATACGGACTGACCATGTGGCTGACCATATACAACGCTACCCACGTGACTGGTACTCTGAGATGCGGCGGCGATACCAAATTCGCCATGGTGACGGAGACTGCCACGGTGTGGC
Source organism: uncultured Eubacterium sp. (assembly GCA_900543485.1). Taxonomy (GTDB): domain Bacteria; phylum Bacillota; class Clostridia; order Peptostreptococcales; family Anaerovoracaceae; genus Lentihominibacter; species Lentihominibacter excrementipullorum. Next base: position 20,150 of record UQRM01000011.1, on the reverse strand, counting down.
TCATAGGTGTGCCTCTGGCATTCATAACATCCCTGTATCTGCAATGGCCTATATATCTGGCAGTGTTGGCTGTGAAGCTGGAGGAAGCAGTTAAAGGCGTATTCCTTACGAAGCGATATTTCAGCAAAAAATGGCTGAGAAACGTGATAAAGGATATTGGCGATTGACGATGTGAAGGAGGCGTTGTCAGAGGTCAGGTAAAATGATGGCAAAGAAGTTGTGAAATTTTGACGAAAATTCACATTACAAAAAATGGTAAAAAGCTAAAAGCGTTGAAAAAACTAAATTGTTAATTAAAAGACTTAAAAAAAACCATTTTACAATCGGAGCAAAGAAGTGTATAATTTAGAGAACTCAGGACAAGTGAGAGGAGATGGACACAGGTGACTTATGCTATAGGAGGTTTGGCAGGATTGGTTTTGGGACTGGCGGTAGGTTTCCTGAAAAATCTTCTGCTTTGGAAAAAATATCTCCGGAACGAGGAGGCTGTCGGCGAAGCGGCAGGCAGAGTCGGAGATCTATATGCGCGGGCGCTGATAAGCTATGGAGTGAACGTGGTGACGTTAGTGCTGGCGTTTCTGGTGAGAAATTTTCTGCCCTTCAGCGAAATCGCCTTTCTGATAGGGACGGCTGCGGGGCTTGTTGTCATGAATAAAGTTCTGGTGTTCGGCCAGAAGAAACAGGGTGATGGACGAAGGGAGGAGCTGTGATGATAGACGCGCTGCATTCCATAGGGATGTCCAACGGCATGATAACCAGTGCCGTTATTACGATAATACTGTGTGTCGTTTCCATTGTGGCGGGACGGAGGCTCCAGACGGTGCCGTCCGGTTTTCAGAATTTCGCTGAATGGGCCATAGAGAGCCTTTATAACTTCTTTTCGGGGATCATGGGCGACAAAGCCTGTCGGAGATATTTCCCGCTGGTAGCCACGCTGTTCATATACATTTTGCTGGCTAATTATTCGGGCCTGCTGCCGGGATCAGGACATATAGACGGACTGGAAGCGCCTACCGGCTCCATAAACTGTACGATGGCCATGGCGATAATAGTATTCGTGACCATGTTCGCGGTGGGGATAAGATCTCATCATGGCCTGGGATATTTCAAGCACTATTTCAAGCCGTTCGCTTTCCTGTTCCCGTTGATGATACTTGAGGATCTGGTGAAACCTGTTTCGCTGACGCTCCGTCTTTACGGCAATATATTCGGAGAGCATACGGTGACAAATTCCTTCTTCGATCTGGTGCCGATCGGCCTGCCTGTGGTGATGCAGGCTCTCAGCGTTCTGATGGGGCTGATACAGGCACTGGTGTTCGCGCTGTTGGCAGCTATATACATCAAGGAGGCTATGCCGGAGGATGAGGAAGAACATCTGTGAGGAGACGTTGTCTGAACGCGGGACGTTGTATCGGCGCTCCGCTTCATATATACATATATAATTGTAAAAAACAAGCGCCGCAAGGCGCGCAGTGAAAGGAGAGAATCGATTATGGGAGGTTTAATAGCAATAGGTGCAGGATTGGCGATAGGTCTGGCAGCGATAGGTCCTGGAATAGGACAGGGCATCGCGGCGGGAAAAGCTCTTGAAGGAATGGCGCGCCAGCCTGAAGCGGCAGGTATGCTCCGTACCAATATGATACTTTCGTTTGCTTTTATGGAATCCCTCAGTATATACGGACTGCTGGTAGCGTTCCTGCTGTTTGCGCAGATATAGGCAGGCAGACGCGCGAGGAACTGACATTACTGAATTTAGCGATGAAAGGGAAACGTAATTATGGTTGAAGCATTGGGGATAAACTTACAAGAGTTTATATTCTACTTGATCAATTTCCTGATTCTCGTGGGGATATTGACCAAGTTTTTGTACAGACCTTTTTTGAACGTGCTTGCCACCAGGAAGCAGTCCATCAAGGACGCCCTTGACAACGCCGAACTCACCAACAGAAGAGCTGATGAGAAGATGGAAAATTACAGCAAGCGGATCGCCAGAGTCGAAGAGGAGAGCCGTGAGATCATCAGGGAAGCCAGGGTGAAGGCCGATGCGCAGGCGCGTGATATCATAGACGAAGCTCATCGGGAGGCGGCGGCCATCCTTGCCAAAGCGGAGAAATCCATAGAGCAGGAGAAGGAAAAAGCCATGGAGGACATGAAACAGGAGATCGCCGCTCTCGCTATTCTCGCTGCCGAGAAGATCGTGGAGCATGAGATCCAGAAGATGGGACAGGAAGCTGTCGTGGATGAGATCATAAGACAGGCAAGGAGTACGGGATGGAAGAACTGACCATTGATTTTACTTACGGCACCGCTCTTTTTGAAGCGGCGAAAGAAACCGGGAAGACAGAGGTCATAAAAGAAGAGGCTGCGGGTGTGGCGGAGATATTCCGCAGCCAGCACGACCTGTATAATTTCGTGAAATCCCCGGGTATTTCCGCGGATGAAAAGAAGACCGTGATAGGAAATATATTTGAGAGCAGGATCTGTGAGGAGCTCCTTAATTTTCTGTATATCCTCATAGATAAAGGAAGGATAATGCACTTCGACAAGATGGTCAAAGTGTATGTGAAGCTGGTAGATAAAGAGGAAGGGATTTCCTACGGAACTGTATATTCGGTCGTCGATCTCGACGATGAACGGATAAAGGAGCTGGAGGAAGAAACTTCCGGGCTTCTCAAAGTAAATGTAAAGCTGAAAAACGAAATCGATCCCAAGCTGATAGGCGGCGTCAAGATACTTGTGGACGGTAAGATGATCGACGCGTCTGTCAGAAAGAAATTTGATGACCTCAGCAGGCAGATAGGCTGAGGCAGGGAGGATATAAAATGAATTTAAGACCGGAAGAGATCAGCGCGGTAATAAAAGAACAGATAAAAAACTATAAGAATAAGCTGGATATTTCCGATTTTGGTACGGTGATCCAGGTGGGAGACGGCATCGCCAGAGTCTTCGGGCTGGAAAACTGCATGGCCGGAGAGCTGCTGGAGTTTTCGGGAAATACCTACGGCATGGCTCTCAACCTGGAAGAAGACAATGTGGGCGCCGTGATCCTGGGTTCTGACCGGGAAATACGAGAGGGCGATATCGTCAGACCTATGGGAAAAGTAGTGGAAGTTCCGGTGGGGGACAATCTGCTGGGGCGTGTCGTCAACGCGTTGGGACAGCCTATAGACGGTAAAGGCACCATCGTATCCAACGAGTCCCGGCCGATAGAGTGCGCGGCACCGGGAGTGCTGCAGAGGAAATCGGTAAATCAGCCTCTCCAGACAGGTATCAAAGCTATCGACTCGATGATACCTATAGGCAGAGGACAGAGAGAGCTGATAATAGGAGACAGACAGACGGGAAAGACTGCGATTGCTATAGATACCATATTGAACCAGAAGGGACAGGATGTTATCTGCATATATGTAGCTATAGGGCAGAAGGCTTCGACCGTGGCCCAGTTGGTTCAGAACCTGCAGGACAGAGGAGCCATGGAATACACCATCGTCGTGTCGGCTACAGCCTCAGATGTGTCGCCTCTCCAGTACATCGCGCCTTACGCGGGATGTGCTATGGCGGAGTATTTCATGTACAAGGGAAAGGATGTCCTTATCGTTTACGACGATTTGTCGAAGCATGCGGTGGCGTACAGAGCCATGTCGCTTTTGCTGAGAAGACCGCCTGGCAGAGAGGCTTATCCGGGAGATGTATTTTATCTCCATTCCAGACTTCTGGAAAGGGCGGCGAGGCTTTCCGACGAGTTGGGCGGCGGCTCTATCACAGCGTTGCCTATCATAGAGACTCAGGCCGGAGATGTATCGGCATACATCCCGACTAACGTTATCTCTATCACCGACGGGCAGATATTCCTGGAGACGGAGCTGTTTTTCGCGGGGCAGCGGCCGGCCGTAAACGCCGGTATCTCTGTATCGCGAGTAGGAGGAAACGCTCAGATAAAAGCTATGAAAAAAGTGGCCAGCTCTATCAAACTGGATCTGGCTCAGTACAGAGAACTGGCTAATTTCGCTCAGTTTGGTTCCGATGTGGATGACGAGACCAAGACACGTCTGGAACACGGCCGGATACTGATGGAAATACTCAAACAGCCGCAGTATCAGCCGATACCTGTGGAGAGGCAGATAATGATAATATACGCCGCTGTCAACAAGTACCTGACAGAGATCGGGGCGGATAATGTCAAAGTGTTCGAAAAGCGCTTGTATACGCTGATGTCGGAGGAATACCCTCATGTAGGCAACGCCATAAGGGATACAGGCGTACTGGATGAGGCCAACGAGAAACAGCTCATCGAAGGAATAGAGCGACTCAAGAAAGAGATGAAGCGAGAGCTGGGAATAAAGGAAACGGAGCACGGTGAGGCCGATTAGGAGGTGTTATTATGGCATCGGACAGCATGCAGGACATAAAGAGGCGCATCAAGAGCGTCACCAGTACGGAGCACATAACAAACGCCATGAAGCTGGTATCGGCAGGTAAGCTGAGAAAGGCCAAAGCCATCTTCGAAAAAACCAACGCCAATTCCCACTATATAACCCATACTATAGCGGAGATCTTCCACAGCGGGCAGGACATCCCGCAGGAATATCTGGCTGGCAACAGGGAGATAAAAACCACCTGTTACATAGTGGTGACCAGCGGACGAGGTCTCTGCGGAGGATTCAATTCCAATGTTCTGAAAGAGGCCCAGCGGGAAATAGATACGGATTGGGAAGAACCGATCATATACGCTATAGGGACCAAGGGAAAAGAATATTTCGAAAAACGAGGATATAAGATATACGGAGATTATCTGGCTCCACCTGAGGACATATCCTTCCTCGAGACCAGAGAAATGAGTCTTCCTATAATAGACATGTACAATAGAGGTGAGATCGATGAGGTGGTCCTGATATATACCTCCTTCATAAGCTCCATGGAGCAGGAAGTGAAGAATATCACACTGCTGCCTTTCGAGGTAGAAGAGGATCCGGATATAATGAGGAACTCCAAGCCGGTGGAATACGAGCCGTCTGTGGAGGCTGTCTTCAACTATCTGGTGCCTAAATACGTTGAGACTATGATATACGCCGCAGTGGTGGAATCGGCCACATGTGAGCACGCGGCCAGAAGGACGGCCATGGAAAACGCTACGGACAACGCGAGGGAGATGCTGGAACAGCTGTCGCTCAATTACAACAGAGCCAGACAGTCGGCTATCACCGATGAGATAATAGAGATCGTCGCGGGATCCGATGCGCAGAAATAGGAGGCCCTCTGCGAGGACACAGATGCTCACCTTCGGTGAGCAGATAAAGGAGGCCCTCTGCGAGGACACGGATGCTCACCTTTGGTGAACAGATAAAGGAGGCGAAAATGAGCAAGGGAATAATACATCAGATCATAGGCCCTGTAATAGATATCAAATTCAATGAGGATGAGATGCCGGAGTTGCTGAATGCCATCAATATCACTCATGAAGGAAAGTTGATAGTGACGGAAGTGGCTCAGCACATTGGCGATGATGTGGCCAGATGTATCGCGCTGTCATCCACTGACGGTCTGCGCAGGGGGATGGAAGCCGTGGATACGGGAGAGCCTATCAAAGTGCCTGTAGGGAAGGAAGTCCTGGGCAGGATGTTTAACGTTATCGGCGACACCATAGATGAAAAGGGCGATGTGGGGACGGAGCTGAGAGCATCTATCCACAGGGCGGCTCCGCCTTTCGAGGAACAGGATACGTCTGCTCAGATATTCGAGACAGGTATCAAGGTCATAGACCTTATAGCTCCGTATACCAGAGGAGGTAAAGTCGGCCTCTTTGGCGGCGCCGGAGTAGGCAAGACTGTCCTGATACAGGAGCTCATCAGTAACATAGCAAGAGAGCACGGCGGCATTTCCGTATTCGCCGGAGTAGGAGAGCGTACCAGAGAAGGGAACGATCTTTACTACGAGATGATAGAGTCGGGCGTTATCGATAAAACGGCCATGGTATTCGGACAGATGAACGAACCTCCGGGGGCCAGAATGAGGGTCGCACTTACAGGGCTGACCATGGCGGAATATTTCCGTGATAAGGAAAATCAGGATGTGCTGCTGTTCATAGATAATATATTCAGGTTCACTCAGGCGGGATCCGAGGTATCGGCGCTGCTGGGACGTGTACCGTCAGCTGTAGGATATCAGCCGACGCTGGCTACGGAAATGGGTGCGCTCCAGGAGAGGATAACATCGACGAAGAATGGTTCCATAACATCAGTACAGGCTGTATACGTGCCTGCTGATGACTTGACGGACCCGGCGCCGGCGACCACTTTCGCTCATCTGGATGCGACGACAGTACTTTCCAGATCCATCACTGAATTGGGTATATATCCGGCGGTCGATCCGCTGGAGTCTACTTCCAGGATAATGGATCCGCTTATACTGGGCGAGGAGCATTATCAGACGGCCAGAGGTGTACAGGAAGTATTGCAGCGGTACAAGGACCTTCAGGATATAATCGCTATCCTGGGTATGGATGAGCTGTCGGATGACGACAAGCTTATCGTAGCCAGAGCGAGAAAGATACAGCGATTCCTTTCCCAGCCATTCAGCGTGGCGTCCCAGTTCACCGGAATGGAAGGAAAATATCTGCCTCTCAAGGAAACTGTCAGGGGCTTCAAGGAGATATTGGAGGGAAGACACGACGAGATCCCGGAGCAGATGTTCCTGTTCGCAGGCGGGATCGACGAGGTTGTCGAGAAATTTGAGAACAGCAGAAAGTAAAGGCGGGAGACGGGTATGGCAAACAGCGTGAAATTGGAGATAATAACTCCGTCAAAGATGTTTTACCGCGGGTATGTGGAGCTGGTGATCGTCACCACGCTGGAAGGAGACGAAGGCTTCATGGCGGGCCATTCCTGGGCCTGCAAGCTCCTGGACATAGGAGAATTGTGGATACAGGAAGAAGGCGCCGCCAAAGATGAGTTCAGAGTTGCTGCCGTAGCGGGCGGATTTATTGATGTGCGCGACAGCATCATTATCTATACTGACGCCGTCGAGTGGTCGGAGGATATAGACATGGAGCGCGTCCTCAGCGAGAAGGCCAAAGCGGAGGACTGGTTGACTCATCATCAGGAGGATGCGGACCCTAACGATGTTTTGAAGGCCAAGATCGCCATTTCCAAGGCGATAACCAGGTCTCATGTCGCCGAAGGCGGCTATAGGAGGAAGCACTGATAAATAGTAGGAGGGATGATAATGAGTACTGATACGAGGACTGCGCTGATAGGGATAATCGTGGAAAACGAGGACTCTGTAGAAGCGCTCAATGCGTTGCTTCATGAATACAGAAGCGACATAATCGGCAGGATGGGAGTACCACATCCGGAAAAGGGTATCTCCATCATCAGCATTGCCATGGACGCTGATCAGGATGTCATCAGCGCCTTGTCGGGAAAGCTGGGAGCGCTGGAAGGAGTCAGCACTAAGACTATATATTCCAATAAGTAGATATGACGGATGGAACCCCATTTCCTAGTGTTACCATGAGGAAGCGGGGTTTTTTATTTGGGCCGGCATGCGTTTCTCTGCAGATTTATGTCGACATATGGCATATCAGAAGACCTATCCTGTATACAGCGAATGCGATGACCCATGCCGCCGTCGTATTGATACAGAACATGGCTATGGCTTGTTTCGCTCCTCCTGCGTGACTTTTTACTGCGGACAGAGTGGCGACACAGGGGGCGTAAAGGAGGCAAAAGACCATGAATGAAAGGGCGGCAGGTGGAGTAAAGGTATGTAGAAGTATCTGGGAGAGTGCGGCGCTGTTGTCGGAGAGTCCTGCAGAAAACCCATCCGCGGGGGATCCGGATGATGAGAGGACAGCGAAGGTGCTGATCACGGCTTCTTTGGCGGACAGACCTGCGATGATGGCGGCTGCGGCTCTCCAGTCTTCGAAGCCAAGAGGTGCCAGAAGAGGAGCGACGGTTTTCCCCAGACAGGCGAGAAGACTATTGCTGCCATCGGGGGAGAATTGGAATGCTGTATCGAAGGATCGAAGGAACCAGATGATGGCAGAAGCCGCCAGTATCACGGTAAAGGCTTTTTTTACGAAACCTGCCGCGCTGGAGACAGCCGCTGATGTGACGATCCTCATGTCAGGGATGCGTAAAAGCGATCTGCTGGGAGTGCTGCAGCTCCCGGGGCTGTGATAACGGCAGACTGCCGGATGTCTTTGACAATGACCGGGAACAGGGCAAAGATATTTGGCGGCCAGTCCGCAGATAAGTGCAGCAATGATGCCTATCACGTATACACAGATAATTGCCAATAAGCGATACGAATCGAAGAAGGCGGCGGCGAACATGGAATATATGGGAAGCTTGGCGCTGCACGACATGAAGGGGATGAGGGAAACGGTGATGAGTCTTGTTCTCTTGTCAGAGATGGAGGCGGCGGCCAGTACGGCAGGCACAGAACAGCCAAACCCTGATATCATAGGGACGACACATCTGCCGGAAAGACCGACGCGGGACATGGGGCCGTCCAGGATAGCTGCCACGGAGGAGAGATATCCTGACTCTTCCAGGAGAGAAAGCAGGAAAAACAAGGTGGCGATAACAGGGATGAAGGAAAGAACACTGCCTACACCTGCCCAGATGCCGTCGATGAGCAGCGAGGTCAGCAGTGGAGGCGCGTCAAGACGGGAGAGGATGGTGGAGAGAGCTTCGGCGGCGCCGTCCACGCAAAATGACAGCATGTTTTCCAGAAGCCTGCCTGCTGTGTTGAAGGTGATATAAAAGACGCAGGCCATCACTGCCAGGAATATGGGTATGGCCGTGACTTTATGTGTAAAGAGTCGGCATATCATCATTGTTCCTCCTTATGGAGCGGTAAAGGGTGTGATATAATCACTATGTATAAATGTTATGTGAACACGCGTATCTTAATTACAGAGAAATCTCCCAGAGAAGAATAAGGATGACAAAGAGGAATAAGGAGGACGATATGGAAAGAACATTCAGGATAGGGCCTATAAGACCACCCAGTGAAGCGGAAAGTCTGCTGCTTCAGGTGACTAACGGCTGCACCTGGAACAAGTGCAAGTTCTGCCAGCTTTACAGACATACGAAGTTCAAAGCATACAGTGCTGACAGTATAAAGGCCGATATCGACAACATGGCTTATCAGGCCAGGATAGTCGAAAGCTACAGGAATGCCGATGGTACCTGGGATATAGACGGCCTCAATATGGAGCTGGCCCGGGGGACTGATGAAGAACGACAATGCTTTTATATGATGGCCAACTGGATAATAGACGGTGCGGAGAATGTATTCCTGCAGGATGGCAACACCACGGCGCTCAGCAGCGGGAGGCTTTCCGACGTGTTGATATATCTGAGGCAGACCTTTCCGTCCATAAAGAGGATAACGTCCTATGGCAGAGCGGAAAATCTGGCTAAGGTCAGCGCGGAAGAGTTCGCCGAACTGAAAGCGGCGGGGCTGGACAGGATACATTCCGGTTTTGAATCTGGATCCGACGCGGTACTGAATAGGATCAACAAAGGTGTCACACAGCAGCAGGAGATAACGGCAGGGAAGAATGTCAAGGCGGGCGGCATAGAGCTTTCCGTTTATTTCATGCCGGGAATAGGCGGCAGGGAGCTCACGAAGGATAATGCGGAAGAAACGGCATACGTGGTCAACGAGATAAACCCTGACTTCCTCAGGATAAGAACAGCCGCGGTGAAGCCGGGGACGGAGCTGTATGACGATTTTGCCGCCGGGGATTTCACCTTGTGCAGCGACGATGAGAAGCTGATAGAGCTGAGGACCGTCATAGAGAGGGCCGAAGATGTGGATACAAGGCTGGTGAGCGACCATATGATAAACCTCCTTCAGGATGTGGAGGGCAGTCTCAAAAATGATAAAGCCAAAATGCTGGCCATGATAGATCAATATCTGACCATGCCTGAAAAGGATCGAAAAATGTATCAGGCTGCCAGAAGAATGGTGAGAGTGAGCAAGCCGGCCGATATGAAGAGGCTGAGCGCCGGGGAAATCGCCAGGCTTGAGAAAAAAGTCATGTCCATACCGGATCCGTATCAGTGGGAAATCGAGATGAACAGGTTGATTTCCAGGTATATTTAACGGGGCAAAAACCGCAAACGGCTATCAGGCGTCGATGAAAAAAAGAAAAAAGTGCTGTTTCGGCAGGTGAAACATGGAAATGAAGACAGAAATGACGATACGCTATGTAGCAAAAATGAGACGAAAATATCATAAATGCCACAAAAATATTCAAAAAATACCCTTAAGATCCAAATATATCCTCGGCGCGATTTAAAAATTATAATTTTTTTCAAAATTTTAAACCCTTGAAAACCCATGGAAATCAAGGATTTGTCAGAAAATTTATTATTTTGAAAGGCAAAATAATCACCTTGGTTGATAATGTTGGCATGAATATTGAATATATAAATAGACAGAAGTTACATCGATTGCCGTTAATTTCAGGCGGCGAAAGAAAAAACCTAAAAAAGGGAGGATAACTATGACAGAAAGAAACATGCAGGCGGCTTTGGAAGAAGCCAAAAGAGTTGTTGCCATGATCGAGGCTGACGAGCTTACTGAAGAGCAGAAAGCCAGCGTCATCAAAGACTCTATTGCCAACTTCAACGAAAACTACAACCCAGGATGGCTGGAATACAGAAAATCAGTATCAACTGACTCCGCATTCGTTGAATGGGGTGACGGCGGTGAAGACGGTTCCCTGTTCGTAGACGTATACGGAACTGAGTTTATCGACTGCCTCGGCGGATTCGGTATATTCGCATGCGGACATAACAACCAGGAAATCAAGAAGACTGTAAAGGCTCAGCTGGACAGATACTGCCTCCACTCCCAGGAGCTGGTTGACCCACTCAGAGGTTATCTCTGCAAGCTGTTAGCTATGATCACTCCTGGAGATCTGCAGTACTCATTCCTGACTAACGGTGGTGCTGAGGCTATGGAAATGGCTATGAAGCTGGCCAGACTGGCTACAGGCGGAAGATGGTACATATCCACAGTTAACGCTTTCCACGGTAAGTCCATGGGCGCTATCTCCCTCGGTGGTAAGGGTTCGTACAGAGAAGACTACATCCCTATGATCCAGCAGGTACAGCACGTTGAATATGGTAACGCTGACGCTACAAGAGCTGCAGTTGCTAACCTGACTGCTGTTGGTGAAAAGGTTGCCGCTATCGTTGTTGAGCCTATCCAGGGTGAAGGCGGAGTTAACATTCCACCAGATGGATACCTCAAAGAGCTGAGAGCTATCGCTGACGAGTATGGCTGCTGCCTGATCTTCGACGAGATCCAGACTGGTCTTGGAAGAACTGGTACGATGTGGAGATGCGACTACGAAGGAGTTACTCCTGATATCATGACTTTCGGTAAGGCTTCGTCCGGCGGTGTTGTTCCTATTACTGGTATCATCGCTAGACCTTGGACTTATGAGAAGTCCGGCGTAGGCACTGGAACTGAAGGAAAGATGTTCGACAATCCATGGATCCTGGGATCCCCTACATTCGGCGGAAACCCTCTGGCATGCGCTGCTTTCATAGCAACTATCAAGTACATGCTCGAGAACGACATCCCTGGACAGATGAAGGCAAAGGGCGACTACTATCTGGAAGGACTGAAGAAGCTGCATGAGAAGTATCCTACAGTTCTTACTACTTACAGAGGCGCTGGACTCCTCATCTGCATGGAATTCCCAGAAGCAGAAATCGGACACGAAGTAACTAAGGAGCTGTTCGCGAGAAAGGTAATGGTTGCCGGAACTCTCGTAAATGCCAAGACAGTAAGAATCGAGCCACCTGCAACTCAGAGCTACGAGACTATCGACAAGGTTCTGGCTGCTCTGGACGAGTCGCTTGCTGCTGTTAAGGCTGCTTACAAGCTGTAAGGACAGACACATAAATAAGTAGATGAGAATATCGGTGTAATATTCATCTAAATACCTCAAGACCCCGCCGTCAGGCGGGGTTTTGGCTTTGCTGGAGATATCTCAGGACCTGTCATTTGATTTTCCATGCCATGCTGTGGTAAAATGTAATAATTGTATGACGGATGGATCTTGCTATGGAGGAAAAGATGGGATACAGAGTCAAGACCGATGTTTTTGAAGGCCCTTTTGCTCTGATGGTGTATCTGATAGAGCATGCCCGGATGAGCATATACGATATCAGGATCGCGGAGATCACCGATCAGTATCTGGAATATGTAGGTGATATGGAAAAGGCAGACGTGGGCGCCGCCTCCGAGTTCATGGCGCTGGCCGCCCTGCTTCTGGAAATAAAGTCCAAGATGCTGCTGCCGAGAGCTCCTGTAAGTACAGGAGAGGGAGAAGCGGTGGAGGATCCCAGGACTGAGCTGGTAGCCAAACTGCTGGAATATAAGAAGTTCAAGGCCGCTTCCGAGATGCTGGAGAGACGCATGGAAGAAAACAGCGGCTTTCTGGAAAAACCTCAGGAAGATCTGAACGAGTATACCGGTGAACCTGACGAATACCTGGCGCTGGACATAGAGCAGTTCGTATCGGCTTTCGAGAGGTTTCTGGACAGGAAGAGAAAGCTGGAAGAGATCAGGCGCCATCATATGAGAAGTGAAAGGCAACGTATAACGACGGAGCTCAGGATGGAGGACATCAGGACTTTCTTTAAGGAAAGGCCGGGCAGAGAAGCGGATTTCAGGGAACTTGTGCAGAAAAAAAACGACAGGTACGATACGGCTGTGACTTTTTCATCGGTGCTGGAAATGATGAAGCAGCAGCGTCTGGAAGCCCGGCAGCATCGGCTTTTCGGTGATATAATGGTGCGAGCGACAAAAAGGCTGATGGCGGAACCGGATGCAGGTCCAGCAGGTGATGGGGCTAACGCGACTGAAGATACAGAGGTGAAGGAGATGGAGAATGGCCAGTAGGAAGACTATAAAATCAGCGATAGAGTCCATGATGTTCATCTGGGGCGAGCCCCTGGGAGTCAAGGAAATGGCAGAGATATTCAACGAGGATAAAGAGGAGATATATGCCTGCTGCAGGGAACTTAAGGAGGAATACGAGCGGGAAAGCCGAGGTATCGTTATCAGAGAGGTCAACAAAAGCTTTCAGTTCGTAACGAGAAAGGAGAACCTGGGGTACATAGAGAGACTGTGTACACCTGTGAAACGCAGGAAGCTGACACAGTCGGCGCTGGAAGTGCTGGCCATCATCGCCTACAGACAGCCTGTTACCAAAGGCGAAATAGAAGCGGTAAGAGGTATCAAATGCGACAGGGTGATAGAGGGCCTGGAAAAAAAGGGGCTGGTTACTCAGGTAGGAAGATCTGAGGCTGTGGGAAGGCCTATGCTTTACGGGACTACCGACATTTTCCTTAAACAGTTTGGATTCGAGACGTTGAAGGAGCTGCCGGATATAGGCGATATAGAAGGAGTGGGAGAAGATGACCAGTTGACAGCTTTTGATTCGGAAGGGCTGTATGCTCAGCAGATATCGCTGGATCTTCCCGAAAAGAAATAATAACTGTAATAACATCCCTTGCTGCCGCGTAATGTGACAGAGGGGATTTTTTTATGAACAGGAAAAAGACCATATTTATATTAGCTGTAGTACTGGCGGTGGCGGCGGGCTTCGGCTTGTATGTACAGGAGCATGGCATCGTCGATACATCGGGCGGAAACATTGGTATTTCGGCAGGACAGGCGATTTTGATAGAAGGCGATACGGGACGGGTGCTTTATGAAAAGTGCGCTGACCAGAAGGCGTATCCGGCCAGCACCACTAAGATAATGACCGCGCTTGTGACGCTGGAAGTGCTGGAAAGGTACGACAGCCCTATAGAGCAAAAGGTGACTGTCCCTGCGTCGGCGCAGGGCGTGGAAGGCTCGTCCATATACCTGGAGGCAGGGGAGAAAATATCAGTAGAGGATTTGCTCTACGGTCTCATGCTGGTATCGGGCAACGACGCGGCTGAGGCTTTAGCAGAGATCATAGGCGGGGGCCGGGAGAATTTCGTCGCAATGATGAACGACAGGGCGGAGGAGCTGGGGTGCGATGGAACTCATTTTACCAATCCAAGCGGACTTTTTGATGAGGATCATTACACGACAGTGCGGGACATGGCGATCATCGCAAGGGAGGCCATGAAAAACGATGTTTTCAGAAAAATAGTGGCATCACCATCCAGAAAAGCAGAGCGCAGTATGAGCGAGTACATAGGATTCATCAATAAGAACAAGACGATAAGGCAATATGAAGGCGGGAACGGGATAAAGATAGGATACACGCAGAGCTCCGGAAGGACGCTGGTGGCATCGGCGACCAGAGAAGGGCGGACGATGATAGCTGTTGTCATGAGCGCGCCCGACTGGTTTGAGGACGCTTATCGGTTGATGGACTACGGATTCGCGCGTGGAAAATGAACTCCTTCCCTTCGAGACGCATAGTATAGAAGATACGAAAATATGCGTATTTGGGGAGGAAACCATGACATATATAAATGAATTGTGTGCCGATATAGGCACGGACAACTGCCCGTGTCCGCTGGCGGAAACAGGCGACTGTCTTGTATGCAGCAGATTGGCGGGGCGTGGAGAATGCGACTGTCGGTGGGCCGGTGTGTGCGTGTATAACGAGTACATCCAGAATGGCGGAGCCGTACTACAGAGGCGGGAAGACCGCCCCGTCGAGATATTGAAAAAAACATGGTATGGCAGCGATTTGCTGGTGCTTGTGCTGAAGGTGTCAAAAGGCTTTGCTCTCAGGGCATCACGGCCAGGCAGCTTCGTATTCGTCAATCCTGTAGGGAGGAGCGCCGTTTCAAATGTGCCTGTCTCAATAATGAGAACGGATGCGAAAGAGGGTAAGATATTCCTGGCGATTAAGATCATTTCGGCGAAAACTAAGGCTGTGGCCGAGGCGGAAGATATGCTGATGCTTAGAGGCGTGTACAGGAACGGTCTGCTGGGAGGAGGTCTTCCGGGTCTGAGAGATGATGTCAGGAGCGTCAGAGCAGGAGGATCCGCGTCAGGGCAGGGAAAGCCGCAGGAAAGGCGATGGCTGGTGATGACAAAAGGAGCAGGGTTCGCACCTGCTGTCAATCTGCTGACAGCCGCCGACGGAAAGGTGAGGACAGATCTGCTGATAGATACTGAAAAGATAGGGGAGGAGATGATTTCGGATAATCTGAGGACAGTGAAAGGTATGGATGATGGGATGGTAAAGGCCGGCGCTGTATCGCTGCTGGAAATGACGGAGGTCTTGAAGGCGGAACGAGCAAAGGGAAGATATCCGTCTCCTCCGGGAATCGATAAAGTGGAGGCTTATGACAGGGTTATGATCCTGGCGTCGGATTATTATATAAAGACGCTGGCGGAGTGCCTGGAAATACCGTCGCGGAAGCTGGTGTTCTGCAATAATTTCAGGATGTGCTGCGGAGAAGGGATCTGCGGGGCATGCGGACACACTGACAGAACCGGACATGTGAGCAAGATGTGCAAATGCAGGAACGTAGATGTTGGAGAACTGTTGGGTGTATGATATAATCCAAATATGAACAAGACTCTCATTAAGACCATTTGTCTGATAGTGGTATTTTCAATGACTATCGCTTTCACGATAGGCGCCGTAGCGACGCTCAACAGTACATCTTATCTCAGCGATGAGATAGATGAGAAGATAGTGGCCGTCACAGAAGATTACGCCAACGATTTCAGCGCCGAGTTCAACCATATGGAAGGACTCACTGACTCATTGGCATCCTATGTGGCGACCACATTTGACGTGGATGGCTTTGAGGCAGGGCCGATCCCGTATATGGACAGCTACATGGAAGAAGTGTCGGAGATGATAAAAAGCAATCTGGAGACTATAAAGAGCGCTCACAGCCTCTACGTCACCTTCAATCCCGAACTGACCGGAAGGAATGATGAGGTGTGGTATGTGGTCCGTGATAACGGGGAGACAGAGGAAATATTCGCGGACAAAAACAACAAGAGAAGCTTCGAACTTCCCTATGAAAAAAATATGGAATATTTTTTCAAGCCTCAGGGAAAGGATTACGGAGTCTGGATATCCTCATACTACGATGAGGATATAAATGAGGATGTCTTCTCGTATTCCGTTGCGATATATATGGATCAGATGTTTATAGGCGTGGCGGGAGCTGATATAAACGCTGACGATATCACTCAGGTGATCGAAGATATGAGTCTGTACGATGGCGGCCATTCCGCATTGTTGGACGAGAACTATCAGTTCATCATCAGGAACGACGAGGAGTCGGAAGATGAGGAGGCTATCATAGGCAAGGCGCTGGCCGCGGAAGTTTCTGAAGACTCCGATGCCCGTTCGGGTATGGTACAGTATGAATTCGACGGAAAGGAGAAGATCCTCAGTTATTCCAAGCTGCGAAACGGATGGACCTTTATCACGACTCAGCCGGAAGATACGGTATATGGTCCTATAAATGCCGTGACTCGTACCATGATGCTGATGGGCTTGTTCCTGGCTATTATTTTCGCGGCGTTCCTCATTGCTTTCGCCAGACCATTCATAAAGAAGACGAACACTTTGGAAGAAGAAAACAGAGAGCTGGAGATAATCACCATATACCAGTCGAGACAGGCGAAGATAGGGGAGATGGTAGGTAACATAACTCACCAGTGGAAGCAGCCGTTGAATACGATAAACCTGATATTGGCTAATCTGCTGGACAGCTATCGCTATGGCGATCTGGACGAGAGGCGGCTGGAGAAGAGTGTCCATAAAGTGGAGAACATCGTGGGCGAGATGTCGGAGACCATAACTGACTTTTCGGAATTCCTCAAGCCGACGAAGGAAAAAGTCTCCTTTGATGTTGTGGATTGTGTTGACAGCGCCATTTCTCTGATGGAGGAAAGTATCAATCTCCATAAGATAAAGATAAATATCGTCTGCGATACGGAGCGGAAGGCATATGGCTATTACAACGATATGACCCATGTGATATTCAATTTGCTGAACAACGCCAGAGACGCTATCGTCGACGCTCATCCGGACGAGAGGAATATAGCGGTGAAAGTTTCCGATGAAGGAGATATGATAAGGATATCCGTATTCAATACAGGAGAGGGTATAGATCCTCAATACAGTCAGCGTATATTCGAGCCTTATTTCACGACCAGAGAGGAATCGGGCGGGACAGGATTGGGCCTCTATATTTCCCGCTGTATCGTGGAGGACAGGCTGAACGGCAGTATCTCCATGAAAAATGTGAAAGGTGGAGTGGAATTCGACGTTACGATACCGGCCAGCCGGGAGAAGAAGGAGCAATAAGACTATGGATACAGATGAGATCTTGAAAAATATGAAGGTGCTGTATGTGGAGGATGATGAGGCGGCCAGGGAAGAATTGGCCGACGTGCTGAAGCGGCGTGTCGGGAAGGTCCTTGTAGGCGAGAATGGGCAGCGCGGTCTGGAGCTTTATGAGGATTTTCGCCCCGATATCATCATCGCGGATTTTTATATGCCCGAGCTTGACGGGATAGAGATGCTGAAGCAGCTGAGGGAGCAGGGCAGTGAAGCGAGAGCTGTCGTGGTTTCTGCCGTCAGTGATGTGAACATAGTGTTGAGCGCCATAGATGTAGGGATAGATAAATACGTGTTGAAGCCGGTCAATGTCCAGGAACTGTTGAAGGTCATGGAAGATCAGGCCAGGGCTATCTATGAGAAGAAGCGGAAGAGCGACGCGGTATTGCCGGAAAACAAGAAGAAGATAGAAGACGAGATCAAGCGGGAGTTCTCATCCCTTCTCAAGACTATGACCGGTAAAGGCCCGAGAAACGTCAGCGTGTTCATGAACAGCGATACCATTGAATTGGTCGCTGCGGAAGTTTTAACAGTTTTTGAAAAAAATCTCCTTGACAATTTTCAGAACATTGCTATAATCAGATATATCAGAGAACTGTTCTTCTCCGTGAAGGCGGATACGTTGTGCGATATGATCTTGAGGATATCAGGCCGGAAGGTCATGTTGAGCGAGATTCGTATCAATGTGGAGAACGATAAAAACAAGTTAATATTCACCATAGACCGGAACGAGTGATGCCCGGATCAACTCATGAGCGGTGATCGGGGAAGCGCTTCGGGACAGATGGTGTCTGGCAAGTTTTGTAAGCTTGAACGGATAATATATCTACGGCTGTTTAGGACCATACAATTGATTTTGTATGGTCCTTTTTAGTTATTATCATTATTTTTATTCTTAATGGAAAAAGGAGGTTAAAGTATGCTGGACGGCGAAAAAGGCAGAGAAGTCGAACTGGAAAGAGAAGGCGAACTGATCCGCGGTATAAAGGGCTGGCAGGTAACGTTCATCGGTCTCGGCGGCGTTATCGGATCGTGTTATTTCCTGGGGCTGGGGCTCAGCATCCAGACCATGGGACCGGCAGTATTGCTGGCATTCGTTATCGTAGGCATCATCATCTACGCTGTAATGACGGCTTATGCGGAATTATTGGTAAACGTCCCTCGAAAGGGATCGTTCATCTCCTACACCAAAGAATTCCTTGGGCCTCAATGGTCCATAGGAATGGGCTGGGCATTCTGGTGCAACTGGGTGGCTTACGTACCGTCTGAAGCGGTAGCGATGGCTACGGTACTGGTATACGTTACCGGAGTGGACAGCAACACGTTCTACATAGCTACGGCTATAGGAGCGATGGCGGCCATAACGATAATAAACATCTCGGCCGTAAACGTATTTGCGAAGATCGAGTCGGGTCTTGCGATCACGAAGGTAGTTATCATCATACTGTTCGCTATACTGGCATTCGGTATCTGGGTAGGCCTGTGGGGCAGCGATCAGTTCCTCGGAGGAACCATCAACTTCGGCGGCGACAGCAGCATTATGGATTCGTTCTTCCCTAACGGAGCACTGATAGTATTCACTCAGATGACGCTGGTACTTGTAACCTGTCAGGGTACGGAAATCGTCGGACTTGCGGCAGCCGAGTCTCAGAATCCGGAGAAGTCGGTGCCGAAGGCCTGCAGAAGCGTTACCTACAGACTGCTGGGACTGTACATCGTTCCTATCATCCTGGTACTGCTGGTATATCCTTGGGAGATGGCAAACGACGAAAACCCTGTATTTGCTGACATCATGAACCACTATGACATGGGATTCTTCGGAATGGTAATGTCGGCTGTAGTAATAGTAGCTGCATTCAGCTGTGCTAACACCGGATTCTACGGAACGGTAAGAGCTATGTATGGACTGGCTACGGAAGGTCTTGCTCCTAAGTTCCTCACCAAGGTAACGAAGAACGGAAATCCTAGAAACTGCGTATGGTTCACGGTAGCCTGCATGTGGGTAGTACTGATCCTCGGTCTGGTATCGGAGCTCACCGGCGCTCTCGAAACTCTGTACGGAAGCCTGCTCTCCATCTCGGGATTCACGGGAACTCTGGCATGGATCGGAATCTGTATGTCTCAGGTCGTAATGAGAAAGAGACTCAAGGAGAGAGGATACGATCCGGAAACATGCCTGAAGGCAAAGGTGAACAGGCATGTACTGTGGCTCCCTATGGCGGCTGCAATAGTACAGACGGTATGCTTGGTAATGCTGGTAATAGAGGATCAGCTGGTATTCGGTATAGCTACCGCAGCTGTAGTGGTACCTATGATCGTAAGGTATATCAACGTGAAGAGAGGAAAGGCAAGAGACGTCATCATGCTGGATCAGGGCGAAAAGTCCTTCGACGATCTCTTCCCGCCACTTAACAAATAAAGATCCTGAATTACATTAAGATACAACAGCAAAAGGAGACCGCCCGCAGGGGCGGCCTTTCTTTTGTGGGGTTTATATGTCCTGCAATCGGCGCCACCCGTCAAAGGGGTGGCGCCGATTTACAGAGACGTATACTTTTCGGAGATGTGTGTTGCAGCTGCGTGCATTGGGGAGACATATCGCCGTTTTATTTGTTCATGAGGCCGGTCTACGATGGGCAGGAGATCATTTTTCCGGCGTGTAGTTTGTGCCCAATATGGTGTTGAGCGCTTTAAGATAATAGCTTTCAATGTCGAAATTCCCGTTTTCCGTTTTTGGTTTTTGGCGTTTCAATATAGTAACCGATTTCGCTGTCTTTCAATAACTGGTGGTCTA
>UQRM01000010.1 GCA_900543485.1 uncultured Eubacterium sp. | reverse complement strand
GTTTTACCATGGGAGGAAGGCCGCCATTGGCAGAGCAGATCCTCCGGTTATTCCAGTAGCTGAGGAAGTATCTCCAGATAAGTACCTTTAGTTCTTCTACTTCCATCTGCTTTGTGTCATAACGGTCATAAAGGAGCTCCGTTTTCATTCTGGCCCACATGCTCTCGCAACGTGCATTGTCATGGCAGCGCCCTCCGGCACTGTTCATGCTTTGATGAATATGATGCTCCCGGATGGTCCGACGGTAGGATTCGCTGGTATACTGTGTCCCGCGGTCACTGTGGATGACAGCGCCTTCCAACGCAGGATAAGCAGTCAGGGCATTTTCCAATGTATGGATACATAGATTGGCTTTCATATTTGTTTCCATTGCCAGACCGAGGACACTAAGATCAAAGCAGTCAAAAATCGCAGATACATACAGTTTCCCATTGGATGCCGGGATCTCCGTGATATCCGTGATGCATTTTTCTAATGGGATATCAGAACGGAAATCCCGCTTCAACAGATCGTCCGATTTCATGGCTTCGCGATCAGCCTTTGTAATCCCGTTAGGTTTTATCTTGGGTCGATAGCTCAAGCCAATCTGATCCATAACCCGGTATACGGTTCTCTCACTGGGAATATGCACTCCTTCCGGCTGTTTCAGCAACAATGCCTGGTACATCCGGATCCGACCATAAGTATCGTTACATTCATCCTCACTGACGATTTCTTTCATGGCATCTGCCAGATCCTGGTACTTCCAGGGACGGTCTTTATTTGCGAGATATTTATAGAAGCCTTGGTGGCTGATCCCAAGCGTTCTGCAGTAAAACGAGATTTTCCCGGTAATCCTGCCGTCCTCTGTCTTCAGGGCAAGAAAGATCATTCTCTGGTTTTTGCTGACTTCCGACGGCTGGCGGCGAAAAAGCACTGGCTTCCTCCAGGAATTCATTTTCTTCCTTCAGGCGACGGATTTCCTTATCCTGTTCCTTCACCCGTTTGCGCAGCATGGTAATCTCTTCTGACAGGCTCATTGCGCTGGTGGGAGTATGGGAGCCTTCCCCGATATCCAGCTTACCGGCTCTAACAGCTTTCAGCCAGGTATGGATGGTTCCTTCTGGGATTCCTAATTCTTTCGCAGCCTTAGCGCCGCCGATTTCCTTGGCAAGTTTTACTGCCTGTACTTTGTATTCATGGTCATATTTACGTGCCACTTTGAATACCTCCTTATTCTCTTGGTTTTATTATGAAATCCTTGAGAATAGGCTGTCAACTTTTTTTATATCACACCAGCCCTTTAAGAAAACTTCGGTAGATAAACTCGTAAACATCGCGGTGGAAGTGCTTACAAGCAGCAAAAAACTATCCGTGTAAACAAAAAAGAGTCACCTTCATCTCAGGTAAAAAAGTGGTTCCGCAAGCTCAACATCGAGCATATAAAATATGTTCCCGATGAACTCAGCCGCTTCAAATCCGATGTGATAAATATGCGAGCCTTCCTGATAACGCTTATGTACAACACCACTACCGGAGCGTAAATACGTATGTCAAGAGCACCTGAAACCCTATCAATTTTTAAAACTTCTTTCCATAAAAAACGAATGCAGCCAATGATCGCTGCGCTCGTCTTATAACTCCATAATCAATATCTCTGGTTTTACTCATACAATAACATGTAAAACGCCTTATTGCTATCTTCTTCTTTGTATACCGACTGCCGCAACTCCTGCTGCTGCGAGTATTGCAAGCCCTACATAAAGTGCAATATTGCCGTCATCTCCGGTCTGTGCCGATGAGTCAGTAGCAGCCTTGATTGTAAACTCTGTCGTTGCCGTACCGGTTTCGGAAACTATAGCCAGCGTATGTTTGCCCAAAGACAGGGTTTCCAGGTATTCAGCTTTCAAGGTTACTATGGTGCTGCCTTCTTTTACCGTGTAGTCAGACGCATCCAGATCTTTATTGTCCACCTGTACTTTCAGGAAGTCCGTAAAGGCGGCATTGGACGTAAAGGAAAGTCCGTCCTTACTACCTTTCTGCCATATTCCGTTTGCACCGGTGATAATTACAGGCTTAAAGTCAGGATCAATTGCGTCACACACTATGCATTTGCCGTTTTCAAAATTATGTGGAAGCAGATCGCCGTATTCATTTCCGCAAAGAGCGCATACTGCTTTTGCAGTACAGGTTGCTGTACCTCCCGCATGGCTGCTGTCCGCACACAGTACAATTGCATTATTATTGATAAAATTTCCCTTCAGATTAACAGTTCCGTTGTTTTTAAATACGACGCCTTCCGCCATCGTCAACGATGTCTGCTCAGGAATGGTTAATTTAACACCATTGCGAAGTTCCACATCACGCGTGATGACAGGATTCCCCACAGCTCTGCCTTGTTCATAATCGATGATTACACTGTTTTCAACCGTGTCGGAGTCAGAGAGACTTGCCTCATTGTCAACATTGTCCAGCCAGACCCCGGTCAGAGAAATTCCTTTGGTGGCGGATATGGTATAATAATCACTGTATGCCTGCGCTTTGACCACAGAATCGGTCATGCTAATGGTTCCTTCGTAAGAATAGATAGCAGCATTATCTTCGGAGGATACTTCCACCGCGCTATTTTCAATATCAATGTCTCCAAACAGCGCATAAACTGCGGTTGCGCTCTCAGAATAAAGTGTCACATCGCTTCCGTTGGATATTGTAATGTGACCGGGAGTTGGTGGAGACGATAAGTCGTTTCCCGTCCAAATTGCAGGAGATTCCGAATTAGCTCTTGCCTCAACAGTAGAATTGCTGATAAATACACTGTTCTCCGACCTAATCGCAGCATAATAATCCGTATATTGCTGTGCGTATAAGGTGCTGTCTGTTATTTCGATTCCGGCATTTCCAATGATCGGGTGATGTGATACATCGGTAACATCAATATATGCGCCATTTTTAATCGACAGCACCCCGCCGGCCTGAATACCCACACCCGTAAAATCATTTACGCCTTTTGCAGTAATATCAATGTCAGCATCATCGATGGTGATATCAGCGCCAGCTATAGGGATTCCAATTCCATAATATGTGCAGTCAATGGTCAGCGAATCGCCGGTTATCGTAAGCGCACCGGCGTTCGTTCCGCGAATACCGCAGGTGGCGGAAGTAATGGTATTCTCACCGACCAGATTGATGTTCAAATCACCGTTAAACAGGATCGCTCCCGCACTATTGTCATTCTGCTGGTAGTTTATCTCTGCGTTATTCAAAGTCAGTGTGTTGGTACCAGGATCATAGGTTGCCGTTCCGCGTCCACACGAAACAGTATGGTCAGTACCGTTCAGGATATCGGTCCCGTTCACCTGCACCGTAGTCGGGTTAACAGGCGCCGCAAATACCGTTGCAGGCATCAGACCGATGATGAGCATAAGCGACAGCACCACTGTCAATGCCCGGCTGCGTAATTTGTGTTTCATAGATTGTCCTCCTTCATTTTACTTTCTTTTACAAATACCTTCAATTATGTACGTATTGCATCCATCTATAATCTCAAATACTCTTCGTCCTCAAACAGCGCATAGTAGCCGCAGGCTCAAACAAAGATGCAGGTCATACCCTGAATAAACTCTGCCGGCATCCCCAGATTACCAGAGAGCAGCCAGGTATATTTACGGTACCTGGCATTCACACCCTTGAAAAATTTCCTGCTGTGTCTCCGGTGTTTCGGGCTTGTGTACACCTGATACATAAATCAGTATTTCGACCCGTGGAGTTTTGCTGTAAGGAATAGCATCTCTTGCAAAAACCTCTCGATGCCATCAAAGCTCGTCGGCGCTTTCGCCATAAAATCGTCTTCCTCTTTTGCCATGCAGTGAGCGGTCACCTCAATGACGATGTTATCGTTGCCGCTTTTATATTATTTAGCTTTAAAATAATTCTTATATTAAAACAGCAGACGTAACCGTCATAGACTGTCCTAATCCCTTTCTTTTCCCATAATCCACGGTATGATCGGTGCCGCCCTTGTCTTGGGTCAAGCAGGCGATACATACGGTATGGTTAACTGCCAAGTGGCTAGTGCGCTTTGTGGGATAAAACCACAGAGCACATTGCTATAGGTTATTTACTGTACTTTTTCTTGCGGTTGTAAATGATAGTGCCGGTCAATGCAGTGCCCGCAGCCAGCATAACCGCAACCCAAATCGCCATATTGCTGTCGTCTCCTGTCTGCACTATCCCATCGGATACGGCAACTATGCTGAATTTAGTATCCGCCGTTCCGGTGATTGAAACGATGGTAATAGTATGCTCACCTGCCGGGAGTTTTTCCAGGTATCCCGCTTTAAGAGTGACTATGGTGCTTCCTTCCTTAACTGTATAATCGGAAGCGTCAATATCTTTGCCGTCGACCTGGACTTTCAGGAAGTCTGCAAAAGCGGCGCTGGACGTAAAGGAAAGTCCGTCCTTACCACCTTTCTGCCATGTGCTGTTTTCTCCCTTTATTATCTTACATACGGATCCAGGCTCCTGTGTTCCGCATATTGTACAATCTTCACCTTCGCAATCATGGTCTGTCGATCCCGTACCCACTTGAGAAATCATCAGTCTGTCTTTATAACTATCCCACCCATAATAAATCCTGTATCTGGAAATGCTTTCTTTAGGTACGATGATACGGAAATCATCAGGAAGGCTCTTGAATATCTCCTGACCTATCGTTGGCGGAAACGCCGCATTGATGGCTACGGTTTTCAGATTGCTGCATCCACCAAACGCATAGTCTCCAATATTTACGATATGGGCAGGAAGCTCTATAGATGTAAGCGCTTTGCAATTGGCAAACGCCGTATTCCCGATTTTTTTCACACTATCCGGAATTTTAACATATGAAAGCGAACTGCATTCCAGGAATATCTGCGATTCGATATCCTCCACACCATCTGGAATGTTAAAGGATTTGAGACTGGAGCAACGAGCAAACGCTCCGGATCCGATTTCTTTCACACTGTCCGGTAACTTGATTTCTTCAAGAGATTTGCAATTTTTAAATGACTCCGATCCCAATTCTGTAATGATATACTCACCACCGTTTATTTTCCCCGTCAGATCGATCGCTTTAAAAGATTTTTCATTATTATACTCTATACAAAGGTGCTTATTGGATGCTCTGACATTATATAGTGTTATGTTTTGGTCTGCGCTTGTCAAAGTTCGATTATTTGCATCATAAGTCCAGTCATTGGTTTCCGCAGATACCCCTGTCGGCATAATGATCAGTATCATCATAACGCAAACTGCTATGGTACAGATTTTCTTCCTCATATCATTTTTCTCCCTTATCAACTGAGTATTTCACTACGCACATATTTATATTATAATATCACAGAGTCATACTTGCTGTAATATTTCATCCGATCAGTCAATCCCTCTAATTATCGGTATTTCACAGACAGTCATATATATTCGGAGATGCGAACACTTATATATTCTTTCCATGAATTGCTAATATTAAATGATACTCACAAAGCGGCTTTTCTAATCAGGTCGGGCGTAACATCTTTATCTTCCGGTATCTTCACTGGCGCATTAAGTTCAAAGCTTTATCCCAGCAGTATCTCGCTGCCTGCTTCAACGATAATCAGACTGCAGCCACCTAAGCAAAAATCCTTTTCTTTATTTTGCCTTTCATGATATCTTCTTTCCTTATTCTGATCCCTTCCTCCGTCTTCTTATAACAAGTCCTGCCAATGCAGCAGCTGAATCCAGAAGGAGAAAGCCCCAAAGCATCGGATCGAAGTTATCTCCGGTAGGAGTTCCTTTATCGTGTCCTTCACCTTTTGATCCCTCTTCTGACGGTGACATCTTATCAGGCTTCCAGTTGGCGGTATAATGTTTGTCACCGCCGGAACCTTTAGTGATCATCACTTCCATTTCGGGATCATCGCCGTTGGAGCCGGTCCAGCCGATGAATACATAGCCTTCCCGTTCAGGAGCTGTCAGAGCAAAATCATCTGTCTCGGCAGTATAAACGACCGGGTTGGCGTTCCCTGCAGCAGATCCGCCTGCAAGGTCATATTCTATGACATATTCCACTGGCTTCCAGATCACCTTGAACTCCTGATCTCCCCTTACCTTGTATTCGTGGCCCGGTATATATTTGTTTCCGTTTTCGTCTTCCCAAAATTCGAAAGTATAGTACTCTCTCGAAGGAGCATCAGGAATATAAATGGTGCTGTCATAATCTGCATTCACAGTAACAATATCCTTGCTGCCGTCATCCCACTTTCCACCGTTCGGATTGAATCTCAGTGCCTTTTCCTCAGCTTTCCAGTTGGCGGTATATTCCCGGTCACCATGAGAGCCTTTTATGATCGTGACTTTATCCTGAGGGTCCTCCCCCTTTATGCCTGTTCCCGTCCATCCAAGGAATTCATAGCCAACGCGCTGAGGGTTGATGAGAGTGAAAGTTTCAGTGTTTATATTATATGTTGCCGGATTACCTTTAATTGCGCCGCCTTCAGTACTATCCCTGTCTGCCGCTACAGTTCCTCCTGCAAGGTCGTAAACAATGGTGTACTCCGTTTCCTTCCACTGGGCATATAATGTAAGTTCTGAATCATCTAGAGGATTGTCCGAGATAAATACTGCTTTATCAGAGTAGGATATACCGCTGCCATCTGCACTGGTGTTCCAGCCGATAAAATCCCAGTAGTCCCTTTCAAATTCACACGGTGACAATGTTGTCTTACTGTCATAGAATGTTTTTTGCTGCTCCATTTCGCCTTTTATTTCTTCACCTTCAACATTATCATCAAAATCAATGAAGGTTGCTGCAGGAGTCCACTGAGCGTACAGATGAACCTGTCTATCGTTTTTTTCAGTAAGATTTAATACATCTTGGGAATCAACATAATCAACGGCAGACCCCTTCCACTCAGATTCCGTCGTCCAGCCGGCGAATTCATATCCGCGGCGCTCGAACTGATTGGCAAACAGCCTCTGTCCCTCACCGTAGACCATATCCTGCGTCACTGTCTGATCGCTGCCGCCGTCATTGTCATGGAATACTATCTTATAGAGGTTCGGGACAAAATGAGCTTCAATTACCATATCTCTGGTAACGGTAAATGTCTGTTCCGCTTCCGTCGGCTCCCATTCTAATCCGCTATCGCTTCCAAGGATCGTATATTGCTCAAAGTGATGGCCGGTTTCCGCCGTTGCAGACACCCTGATTTTCGTTCCCCATATAAGCTTATCTTCCGGACCGACTTGCTCTCCATCTTCGTTTGTTACACTTATCTTCCCGTTACCGTCGTATTCGGCGTCCACCGAATAATAGTCAAAATTGTATGCTCCAAAGTCTTTACTTATTTCTATAGATCTGTCCTCAGTATTATATGCCTGCATACCTTCATCACCAAATACGACTACATATATCCCATCAGGTATATTTTCTACGGTGTAAATGCCCGGGCTTTTTTTCACGAACGTCACATTGTGTTGTACAGTATCGTCACCATATTTTTTCAAAGTAATATTTATTGCAGCCCCGGCGTCAACAAACTTACCGCTGTCCGTTATGATGATCGTTGCACCGGTCTTTGTAAGCCAGTTGGCTTTAAGTATTTTTCCTTTCAGACTGCCGTCCTCGTTCACGGTACAGAGATTCTTTATCTTGGCTTTATCCGGAAACTTTTCCTCAGAACCCTCTACGGTCCAGTAAGCAAATATACTATTCTCTTTCTGCAGTTTAAGCTGTTCAACAGACATCAGCTGCGTAGGAGTGTCATAATATATTCCCTGTGTTTTTCTTTCATTATCGTTCTGATCCACAAATGTCACAGTATACGGCTTCGGATCCCACTGCGCATACAGCCTGATGGTATTGCTATCGCTCTTCAGAAGCTCTTCCTTCGAAATCTCATTTATCAGATCATTATCAGAAAAAGGCACTCTGTCCCTGCTCCAGCCTTTAAACTCCCATCCCTCCATAGTCATAGTCCCTATCCTCTGCGAGTCTGCCTCAGTATATTGTATCGTTATAGAAGCCGGTATATCACCCTCAATCTTACTAGATGCATTTCCCGGCTTATTTTTATCCAATTCTATCGTATATTCATCGTACGCCCAGATTGCGTAAAGCTGCGTATCCTCTTTCACCTGGATTGGATCTCCCGGGTTGTATGCCACCTCTGTTGAGCCCTGTTCAGCAGCCCAGCCAACAAAGACGCGGTTATTTTTTGACGGAGTTTTCTCCGGGATCGCTGCCGACGGCTCATCGTCGTACGTATATACCGGATCCGGCATATTCTCGGCAGGACCGCTCTGATCTGTATCTATGAACGACAGCTTGTTGCGGGACATATCGATTTTTATATCTAGTGTCTCTGTAACAGGATCATCTCCCGTTTCATCAAATGTTTTCGAAGCTTTGAACGTATGACCGTATTCATCTTTTGCCGTGATGTCTATATCAAATTCGTTCTCAGGCATATAGATTGTCGCAATGCCTTGCGCATCGGTAGTCCCTTCCGTAAGGCCCTTAAACCGCTCCTTATCCTTATCGGCATAATCGTTTGAGCTGGTTATATCATAGCTGACCTTTGCACCCGACACATCCTTCCCGTCCTGATTTTTCACATGAACATTCAGCCTGTATCCCCAGTGAGGACACTCTGAAAGCCCGTAATCATCGTATGTATATGAGTAATAGAAATTCTTCAGCAATTTCGGCGGCAGTATATCCCCGGAAATTCCATTGCTGAAATGCCCTGCATTGGCGCAGATACTGTAGCCTAATTTCTTAAAAGTTATATCGCCGCCTACACAGCTGAAATCCTCGCATGCATGGTATTTTCGCTTTCCGTCCCAATACTGGCCGCTATTCATCTCGGCGGAAAACTCCAGTCCGCTTTCCAGATCAGCGCTGAGAGACAACATTTCGAATGCACTGCCTGCGACCCCTGTAGCAACTCCTGCAAAGAACTGTCCTCTAAAAGTGACTCCCTCGAATTCAAACCGGCTGTCAGGTGAAAAATTATTTATACCAAGTCCTGACCGTGAGCTTATGCTTACAAATATATATGTCGGTAAATAGAAATCAAACCTGACTCCGCCTGATGATGAGCCTGAAAATCTGATATTGATGCTGAACTCAAATTCAAATATGCCCTTTACACCTAAAGAGAATGTCTTGACAGGAATATCGATTACAATGGACGGCAGATTCACATCAATCTCCGCGTCTTCACAATATCTGTCATCAACCAGAAATACGGAAAAGTCAAAATAGGACATTGACATTGCATTGACTATAATTTGAACCTCCATAGTGCCATGCATATGCGCCGTAAAAGTTATCCCGCCGGGCAGCCAAACATCATCCAAGTCATCTTCATAGTCAGCTTTGCCGCCGATACTCGCCGCCTTGATATATGTCGCCATTTCTTCTTCGTTAACTTCACCGTTTTTTCCGGCGCTTTCCATGACCTCACCGCGCAGGACCGCACTGCCTGATTTCTCATCTACGCTCGCACTCTTGGCTTTGAACATGACATAGCTCGTCTCTGCCCCGTTTGCGCCCACAGTCTCATCCGTTATGAACACCGGCGCACCGTATTCGATATCATCAAGCTGACGGGAGAGTTCACTGTCTATATTATTCAGGGTGCAGAGCTGATCGCCGCCGTTTGTCGGCATCATCTCCACCTGGACATAGCCTGCACCTTCCGCGCCTTCCTGGCCGGTGGGGCCTTCATCTATACGGATGACGTCATCAGCAAGGATCAGAAAACTTCCTTCCTCAGCACCTGCATTTTCAGCGAGCTCCACAAGACGATCTCCCTCATTTCTGAAATCTTCTATGGTTTTGTCGCTGATCTCACGGATCGCTTCCGTGTACTGATTGGTTACATACGGATCTGCCACATCCTTTCCGGAACCGTCCTTAAGCAGTATTTCCAGTATGAAATATTCCGGCATGTCTTTATCAAATGTTACATTTGTCGTAACAAGTTCATCTGGAGAAGCCGTGACATTAATGCTCTTTGTATATACCGGAGGTCTATCTTTATATTGGCCCTTGTATCCATCGTCATAAAAATTCACGACGATGGTCTCAACATTTCCCATCCAATTTATCTCTGCTGTCTTTGCAACAGTGTCAATTTTAACAACGTTGAACCCCGCTGCCGCTTCACTTTCCGAATAAACCACCGCTTCATTGTCGGCCTTGACAGTGCTTTCTGCCTTTTCTTTCTGTGTTTCATTCTTTGCTGTTTCCGCCCCTGCCGAATCTATAGCAGGACAGATCGTAGCCGCAAGCGTGACTGCCAACACTATCGCTGTGATCTTCTTTGCAATATTCTTCATATCTCCTTCTCCTCTATGGTGACAGATTTCAGATATATTATGTCTTATATCCTCGCTGTTTTCAGACCTGCCGATCCTGATACAAAGCAGACAATCCCATATTATTCATATCATAAAAAATATGAATATTTGTAATATTATATCATGAAAATCCGGCTCTGCCATCGCTCGTCAAAAAGGGTAAAACGGGTAATATCATAGTGCCGCATTTGCGTCCAGCTTTCATCCGTTTTGCCAAAATCCCTTATTTTATCAGCAGTTTGCAGATTTTTGCATATGTTCGTATCTGCGACCACTTTTTTATATTCTTTATCTTTAAAACAATGCTTATATAAAATCATGAACGCAGCCACTATCGGCTGCGCTCGTCTTGTATATTCAACTCATTCTGGTTACTGCATTTTTCGCTGTCTGCCATATAACAAGGCACCTGCCGCACCTAAAGCCGCCAGCACTGCCAGCGCAATCCGGATGCTCATATTGCTTTCATCACCCGTCTGTGCGGCGGTATCCGCCTTTGCCCGTATCTCAAATCCACACCCGGCTTTCCCGTCAGTATAAAGCACTGTCAGGGTATGCCGGCCGACGGACAATGTCTCAAGATATTCCGGCTTTAACGTAATTACTGTGCTGCCGGAAATGGCTGTGTAATTTTCCTCATTCACCGTTTCACCATCCACCTCGATTCCTGCGAACTTTGAATAGGAGCCGTTTGCTGTGAACTCAAGACCTCTTTCTGTTCCCTTCGTCCATATGCTGCCATCCCCCTTTATTGTCAACTCATCCGTGCTATTTATATCTGCATAACTGATTAGCTGTATTGAAGACAAGCTATGCATGTTTTCTTCTGAACCTCCCAAATCAGGATAAAATTAACCTTCACATTTCTTATAACTTATCATTGCTGTTTCCTCCTCATATCTATAAATTCTTCCCACAAAGCGCTCTGTTTTTGAATAATAATCATAAAATATCTTTAAGTTTTATTTCGTGTTATGATATCCGCTATCCGTTGAGTTTTCAACGATCATCGGTGATGATATAACATACGATATGAAGTGGTAAGACGGTATGCAAACGCCCAAGATCCGCAGGGTGTCCAGGGTTCGATCCCCTGATGGTGTACCAATTGCAAAGCCTCGCAGAATCATCTGCGAGACTTTTCTTTATAAGATAAAGATGCGCAATCCGCAAAACCTCTCTATACCTCAAGGCTTTCACAGTTCTGTGGCGTTCTCACCAGTGCTGAAATGCCAAATACTGTGATAAAAACAATTTGTTTTGGCATAAAATTTACCAATCGGCTTTCGAAATATGCCAAAAGGACTGATGAAAAAAAGGGTTATAGGCATTTTGTCTTGCGGAAGCCGTGTCAAATCCGTTATTTTTGCCCAAAAGTCCGGAAAATTTCAACGAGTTGGCATTTTTACAGCTCTCACAGCTTCGCAGCTTCTTCAGCTTCAACAGCTTCCACAGTCTTTACGGCATCCATCTGTGGCGAAGAAGGCAGAACTTCCTCAAATTTTTACGGACACGACTGACGGATCAACTGCAATGGATAATTCATAACAGCCGGCCTGTGGTTCTCGTTATACAGAGGGGACAGGAAATCACCCTCTGACTGTATCGGGCAGGATGGGTCTCTGTCTGCGTTTCCGTGAATCAAACGATATCCGCGAAACATAACCGGTCAAGATCTAACAGCTTTGCTGTCCCCGCAAGGGTAGTCCCGAAGAAATATGTTTTCTTTCCCGTATCCAGATAATCAACAAGAGTTCCATTACACACAGTGCTTCCCGTACATAATATGACATCGGCCCATTCGACAGCTCCCTTCATCGCACGTTCGCCGTCTTCGATGATCGCGCCGCATTTTTCATATCCGATATTATCGGGGTTCAGATCCAGCACTCTTACATTTTTCATATTTGCTGTGAGATTTGAAATGATCGACGGTTGATACCCTACGATAAGGATATTCTCATCATAATGATTTTCTTTGAAATATTTCATCATTTCTATGCCGCACAATGCCGGGCCTTCATTTTTGCAGTGAATCGTTCTGTCGCAAATGCCCAGACTTGCCATCACAGCATTTATCGCGGCTATCATAAGCCCTGCGGCCTGAGGATCATTTTCAAAATCCATGTCCAGAACATCGTTTAATGTTCCGGAAAAGTCAGCCGGCGCGCAGGTGAATGCCTGCCCTGAAGCTCCGTTGCAGACAGCCTCGATCATCACGTCTTTTCCGTCAAGTATAGGATAATCCTTCCTCTCTGTATTCCCTATCGCCTCCTCAGGTGACAATGCTTTCGCTCTGATTTCAACAGTTTCATCGATCAAGCTCTCTATTTCAGGAAGTTCTCTGAAACGTGTGACAATAAGCTCCAGCAATTCTTTCTTATTCATGCTGTACACCTCCTAAAAATTCTTTGACATCTTCCTCGTGTTGGACTGTAAAAAGCTCTTCAGCTCTCACTATTGTTCTCAATTTACCATTCAGCATGACCCCGACACGATCGGCAAGATGCTGCGCCTCTCTGAAATCATGCGTTACAAATATTATCGTACATTTGAACTTCTTATGTATGCGCCTGATCTCTTCATACATTCTCTTGCATGTAGCCGGATCCAGCGCGGAAAAAGGCTCATCCATAAATATTATATCAGGATCCATTACAAGAGTCCTGGCAAGCGCCGCTCTCTGACGCTCACCTCCGCTTACTGTAGCCGGATATTGTTTTCGTATATTTGATATCGACAGTATCTCTGTGATATCCCGGACTTTCTCCTCTATCGTTTTTTTATCCACACGATTCATTCGCAGTCCATATGATATGTTTTTTTCAACGGTCATATGAGGGAAAAGGCCTGAATCCTGATAAACAAAGCCCCTGTTTTTACCATGGATCACTATCTCTCCCTCGTACTTTTTATCGTAAAAGCCTGCCAGCGTTTCAAGGAAAACAGTTTTCCCCGACCCCGTGCGCCCCAGGATACAGAAGATTTCTCCTTTCTCGATATTCAGATTTACAGGGCCAAGTGTGAAATTCCCTCTTTTAACAACAAGAGCTCTGCATTCGATCGTATTCATTTCATTCTGCTCCATTCAGCCGGAAGTATTTCGGCGTAGTATTCAGTCGGTTGATCACCGTAAGAGAAATCATCGCAATGCAAAGCATTATCGTCGCCGCCGCCATGGCCATTTCCGTATCCCCTGTCGATATACTGAGATATATGCTTCCCGGAAGGGTTTCCGTTTTCATTCTTGTTATCCCCACCAGCATCAAGGTAGCTCCGAATTCTCCGATCGCCCTCGACCATACAAGAACGATCATGCTTATCAGAGCATTTCTGGAAAGCGGAAGTATTATAGTCGTCAGCTGCTTCCACTTTGAAGCTCCCAGCATGCCCGCTATTATTTCCAACCGTCTGTCGACCTGCATGAATGCTGTTTTCACCATTTTCATCGCATAGGGGAAGTTCACGAAAAACTGCGCGATCACAATGCCTTTTACATCAAACACCACCTGAAATCCAAGCTCCTTGAGAGCCTTGCCGAATTCGGAAGAAAACAATATCAACAGGCACAGGCCGAGAACGATATATGGCAAACACATCATAAGCTCCATGATAAGCTCCGATATTCGCCTGAAGGGCATATCGGTCCGGGTAAATGCGTAGGATGACGGTATCGATATGAATACGCAAAGAGCTGTCGATATCGTAGCAGTGATCAGACTCGTCTTTACCGAGAACCAAATTTCTTCCGATTTTACAGCCTCAGGGATATAACTGATCCCTCCGGCCACGACAGAAATTAAAGCACTGCCGATAAAGAAAATCATCAGCAGTGCCACCGCAATACTTATTATTGAAAAAGCATCTTTTTTACCATTATTCCGCATTTACCGCCTCGTAACCGAAGTCCTGCCATATCGACATGGCTTCTTCTGATTTAAGGAACTCCTCGAAAATCTTCAATGTTTCGTCATCCTGCGTAGTGTTGAGTGAAGCAGCAGGGATTACCTTGATATATTTATCTATCCCCTCTACCTCAGCGATCTCGACCTGATCGCCCTTTACATTTTCTTTCCACACGATCGCGGCGTCCGCTTCTCCTGCCTCAAGTGCCGTAGTAAGCTGCGGCGCGGTGGTTGTCGTCGCAAGGATATTCACGCTGCCACTTATCCCTGCGTCCGCAAACATTTTCATCGCGATTTTTCCGATAGGCGTAGCTTCCGGGTCGCCTGTAACAACCCCAATGCCACTGGCAAGATCTTCTATCGATGTTATGTTGTCGGGATTACCTTTTGGTACCGCGATCACCGGGATATGCTTCACCAGGTCGACACTCCTGCTCACTTTGTCACTGACAGGCTCCAGCTCTTCCGCAGATCCGGCGACAAACATATCGCCTTCCCCGGACTCATTGATCTGTGTCTGGATCTGGGCAGCGTTAGCGAAATTTACATTCACCTCACACCCGGTCTTCTCCTGGAAAGCCGAGGCGATTTTCTGGAAAGGTTCCTTCATGCCGGCTCCGCAATACACCATCAGGCTTTTTCCGGTCAGATCCGCGGCATCTTCCTGTTCGGCATCCTGCTCTCCCGTTCCACATGCTGTCATACCCAGCATAAGGAGCATTACCATCAAAAAAGGCAGTATTTTTTTTAACTTCTTCATCTTCTCCTCCTAATTATCCGTTCAACAAATAGATGTTTCTGTATTATAGCATCAATACTATATCTGCATCGTTATTCAAACAACATCCCTCACATTTTTCCGCCCCGTATCCGGCGCAAGTGATCCCGCCACATTCCTGTCCCTCAAATTATTTGAACGTTGGCTCTTTCGACCATGCCAAATTTGGTGTATCATACATATTTGGAAAAGCTATGATCAAGGACGGTATTGCGATGAATCACACATACACGTTACTTTCAAAGGAGCAAGTATTTGGAGAAGCACCGATAGATGTCATCCGCGCGCTGGGTACAAAATGCGGTGTGACTGATTTCGGGATCATATCCGGGGCTGATGTCGATGATGAAAAACAGGGCAAATGGTTCCTGTCTTCAGCTTCCGGCTATGGCGACGTGTGTCTGGTCGACAGTGATGGCAGTCATAAGGTGGCCTATTCGACATCCCGCGGCAGCGTTCGTCCGGTGATGAAATGCCAGGATATCTCTCAGCTGCACTGCAAGACAACAAAAGACATCACCGGCTTTAAAGAAGTCCAGCTGGGTGAATATCCGCAAAGCGCAGCAGACAGAGAGCTTGCCAGGACCCTTGAGCAGGATTTTTCCGAAGGGCGACTGAGAAAAACCGGCAAAAAATATCAGGCGCAATACGAAGAATATCAGCGAGACGGTCACAAATACATCAGAGTTACCTGCATGGCGGAACGCATTCTCTCGCTGTCTAATGGGAAAAGCTGCAAAAAAGATGATATCGTATGGATCGAAGTGGCCCCGGTAAAATGGCTGTATGACGAGGAAGCCGCTCTCCTCGTCAGCAGGCAGATCCTCGTATCCGGAGTGCTGTTTTCCAGCGAATCTTACTACGATGAGGATTTTGAAAAAACTTCGATATATTCATATTTAAATACGACGTTAGCGGAAGATCTGATCCCCAGCATCCTCCGCGAAATGACCCCCGAAGAAAAGGCGGAATACGAAAATGAGATAAAAAGAGCCGCAAAACGAAGGAACCCTTATAACCTGACTTTCGGAGAAGTAAGCGAAGAGGATATCATAAGGGGCGCCATCGAAAGCGATGTAGCCGTATTCCTTCACGGCCCTTCATCGGAAGGAAAGAGCGCCAGGGTAAAGCAAATAGACCCGACCTGTGAAATAATCTATCTGCGCAACGCCACGCCGGACAGCCTCAACGGCAGAAGCGTCTACAATCAGTCCACAGGCGAAATGATCGATATTCCTCCTACATGGTTCAAAAAAGTACAGGCAAAATGCGAAAAGGAGCCGGATAAGCTGCACGTAGTCTTCTTTGACGAAATAAACAACGCGCTGCCAAGCATACAGGGCATGGCGTTCAACATCGTGCTTGACAGAGAAGTCAACGGCATCTGGAAGCTCCCCGACAACGCGAGGATCGTCGCCGCGGGCAACGACACACAGGACTCTTTGGCGGCTTATCAGCTGGCGGCGCCGTTCTTCAACAGATTTGCCCACGTATATATCAACACCACCACAGAAAAATGGTTGAAATGGGCCCGGGAAAACAACATCCATCCCGCTATCTACGCATACATCGCCTGCAAGAGGGGCGAACCGCTGAGAAGCGAATACACCGGAGAAAAGCCAAACGCCGACCCCAGAAAATGGGAAATGGCTTCAAAAATGCTCTACGCGACGGGACGTCCGGAAATGCTGCGCGCTCTCATCGGAGAAGACATCACCGATGAATTCGTAAAGTTCTGCAGCCAGCCGGTGATAACCGTGGAAGATGTTCTCAGCGGCAACTACAGCGATAAGGATATCGAAAAGATGAATACATCCGAAAGATACGCGACAACAGTCGGGCTGACACAGGCAGATCGGCAGCATCTGGAAACAATAAAGAAATTCGTATCCATGCTGGGTGAAGAATTCAGCGCTGTCTTCGATTCCTACACACTGCCGGGAGAAAAAGGATGATATACGATATAACAATATTGAAACGCAAGGTACTCGCCATGTATCCCTTCTTCGGCAGCGTGGCGGCAAATGTGGAATATCAGGAAATCGAAGATACAGGGATCATGAAAAACGATGGCTCCACCATCTTCTACGACCCACGGTACATGTCGACGCTTTCCGATAACGACCAGCTTTTCCTTCTGGCTCACGAGCTTTGCCACATAGCCTTCGAACATAAGGAGCGAGGCGTGGGAAAGGATCCCACGGTATGGATGAGCGCCACCGACGCAGTCATCAATCAGATGTTGAAGCGCGATGGGCTGGAGATAATCTCAGGCGGCATCGATTACCCCGAAGCCATCGACTACAGCGCCGAGGAATATTACGAATTGCTGCTCAGCGAAAAACTGGACATCGAGCTTATAGACGGCCAGCTGGAGGGGCAGGAAACTCCTTCCGACAGCCATAGCGAAAGCAAACAGGAGGATACCGGTGATAACAGCGATGAGGACGAAAGTGAAGAGAGCTATAAGGAGCTGCCGCTGGAAGAGGATCGCGACGACGAGGATGAAGACGACGAATATATCCTGATAGAAGAAAAGGAATCTGACGCAGGGAACGCTGTCAACAGAGATATCAGAACGGTCGAGGAGATCAGTGCTTCCGCCCCTCTCATCGACTGGCGCGTCATTCTCCCCAATACGATAAATTACGGGGTAGACTGGTCCTATTCCAACGCCATCCTGGAAGACAACATCGTCAGACCTGTCCTGGAGGAACTTCCCATCCCGGAAACGGAAATCATCCTGGATACCAGCTGGTCAGTGGACGAAGACCTGCTGAGAAATTTCCTGAGGGAATGCAAGAACATACTCACCTTTTCCAAAATGAAAGCAGGTTGTTTCGATACGGTATTTTACGGGTTTCACGATATCAGAAATGAAAAAGACATAGACGATATGGTCTTTGAGGGCGGCGGCGGTACCGATTTCAATGCAGCGGTAAACGCTTTCACTTTACGGGTGGATAATCGCATCATTTTCACTGATGGCCAGGCGCCCATGCCCGATAAACCCATGAATGCCATATGGGTAGTATACGGCGATGAAGAAATCGCTCCTGACGGCGGAACTGTCATCCGCATCAGTCCTGAGCAACTGAATGACCGCGCTGAGCGCATCAAGAAAGGAGATATATCATGAAGAGACTGGAAAACAAGGTCGCTCTGATATCCGGGGCGACAAAGGGCATCGGCAGGACCGCCGCCCACCTTTTCGCATCCGAAGGCGCCAAGGTCGTCATCTGCGGAAGAGACGCGAAGGAGGGTGAAAGCGCCGCGGCAGCCATCAACGCCGATTATCCAGGGCATGCTGTTTTCTGCAGGCTGGACGTCACCTTGCGTGAAAGCTGGGAAGAAGCCATTAAATTGGCAAAGGAACGCTTTGGCGAGCTCAATATCCTGATCAACAACGCAGGGACCAGCTACCGTGAATCTCTTCCGGAGATAAGCGACGAGACATGGAATAAGACCATCGCTACCAATCAGACCGGTGTCTTCTACGGCATGCAGCTGGGAATAGAGGCCATAGCAGAAAATGGCAAGCCGGGGGCCGTAGTCAGCACCGCTTCAGTGGACGGCATAGTCGGCGACAGTGAGTTTTTCGCATATTGTGCGACAAAGGCCGCCGTCCAGGCCATGACCAGATGCGCCGCTCTCTACTGCGGCGAAAAAGGCTACGACATACGTGTAAACGCAGTAGCTCCGGGATACATACTCACTCCTATGGCAGAAGAGGATGCTCGTCAGAACGGTCAGACCATCGAGGAATACTGCAGCGAATTCGCCGCTCATCACCCGATCGGCAGAATGGGAACGCCGCTGGAAATCGCTGAAGCTTATCTCTATCTGGCGTCAGATGCGTCGTCTTTCGTCACCGGTACCACTCTCGTATCCGATGGCGGCTATACGATAAAGTAAGCAAAACGAAAAAGAGGCAATGCGATAAAAAAAGTTCAGGTATAAATATGTAAACTGATTTACATGTGAATATAAAGGAGGTAAACATGTTCAGAGAAATGCGTTTAAAAGAGCAGGCGCTGTCTCAGGATGAGATAGAAAAAGTCCTGACAACTGCCGCCAACGGCACACTGGCTGTCTTCGGCGAAGACGGCTATCCTTATTCCGTTCCTGTCAATTTTGTCTATAAAGACGGAAAAATCTATTTCCATGGCGCTGCCGAGGGTTACAAGTACGACTGTCTCAGCAAAAACGGCAACGTTTCCTTCAGCATCATAAGCAAGGATGATATCGCCAAGGAAAATTTCACGACGTTATTTGAAAGCGTCATCCTGTTCGGCAAGGTGGAGATAATAAAGGACACTGCCCAAAAGATTCCAGTGCTGGAAGCACTGGTAGGCAAGTATTCCGCTGAGTTCATGGAAAGCGGCAAGGAGTACATCAGAAAGGGCTGCGGTTCCTGCGCCTATCAACTGACTATCGAGCATATCACAGGCAAGAGGGGTGTCATTTAGCGAGGTCATATCCATTCTCCCTCAATATCCGTCAAAAAACACAGGGCTGCCGCACAGCTGACCAAATCAGGTCAGCTGCAGCGACAGCCCCCTTTTTTCAATATTTCATGACAGTCGATCACCTGTTACTGTGATCGCTGAGTGGTCTTCTTCAGAGAAATACTACTGATTATTATCGCCGTAACTATCAATATCCCGCCGAGGACCTGAGCGGCAGCCAGCTGTTCATGGAGAAACAGGCATCCGAACACAGTAGCTGACACCGATTCCAGCGGGAATATGACGCCGGCCTGATTGGCCGATGCGTATTTGACACCAAACGTAAACAGAAACTGAGTGATGAATGTACCGAAAAATATCAAATATATGAACTCAAGCACGACAGGCGCCGTCATCGTTATGTCCGGCGGCTGCTCCATGATGAGCGCGAAAACGATACCGATAATAAAGGTGCATATAAATTGGCATCCTGTTATAAATTCAACACTGATCTTTTCCGTAAAATAATCAGCCGATACTATAGCTCCCCCGTAGCCTATAGCGCTCAGCAACGACAGTATTTCCCCGGGCCCTATAGAAAGGTTGCCGGTGGAAAATCCGGTGACCGACATGGCGCTGATGCCTACGATAGCCACCAGAGCGCTGACGAACACCTTGTTTGCCGGGCGGGTTTTCTCGATGGCCCAGACCATGAAAGGTACCAGGATGACATAAGCCGACGATACGAAAGCATTTATACCGGCGTTTATCAGCTCCAGCCCCATTATCTGCAGCGCCGTGGCCATTCCAAACAAACCGCCGCATATCAGTCCCCGCAGCCAGTCCCGTCCGGTGGCGTTCCTGAAATATTTCCGCCATACTATTATAGCGAATATCGATGTGAAAAATCCTCTGATGGCATTGCTCCAGTTAGGCTCCATGATGTCCAGCACATCCTTGGCTACCACGTATTCTCCGCCCCACAACAGGGCTGATACGACAAGGCATACCACTCCTGCACTGGCTCCGTATTTACCCGCAAGCTTCTCCAGCAAAATCTCGACCTTCCTTCTGCCGCTTTGTATCGCGATATCATTACCGGTTCCGGCATCGCCGGACCCTTTTTCTGACCATCTTCGGGCCTTGCCTGCCGCAAGGCTCCTTTTTTAATATGATACAGTATCTCCCCCGGGCAGAGTCAAGAGGGTCGGGGAAGTTTCCCGATTTTTCATTATTTTACATTCGTCATCCTTTCAGCTTTTCCGAAAAATCAGCCATCGCTTCCGATATCTTTATCTGCTGCGGACAGACGGCCTCGCAGCTTCGGCAGCCTATGCAGGCGCTCGGCTTCTTATCATCCGGTATGGCACTGAGGGCCATCGGAGCGATAAATCCGCCTCCGGTAAAGGCATGCTCGTTGTAAAGTTTCAGCAGCTCAGGTATATCCAGTCCCTGCGGGCAATGGCTGGTGCAGTAATGACATACTGTACACGGCAACACCTTTTCCTTCAGCATATCGTCCGCGATATCCTGAAGCGCTCCCTTTTCATCGTCGTTCAGTGGAGCGTCTTTCTCAAAAATAGCGATGTTGTCCTTCATCTGATCGAAACTGGACATTCCCGACAAGGTCACAACTACTTGAGGGACAGATTGAAGAAATCTGAAAGCCCAGCCTACAGCGCTCTCATCAGGTCTCAGAGCCTTGAGCCTCGAGATCTGATAGTCAGTCAGATTTGCCAGCCGACCGCCTCTGAGAGGCTCCATTACCCATACAGGGATACCGTACTCCTCCAGCAGCTTCAGCTTTTCATCGGCGTGCTGGAAAGTCAGATCCAGATAGTTGAGCTGTATCTGACAGAATTCCATCCTGTCTCCATACTTCTCCAGAAATCTCCTGGCTACATCGAAGCTTCCGTGGACAGAGAATCCAAGATGTTTTATCCTGCCGTTTTCTTTCTGTTTCCACAGGTATTCCATGATGCCATGATCTTCATTGAGATATTCGTCGATGTTCATTTCACATACGTTGTGGAAAAGATAGAAGTCAAAGTATTCTACCTGACATTTCTCCAGCTGCTTCTCGAATATTTCCTCCACCTTGTCCATGTTAGAAAGGTCATACCCCGGGAATTTATCCGCCAGATAAAAGGACTCTCTTGGGTACCTGCTGAGGGCTTCGCCCATAACTGTCTCCGAATTTCCTCCATGATAGCCCCATGCAGTGTCATAGTAATTGATCCCTTTTTCCATGGCGTAGGATACCATTTCCTCTACCTTCGGAGCATCCACCTTGTTATCGTCGCCATCTATGACAGGCAGCCTCATAGCTCCCATACCGAGAGCCGACAACTCCTTATCCTTGAATTTCCTGTATATCATATCTTAAAGCCTCCCATATTCCTCATCGCTGACCGGTTCACACCACTCGCTTCCTGTGGCTTCTCCCGGAACCTCTATCGCTATATGACTGAACCAGCAGTCGGCCTTGGCACCGTGCCAGTGCTTGACATCAGGCGGGATCACTACCACATCGCCCGGCTTCAGGCTCTGAGCCGGTTTTCCTTCTTCCTGGTACCAGCCCTCTCCTTCGACGCATACCAGCACCTGTCCGCCGCCTTTCTCGGCTCTGTGTATATGCCAATTGTTGCGGCATCCCGGCTCAAAGGTCACGTTAGCCAGGAAAAGATTGGATTTTTCCGGATCCACCAGCGGCTTCAGATATGAATTGCCGATGAAATACTGGGCGAATGCCGTGTTTGGCTCTCCCATACCGAACATGCCGCCGTGCTCCCCGTCGCGTCCATCCTCTTCGTCAGCGTACACTTCCTTAGCCAGATTGAATACGGCCCACGCGTTTGGCCAGCCGGCATAGAAGGCAGCATGGGTTATTATCTCCGCCATCTCTTCCTTCGTTATCCCATTGTTTTTTGCGCTCATCAGATGGTACTTAAGGGAGTTATCGACAAGACCTTTTCCCATAAACACACATATGGTCACCAGCGATCTGTCCCTCAACGACAGTTTATCCTCTCTCGACCACACTTCTCCAAAGAGCACATCATCGTTCAGCTCCGCGAATTTAGGAGCGAATTCTCCAAGACTATCTCTTCCGGCTGTCTGCTTTTTCATAACCATACCTCCTCTTGTTTCAACTGATCTCTTTTCCCTCTTTTATCCTGTATATCAGATAATCGAGACACTCCAGCTGCCGCTGTACCTGATGACTTTTATCCAACAGCTGCCGCCTGTAGTCCGACAATATGTCCAGCTGCTCGCCGCAGCTTTTATTTTCACGACATCCTAAGAACCTGTCGGCCTGCTCCTGGCAACATCCGGCATCCTTCAATATTTGCCTCAGTGCGTCTTTCTCTTTTTTCGTCAACATCTCAATGCCTCCTGCGCCACGCTTTCTGATGAGATTATTTTACACCCGGTCTTCATTGATAGCAAATACCTATAAATTATCGTTTTCCATACGCAAAAGGAATAGCTGCGGATAGCGGAAGGCCTCAGGGGGCCGGCGGACAACGACAGGTCCCCGCGGAGCCACAATGCAAAGCCGCGGACGTGCGTTTTCATTCACATCCGCGGCCATAATCTCTGAAATATCTCACTTGCTGCGGCAGCCGGCCGGGGTCCATCGCTTCTCCGGGCTGGATCCGTTCCCGTGGCTACTGTCTCCGTAACGTCCGTGTCAGACGCCTCCCTGCCGAAAGTATCCGGTTCCAACAGCTGACCGATGAACTC
The DNA here is from genome assembly GCA_900543485.1 of uncultured Eubacterium sp. Lineage (GTDB taxonomy): Bacteria > Bacillota > Clostridia > Peptostreptococcales > Anaerovoracaceae > Lentihominibacter > Lentihominibacter excrementipullorum. Next base: position 56,612 of record UQRM01000010.1, on the reverse strand, counting down.
TTGCTGCTCCCGCGAAAGAGGAAGCTCCTGACGCCACGTCCTCTCTTCACGGCTGCCTGCTGGTCCGCAGGCAGTCTCGCCGTAGCATGAATAGAGCAGATACAGCAAAACGTCTGCTGTCCGTGCCAGATCCAGACTGAAGGACATGCCTCTGGTCCCCTCATACCTGGCCAGGCCAAAATCTATCAACGCTATCACCTCTCCATCATACAGGATATTTGAAATGCTGATATCTCCGTGGATAACGCTGCGGCTCTCCAAATACTCCAGTATACGAAAAAGCTGCGTCCCGATGTCCCTTATTTCCGCTTCCGAAAAGCTCTTCTTCTCATCAAACAACCATCTGGCCAGCGATTTGCCGGCTTTGTATTCAAGGACGAAAAAATAGCCATGACGGTCATTTATCACTCCTTCCAGCTGTGGGAGCGCCGGATGCCGAAGACCCGACAGTATTACTGCTTCGTGGTGCTCGTGGAAACGGTTTTTTCTTCTCATCCGCCTGCGAAACCGTTTCAGCACCACCTGCCTCCCATCAGAGCTTCGCGCAAGAAAACATACACCGTAACGTCCGCTTCCGATGCGGGACATCACGGTGTAGTCTCCGATCCTCTTATTTTTCCGCAGCATCATTTACCGACCGGCTTGCCGCAGTTGGCACAGAACTTGGCCCCCGGCGGGAGAGGCTTGCCACAGTCGGTACAGAAGGAGGCATTGGCCTCTATCTTTTCTCCGCACGACAAACAGAACTTCGAACCTGCCGGGACCGCTGTCCCGCACTTAGGGCATACTATCTGGCCGTCTCCATGACGAGGACTCATCTGGCCGCCTGACAAGTTCGTCTGACCACCCTGCTGATAGCCTTGCCCCGGATAGCCCTGATCGGGATAACCCTGTCCCGGATAGCCGCCGTAACCTCTGTAGCCCCATGAGCTCCGTGAACCGAAAGAGCCGCCGAATCCCGACAGTATACCAAACAGGCCCTTTTTCCTGTAATGGCTCCCGCCCCTGTTTGGATCAGGATAGCGGCGATTGCTGCTGGAACGTGAAAAAAATCCGCTCATATTCATCCTCCTGCTGCTTTTCGAATATATATTTTTTTTAATATACATTATCCGCACGCCTGTTGACAAGCGGATTCACAGCAACTACACAATTTTTTCCGTATCTTTACCTTGGCTCCCGCTCTCATTCCAATAGCGGACGCCTATAAAAGCCGCTTGCCATGACTTTACTTAATACTTATAATTGAATCAAACATGTGATAGATATATCAAGGAGAAGGATAAAATGGAACTTCGTGTTTTACGATACTTTCTCGCTGTCGCGAGAGAGCAGAATATAACGGCTGCTGCCGAGACTCTCCACGTCACTCAGCCCACCTTGTCGAAGCAGCTGATGGAGCTGGAGAAGGAGCTGGGCAGAACGCTGTTCATACGGGGCAACAGGAAGATAATGCTGACGGAGGACGGGATGTTCCTGCGCAAGCGGGCTCAGGAAATAACCGAATTGGTCGACAAGACTGAGGCTGCCTTCACAGCGGACAGCGAGACCATAGTGGGAGAGATATTCATCGGCAGCGGTGAAACCGAAGCTATACGGTATATAGCAAAATCTTTGTCCCGGCTGCAGGCTCTCCATCCCGGCGTCACGTTCAACTTGTACAGCGGCAACGGTGAAGACGTCTCCGAGCGGCTGGACAAGGGGCTGCTGGACTTCGGTCTGTTTGTCGGCATGACCGATCTGAAAAAGTATGATTATCTGACACTGCCCTACTATCACCGATGGGGTCTTATCATGAGAAAGGACGATTCTCTGGCGAAGGAGGAAAGCATAACTCCCGACATGCTCCCAGGTCTGCCTCTCCTGTGTTCGCGTCAGGCTCTGATACAGAACGAGCTTTCGGGATGGCTGGGCATCGCTTTTGAGGAGCTGAACATCATCGGTACATACAATCTTATCTACAATGCCGCTGTCATGGTGGAGGAAGGTCTGGGATACGCCGTCTGCATAGATAAGCTGGCCAATACTTCCGAGGAAAGCCCTCTCTGCTTCCGCCCTTTTGAACCTGCCATGAAAGTGGATATGTTCATCGCGTGGAAAAAGTACCAGATATTCTCCGCCGCCGCGAAGAAGCTGCTGGAGATATTGCAGGACGAATTGGAGGATTGATATTATGTCTACTAAAGATCTCGTGTTAAAATCGCTCCGGAACGCCGGCGGGAGTTTCGTTTCAGGAGAGACGCTGTCAGGCGATCTCCATGTTTCCCGTACCGCCATATGGAAAGCCATCAGAGCCCTCAGAGAAGAAGGATATATCATAAAAGCTGTCACCAACAGGGGTTACAGACTCATCGAAGGAGGCGATACTATCGCCGCGGGAAACATACGTGATTTTCTCCCTTCGGAATACAAAAGCATCGATATAGAGGTATACGACATCCTCGATTCAACTAACCTGAAAGCACGCCAGCTGTCAGATGACGGGGCCAGTCACGGGACTGTCGTGATAGCGCTACAGCAAACAGCCGGACGAGGGCGTCTGGGCAGAGACTTCTTTTCTCCCAGGGAAGGTCTTTATCTCAGCATCATAATAAAGCCGTCTTTCGCTCTCGACAGAGCAGCCGCTGTCACCACAGCCGCCGCCGTCGCCGTCGCCGAAGCGGTTGAAAAAGTCTGCGGAAAGCAGGCAGGGATCAAATGGGTCAACGATATTTACTGCGACGGGAAAAAAATATGCGGTATCCTGACCGAGGGCATCACCAACTTCGAAACAGGCCGCGTCGAAACCATGATCATAGGTATAGGAGTCAACACGACTGTTAAGGATTTCCCTGAAGAGCTGCTGGATATCGCAGGTGCTGTGGAAGGAAATTACTCCAAAGCTCAGCTGGCGGCAGAAATAATAGCCGGGACGCTGCGTTTTATCGGCGATCAGGAAAACAGCACATTTATCGATTCTTATAAGCAAAGAAGTATCGTATTGGGACGGGATATCACGGTATATAAAGGAAGATACCTCACCTCACCGGAAAAGGATCTTTCAGGTATACCGGCAAAGGCTCTTGATATTGACAACGCCGGACGGCTGATCGTCCAGTATGAAAACGGTACTCGGGAAACCCTTTCATCCGGCGAGATTTCCATAAGACTGTGATATTTTTTAAACAAATTAAAGCCGTTTTTTGAGCAAATTAATAACATTTTTTCTTTTTTTTAAGCAAGTAAGTTTTTTCCTACATATTAAACCTGTAGACAACATTTAACCGATAATGTAAAATATTTTTTATCAAGATTTTCACCATTCTTAAATTTCATACCGTTATCACCACCTACATGCAGAAAGGGCAATTCACTATGGATAATGAGAAAATGTGTAAAACCATCGACGGTATCATCGACCGTCACGGCGACAAGAAACCTATCGTCGCTATTTTGCAGGATATCCAGGAGGAATACAGATATCTTCCTAAGGAAGCGTTGTTTTATCTTGCAAAGAAAATCGATGTGAGCATCGCCAAGATCTACAGCGTCGCGACATTCTACGAGAATTTTTCCCTTGAACCGAAGGGAAAATACGTGATAAAGATCTGCGACGGTACGGCATGTCACGTCAGAAAATCCATACCTATTTTAAATGCTCTTCAGAACAAGCTGAATCTCAAGGAAGGCAAGAAGACTACCGATGACGGTCTCTTTACCGTCGAAACGGTATCATGTCTCGGCGCCTGCGGGTTAGCTCCCGTAATGACCGTCAACGACAAGGTATACCCTGCCATGACTCCCGAATCAGCTACAGCCTTAGTGGAAGAACTGGAATAGGAGGACCCCATGAAAATAACAGATAGAAAGCATTTAGACCAGTACAGAAAGGAATTTCTGGCTCATATCGACACTCAGACAAAAAAGGTATATGTATGCGGCGGAACAGGTTGCGTAGCCGGCGGTTCCATGGAAATCTATGACGAATTCAAAAAGCTCATCGAGGAATACGGCCTCAGATGTGACGTTTCTCTGGATTCTGACGCCTGTCAGGGCAGCATAGGCCTCAAGAAGAGCGGCTGTCACGGGTTCTGCGAAATGGGCCCTGTCCTCAGGATAGAGCCGTCGAAGCTTTTCTACCTGAAGGTCAAGCCGGAAGACTGCCGCGAGATAGTGGAAAAATCCATAGCAGGCGACGAAGTAGTCGAAAGACTCATATACAGCAGAGATGGGATACAGTATCCGGAACAGGAAGAGATACCATTCTACAAACATCAGACGAGGATGGTCCTGGAGGACTGCGGACAGATAGACGCTCAGTCCATCAAGGAATACATCGCTTACGGCGGCTACAGCTCTCTGGAAAAATGTATGTTCGAAATGACTCAGGACGAAGTGATCAAGGTCATCACAGATTCCAACCTGAGAGGAAGAGGCGGTGCCGGATTCCCTGCCGGGAGGAAATGGTCCCAGGTGAAATCCCAGAAATCTCCTGAGAAATATGTAGTCTGCAACGGAGACGAAGGTGACCCAGGTGCCTTCATGGACAGAAGCATCATGGAAGGCGACCCTCACAAGATGCTGGAAGGAATGATGATAGCAGGCTACGCGTCAGGAGCAAAAGAAGGATACATTTACGTCAGAGCCGAATATCCTCTGGCTGTGGAAAGGCTTACCATGGCCATCGAACAGGCCCGCGAGATCGGCCTTCTGGGGAAGAACATCCTGGGCGCTGATTTCGACTTCGATATACATATCGTAAAAGGAGCCGGCGCATTCGTCTGCGGCGAAGGAAGCGCCCTCACCACATCCATCGAAGGAAACAGAGGAATGCCAAGAGTCAAGCCTCCTAGAACAGTAGAGCACGGCCTCTACGGCAAACCGACACTTTTGAACAACGTGGAGACCTTCGCCAATGTTCCTATCATAATAGAAAACGGCGCGGAATGGTACAGATCCATCGGACCTGAAAAGAGCCCCGGCACCAAGGCATTCGCTCTTACCGGAAACATCGTCAACACCGGTCTCATCGAGGTACCTATGGGAACTACTCTCAGACAGGTCATATACGATATCGGCGGCGGCATCAGAGGCGGCAAAAAATTCAAGGCCGTACAGATAGGAGGTCCTTCGGGAGCATGTCTCACGGAAGAGCATCTCGATCTGCCGCTGGACTTCGACAGCCTGAAAAAAGTCGGCGCCATGATAGGTTCCGGCGGACTGGTAGTAATGGATGAAGACACCTGCATGGTAGAGGTGGCCAGATTCTTCATGAACTTCACTCAGAACGAATCATGCGGCAAATGCGTACCATGCCGTGAAGGTACCAGGAGAATGCTGGACATCCTTGAGAAGATCGTAGCCGGAAACGGCGAGCTCTCCGATCTTGACATACTGGAAAGACTGGCTGACACTATCACCGCCACAGCCCTCTGCGGTCTGGGCAAGACGGCAGCTAATCCTGTTCAGTCGACACTCAAATACTTCAGGGACGAATATATCGAGCACATCGTCGATAAGAAATGCAGGACCGGCAACTGCCAGGCCCTCAAAACCATCTACATCGACAAGGATCTCTGCAAGGGCTGCTCCCTGTGCTCCAAGGTATGTCCTGTAGACGCCATCTCCGGAAAGATAAAGGAGCCGTATGAAATCGACGCGGCCAAATGTATCAAGTGCGGAGCATGTATGGAAAAATGTAAGTTCAACGCCATTAAGGAGGGCTAAAATGAGTACTATCAATAACAAGAGAACCATGACCGTAAACGGAAGGCCTGTACCTATAGAAGGCGAGAAGAATATTCTCGATCTCATACGCAAGGCCGGTTTCGATATGCCGACCTTATGTTACCACTCACAGCTTTCCACCTTCGGCGCGTGCAGGATGTGCATCGTCGAAGACAAAAAAGGCAATATCCTGGCATCCTGCTCCACTCCGCCTAAAGCCGGTATGGACATACGGACCAATACACCGAGACTGAGAGAATACAGGAAAATGATATTGGAGCTGATGCTGGCCGACCACAACCGTGATTGCATCACCTGCGAGAAGCGACGTGACTGCGAGCTGCTGAGACTGGCGCGCCGTTTCGACGTCGATACCGTCAGATTTGAGACCTACAGCATGGATGGAACGAAAGACAAATCCTCCCTTGCTGTTATCAGACATCCTGACAAGTGCATACTTTGCGGCGACTGCATCAGGATGTGCGACGAGATACAGAACGTAGGAGCCATCGACTTCGTCAACAGAGGCTCAAAAATGGAAGTAATGCCGGCATTCGATATGCCGCTGGCCGAATCGGACTGCGTCAACTGCGGTCAATGTGCCGCCGTATGTCCTACGGCAGCTATAACGGTAAGAAGCAACCTTCGTGAACTGTGGGAAATGCTCAACGACGACAACATCATCGTTCAGGCTCAGATAGCACCTGCCGTAAGAGTAGCTCTCGGAGATGAATTCAACTTCCCTTACGGGACCAACGTCATGGGTAAGATCGTTGCAGCTCTGAGAAAGCTGGGCTTTGACGAGGTATACGATACAGCTACCGGAGCTGACCTGACAGTCATCGAAGAGGCTGCCGAGTTCGTGGAAAGGCTGAAGGAAGGCGGGAAGCTGCCGCTCTTCACCTCTTGCTGCCCTGCATGGGTCAAGTACGCGGAGACGAAGCACCCTGAGCTGATGGACAACATCTCCAGCTGCAAATCGCCTATGGAAATGTTTGGTTCAGTTCTCAAGGAAAAAGCCAGACTTGATTCGGAAGGCCAGAAAAATCCTAAGGTAGTGAAGAACGTAGCTATCATGCCTTGCACTGCTAAGAAATTCGAAGTGAAGAGAGAAGAAATGAAGACAAATGGTGAACCTACGGTCGATCTGGCCATCACCACTCAGGAGCTGGCTTCCCTCATTATCGAGTCGGGTCTCAAGTTTGAAGACATACAGCCTGAAGCCGTGGACATGCCATTCGGTATCGCCAGCGGTGCCGGAGTCATCTTCGGCGTCACGGGTGGCGTTACAGAAGCAGTGATAAGAAACGTCATCGATCCTGACAGCAGAGCCGAACTGGAAGAAATAGCCTTTACAGGCGTAAGAGGACTGGACGGTGTCAAGGAAGTCCATCTGCCTTACGGAGAAGAAGGAGAACAGACTATTTCCATCGCTATCGTAAGCGGCCTGCGAAACGCGGAAAATCTCATAAGAAAAATAGAAAGCGGCGAAGTCCACTACGATTTCGTCGAAGTCATGGCCTGCCAGGGCGGATGTATCGCCGGAGCGGGACAGCCGTTCGTAGTAGGAAGAGCAAGAGCCGAACGCTCCCAGGGGATGTACGAAGCCGATCAGTTGTCCAACGTACGTACGTCTCAGGGCAATCCTGTGACCGAAAATCTCTACAATGGGCTGCTGGCCGGAGAAAACGCTCACAGACTGCTCCACTACAAATAGCACAGACGTGCCAACGGTCCGGACGCGGACATAAATCATGTAATGCTGAAAAAAGGGAGACTGTACCGGGAATATCCTTTCCCGGAGCAGTCTCCTCTTTTAATGCTCACTTACCGTATCAGCTTCAGCCTATCTATCTGTAGATCCTGCCGCACGTCCCGATGGGAACTTTTCCTCCTGTCTCGTCCGATATCTTTTCCATCATCATCTGATCGAACCAGCTGCACAGCTCGATGAAATCCACCCTCTTTCTCACCATTTCGAGAGCGGCCGCCTTTGCCTGATCCATATCCCTCACGAACACCGCTCTGAGCGCGCAGTCAGCATTTTCAAGCCTTCTCCACTGCGGTTCATCCACACCGTCCATTTTCACTATCATGCCGTAATCATGAAAGGATTCCAGCTTATTGAGCTTCGCCAGCTCATCTATGGTATACCTGGCGTTTTCCACAGTGATGCCCTCACCTGCGTCCTTTCTTATCTCTTCTGTCACATCATCGTCAAAATCGCCGCACAGATTTATGAGCGTATACCCCTGCCCTATCAGCTCTCTGACATATGCCTTTCCTGCCTCTATCCCGTCCACGCCGGCTATGATACTACGGCTCTCATCATTTTCATATATAACGGAATAATTTTCGGGAGCAGCGCCCGATACATTGATCACAAAAGCGAAGTTTAACATTTCTTACCTCCTTAGCTTTCCCCATGTTATATTTCCCATGTTATATCAGCACTTCCGGCAAGTCAAGAACCAGAGCCGTTCTCTTCCGCCGGCCCCGGCTCAAATGGCTTTTCCATCACATCAACAACAAAAACATCTGTTATATTGACTATGTATACATTCGTGTTTTAGAGATAAGATAAGGAGAATTTTATGGACCTCCTGAATACGGTATTGGAATATACCGGTATATATTTTACAACGGGAGTCAGGTGGGTATTCCTGGTTCTGGCGATCTTCATATTAGCCCGGCAGATACGTTCACTGCTGCAGGCCCGCAATCCTTCGGAGATATGGGCCTATCTGGGCTGCCCCGATGGCACCAATGTCCCTCTCACCCACTGGGAAAATCTGATAGGGCGCGGCCGGGGCTGTGATGTCATCATCAACCTGACCAGTGTTTCCAGGAGCCATGCCACCCTCATAAGGGATTCAGCCGGCGTCTGGAAATATAACGACCTCAACTCCAAAAACGGTTCCAGGATAAACGGCAGGCCGGTAAAAGAGGCTACAGTCCTCAAAGGAGGAGATGTGCTTACTATCGGAGGCTCCGATTTCACACTCTACCCAGTCAGCCTGCAGGAGAGAATGGCCAATATCGAGAAGAGAAAGCGCAAGACACGCCCCGTCTCTCCATGGCCGTCTCTGGCAGCGCTGACGCTGTTCCAGCTTCTGACGGTCATCCAGTTCCGTATATCGCTTGGCGAAGATTTTCCTGCCAACTTACCAATAGCTTTCGCGCTGCTGTGCGCTCTCATGTGGTTTTACGTGATCTTCATGAGGACCATGCGGCGTGTGGGCTTCGAGATGGAGATAATCGCATTTTTCCTCTCCACATTGAGTCTGGCGGTCACAGCTTCAGCCTATCCGTCCACTGTCTTCAAGCAGGCGGTTTGCGTCGTGCTGGGACTGGCTCTGTTTTTCGGACTATGCTGGTTCCTGCGTGATCTCAACAGAGCCAAGAGGATAATCTACGCCCTTATGGGGGCCAGCGTACTTTTGCTGCTGATAAACCTGCTGCTGGGGACTGTTCGCTATGGAGCTCAGAACTGGGTGGAGATCGGCGGATTCTCTTTCCAGCCCTCGGAGCTGGTGAAGATAGTATTCGTTTACGTTGGCGCGGCTACGCTGGATGAACTCCAGCAGCGTAAAAACCTGACGATTTTCATGGGCTTCTCGGTATTCTGCCTGGGATGCCTCGCCATAATGGGAGATTTCGGTACGGCGATGATATTCTTCGTCACCTTCCTCGTCATCTCCTTCCTCAGAAGCGGCGACTTCTCCAAATTGGCGCTCATCATAGGAGCGGCCGGACTTATGGGATTGATGGTCCTCAGATTCAGACCGTATATCGGAGCCAGATTCGAGACCTGGGGCCATGTCTGGGACGATCCCACAGGCGGCGGGTTCCAGCAGGTACAGACCATGACGGCAGCCGCCAGCGGCGGCCTTCCCGGTCTGGGCGCAGGCGAAGGAAATCTCAGCGATGTGGCGGCGGCCAGCACCGACCTGGTATTCGGTCTGCTAAGTGAAGAGTGGGGCCTGATAATAGCTATCCTGGCTGTACTGTGTATCATCACCCTGGGTGTCTTCGCGGTACGGGCCATAATAGCGGGCAGATCTACATATTACAGCATCGCCGCCTGCGCAGCCACATCCATGTTCATATTCCAGGCTATACTCAATGTGTTCGGCTCAGTGGATCTGCTGCCTCTGACAGGCGTGACCTTTCCCTTCGTCTCCTCTGGAGGGACCAGTATGATAGCGTCATGGGGGCTGCTGGCCTTCCTCAAAGCCGCTGATACGAGGCAAAACGCCAGCTTTGCCATACGCCTTGACAAGAAAGGCGAGTTCGAGCCGGAGCTGGAAGGCGGCGGACCGGAAGATCCGGAAGAGATATTCCGAGCCATACCGGCCAGGCCTGAGGCCGGCGCCGGTGGAAAACGTCCTGCCAGACGACCGGGGCGGCGCGCTCCTTCCGGAAGAAACAGGACGGCTGACGAGACCCGCAGGTTTGACAATACTACGGTAGTGAGCAAGCCTCGGAACGAAAAGAAAAAAATACAGTACAAAGATTTTTCAGATGAGGAATTTTTCGAAAGCTTCGAACGTGATTCACGTGGAGTTACCGGGGCCGGGAAGAAAACGAAAACGACCGGCAAACGGACAGGCAACGGTCCAAACAGCTCAAACAGCACCGGCGGCAGGACTACCTCGCCTAACAGTTCCTCTGAAGACAAGCCGCTGACCCTTGAAGATATTTTCGGAGGCGATGACAAATGAAAAAAATAGAAAAACGAGCCATCATGTGCCTCCTTCTGGCATTCGTCCTGTTGGCAGGCGTAAGCGTCTTCTCCTACAGATATGTAGCCCACGGTGACGACTGGGCCTCCTATGAGGGCAACCGCGACGTGTACGCCGAAGGAGACCTCTCCAAAGGCCGGCTATACGACATCAATGGCACACTGCTGATGCAGAACACGGCGGATGGCATCATATACAATGATGACGCCACCATACGAAGAGCTCTGATGCACATAACCGGCGACCGTGACAACAATATCTCCACAGGCGCCAACAGAGCTTTCACCGATGAGCTCATCGGTTACGATCTGCTCAATGGAGTCTACTCTCTCAACAACGAAGGAGAAGATGTGACTCTCACCCTTGACGCCAACATATGCGCTGTCGCTTATGAAGCCTTAGGCGGTCGAAACGGGACAATAGGTGTCTACAATTATGAGACAGGCGACATCATATGTATGGTCAGCGCTCCTACCTACGACCCTGCCGACCCGCCCTCCTCACCTGAGGAAGGTTCGTATATCAACAGGTTCACATCCTCTACCTTCGTTCCCGGTTCTGTGTTCAAGCTGGTGACGGCTGCCGCGGCCATCGAAAACCTGGATGACGCGTATACGTGGGAGATCAACTGTACCGGTTCCGTAAGCTACGGAGGACAATACGCCGTGACCGACGAAACGGCCCACGGGACCGTGGATCTGGAAAAAGCGCTGGAAGTCTCCTGTAACTGCTATTTTGGCCAGCTGGCCGAAAAGCTGGGACCGGGGCTCCTGGAAAAATACGTGGAAAAGGCCGGACTGACCACCTCTTACGACATCAATGGCATCAAGACTGCTGAAGGTTCATTTTCCTATCCCGACAGTGGGATGAATCTGGCCTGGACCGGTATAGGGCAGTGGGAAGATATGGTAAATCCTTGTGCACTTATGGTCTATATGGGCGCCATCGCAGGCGGCGGCGAAGCCGTACTTCCCAACATAGTAGAGCCGACCTCCTTCCTTGATAATCTGAAGGCCCGGCTTCCTGTATTCGGCACCACCAGCAGGACTAAGCAGATGATAGACTCATCGACAGCTTCGTCCCTTACGGAAATGATGGCCAACAACGTGGTCTCTCATTACGGCTCGGAGAACTTCCCGGGGCTGGACAGTCTGTGCGCGAAAACAGGTACCGCTGAGGTGGGTAACGGCAAAAGCCCTCATTCCTGGTTCACCGGTTTCCTCAACGACCCATCAAATCCATATGCCTTCGTTGTTCTGGTGGAAAACGGCGGATACGGCATCGATGCCGCGGGTTCTGTAGCCAATCAGGTACTGCAGGCCATCGTGAACAGATAGATGCGGTGCTTTTCTTGACTTATCCCCCACTCTCCTATATATTGTTCCTATAGGGAAGCGTATGTGAAGGAGGGACGGCATGAGCGAAGGAAGGATCCTCATCGCTGACGATGAGAAAGAAATACTGGATGTACTGGAAATGCTCTTGGTGGAAAACGGGTACGAGGTCGTGCGGGCCAGTAACGGTCGCCAGGCTTTGGAGCATCCTTCTGAAGATATCGATCTGTACATATTGGACGTGAACATGCCGGAAATGTCAGGCTTCGCGGCCGGGTCAGAGATAAGACGGCGGTCGGATACCCCCATGATCTTTCTGACGGCTTATGCGGGAGAATCGGACAAATACCTCGGCTTTTCGGCGGGCGCTGACGATTATATCGTAAAACCATTTTCCAATACAGAACTGCTGATGCGGGTGAAGGCTATCCTCCGCAGGACCATGGGAAAAGCTGACAGCAGCGTCGCTAAAGACGGCTCAGATATGAAGACGACAGATGGCGAGGCCGTAAGGATCAGCGGCACGGACGAAACGAACACAGCGGGGAACACCATAATATACAAAGACCTGCTGCTGGACACAGATTCCCATATCCTGCGCAAAGAGGACCAGCTCATCAAGCTCACCTATACCGAGTTCAGGATATTGGAGCTCTTCCTGACAAACCGCGGGAAGATATTTTCTCCCGAAAACATATATAGCAGCGTCTGGAGCGAAGACGCCGTCGGCGACGAGACCATCATGGTCCACATAAAGAATATCCGCAGAAAACTGGGAGACAGTTCCAGAGAACCTAAGTATGTAAAAACCGCATGGGGGAGAGGCTATTATGTCGACTGATACAACACAGCGTTCCGGGAACCGAAGAAAACTGTACTTTGAAATATTGAAGGATCTGGCGGCCGCCCTCGTGGTCGCGGCCTTCACTTTTTTCTTTCTCTATTACTCATCCCATTCCATTGTTGAAAATTACATAACGCATCGGGGCATTCCCCTTACGGACGTTCAGATGTCTCTGCTGGACACATGGCTCAAGAGTCTATGTATCGCCGCTGCGTCTATCATTTTCATCTGCATGTTCCTCGTGCTGTTAGGCCGCAGACTGGAATACATAAACCAGATCACAGCAGGAGTAGAAAAGCTGAGAGAGCGCCAGATGAACTTTTATATAGAACCTGAGGGGAACGATGAGCTGACGGAGCTGGCGGAAAGCATCAATTTTCTCTCCTCGTCTCAGCGGCGGCTGATGCGGCGTGAACAGGAGCTTAAGGATGAGCGCGAAGAGTTCATCCGCAGTCTTTCCCATGATATAAGGACGCCCCTCACCTCTATTCTCTCCTACTCAGAGCTCCTGGCGGAGAAAGAAGACCTGGGAAAGGAAGAAACTCAGAATTACATCGCGCTGGTCCGTTCCAAATCGGAACAGATGAAGCGTCTCATCTCACAACTTTCCGGCCAGAGCAACGCCGTTGTGGAGAAGATAGATGATATCGGTCTGTTGATGCGTCAGCTGACCTTCGAATGGGAAGAGCTCCTGGATGAAAATTTCGACTGCCATGTGGATCTTTCCCATTGCGGTAACTTCCCGTGCGCAGTGGATACTTCCAGCCTTTGCAGGATAATCGACAATCTGGCCTCCAACGTGCAGAAATACGCTGATCCGTCCGAAGCGGTCCAGCTGACGGTGAGCACAAAAGGCCACCTCCTTCTCATCAGACAGGAAAACAAGGTGGCAAAACCGGTCATATCCAAAAATCCCGCTCCTGAAAGCAGTCTGATAGGACTGGTAAATGTAAAGCGCATAGCGGAAGCCTCCGGCGGGCATGTGAACGTGTCCGCCGATGACTGCAGCTTCCTCATCGATATAGAGATCGCCCTGACAGTCACTGATATGGCCTGATCACGTTTAGTTCCTCTTCAGATTCTGAGTATCATTCCCGTTTTTCTTCAGGATTCTTTAGAATTTGTTCCCGTTTTTCTTTATATTATGGTGGTATCTTAATAACCGTAGTAAGGAAATGCGATTTTAGTAAATAAAAGGAGGATATAAAAATGGCATTAGGAATTCTTGTTATCATGTACATCGTTTTATGCATCATCAGTATAGTTGGTCTGCTGGCCCTGTTTCTCACTAAAAACATGGCAGCCAGGAAGCTCATATGCTTCGCTATGGCCATATGGGGGATATTGCTGGCGATATTAAGCGCCCAGAGCCTTCCATCCAACTGGATATTATTGCAGGCGTTCGCCTGGGGCTTCGGCTTCGTCGGTCTGGCTGCTTTCGTCGTACGCGTCATCGCCAAGAACAACAAGCAGCACACCTTTGCCGCTCTGCTGGCTTCAGCTTCTGTCATCGGAGGCATGCTGGTATTCCTGCTCATGTAATGGCCGAGAAAAAAAACGGGGCTGTCTCGTCAGATCTTTATCTGATGAGACAGCCCTTTTTCGTTATCTGTAAATGGCAAAGGCCCGTTTCAATATCCAGGCATGATCAACGATAGCTTAGTTCGCAGTTCTGATCCGTCACCTCTACCCATGTATTTCCCGGCGTGAGTTTGAACTCATTGCCCTCCGTATCGGTAAATACAGTCCTTGAATCCAGGTCTTCCCTTGACCATGTTCCCTCCACAGCCACGCCGTTGGTAAACAGGATAGCTTCTCCTCCGGCGCACATATCTATCTCCAGCCTGCCGGTACTGTCGATGACGCTGCTGCTCACCTTCTGTACCAGTATATTGCAGGTGGTTATCGGCTCACCAGTCTCATGGTCGACATATTCCTCGCCGCCATTTATGGTTCTGGTATAACGCCCGGTCTCTTCATCATAAGTATATTCATATTCGCTCCCCGTGTATCTGAACTCTATGTAAGCGGCGGCAGCACCTTCGTTAGCCTGAGCCCCCTTGAGAAAGGCAAAGGGACTGATCTCCTGCTTTTCATCCCACCATCCACGGCTGTCTATCTCGTTTTTCACTTCATCCCAGGTTATATAGGAATTATGCGGAGCACTTTTATCGTCCACTCTGTAGAACTGACAGTCGCTGTTCATGGCGTTTATGTAAGGAACGACATCAGTGAGCAGATATTCTTTGGCCTGCGGGCTCCAGCCATGGGCCAGGAATATGCCTTTGTATTCCCTGGTAAGATCGACAAAATACGGTCTGGTGCTCCTGATAGGTCCGAAATCCTCCGGGAACTGTCCGTAATATATAGCCTGAAGCCTGGTCTGCTCCCCTTCTACCGGGAATTCATAGACCAGATCTGTCATGGAAAGCCAGGACTGAGGCACGGCGTCCCCCACATTGTCTATCGATACGACAAGAGGTCGTGCCGGCATTTCCTCTTCCGACTCCTGACCTGTGAGAGGATTGAGATACGTTTCTTTTTCTTCGATTCCCGGCAGTCCGCCTATTACCCTGCCTCCGGCTGAAACAGCCCCGACTATGCCGATGGCCACCACAGCCACAGCCAGCACTATCACGGCTGTCACCAGCCTGTCAGGCTTTTTCCCCCGGAATATCCGCCTTATGATATCCATGATTCTTCTACTTTCCCTTTCAGCGTTTATTTGTTATACTGTATTGTACCATAATTCAGGAGGGCTTAGAACTATGAAATACTCTTTTTCACCACAGGGTGTCTGTTCCACCAGGCTGGAATTCGAACTGGACGGCGACATCGTCAGGAATGTAAAGTTCAAGGGCGGCTGCAACGGTAATCTGAAAGCATTGGCGGCTCTCACCGAGGGCATGACGGTCGACCAGGTAAAAGACCGCCTTTTGGGTATAACATGCGGCCTCAAGAACACTTCCTGCTCCGACCAGTTTGCTCACGCGCTCATAGAAGCCAGCAAGCAGCAGGCTAATGCCCAGGGTCAGGGCCAGACTGCCCGGAAGGACTGATAAACATGGGAAAATTTCTCATAAAGCTATTCATCAAGGACTACGAAAACACATCTGACCCCATAGTCAGAGAGCGATACGGCAAATTCGCCGGCGTCATCGGCATCATATCCAATGTCATATTGTGCGTCATGAAAATCATCATCGGGCTCTTCTCCAGGAGCATCGCCATCGTAGCCGACGGCATCAACAATCTGGCCGACGCGTCGTCATCGGTGATGACCCTCGTAGGCTTCAAGCTGGCATCTCAGCCGGAAGACAAAAATCACCCCTACGGCCATGCCCGCATAGAATACCTGACAGGACTGTTCGTTTCCATATTGATAATAATCATCGGCGTGCAGCTCTTCAAGACTTCCGTAGAAAAGATAATAGACCCTGAACCGCTGGAATTCAACTATCTGACCATCATCGTACTGATCGCCGCCATCGCGATAAAACTGTGGCAGTCTCTTTTCAATATGATGGTCGGCAGGAGGATAGACTCGGTGACTCTGATGGCTACCGGCGCCGACAGCAGAAACGACGTGATATCAACCAGCGTCGTACTCATAAGTGTCCTGGTAGGTAAATTCACCGGACTGCAGATAGACGGATACATGGGCTGTCTGGTCGCCCTCTTTATCCTGTGGTCAGGCATACAGCTGGTCAGGGAGACCTCCAGCCCGCTGCTGGGAGAAGCTCCTGACGAATCGCTGGTCAATTCTATCACAGAAATCGTAGGCAAAGAGCCTGGCGTTCTGGGGATGCATGATCTGATGGTCCACAACTACGGGCCGGGAAAAATATTCGCATCCATGCATGTGGAAGTAGATGCCGACGGCGACTTGATGAAAAGTCACGACATGATAGACAACATCGAAAGGCTCGTCAAGGAGACCCTTCACATAGAATTCGTAATACACATGGATCCTGTCAGAACAGATGATCCATTGATAAACAAGCTCCGCGGCGTCATCGAAAAAGCATTCGCTCCTCTCGAGGGAGTAGAAAGCATCCATGACTTCAGGATAGTCCCGGGACCGACCCATACGAACGTCATCTTCGACGTGGTCCTGGGCGCAGGCTGCCGGTATCCCGAGGAACAGATCCTCAAAATAGCGAAAGACGCGGTAAAGACAGTAGACGACAGTTACTTCGTCGTCATCACCTTCGATAAGGCCTATACTGATCTGCAAGGATGAGGCCGAAACGGCCTCCTGTCCGTGAAAATCAGAGCCGCACAAAAGCTCCGGCCACAGAAGCGTCGAGAAGGCGCCGTCTGTGACCGGAAATGATTTTTACAGATATTTTCTCCGTTCAAAGGCTCTCGCCACGCTTTCCGCTCCAAGCAATATCAGACAAAAGCCTATGATATATCCCAGCGAGATCAGCGAAAGGACGGGATCCAGCAGCATAGCTACGCCCAGCAGCAGTCCTGCCGCGTTGAGCACTGCCATTGAGACGGCGAAACCCTTCCCCATCTCTTTTCTCAGCATCCCGATGTGAGCCAGCCTGGACACACAGTGCGCGATGAACCAGACAGGCAGCATGATCGATATCACCCATTCAGCTGTACCCGGATAGATGAGCAGCATCACGCCTACCATGACGCTGAAGACGCCAGCTACCAGAGATATGGTAGGCCCCAGCCCCATATGACGCCCCACTTTAACATACAGCACAATATCGGCGATCCCTGTGATCATAGCGATCACGCCATATATCATAACCAGTCCCGTGAGGATGCTCCCAGGGCTGACAAAGGTAAAGATCCCCAGCAAGATGAGCAGTATCCCCACCGCAAGCTCCAGCCAGTCAGGTCTCCCTGTTTTCCTGTTCATCACTCGCCGTCACTCCCTTCATCCAGTATTTCCATGAACTCGTCGCCTGTAATAGTCTCATTCTCGTACAGGACCTTAGCCAGCTGATCCAGCTTTTCTCTGTTTTCCTCCAGTATCTTCCTGGCCTTCTCATGCTGCTGCTTCACCAGCTCCACTACCCGTCTGTCTATCTCTTTCTGGGTATCGGCCGAGCATACCAGCGACGTATCGCCGCCCAGATACTGATTGTTGACTGTTTCCAGCGCGACCATATCGAACTGATCGCTCATCCCGTACCTGGTTATCATGGCTCTGGCCAGTTTGGTCGCCTGCTCGATATCGTTTGCCGCTCCCGTAGTTATCTCTCCGAACACCACTTCCTCGGCGGCACGGCCTCCTGTGAATGTCGCTATCTTGTTCTCTATCTCTTCCTTGGAAAGGAGATACTTGTCGCCCTGGTCTACCTGCATCGTATATCCCAGCGCACCGGACGTCCTCGGAATAATGGTTATCTTCTGCACCGGAGCCGAATGGCTCTGCATGGCTGCCACCAGAGCGTGTCCTGTCTCGTGGTATGCCACCACCTGTTTCTCGTGCTCCGAAAGCACGGTGTTCTTCTTCTGATAGCCGGCGATGACCACTTCTATGCTCTCTTCCAGATCCTCCTGTATCACCGCGTTCCTGCCATTTCTCACAGCCCGCAGCGCCGCTTCGTTGATTATATTGGCCAGCTCGGCGCCTGATGCTCCCGAAGCCATCCTGGCTATGGCGTGGAAATCTATCTTCCCTTCCATTTTTATCTTTTTAGCATGCACCTTGAGTATGGCTTCCCTGCCGGCCAGATCCGGCAGCTCCACCGGGACTCTCCTGTCGAACCGCCCCGGCCTTGTCAGCGCCGGATCCAGGGAATCAGGCTGGTTGGTGGCCGCCAGTATTATTACCCCGGTATTGTCGTCGAAGCCGTCCATTTCCGTCAACAGCTGGTTGAGAGTCTGCTCCCGCTCGTCGTTGCCGCTGATGTTTCCGTTACGTTTCTTTCCAATGGCGTCTATCTCGTCTATGAACACGATGCACGGAGCCTTTTCCTTGGCCTGCTTGAACAGATCGCGGACTTTGGATGCCCCCATGCCGACGAACATTTCCACGAATTCCGAACCCGATATGGAAAAGAACGGGACGCCCGATTCTCCGGCAACAGCCTTGGCCAGCATGGTCTTTCCTGTACCCGGAGGGCCCACCAACAGCACTCCTCTGGGCATGGTAGCTCCCACTTCCGTATACTTGTCCGGATCGTGGAGATAGTCCACGATCTCAGCCAGATTCTCCTTGGCCTCGTCCTCTCCCGCCACGTCGCTGAACCGTATGCCCTTGGTCGACTGGACATAGAGCTTGGCGTTGCTCTTGCCCATCCCAAAGGAAAGGGCGTTCTTCCCGCCCATTTGCTGAGTCAGCTTCCTGCTCATATACTGACCCAGAGCTATGAAAATCACCAGCGGCAGCAGTATGGAAAGCAGGCCTGACAACAGAGGCGACATAGTATTCTCTATCTCCTTGGAAAACCTGGCGCCCGAATCATAGAGCCGCTGAGTCAGATCAGGATCTTCAACGATACCTGTCTCGTAGACTTTATTCTTGTCCTTCTCAGTGAATACGATCCTGTTATCCTCTATCTGTACCTCATCGATCTTCTGATTCTCGATGGCCTTCATGAACGTACTGTATCTTACTTCTGCGACCTGTTCCCTCATCATCAACGGCGTACCGATAATATTGAAAAGGATTATTATCAGCAACACGATGCCATAGTAATAAGCGAGAGGTCTCTTCGGTGGTTTTACTTCCTTCATCCTTTGATGATCCCTCCTTGTATATCCTTTGATACTATTGTGGCTTCCACCCTGCAGTCATGTCAATTATCAAAAGGCATATCGTGTATGTACAAAAAATACGGAGTGTAAAATTACACTCCGCTCATAAGCAAATATACCTGATGCACTATCCCATCCAGATTATCGGAGTCTTCATCCGACCATCCCCGCAGCAGTCCCATCACCGCCTTGGTGTGGTATCTTAGCCGCAGCTCCCTCTCCCAGTAGCTGCAGTCAGCGTACATATTCTCCTCTCTGGCAGATCTTTCAAGCATCCAGTACAGAGACTTTTCCAGCAGATCCTCGATTTCAGGGCCGTAATTTGTCTCAAAACTTTTCCTCACATACGGCAACATCTCTATCGCCGCCAGGAAAAAACATTTGAGCTTTTCCTCCGGCGAGTCCTTGCTCTGTGCATCTGACAGGAATTTTTCGCTTTCCCGCTCCACGATCCACTGGAGCAGCGCTCTTATATCTTTGAAATGATAGTAAAAGGTCTGGCGTGTTATACCGCAGTCTCCAACGATATCCTTCACTGTCAATCTTTTTACATTCTTTTCTGTTACGCGTTTCTTTGCCGCTTCCGCAATTATCACCTTCATGTCCTTTGATACTCTAGGCACGGTTAAATCCCCCCTTTTTTACATTCCTCTGCTTTCCTTAAGCATCTCTATCTCCCTCGCATACCCCGGCAGCTGATTGGGCGTCTCCAATATACACGGCAGCCCTTTCAGCTTCGGATGATTTATCACCCGCGCTATAGCCTCATATCCGATACACCCTTCTCCTATCTTCGCGTGCCTGTCCTTATGGGCACCCACTGGATTTTGACTGTCATTTATATGAAGGGCTTTGAGCCTTTCCAGGCCTATCACCCTGTCAAACTCGTCCAATACGCCGTCCAGATCTCCGGCTATATCATAGCCGGCATCGCTGACGTGGCACGTATCGAGACATACTCCTATCTTTTCATCTATATCCACTCCGTCGATTATCGCCTTCAGTTCCTCGAAGCGGCCGCCTATCTCGCTGCCTTTGCCTGCCATGGTCTCCAGCAGGATCATAGTGCTCTGCTGCGGCGTTATTATCCTGTTGAGAAGCTCCACGATCAGCGCTATCCCTGTTTCAACACCTTGCCCCACATGACTTCCCGGATGAAAGTTATAGTAATTCCCCGGGATGTGTTCCATACGCCTCATATCGTCTTCCATGGCTGTATAAGCGAAAGCTCTTACCTTTTCAGTGGCGGAACACGGATTCAGGGTATATGGCGCATGCGCCACCAGCTTCCCGAAGCTGTTTTCCTCCGCCAACGTCAAAAATCGTTTCACGTCTTCCGGATCGATATCCTTGGCCCGTCCGCCCCGCGGGTTTCTGGTAAAAAACTGGAACGTATTAGCGCCTATGGAAACGGCCTCACGGCCCATGTGCTCAAACCCTTTTACCGACGACAGGTGGCATCCTATTATAAGTGCCTCTTCATTCATACTGCGGCCTCATTCAACTGGTTTGAAGGCATCCGCTCCCTGCTTGCAGAGCGGGCAGACAAAATCATCAGGCAGCGTATCTCCTTCGTATACATAACCGCATATCGTGCATACGAAGCCTTTGTTTCCGGCAGCGGCGGCTTCTTTTTCGGCCTCCTCCTTCTGCGCTTCCTCCAGATCGGCTTTCTTCTCTTCTCCGGCCTTCCTGTCTCCTGCCATTTCTGCGGCCAATGCGATTATCTGCTTCTTAGTGTCATCGTTCACCGCCGATGTTATGGTCACGTTATTTTCGGCCATAGTGATGTCCTTTGAATCCTCAAAGGCTTTTTTCATTATCTTGAGAGCGGTCGGAGCCCATGACCCGTTTTCTATGAAGCCTATCATCCTGTTCTGGAAATTTCTCTCCTTAAGATGATCGATGAACTCCTTCATGAACGGGAAGATATCGGAATTGTATGTAGTAGTCGCAAGCACCAGTCTGTCATATCTGAACGCGTCTTCCACAGCTTCCGCCATGTCGCACCTGGCCAGATCGCTGATCTCCACCGTTTCCACACCTCTGCTCTTCAGCTCCTGCGCCAGCAGCTCTACAGCCTGTCTGGTATTGCCGTAGACCGATGTATAGCAGATGCACACGCCTGAATCCTCAGGTCTGTAGCTGGACCACGTATCGTAAAGCCCGATATAATAGCCCAGATCTTCATCCAGCACCGGCCCGTGAAGCGGGCATATTTTTTCTATATCCAGCTTTGCCGCCTTCTTCAATACATTCTGCGCCTGAGCTCCGTACTTGCCGACGATGCCGATATAATACCGTCTGGCTTCACAGGCCCACTCCTCGTCCTTATCGAGGGCGCCAAACTTACCAAACGCGTCAGCGGAGAAAAGTATCTTTTCGCTGGACTCATATGTCATCATCACCTCAGGCCAGTGGACCATAGGCGCGAATATGAACGTCAGTTGATGAGCGCCCAGATCGAGCTCGTCACCATCGGCCACCTCAAGCGTGCTTCCCGTCTCCATTGCCGGGAAAAACTGACCTATCATCTTGAACGTTTTCTTATTCCCCACTATCGTCACATCAGGATACTTGTCCCTGAACGCGCCGATGGATGCCGAATGATCCGGCTCCATGTGCTGTATTATCAGATAATCAGGGACTGCTCCCGCCAGCGCTTCTTCCACATTGGCCATCCACTCGTCTGTCTTCCTCTTGTCTATGGTATCGATCACCGCGATCTTATCATCCTTTATGACATATGAATTGTAGGCCATCCCGTTAGGTACGATATACTGGCTCTCGAACAGATCCAGTTCGTGGTCGTTAGCTCCCACGTAAACGACCGAATCAGTAATATTGTTTATCATCTTTTTCCTCCTTCTGTTTGTCCGGCACAGCCGGACGTCCGTGTTCCCTTGAGGGGAATCTTTAAATAAATCCTCAGCGGTTGTTATCCCAGCACTTTTATCTCATCGCCGGTCTTTACCGGCCCGCTCTTCGTCACCTTTATGAATATGCCTTCTCTCGGCATTACACAATCTCCCGCAAGCTCTCTGATGGCGCAGCCCTGGTGACATTCCTTCCCTATCTGTGTCACTTCTCCTTCGGCCTGACCTATCTTCATCTTCGTTCCCACCGGCAGCGTGAACAGCTCTATCCCTTCCGTCAGGATATTTTCGGCAAAATCGCCGCTCTTCAGTTGAAAATCAAGAGCCTTCTGCACCTTGGCCACGCTTTCCGCCGCCAACAGGCTCACCTGCCTGTGCCATTTCCCGGCGTGAGCGTCCCCTTCTATCCCATGATCGGCTCTCAGATATGCTTCCCCGATATCATGCTTCTGCTGACCCTTTTCCTCGCTGATGCAGACAGCCTTCACTCTGCCCTTTGGCAGATGGATAGCGGCGCAATCGCCGGCCTCTCCCAGAAGCACTTCTACACCGTGTTTTACAGGTTTTATCACAGCCTCCAGACACTCCGAGGCCGCCTTACGGCTCCCCGGCAGATTAATGATGAGAGTCTGTTTCCTCAGGCCCGCGGCTGCTCTCGACAACATCCCCATGGGAGTTATCTTCATGCTCTCGGCCCTCATAGCTTCAGGTATCCCCCTCACTTCTCTGTCGACAACTGCCAGCGTCGCCTCCGGCGTCACATCCCTCATGGAGAATCCGGTGCCTCCGGTGGTGACCGTCAGCGTGACCTTAAGCTCGTCAGCACACTTTATCAGCTCTTCTTTTATCCTCTCCATGTCGTCAGGTATCAGCGTCCTGTAGGCTACCTTCCAGCCGTTTTTCTCCAGTATCTCCACTACGGCATCTCCGGCCGTATCCTTCCGTAATCCCTGCGAGCCTTTATCGCTCATGGTTATTACCGCTGCTCTGTATTCCATAGTTCCTCCTGATGTATATCCCCGCTTTTCCCGCCTCTCTTGGAAAGGAGGCAGATACGCTCGATCACCATATCCTTCTGCACGGCCTTACACATATCGTACACCGTCAGCGCTGCTGCCGAAACTGCGGTCAGCGCTTCCATCTCCACACCGGTGACGCCCCTGCATTTGACCTGAGCCTGTATTTCTACCGCCGGGATCTCGCTGTTGAGCTCGAACTTTATGTCTATGCCGCTGAGCATCAACGGATGACACATCGGTATAATATCCGACGTCTTCTTGGCTGCCATTATCCCGGCTATCTGCGCCGTGCCCAGTACGTCACCTTTCTTCATACCGCCGCTCTTTATCAAATCAAATGTTTCCCTGTTCACCAGGACTCTCCCGGCAGCCACGGCGATACGCTCCGTCTCCTGCTTGGAGCCTACGTCCACCATCTTCGCCCGTCCTTCGTCATTGAAATGAGTGAAATCTCCCATCGTCAGCCTCCTATGCTGTTCATATTCCTTCCCGCATGGCTGGGATTCTCCGCGTCAAGGGTCTCCCTCATCTGCGGTTTGCTGAGGATCGCCTCCCGGATCACTTCAGTCATCTCCTCGCGGCTCCTGCCCTTGATAGAAATCTCGGCTCCCGAATGAAGACATGGCTTCAGCATCCCATCAGCTGTCAGCCTTATCTTGTTGCAGCCCTCGCAAAAATCACAGCTTATGGGTCTTATGAGGCCAACCCTGCCCTTCGCTCCCGGCAAAGCATACATGGCCGCGACGCCATCGGTCATATCGAGAGGTTCAAGCCCCGGCACGCTTTCCAACACCCTGACGCAGCTTATGAACCGGGCCTTTTCAAACTCTATGCCACCGCCTATGGGCATCAGCTCGATGAACCTTACTTCCAGAGGACGATCTATCGTAAGCCTGACGAAATCCTCGATTTCATCGTCGTTGAAGCCGCCCATCAGGACCGTATTTATCTTCACTTTCTCAAATCCCGCCTCAAAGGCTGCCTCTATGCCTGACAATGCCTCCGACAGTTCCCCTATCCTGGTTATTTCCCTGTATCTGTCTGCCTTCAATGTATCCAGGCTGATGTTGACTCTGTCGACTCCGGCAGCCCTCAACTCCCGAGCATATCCGGGAAGCAGTGTGCCATTGGTGGTCATGCACAATTCCTCGACTCCGTCTACAGCCGCGATATTTTCGCACAGCTCAACGATGCCTCTCTTTACGAGAGGCTCTCCGCCTGTGACTCTTATCTTCTTCACTCCGAGGGATACGGCGGCTTTCACCGCGTCGATGGTCTCCTCTGCTGTCATCATCTCCTCATGGTCCCTCTTTACGATGCCTTCCTCCGGCATGCAGTATCTGCACCTGAGATTGCACAGCTCGGTGACCGAGATCCTCATATAATCTATTTGTCTGCCGTATTTATCTATCATAAATCAATAATCGCTCCATTTTAACCTCATTATATCAGAAAAGGCCTTTCACGTCAGCAATGTTTTGTCAGTTTTTTAACTATCCTTTCTGTGACGGGCGCCCCTTGACTTTCCCGCTCCTCGCCGTCATAATCTGATTATCGACATTGCGCAGATGACAGAAAGGAGGCTTCCCATGGGAAAAAAGACGGGAACAAAAGTGCGGAAGCCGGCTCCGACGACAGCTCCGGCCCACGGGAGTGGAGCCGGCAGTCTCAGCCCTCGTACCGACACTCCCTGTTCCAATGGCTCATGCGTGTACATTCTCAAATGCGGGGACGGCTCCCTCTACACCGGCTGGACCAATCACTTCGAGAAACGGCTGGCAGCTCACAGGAGCGGCACCGGCGCCAAGTACACCAGGGGGCGCGGGCCTCTGACACCCTTCTATCTGGAATACATGCCGGACAAGTCTTCTGCCATCAGGCGTGAGGCAGCCATCAAGAAGCTGCCTCGCGAAAAAAAGCTGCTGCTGCGATATTCGCCGCTGAATGCTCTTGAAAAGCAGGGCAAATAGGACAGAGTCGGCCTGCCGCGATATTTTTCATGCGATAATTCCCGCGAAAAAAAGCTGTCTCCCGCCGAGACCGGCGGGAAGACAGCTTCTCCCAATATCTATCTTTTTATACCCCTGTCGAAAATCATTATTCTTCTCCGGCCTGTTCCTGCAGTAAGTTCCTGAATGCCCTGGCCGACTCCCCATATTTATCTATATTACGTGACAGCTGTTCTCTGGCTCCCGCTTCATCGAGGGAAACAGTCGTCGTTTCCTCTTCCGCGTCCGCCGATCTGAGAGAATAGGTCCACTGCACCTTATCCACCGACGGCATCAGAGCCATCATCTGCTGAGCGCATATCACCATATTGTCATCGAGGGTCTTCTTGTTCGCCTTCTGAACCGAATCTTCAAAGGTCACCGTCAGTACACGGATATCTCCCTCCGCGGCGATCGTAGCGGTATATTTTCCCGTCACGTTCTCCAGACCCATGGTTTCCAGCAACTTCACCACAGCGGCGGTGTCGTTGACATCATCTACCTTGCAACCGTAAAGTTCCTCGGCATAGTCGGATGATGTGTCGATTTTCATCGCCTGAGAGCCTGTCGTTTCCACACTGCTCTCGGCTGCCGCCTCGCCTCTTCCTCCATAGCTCATGAAGAAAAGTACCGCAGCGAATCCGATTATCACGACGATCAGTCCTGCAAGAGCCAGCTTCATCGCACGTCTGTTGTTAATGAGTTTGCCCATGTCACCACTTCCTCGCTTCAATATCCTCACTTCAACGATGTGTATAGTTATATCACCCTTTTATGACGAGTTTGTGACAACGATGTATCTATTGTGCAAATTGACTGTTGTAAAGGCTGGTATAAAATCCATTTTGTGCCAGAAGCTCCTCGTGGGTACCCTGCTCTATTATATCTCCATGATTCAACACCAGTATATGATCGGCGTCTTTTATCGTGGACAATCTGTGGGCGATGACGAAGCTTGTACGACCTTCCATCAGCCTGGCCATGGCCTTCTGTATCAACGCCTCGGTCCTGGTATCGACAGAGCTGGTGGCCTCGTCCAGGATCAATATAGGCGCGTCCGCCAGAAAAGCTCTGGCGATGGTCAGAAGCTGTTTCTGCCCCTGAGATATATTGGTGGCTTCCTCGTTGACCTCCATATCATATCCCTTGCTCTGGGTCTTTATAAAATGGTCTATATGAGCGGCCTTGGCTGCAGCCTCCACTTCTTCATCAGTGGCGTCCGGATTGCCATATCTTATGTTTTCTCTCAGAGTCCCATTGTTGAGCCACGTATCCTGGAGCACCATCCCGAACATCTCTCTCAGATTGCTCCTGGAAAGAGCCGTGATATCATGACCATCTATGGTGATCCTGCCGCCGTCCAGCTCATAGAATCGCATCAACAGCTTGACGATGGTGGTCTTCCCCGCTCCTGTCGGTCCGACTATCGCCACTCGCTGGCCAGGTTGAGCCGTGAACGAGAAATCCTTGATCACAAGCTCATCCGGCGTGTACCCGAATTTCACATGATCAAACTCCACTCGTCCTTCCACACGGTCCGCGTCTATTTTCTCCGCAGGATCCGTATCGATATCCACTGCCTCTTCTTCCTCTATCAGCTCAAAGATACGCTCAGCCGCGGCAGCGGTGGACTGCAGCTGATTGGCCACATTGGCCACCTGGGAAATAGGCTGGTTGAAGCTCCTTACATACTGTATGAAAGCCTGTATGTTTCCGATAGATACCCTGCCGTTTATTGCCAGATACCCACCCAGCAGGCAGACAGCCACGTACGCGGCGTTACCTATGAAATTGGTTATCGGCATCATCGTCCCCGACAGGAACTGGGATTTCCATGCCGATTCGCAAAGCTTTTCGTTGTATTCCTCGAAGACCTGAGCCGACTCCTCTTCACGATTGAACGCCTTGATGATATCATGTCCGGCGTACATTTCCTCCACATGTCCGTTGACCAGCCCCAGGTATTTCTGCTGGTTCTTGAAATGGCCTTGAGATTTAGAGACCACCAGCCGTATCACTATCATGGAAAGAGGCAGCACTACCAGCGCGGTCACGGTCATGATGACGCTTATCCTGAGCATCATTATCAATATGCCGATTATGGTAGTAAAGCTGGTTATCATCTGTGTCAGGCTGACTGACAAGGTCTGATTGACCGTCTCGATGTCATTTATCATCCTGCTCTGTATCTCGCCATGAGTCTTAGTGTCAAAATATTTGAGAGGCAGCCGGTCCAGCTTGACAGACATCTTGTCACGCAATGTATATATGACCTTCTGAGACGCGTCTGCCATGATCCAGCCCTGAGCAGCTCCAAACAGCAGGCTCAAACCATAGAGTATCAGAAGCAGCATCAATATGGAAAACAAGCCCTGAAAATCTATGCCGGCACCGCTCATCAATCCTTCCACCACCTTATCGGTGGCATCTCCCAGTATTGTCGGCGATATTATGGAAAATACAGTACTGGCTATGGCGAATACGAAGACTGCCGCCAGTCTGAATTTATGCGGCGCCAGGTATCGGGCCAGAGTCTTCATCGTCTTGCCGAAGTCCTTGGCCTTCTCACCCGGCATCATGTTCGCTCCATGACCGCCCGGGCCGCCGCCCCCTCTTCTCTTTGCCGCCATTATTTACGCCCCCTTTCCAGTTCTTCTTCGCTGAGCTGCGACAGCGCTATCTCTCTGTAGACGTCACAGCATTCCATCAGCTGATCGTGAGTACCGATGCCGGCAACTTTTCCTTCATCCATCACCACGATCTGCTCCGCGTCTATTATGGTATTGATGCGCTGAGCCACGATTATGATGGTGCTGTCTCCTACCTTGGCCTTCAAAGCGCTCCTGAGAGCTTTATCTGTCTTGAAGTCCAGCGCTGAAAAGCTGTCGTCAAAAATATATATCTTCGGTTTCTTAACCAAAGCTCTGGCTATGGAAAGACGCTGTTTCTGACCTCCCGATACATTGGTGCCGCCCTGGGCCACCTCCTCGTCCAGTCCATGCTCTTTCTCGCCGATGAAATCCGCCGCCTGAGCTGTCTTCGCAGCATCCATCATCTCCTCTGCTGTGGCGTCTTCCTTACCGTACTGTAGATTTGAAGCTATGGTCCCGGAAAACAGCAGCCCTTTCTGCGGCACATATCCTATCTGATCGCGCAGCTGATGCTGAGTCAGTTCCCTGATATCTACACCATCCATCAGCACCTGCCCTTCCGTCACATCGTAGAATCTCGGTATCAGGCTTACCAGCGTGCTCTTGCCGCTGCCTGTCCCTCCGATGATAGCAGTAGTCTTCCCCGGCTCCACAGTGAAGTTGATATTCTCCAGGGTCTTCTCCTCGGCATCCGGGTAAGCGAAGGACACGTTCCTGAACTCCACCAGTCCCCGAGGATCTGCCAGCGTTTCCGCCTTCTCCGGATCCTCTATGGTAGGCTCAGTGTCGATGACCTGTCCTATCCTCTGTGCTGAAACAGCTGCCCTCGGTATCATGATGAACATCATGGTTATGAAAAGGAAAGACATGATGACATGCATGGCGTACTGGAGGTAAGCCAGCATATCGCCTATCATCAGATCGCCGCCTTCTATCAGATGAGCTCCCGCCCATACGATGAGGATGCTGACAGCATTCATCACGAACATCAGCGACGGCATCATGAAGGACATGGCTCTGTTGACAAACATGTTTATCCTGGTAAGCTCTCTGTTGGCTGCGGTGAACCGCTGTTCTTCCGTCTTCTGAGTATTGAAGGCCCTGATGACCAGCATCCCCGACAGCCGTTCTTTCATTATCAGGTTCAACCCGTCCAGTTTGCTCTGAAGCACCTTGAATTTCGGGAACACGAGAAAGAAGGAGACCGCCATGATACCGATTATCACCAGCAGCGCCAGTCCGATGGTCCATGAAAGGGAGAGACTGGTATCCAGCGCTCTGATAACAGCTCCTATACCCATTATAGGCGCGAAGCAGGCAAGCCTGAGTATCATCACCGTAGCCTGCTGTACCATCTGCACATCATTGGTAGATCTGGTTATCAGCGACGCTGTAGAAAACTCTTCCAGCTCAGCCGCCGAAAATGCTGTGACTCGCATGAACAACGCGTGTCTTATATCCCGCGATGATTTTGCCGATGCCCTGGCCGCCAGAAAGCTGCTGAGAAGAGAGCAACAGACTGTGGCCGCCGATACAGCCAGCATTATCAGTCCTGTCCTCTTTATATAATCCATATCCTGGACCACTATACCGTTATTTATTATATCGGACATATACCCTGGCAGCGCCAGCTCGCACATGGCCTGTCCCAGCAAAAACAGCAGATTGAAAACTATGAGCCACACATAGGGCTTGTAATACTTCATCACCGTCCTCATAATTTGCCTCCTTCCAGCATCCTCATCATATTTTCCGTTACTCTGCCCAGCAGATTTTCGAAGAGCTCAGTCTCCTCAGGAGTCAATCCATCGAAGAGATCTTCCTCTATCCTCCGCGCGCACTGCTCTATCCTGCTCCGTATGTTCCTTGCCTTTTCCGTGGGGAAAAGGCAATAGGCCCTCCTGTCGTCCGGATTCTTTCGCCTCTCGACGAATCCTTTTTCTACCAGGTTCCCTACCGCTTTAGCGACGGCTCCCTTATCTATCTGCATCCGCCTGGCCAGATCCTCCTGAGATATCCCGGGATTTTCCCCTATCCACCTTATATATCCCATCTGTTGGCCCGTTATGCCAAACTGCTTCATGGCTTTATCATGCATCACCCTTCCATGTCTGTATATTATGGAAAAGTATACCGGCAGCGGCCGTTTCATATGTATCATCTTCCTTTCAAAAAAATAGTTGTCTTTACAACCTTCTTGGCACGTAATGACTATTGTACTCACCAGATATATGGTTGTCAAGGCAACTATTTTTATTTTCACAAAACCTTTACAGTGGGTGCGTCGTCTCTGCCGTCCTGCTCATACTATCCGATATGACGCCGCAGTCCTCACCGCGGCAGCTCCAGGCTGTCGGCCAGATTCCTCAGGACTCTTCTGCTGGCACCGCAAAGAGGCCCCAGCGGGAGCCTGCATCCTCCCACGTTCATTCCCTTCATATTCATCAGCGCCTTCACAGGTACCGGATTGGTCTCACAAAACAGAGCGTTTATCAGATTCAGGTTCTCCAGTTGTATCTTCCTGGCCTTATCCGTGTCCCCATCCAGGAAGGCATGGGTCATCTCCCTGACCTTTCCCGGCATCAGATTGGCCCAGACCGATACAGCGCCCACTGCTCCCATAGACATGAGAGCCACTGTTATATCGTCATTCCCGGAATACATGGCGAAGTCATCTCCCGTCAGCCTGGCTATCCTGGCCGCATAAGACATATCGCCGCTGGCCTCTTTTATTCCTGCGATGTTTTCATGGACCGCCAGCTTGGCTACCGTTTCCGGGCTTATGGAGATCCCTGTCCTGGCGGGAACGTTGTAGATATATATCGGTATGGCGACACTGTCGGCGACACTGCGGAAATGCTCCATCATCCCCGTCTCATTAGGCTTATTGTAATACGGTGTTATCACCAGCAGGCCATCCGCTCCCATCTTCTCATATTTCACACTCTTGGCCACCGTCTTTTCCGTGTTGTTGCAGCCGCTGTTGGCTATGACGGGGATACGGCCGCCGGCCTCCTCTATTGAGACCCTTACGATCTCCTCCTGTTCCTCCTCCGAAAGAGCCGGAGTCTCCCCTGTCGTCCCGAGCACCAGTACCGCGTCGGTGCCCCATTTTATATGCCAGTTTATCAGCTCTCCAAGCCGCCTGTAATCGACATGTCCGTCCTGATCGAAAGGAGTCACGAGAGCCACGATAGATCCTCTTATCATTTTTACCTCCTGAAATTTACCTCCTGAAAAGTTCAATCTTATATACCTATGGTCTTATCTCCATAATATGCACAGAAAAATCTTTGGTTCAACGGACAGGAGATACGTCCGCACCGATTTATGTTGACAATCGTTTTTATATAGTTTACAATTGTCCCCACGACAAACTATAGATTTACCATAATATTTAAAAGGAGACCCTACTTATGACTTCAGGAACATATTCAAAAACGACAATGATGATACTGTGCGGCATATTCGCAGCAGTCACCGCCATATGCTCTCTCATAACCATACCGCTGGGGTTCACGCCTGTCCCTGTCAATCTGGGCACTCTGTCCGTATTTCTCACCGGCGGTATCCTGGGGAAAAAATACGGCACTCTCAGCATGGCGGTCTACGTCCTGCTGGGCGCCGCAGGTGTCCCCGTTTTCTCAGGATTCAGAGGCGGCATAGGAGTCTTGGCAGGACCGACGGGAGGATATATAATAGGATACATAGTGGCCGTACTGATCATCGGCCTCCTCATGGAAAACACCGTGAAGACCTCCGGCAGCTCCAGTTCGGAGAGCGAGCTTTCGGCAGCGGAGAAAAAATCCTCTCCCATCGGTTCTTCCGCGAGAAAAAAACGCATACCTGTAGTATTAGCCTGCGCTGCGGCCATGACCGCCGGACTTCTGATATGTTACGCATTGGGAACAGCCTGGTTCATGTTCAGCACATCGACACCGCTCTGGGCATCGCTGGTCTCATGCGTGTTCCCGTTTTTACCGGGAGATGCTATCAAGATCGCGGCCGCCGCGATCCTGACGACGAGACTTGAGCCTGCTCTGAAACGGAAAATATAAAGTGCGGGCAGGAGAAAAGGATAGATATGAAACGAAGGATCCTCACGACATCATTCTGTATCTTGATATTATGCGGCGCTGTTCTGGCAGCCCTCAGCATTACCGGTACCCGCCAACAGCTGACGCTGACGGAAATCATCAATGCCCGGCGCGACCCTCACATAGAAGCGCTGCTGGATGATATGACCTTGGAGGAAAAAGCCGGCCAAATGTTCATGGGATGCTTTTACAGCGGCACTCCGTCCCCTGAAACAGTGACTCAGTATAACCTGGGCAGCGTACTGCTGTTCCAGCCCAGCTTCACGGACAGCGACAAACCTTCCTTAAAGGCGGCGCTGGACGATATCGACGCCGCCTGCGAGATCACGCCTATCATAGCTGTGGACGAGGAAGGAGGCACAGTTAACAGAGTCAGCTCCTCACCCGCTTTCCGAAGCGAACCGTTTAAATCGCCTCGCCAGCTCT
This sequence comes from uncultured Eubacterium sp., assembly GCA_900543485.1. GTDB lineage: Bacteria > Bacillota > Clostridia > Peptostreptococcales > Anaerovoracaceae > Lentihominibacter > Lentihominibacter excrementipullorum. The sequence continues at coordinate 24,197 of UQRM01000010.1, read as the reverse complement.
TTGCCCAGGGCGGCATGGACGCTGTCATCGCCGATGTCCACGAAAAAAACGCCCTTCTTTCAGAAATAGGCATAGACTTGAATCTGGCGCCCGTATGCGACATTTCCACCGACTCTGACGACTTCATGTATTCCAGGAGTATCGGTCTGGATGCCGAAGCCACATCAGAATACGCGGCAAAAGTGGTCAGGGCCTGTCTCGCAGATAACATGGGCTGCTGCCTCAAGCATTTTCCCGGCTACGGTAATTCGAAAGACACTCACAAAGGCGCGGCTGTCGACGACAGGACGATAGAGCAGCTGGAGCAAAGCGATTTGCTGCCTTTTGCCGCGGGGATCAAGGCCGGGGCGCCTGCTGTCCTCGTTTCCCATAACATCGTATCAGCTCTGGATGAAGCTCTTCCGGCATCCCTCTCACCGGCCGTACACCGACTGCTGCGCTACGACATGGGCTTCGACGGCGTCATCGTGACTGACGACCTTTCCATGGGCGCCGTCTCGTCATTTTCACCGACCACCAGCAGCGCCGTGACCGCCATCCTCGCCGGCAATGATCTCCTCTGTACCGGCGACTATGCGTCCCAATACAATGTTGTCATCGAAGCTGTAAAAAACGGCGTCATCTCGGAGGAAAGACTGGATGCATCCGTCAGGCGTATACTAAGCTGGAAACGCGATATGTCATTGATCTGACATGTTTTTTTCAACAAGTCTTCACAATAGCACCCTAAAAACAGCATATTTTCTTGCTACTATATAGCCACAGCAAGAAAATACATTGCTGAGCAAAATTACAGAAGGGGCTTGCTTTAAAAAAAATAAACACTTCTTCTTCTCAATCCCTAAAACACAGCAGCCCCTTCTCAATTTTAGGATTACACCTCCTAGTAAATGATAATAATGATAACGACAGTAAAAGAGAGCCTGCGACGGCTCTTTTTTACTGTTCGAAGCCTGCAAAGCGTAATCTCATCGATACAACGCTGTCACTCCAAGGCAACGCCTATTGTCAATATGCATTGTTTTACACTTTTTGCTTTTTAAATGTGTCCCTTATGTGTATAATATGACTATGAAGCAGGAGCCCGATGACAGGGTACGCCCTTCCGCGCCGCCCGTAAACAGCTCTGGGGCATCCGGACATCGTGCTTCGCGCGATAAATCAATGAAAGGAGGTTGACCTTATGATGATATCCACAAAAGGCCGCTACGCGCTGCGGGTAATGGTCGCACTGGCATCAGATGACAGTGGTAAATATATCCCTCTCAAGGATATAGCGTGTGATCAGAACATTTCTGAAAAATATCTGGAATCCATAATCAAGGTTCTCGTAAAAAACAGAATGGTGATCGGCCTCCGAGGCAAAGGCGGCGGTTACAAGCTTTCTGCTGAGCCTTCATCGTATACTATAGGAAGTATACTGAAACTTACAGAAGGATCTCTGGCTCCCGTAGCCTGTCTGAAACCCGGATCGATCCAATGTGACAGAGCCGATGACTGCCCGACTCTTCCCGTATGGCGGGAACTTGACAGGATAGTCGACAAATACCTGGAGGGGATCACGCTGGAAGACCTTGCCAACGGCAACATTTCCCTTCCGAAGCAGGATACAAATGACCGTCAGCCATGACGCTGTCAACGTCTCAACGTCTGCATGCCGGATGTCGCAGCTCCGGCCGTACCGCATGATTTCTCACCAGACGTAAATTTTCCGCCAACTGTATTGACTAGAACAAGTCGAGATGGTATCATTCATATACCTATCTATTCAATAGGTAATCAGAAAGGGGATGTATATAGATCATGAAAAGTTATCGCTTCGAGACACTCCAGCTGCATTCAGGTCAGGAAACCCCTGACCCATCCACAGGCGCCAGAGCCGTTCCCATATATCAGACGACATCTTTTGTATTCGACGACTGTGACCATGCAGCCGCCAGGTTCGGACTGCGCGAACCCGGAAACATATACGGCCGCCTGACAAATCCCACCCAGGAAGTTTTCGAAAAAAGAATGGCTGTACTGGAAGGCGGCGCCGCTGCGCTGGCCGTGGCCTCAGGAGCGGCAGCTCTTTCATATTCTTTCCAGAACATCGCCTGCAACGGAGATCACATAGTCTCCGCAGGCAACATATACGGCGGCACGTACAATCTACTGGCCAACACGCTGCCACAATACGGGATATCCACCACCTTTGTCGATATCTCTGATTTTGACGCTGTGGAAAGAGCCATCAAAGATGAAACAAAGCTTCTGTTTGCCGAAACTTTAGGCAATCCTCATTCTGATGTGACCGATATCAGAACACTGGCGGATATAGCCCATTCCCACGGCATACCTCTCATCATAGACAACACCTTCGCCACGCCATACCTTGTAAGGCCTTTCGAATATGGCGCCGACATCGTCATCCACTCGGCCACTAAGTTCATTGGCGGCCACGGCACATCGCTGGGCGGAGTCATCGTTGACGGAGGTTCGTTCGATTGGGATATTCCGGGAAAATTCCCAACTCTTTCAGAACCCGACCCAGGCTATCATGGCATCAGGTTCACCGAAGCAGCCGGCAGCGCGGCCTTCGTCACCAGGGTCCGGGCTGTGCTGCTAAGAGATACCGGAGCGGCGATCTCTCCCTTCCACGCGTTCATGTTCCTGCAAGGGCTGGAGACCCTGTCTCTTCGGGTAGAACGTCACGTATCCAACGCGCTGGCCGTCATCGATTTTCTCAAGAGCCATCCTCAGGTAGAAGCCGTACACCATCCGTCGGTATCAAACAGTGAATCTCAAAGAAGGCTGTATAACAAGTATTTCCCTGACGGAGGCGGCTCGATCTTCACCTTCGACATAAAAGGTGATCTTCAGGATACCAAGGATTTCATCGATGCTCTGCAGCTGTTCTCGCTGCTGGCAAATGTAGCCGATATGAAGTCCCTTGTGATACACCCTGCGACTACGACACATAGCCAGTGTACAGAGGAAGAGCTGGAAGCACAAGGCATAAAACCGAATACCGTGCGCCTCTCGATCGGGACGGAACATATCGCCGATATTATCGCCGACCTGGAGAAAGGCTTTGCCGCCATCGACAGCCGACGATATCAATAAAAAGTTGCCGGTGTCAACAAAAATCAAATATTGACAGAGTTTTTCCTCATAAGTATACTAGTATTGTTGACTAAGTGAAATATATCAAACAGGAGAAGTAACAGTATATGAGATTGAGGAAGGAAATCGACGAAATGCAGGAAGGGGATATCCTGCTTATAGCAAAGATTTCAGACGCTCTGGCGCATCCCGCCAGAATAAAGATATTCAGATACATCATGGAAGCCAACAAGAAACGCGAGCGCATCTGTAACAAGGATCTGGTGGGTCATTTCGACTACTCTCAGGCTACCATCTCACAGCATGTGAAGAAGCTCAAAGATGCCGGCCTGCTGCAGGTAAAGAAGGAAGACAGATATTCCTATTACTACGTCCACCTGGGTACGCTAAACGATTATCTAGTGGCTACCAAAAAATTCGAGAATATGTAAGAAAATATTTTTTTCAAGCAGAGCCTCATCGACGATGAGGCCTTTTTCATTGTATGCTGTTATCCGCAGCTCCTTCCACCCTGCCTTTATTATCTGATAACTCATCCCTTCGCCGTAGACGGAGGCGCTGTAGCGCGGCACATCACTGCCGTTGAAAAAACCGCTCTTCCGCTGCCCTGAATTGCCCATCACGTAAAGTATGCCGTTTATGCGCTCCGTCCTCATATACATGTGCTGATGACCACATAGCACCAGATCAGCTCCGTATTCCTCCATTATCGGCACCCACAGCTTTCTCAACTCCGGAGAAACAGTGGCCTTATCATGCATCCCGTAAGGAGGATGATGGGTAACAACGATATTCCACGTTTTGTCGCTCCCCTCCAAGGCTTCCGCCAGCCACTCTTCCACCTTTTTTTCCGCCCGCGCCCACGCCTCCGGTCCCAGGCTCTCCATTCTCGCGTCTGTCAGAAAGGAACTGTCGGTCATGATAAAACGGCAATATCCCCAGTCGAAATAATAGAAATTCCCCGCTGACGCAGCTTCTCCGGACAGACCGGACATAAACGGACCGTTGTCCGGTGCAGGGAATATCTTTCTGTAAGTGATATTCCCTTTCACGCCCTCGTGATTCCCCGGGACTGTCATCAGCGGCAGCGACGAGAAAACATCGCAGTTTTCCAGGAATCCGTTCCACTGCTCCAATCGCCACGGCACATTGACCATGTCTCCGCCTATGACGGCACAATCCAGATCGGGATGACGGGCCCATATATCTTCCATATCTTCACCCCATCGCCGGTATTCATCTATTGAAATATCAAACTGCACATCACCCAGATACAGGAAAGTACCTTCTCCTGATTCCTGAGGCGTACGAAAGGAAGAAGGTTTATCGAACACCATCCCGTCTCCTATTTCATAATAATAGGTCTCCCCCGGCTCCAGTCCCTTCAGCTGCGCTGTGTATCTGAAATAAGCGCCGCCCAAGACCCTCTCACGGCGTCCTTCAATTGCCTGGCTTCTCGGCAGGCTTTTCCGGCTCTGACTCACCCGAAGGAAGGACGGCCCGTCTTTTTCGCCTTTCCAGCTTATGTACACAGTATCAGCCGCCTCTCCCGGCGAGATCACAGTCTGCCTGTCTGACGATATCGTTATCGCCGCTTCACCGGCATAACATGACGTCGCAGCCGATACGACAACCATGGCAAACAGCATCGCAGCCATCATCAACATCGATATCAGCGCCGGCAGCGATGCCTGTGTCACGCCCCGCCTCCCGGCCGGAGCAAGGCCGGGGCGCTCCTGCGACGTTGCCCTCTCCTTACAGCCGGAAGCAGTCGCGACTATATTTTCCAAAAGAAGAAATTTTCTCATCAAAAAAACCTCCGCAGAGAACGAAGCCGATGGCTTTATCATCCGTCGGAAGCAGCGCTTCGTCAGCAGGTATCTTCTGTCAGCCGCAAGCCTTTCCGACATCCGGCAGATCCCACGAAGCGATATCTTCCACATAGTAAGCATATACATCCGCGAAGGTTTTTATTAAGATCATTTACCGGGAAATTCAACGCAGCTGATCTATCCCCATGTTGGCCAGCTCATCAGCCCTGTTGTTCTTTTCCGTCACATAGATGAAATCATCGTATGAAAATTCCGCGCCGTTCCACTGAACGAATTTTTCGTACAGCTTATCCAGATTCACGGATTTGCTGTTCAGATTCACATGGCCCTTGACACGAAAGAAGGATATATCGTGCTTCTTTATATAGGGAAGCAATTGTTTCCACAGATCCTGATTCTCCACAGGCTTCTTAGACGCTGTCAGCCATCCGTTTTTCTGCCATCCGGCGTACCACTTCTTGCGGAAGCAGTCCATGAGATAGCTGCTGTCAGAAAAGACCTGTATCTGCTGGCCATCCTTCCTGATAGCCTTGAAAGCCTCCAGCAGGGCAGTCATCTCCATCCTGTTGTTGGTGGTATTGGGACAGCTCCCATACAATTCCTTGCTGGCGTCGGCGAATTCCATGATAGCGCCCCAGCCTCCCAGGTTTTCATCGCTCTGGTTACCGGCGCAACCGCCATCCGTATATATCCTCAGTATCCTGTCGTTTTTCATTGGGCCGCATCTCCTTTTTCCTGTCTCTTTTCGCTTTTCTCTATAGAATTTATCACATGAGTCGTCTGCTGTCCACATCCTTCTGAATATCCATATGTAGTATAAATTGACTTTTTTCGTCCATTGGAGTATCTTAATATGGTAAAGGAGACTTGAAGATATATGCCATTGAAATTCTGTTCACTTGCCAGCGGAAGCAGCGGCAACTGTTACCTGATAAAAAACCAGCGCTCAGCCCTGTTAGTAGACGCGGGAATATCCGGGAAAAAGATATTGGAGGGTCTGACGGCTACTGACACGCCCGAGAGCCACGTGAAGTCACTGCTCATCACCCATGAGCATATAGACCACGTCAAGAGTGTCTCGGTACTTGCCAAAAAACTTCCCGGGATCTCCATATACGCCAACGAAGCTACATGGGAAGGCATAAAGAAACCGGTGCCGCCTCAGCAGCAGCGTTTTTTCCAAACCGGAGAGGACTTTTACATAGACGATTTCATGATACGTCCCTTCTCCATCCCTCATGACGCGGCTGACCCGGTGGGCTTTTCCATATACTGCGAAGACAGACAGATAAGCATTGTCACCGACGTAGGCTGCATCACCGAAGCTATATTCGACGAGATCGTGGGCGCCGATCTGCTGCTGCTGGAGGCAAACCACGAAAAGGAAATACTGCTGATGAGCAGATATCCGTACCATCTGAAGCACAGGATACTTGGAGATAAGGGACATCTGTCCAACGTCTCCGCGGGAGAGTGCCTGTGCAGGCTGACCAGGACCATAGACAAACCGCGTCAGATACTGCTGGGGCATCTGAGCCACGAGAACAACGATCCGGCGGTAGCGATGCTGACTGTCAAAAATACTCTGATGGAAAAAAATATAATCCCCGGCGGCCAGCTGAAGCTGGGTATCGCCATGAGAGACTGCATGAGCTACATATACGAGGTGTGATGTGAATATAACCGTACTGGCAGTTGGAAAACTCAAGGAAAAATACTGGCGTGACGCCATTGACGAATACTCCAAGCGATTGGGGCGATTCTGCCGCCTCAACATCACTGAAATCAGAGAAAGCCCACTGCGGGCCAACCCTTCGGCAGCCGACGAAGAGGCCGTCAAGGCAGCTGAAGGCCGGGACATACTGGAAAAGATACGCCCTTCCGATTATGTGGTGTCGTTGGAAATCAACGGCAAGTCCTTTTCCTCGGAAAAGCTGGCAGAGCACATGGAAAAGCTGACGATCTCCGGAAAGAGCAGCGTCCTCTTCGTCATCGGCGGATCCCTGGGGCTGTCCCGGGAAGTCAGCGCCAGAGCTGACCTGAAGCTTTCCTTCTCAGCCATGACCTTCCCTCATCAGATGATGCGGGTCATACTGCTGGAGCAGATATACCGCGCTTTCAAGATAATGAAAAACGAAGCCTATCACAAGTGACAGGCTTCGAATCCTTTTAGGAAAGACCGGATCAGCCCAGAGCGCTTTTTAAAATCCATTCCATCCGATGCACGCACTGCTCCTAAGGATCTGCCACGGCAGAATTGCTAAAATGAGTCTGTTATCAATGCTCAATAGGCATAAATCACGGTCAAATGATGTTCGCAGACAATGCAAAATGCCTAAAATCAATAAAATACTCGCCCTTTTGGCATAAAATCAGCGGTCACCTGTCCAAAATATGCCTAAAACAATATGCTGGAACTGACTTTTTATTATTTCGCCATCGCAAGAGCTTGAAATACAACGGGAATTATGCCCATTGATAAGCAAAATCCTCTGTTATTGGCATTTCTGATGAAGCGATAACCGAGCTTTGCTGTCGCCTTCTTTGGAAGAGGCCTCAAGAAACTTTGATTACCCAAAACTATTCAGCCAAAAAAGCGCATTCTCTTTTGAATTAGTACAACAGACTATTGTTCTCTTCTCTTTCTCCCGTAAACAACAGTCCCTGTCGCTACGGCTGCCGCAAGTGCTAAAAGGCCTGCCAAAAGAGCAATGTTGCTGTCATCACCTGTTGCAGCATTTGTATCTTTCTGCGGCTTCTGTGGATCTACAGGAGGAACATAATTTGGATCTTTATCTCCACATACTGTACATATTCCATTTTCATAATTATGTTCCTTAACCGGGACAACAGTTTTTTCTAATGTTATTTCATTTGTACCACTTTCATCTGCAAAATACTTGCCGCAGCTTTCACAATGCCAGTATGCGATATTCCCCTCATTGGTACAATCAGCATCCTTTGCCTCCGTTTTTACCATGTCGTGTACATGCTCGATAGTAACCTTAACTGTATCGCTCATCAACTCTGTTCCGCTCAATGTCATAGTTACTGTGATATGAGCTGTTCCTTCACTAACCCCTGTCACTTGCAGCTTCCCTTCATCAGTTATTTTTGCGGTAGCCACTTCTTCATCGCTACTTACGGCATTAAGCACCGCACCGACAGGAATCGTAGCGCTCATTTCTATATCTGACTTCGTGCCATTATTTACACTGGCTATTTCCGGAACGGAAAGAGCAAATCTGAACTCCGGAGTATCATCAGTAGGTGTTTCAGGAATATAGCTTCCTAAAACATTGTTTTCTTTATAATTTTCTTCGGCGCTTTCAGGAACAACTACTATGAGGTCTTCAAGTTTTTCTCCTGATCCGAATGCGTTATCATCCATTTCAGGCGGTTCGTTTCCAAGAAAAATCATTGTCGTATTCTCAGTACGGTTTGCTAATCCAGAAAAAGCATACTCCCCAATACTTTCAACACTGCCTGCGATAATGATCGTTCTTAATGTTTCTACTTCGCTAAAAGCTCCAGCTGATATGTTTTTTACATTGCCCGGAATAATTACTTTTTCAATGGACGTTTCTTCAAAAGCCCATTCTCCTATCGATGTTAATTCGGAAGAAAGTTCAACGGAATTAAGAGAGTCGCATCCCTGAAATGCATACTCACCAATCGTCGTTACATTGGAAAGATCTATAGCTGAAACATCGGAACGAGCGAAAACTGACTTACCAATAGTCTTAACATTTTTTGACAAATCAACATTAACTACAGAGGAGCTATAAAAAGCATACTCACCAATCTCCGTCACACTATCCGGCATCGTCACAGTCGATACACTTGCGTTCCGAAATGCACTTTCACCTATTGTTTCTGTCCCTGGTTTAACAGCAACAGAATCTTTTTCTTTATCAAGAAGGACTTCGAGCGTTGTCCCTTTATAAAGTACCCCATCTTCATTCGAATACGGCGAGCCATCGGCAAAAACAACATCCTTTGCATTTGGATAACCGCTGCTGACAGAAGAGGTCAACGCCTCTTTTACTCCATCAGTCACACCTGCGGGGATCATAAGTTCCTTAAGGTTCTGACAATTAGAAAATGCATTACTACCGATCGCAGTCACGCTATCCGGAATGTTTAGAGCTTCAAGCTGCGTAGCATTGCGAAATGCTGAATCTCCTATCTCGGTTATAGTATCCGGCAATGTGATTTTTGTTACTGTTCCCCCTGCATAAGGCGACCTGTCAAAAGCATTGTTGTAGATCATGGTAACGGTATATGTTTTACCGTCACTTGTAACAGTTGAAGGAATAATGATTTCCCCGTCATAAGGAGATTCGGCTCCAGAAACTACGGGATGTTGTTTAGGATTTACAACCGCAACTGTACTTTCACTCAAAGGCGCATATGTGATCCCATCAATCTCAAAACACCCGCACTCATCCTCATCTACAAAACCTCCCGTCTTTACTGACATATGCTGCCCTTCCCCATACGCCAGTGCTGCCGTTGGAACGAGCATGAGTACCATACAGAGTGTAAGCAGGGCAGTCAACAATTTTCGTTTTGCTTGCATTGTCTTACTTCCTTTCTTCTCTCCTCACAAGAATTCATTATAGAATTTTTATACGAATTGTAATCAGTTTTATTATCTCACCCCCCAATTGTGTCAATCTGTTTTTTATTTTGCAATACATTCACAAACATTCAGCATATATCTCAAACGTAAACTGTTCTTTTCTATGAAATGAGGGGCTGTCGCACAGCTGACCAAATCAGGTCAGCTGTGCGACAGCCCCTCATTTTCCCGTGCCGGCTTCATCCGGCTATCTCTTATTTCAAATGTTTTCTCCTGAACACCTGATCCGACTCCAACAGTTCCACGATCCTGTTCATAGTGCCCGGATCCCGCATAGATTCCATAAGCAGCCGCTTTTCCTTCATTTCCTCAGAAAGAGCCTTCTCGCCTTTTGTTCTGAAATGCTTCCCATATGACGATATCAGCATGTTCTGTGAAAAATCACCTGCAGCCAGCGCATCTGTCGCCGCCTCAGCAGCAGCCTTAGCTGAGTCTGCGGCCGGAGAAAGTCCGTCGTGGGAGAGTGGGGTCATCAGGGCTGCCGCATCGCCGATGACCATGAATCCATGGCCCGCTTTATGTATTCCGCAGCTCATATCGCTTATCCTTCCTCCCTGCCACGGGCTGATGATTGAAGCGCCTTCAAACATGGCGGCCATCTCAGGACGGCTTTCCAGCCATCGGCTGAAGCACCGTTCTATGTCGACGCTCTCGTATTCCTCTCTTCCATTTATCAGCATCCCAACATTGCATATCCCATGCCGGACACCTTCTTTTCCCACGGGGATGATCCAGAAATATCCTGTTCCCAACAGCGAAGAAAAGCCTATGACACCATAGGCGTCATACTGGCCCTTCGCCAACGCCCGGTCCAGCCTGACGCCCGTGAAATAGGCGCGTCTGCCTATCCACATGCTGCCCGCCTCCTCTTTCACGACACCCGCAGCTGCGGCCAGCGTCGAAAACGCTCCGTCGGCGCCTATGGTCAGCTTACTTCTGACAGATATCTCTTCGCCTCTGTATACGGCCTTCACACCTCTGACTGTCCCCTGCTCTGTCAGCACGTCAGTCACAGTACAGCCCTGCTTCACTTCAGCCCCCAGTGATATGGCCGTATCGACCAGAAGACTGTCCACATCTCGTCTGGGAGCGCAGTAGCATTCGAAAGGGATCGTGGTGGTATGGCCATCGTCACTGATGAGCTTCAATCTCCTGACGCACGTACTCATGGCGTCCAGATCTCCGGCTATCCCCAACGCTTCAACATGACTGACGAAGCCTTCTCTCAACACGTCTCCGCACGCCTTTTCCCGTGGAAATATATCTCTTTCCAGCAGCAGTACATCTATTCCGGCTTTGGCCAGATAAGCGGCGCACAGCGCTCCGGAAGGTCCTGCCCCAACTATGGTAACTTCTCTCTCAAAAACCGTCATGACCGAACCTCCTCTTCTCCCGCCGTTGCTACAGCCTTAAAGGTGATCGCCCTTACGGGGCATACTTCCGCGCACACGCCGCACCCTATACAACGTCCGGCCGTTTCCCCGCAGTAACCGCATTCCATGCACCTGGACGCTTCCGCTTCAGCTCTGTACTTATCCAAAGGTCTCCTGCCCACCTCCATCTGTCCGTTTCCGGCGGCTCCTCGCCCTTCGAATATCTCATACTTCACCGACGCGCCGGTGAGAGGGGCTTCCGCTTCCCTGAGCTTTCCCACCGCCCTGAATTCTCCCGATTCCATGAACGTTTTGACAGCGGCCGCACCGGCGTGACCCGCTTCCACAGACGTCATATCAAAATCGCCTATCGCAAATACTCCGTAGATGCTGGTGATCAATTTATCATCTGTCTGGATATAACCTCTGTCATCCATATCCAGATCAGGATTAGCGGCGGCGACAGCCGCCGTGTCAGGGCTCTGCGTCCCTCCCAGCACCAGCGTATCGCACGTTATATCCAGCATCATGTTCTTTTCCTTTATCCTGCACTTCACACCTGTAAGCCTGCCGTTCTGAGCTTCTATCTCCACCGGCTCAGCCCCTGTTACCAGGTGGACACCTTCATCGAGGGCTGCCGCCACAGACGCCACGCTTGCTTTCAGCTTACCCTTGCTCATAGGCGACAACACCGTGACCTGCTGACAAAACTGCTTTAAAAGCCTAGCTGTATCGAAAGCAAGCTCATCGTATCCGGCGACGATGACCTGCTTGCCCACATCAGCAACTCGTTCATTGTCGAGCAGCTTTCCCATCAGCGAGACTATCTCAAAAACTCCGCGGCAACGGACATTTTTCACCGGAGGTCTCCTGCCGGTGCTCTCACCGATGGCGAAAAGCACCGCTTCATATCCCATGGAAAACAGTCCCTTGATGTTGGGGAAGGCTCCTGCCGCAACTCCATATACCACATCGATGCCGGCATCGCTTATCTTTTTCGTTTCCCTGTCCAGAAGCTCTTTATCCACACGTTTGCAGGACGCCAGCCACCGATAGCTGCCGCCCAGAGCATGCTCCTTTTCCAATATAGTCGGAGCATACCCCTCTCCGGCCAGATCCAGAGCCGCGGTCATCCCCGCGATGCCGCCTCCTATGACCGCTATCTTTCTCTTAGGTCTTCCGTCCTCATCCAGCTGAGAAAACCTCTCTAGCTCTTTTCCTATCCCCGCTGCCCGAAGCAACGGCATGATATCTTCTGTATGATCAACGGTGCCGTTTATCCTGTCCTCATCCGTCACCGCATCCTCTGTCTGAGGGATCATATCCCTTACATTTTCCGCATATATGATGGCGCTGTCCGGAGCGTTCTTCACTGCCGTTTTTCTCTTCGGGAAAAAGTTTTCTCTGAGGGTCCTGTCTATCTCCGCAGCGGCAGCTTTTCCGGACGCCATCGCCTCCGCTACCGACCCACACTGGCCGATAGCGTCTCCGCACGCAAAGATCATATCCTTGTTAGTCCTGTATCTCCCATCGACCCGCACTCTGCCTCCCGGATGAGTCTCCATGTTCCCCAGCTCCGACGCGGCGCATCTGCGCCCGTCAGCAAATATCACCGTATCACAGAACAGATTGGTCTCGCTTCCTTTGATTATCTGCAGCTTTCTCATTCCATTGCCGTCCATGGTATATCCGGCTTTTACCAGTTCCACCGCCTTGACTTGGCCGCCTTCGCTTATTATCTGCTTAGCGACAGCTCCGGTTCTCAGATCTATACCTTCTCCGACCATGGCCTGGAAGCTTCCTTCACTCATTTCCGGCTCATCATCACTTTCCACCACAGCACAAGTGACGATTTTCCCCATTCTCCTCAAGAGTCTTGCCGTATTTACCACCAGACGCCCGCGTCCGATGACCGCGATACGTTCGCCCAGCTGGATTCCTTCGTCCTCACCGCCGTTGATCTGACGCATCACCCTCACCGCGTCATATATCCCCTGTGCGTCTCCACCAGGTATCTGCGGTGTCATTCCTTCCGAGGCTCCGACAGCTATCAGGCAGGCCGCGAATCCCTGGCCGCGAAGATCTTCCAGCGTATGATCCCGTCCTATCTCATATCCGCATCTTATCTCCACACCGGCGGCAGCGATACGCCCGGTCTCTGCCGTCAGCTTTTCTCTGCTGAGCCTGAAATCCGGCACTCCCCATCTGAGAGCGCCACCTGGGCTTCCATCCTTTTCGAACACTGTTACACCGTATCCTGCTCCGGAAAGCCGGAAGGCTGCCGCCAACCCGGCCGGGCCGCCTCCTATGATGGCTACTTCGCTGTCAAAACGCCTTACGTGCTTCGGCATTGTTTCCCCGACGCTGTTGAGAACATACCCCTCCAGCCCTCTCATGTTGAGAGGCTCATCTATCAGTCTTCCTCGCGCGCACTGATCGCCGCACGGGTTTTCACAGAGCGACGCACAGACCCACGGCATAGGGTTTTTCTCTTCTATCATCTCCCTCGCGCTTTCCACATCCCCGGACTTCACCAGAGATGCTATCGCCTGAGGGACGATGCCCAGCGGACAGCTCTCCCTGCAGCCTGTCTCAACAGCCATTCTTCTGGCTTCCCTGAATGACACGGCGGATTCCCCGCCTACTGCAGCGCTCGCTCCACGCCAACTCCCTCTTGGAAACAACCGGCAGACCGTCCTGCGATACTCGTCGATAGCTCCAGTCGGACATATTTCCCCACACTTTCCACAGTTCATACACAGCCTATCGTCGATCGACGCTTCAGCCTTTTTATCTACAGTCAAATCAAATCTCATGGCATCCTCCCAATGAAGGCGCTGTTACACGATTTCCAGCGCAGCCAGCTCGTCGCTCAGCTCCGAGCACATTTCCTCCGGCAGTATATCTCTCATCATATCGGCTGTCTCCTCTGATGTCACGGACTGCAGCCCATGCTCTTCCAGCCATCTTTTACAGAGTCTGATGAATCCGTAATCCATCAGTCCGTTCCACTTGAAGTTCACATCTCGCTGAGCCATGATAAAGATCAGACCGGCCGTTCCTACCCATTGTATCTGGCTGCTGAGATATTTCATCTCAGGGCTGTCGGCATATCTGTTGTCAAATTCCTCCCTCACGCTGACTATCTGCTTTTCTATGGCTCTGAGACGCTTCTGGCCTTTTCGCCCTTCATAAACACCCTGTCCCTCAGACATCGCGGCACCTCCTTTGATTTTTTATTATATCATGGCTTTAGCGCCCGGCACAACATGAACCCCTTATTTACCACTTCCTTCCCGCGCTTTCCCGCATCCTTCAGCTTCCGACGTTATCCTCCGGCGCCCCGGTCTGACAGCGGCTTTGCTCCATCGCCTGTGAGCTTATCTCCTTTATGGCCGCCACTGCCGCATCTATCTCATTCTCCGTCGTGTAGATCCCGGGACATATCCTGACACAGCCTATATCGCCCGTCCCTATGGTATCGTGAGCGCATCCGCTGCAGTGGAACCCGGCCCGCACCGCGATCCCATACCTCCTGTCGAGGATATCGGCGACCTCCTCGCAATCCATCCCATCGATATTGATGGCCACCACCGCTGTCTTCTCCCCCGCATCTTCCGGCCCATAAATGCTGACGCCGTCCACCCCGGCAAGGGCTTTCCCCAGCCGCTCAGTCAAGTGTCTTTCATACTCTTCTATAGCGCTGATACCCATGCGCTGTACTACACGCGCGCCTTCACCCAGAGCGATGATCCCCGGGCTGTTTACAGTCCCTGCTTCATATCCTTCAGGAAACTCCATCGGCTGTTCCCGCTCTCTGGAGCGGGTCCCCGTACCGCCCTCCATCAATGGCCGCAGCTTCAGTCCCTTCCTCACATAAAGAGCCCCTGTTCCCTGAGGCCCCAGCAATCCTTTATGCCCGGGAACCGCCAATACATCTATGTGTTGTTTCTTCACGTCGATCTCCATATGCCCCGCGCCCTGAGCTCCATCTACCAAAAATATCAGACCATGCCTCAGCGCTACACGGCCCGCTTCCTCCAGTGGCATCTTTGTCCCTGTCACATTGGATGCTGCCGTCATGACTATCATCCGCGTCTCCGGCCTGATAGCTTTTTTCATCTCATCTACATGGAGCCGTCCCTGCATATCGCATCCGACCATCGTGTAACTGACGCCTTTGCAGCTCAGCTGATGCAACGGCCGTATCACAGAATTGTGTTCCATAGACGTGGTTATCACGTGATCTCCCGGCCTCAGCAGCCCTTTGAGAGCCAGATTCAGCGATTCCGTGCAGTTCTTCGTGAATACTATCCTTGCCGGATCTTCTATGGAAAAAAGCTCAGCTATGGAATCCCTTGCCCGGAACACTCCTTCGGCTGTCCTGGCTGCCATGGCATGCCCTGCTCTGCCGGGATTTGCGCAGTAATCCGTAACCGCGGTCACGATGGCTTCCGTCACCTCAGGCGGTTTCGGAAAGGATGTAGCTCCGTTATCAAGATATATCATCTTCACACCTCCGCATAACAGGGGAAAGCATCCCCGTGGATATTTATCCCGTGGATATTTCCCCACATCACAAAAAATACAGGCTATGGATATCAATTCGTATCCGTAACCTGTATTATGTATATGCTCCGTCACGCCGCCGCGCCTCATATTCTCCATTTCCTGTCGGCTATCCTGGCCAGCAGCGATTTCCTGACTGTGATAGCCTCCTCAGGGCACATTTCCTGGCAGCAGTAGCATTTTATACACTTGTCGTAATCGTAGACCGCCACGCTGCCGCGACCCTTCCCTGCCCCTTCTTCGATGCGGATCGCTTTTCCTTCCACAGGGCATACGCTTGCACACACGCCGCACCCTATACAGCGCTCCTGCCTGACGACAGGCTTCTTCTCAAGCAATGGAGCCAGGAACCTGACAGGCCTGAGCGCTCCTCTGTATTCCGTTCCCCGCTGCACATTGAAATCCTTATCTCCGTAGATCGCCGACGCTTCCTCTGCTGTGATCGTGCCGTCCTCTGTCACGACACACAGCTCTTTCCACGTGCCGACACCCTGCTCCATACCGCTGACGTTAGTGGGTACCAATTCCGGCCTCAGATGGACCAAATGACAAAACACCGCGTCCATCGCTACCGGGTCGGTCGCCGCCATGATGACATTCATCGCTTTGGGGCTGCCGGATCTCGGGCCATTTCCCTCCATAGCTGTCACGCCATCCATTATATGGAGCCTGGGCTTCACAAGATTGTTCAGATCCGCCGTCATCTTGGCAAACACTTCCGCCGTAGCGAACCTGGCATGGGAAGCACCTTTGTTGATACCGAAGACGCAGCCGAAAGTGTTCTTGACTGCCCCTGTTATCCGTTCCAGCTGATGAGTCTTCATCTTACAGATATTTATCACCGCGTCAGCGTTTATTATCTCATCACACAACACGAAGCTGTCAGCCACTCTCCCGTCAGGGAATTCCACCTGGGTACCGCTTTCGAATTGCCCCAGAGGGATGCCAAGATCGTCAGCAACAGCTTTGATACCACAGCCTTCTGCCACCGATCCCACTTTTATCATGGGATTCCCTGGTGAATCCCCGTATCTCAGATCATCGAAGCCGCTTTCCCTCAGAAGTCTCCCAACTGCGCCAAATACGGCAGGATGTGTGGTACATGCCTTATCCGGGTCTGTCTTTGCCAGCATATTAGGCTTGAGGACTATGGAACTTGCTTTCGTCAGCGGGTCTTCTCCCGAAGAAAGGATCTCTTCCAGACCTCCCAGCAGCTCGATAGCCTTTGACACAGCTCGTTCCACCTGCTGGCTGTCGTAGCTGTCACACCTGACCAGCGCCACTCGTCCTCTGCCGCTCATGCTCCTGTCCCTTTCACAGGTGCTCCTTTTGACGCTGTCTTTCGTTCCCATATCCGTCGCATATCTCCTTTACTCCATCTTTGCCCGCGCTATTCCGAGATAGGTATCTTATCTCCCAGGAACGTCGGCTCGGGCTTGAATATCCATTTCACAAAATCCTTATCGCGAGCCAGCACTTCTCTTATCTCCCGCCGTTCCTGCCCTCCATAGCTGTTCTGGTCAGCGGCGGCGCCCGCCGCTTCTATCCCAAATCGATTACATCCGTATAACGCTCTGTAAAGGTGATATGTCTGGGTGACCACCACCATACTGTCCACTCCGAAAATGTACTTGGCTCTGTACACCGATTCGTATGTGGAAAATCCTGCGTGATCCATGAATATATCTTCTTCGGCCACGCCTGCTTCCAGCGCGTAATTCTTCATTCCCTGTACTTCGTTATACACCATCTGCCCATTATCTCCCGACAGCAGCAGCTTAGGGGCTACGCCTTTATTATACAGATCTATGGCCGTATCCAGCCTGTCCCTCAGGATAGAGCTGGGCCGGCCGTCAGCAGTGACCGAAGCTCCCAGTACCATTATGCATTCCGGCTCTATGGCAGAAAGCTCTGATACCTCCTCTTCCGTAGCCGAGTCTTCAGGAGAATCGAACACCGCTCCTATCTGACCTTCCGTAGCCTTTATGACATAGAAGTTGATGCCTATCACAAGTATCATCCCTATTATTGCTAATTTTATCAACGCAAAGAGCACCTGCCTGAAGATGCTTCTGTTCTTTCCTCTTTCGCTCATAACTCGTTTATTATATCGTCCTTTTATGTACATTTAACGAAATGGAGGGAAATATCGCCGCTTTTATTGTTTTTGTTATATTTTATAATATTTTTTTATTTTTATTGTTGAACATCAACAAGTTTAGTGGTATATTTATTGTTGTATTATTGGACTTCACGTATATTTTGTTGTAAAATAAAGGCATATAACAAACGACAAAAATTTTTATCATCATATAAAGGAGAACGCCATGAAATACAATTTTCCAATCACAAAAAACCCTGATCCGAAGGCGAAGCCGGATCCTGAAACATTGAGATTCGGTACTGACTTTACGGACCACATGTTCATCATGGATTACGAGGACGGCAAGGGCTGGCACGACGGACGTATCGTTCCTTACGGGCCTCTTTCGCTGGATCCCGCAGCCGTATGTTTCCACTATGCTCAGGAAATGTTCGAAGGCCTCAAGGCCTACAAGACTCCTGCCGGAAAGATACAGCTTTTCAGGCCTGACATGAATGCCAAGAGGACCAACAGGACCAATGACAGACTCTGCATACCTCAGATAGACGAGGATCTCTATGTGGACGCCATCAAAGCGCTGGTAAAGGTGGACGCCGACTGGATCCCGCAAAAGGAAGGCACGTCTCTCTATATAAGGCCTTTCATCATCGCAGACGAACCATTCCTTGGTGTTCGCCGTTCCAGACATTATAAATTCATAATAATACTGAGCCCTGTAGGCCCTTACTATGAAGGTGGCCTGACCCCTACTAAGATCTATGTCGAAGACAAGTATGTAAGGGCTACCGATGGCGGAACAGGTGAAGCCAAGTGCGGAGGGAACTACGCAGCCAGCCTCAAGGCCCAGGAAGAAGCCCACGAAAAGGGATACGAGCAGATCCTGTGGCTTGACGGCGTCGAAAGGAAATACGTCGAAGAGATCGGTACTTCCAATGCGTTCTTCGTTATCGGCGATGAGATCGTCACCGCTCCGCTGGACGGCACCATCCTGCCTGGTATCACCAGAGATTCCGTTATCGCGCTTCTCAGGAAGAAGGGCATGAACATTGTCGAAAGGCGACTTACCATCGACGAAGTAGTAGACGCCTACAAGAAAGGCAACTTCAAGGAAATGTTCGCGTCCGGCACGGCAGCCGTCATCTCACCGGTCGGCGAGCTCTGTTACAAAGGCGAGACGATGGTAATAAACGGCGGTGGTATCGGCCCTATCGCTCAGGAGCTCTACGATACTCTTTACGGTATCCAGACTGGCACCATCGAAGACGACATGGGTTGGACCGTCGAAGTGGAATAGGCCTGATCCCGGATCACTGTTTCAGATTTTCAAAAAAGCCGCTGCTGCGACCGGCCGTCAAATCCGGACGCAGCGGCGGCTTTTTCAAATGGTCAGCTCAAATCTTTCGATTATTCCATCCAGTATCGCCCCGTCCTCCACATCTTCTTCATATGTGCATATGAGATTTGTATGCTGTGTGAACCCTGCTCTCCTGTAATATTCGATTTTCCTGCAGGCTCTGAAGAAATAATCGCTGTTGTCCATCAGCCCAAAATGCTCCCACACCACGATCTTTCCATCTCTTGACATTATCATGAAGTCAGGATAAAGATCCTGTCCATCGATAGTCAGCCGGGCTTCATATCTGTAAACGATCCCATGCTTTTCCAGCTTATCCCCTATGAGCTTTTCCGACTTGGATCTGACTCTGATCCCCTTTTCCGTTTTATATCGCAGCATTTCGCACCTGTATCCGTTCTTCGGATAATCTTCATATTTCCACGCGTATTCACCCGGTGAAAGGATATACCGGTCGCGGTCAGGCAGTTCACCTATCCTGGCCAAGGTTTTGACAGCCCTGCCTTTCCCTGTCTTCTCAAGCGCTTTTCTAAACTGACAGTCAGCGTTTTCCAATGTAGCGCAATAGATGCTCAGTGCTGTGATAGTATTGGCCAACACCCGCTTCCGTATGAGCTTCCCCGTCATCTCGTCGTTTTTTCTCAGTGATCTCGTTTTCTTATCCTTGTAAAAATAATAGCTGCACTGTTTTCCTTTATTGACGATAAATATATCCCCCTCCGGCAATCTGTTATACTCATCCCGCAGTCTTTCAAGGCGCATCCGATTTTTCCTCAGCTCCGCTTCAAGTCCTGCAGCCAACATTCCCCTGTTTCTCATATCTGCATTACCGCCCATGATATCCCCCTTTTTTTCAGTCCTCGCAGCGATCATCGCTTTATAACATAGCAGCGAAATAAAAAACGCCGTTATCCCATCACAGGATCATTCGTATGACTATATGATATTTTACCATTTAAATCATTTTATGTCAATATATGGTTTTTATTTCGTGCGGTGCCTCCTCTTTTTAAGTCGCTGTGCCTAAAATGCGAAAAAAATTAATCAAAATTGGCATAAATCCCATCTGAACAGCTCTTCAGCAAAAGCGATATGCCTAATGAACCGCTTCAAATACATTGCATTGGCATTTTTTCAGGTCTCTGTTCCGAATTTATGCCAATCAGGCTTCTCCAGAAACCGCATTTGGCATATCGCCTTCAGCCGTTAATGCAAAAACAGGGATTTATGCCAATAAACATTCTTCATAGATGCCTATTTGGCAAATTCCTTCCGGTCATGTTTTTCATCAGATCGTGAAATTATCTATCAACCTCGTATCCCCTATATATACAGCCATAGCTACCAGGTCGCCGGGGGCGAGATATTCCTTAGGCATAAGTGTATGGCCGTCTACCGCTTCGATATAGTCTATCCTGGCCATAGGTTCGGATGAGACCACGTCGGTCATTGTCTTAAGCAGATCTGCAGCAGCTATGGAATGGGGATCCGCAGCACTGGCTTCCGACGTCCCCGATGCGCCGGCTGCCGCCAGCTCCTTCGCTTTTTCTATCGAACGGTAAAGGACGGCAGCAGCTTGTCTTTCCTCATCATTGAGATATGAGTTACGGCTGGACTTAGCCAACCCATCCTTCTCACGTACGGTAGGGCATCCCACGATCTCTATATCGAAATCCATATCCTTTACCATCCGGCGGATGACTGCCAGCTGTTGAGCATCCTTTTGCCCGAAGTATGCTCTGTCGGGAGTCGTTATGTTGAACAGCTTGCTGACCACAGTACAGACACCGCGGAAATGACCGGGCCTGCTCCTTCCGCAAAGCTGCTTCGTCATTTCTGATTCCAGATTCACATAGGTCCCATAGCCATCAGGGTACATCTCCTGCACAGAAGGATGAAACACCATGTGGCAGCCCTTTTCCTTAAGTATCTTGCAGTCTCTCTCAAAATCCCGCGGATAGCTTTCCAGGTCCTCGCCTTCTCCAAACTGAGTCGGATTGACGAATACAGATGTCACGACTCTGTCGCAATCCGAAACAGCAGCTGTCACCAGCGACGCATGACCGTCGTGGAGGGCTCCCATAGTAGGCACCAACCCCACCGTAAGTCCCTCCGCCTTCCATTTCTTTATTGCCTTTCTGGCTTCTTCTATGGTAGTGGCCGTTATCATCTTACTTTCCTCTCAGCTTCTCTATAATATCTTCATCTATCTTGAATCCATGGGCTTCTGTCGGGAAGGCTCCTTCCTTCACCTCTCTGTCGTAATCCCTGAAGGCTCCCACCATGATATCTCCCACATTGGCGAAATGTTTGACGAACTTAGGCACATAATCGGAAAACAGTCCCAACATGTCCTGCCATACCAGCACCTGGCCATCGCAGCCATCACCGGCTCCTATGCCTATTGTCGGTATCATCAGCTTCTCGCTGATGAGGGCCGCCAGCTTTGCAGGGACGCATTCCAGCACCACGGAAAAGGCCCCTGCCTCCTGAACGTCATAAGCATCCTGGAGGATCTGCGCTGCCGCTTCATGGCTTTTCCCCTGAACTTTAAAACCGCCAAAAGCGTTGACCGACTGAGGCGTCATCCCTATGTGGGCGACTACCGGTATCCCCGCGTCAGTTATGGCTTTTATATGCTCCTTCACGGCCGCTCCGCCTTCCAGCTTGACGGCATTGGCTCCCGTTTCCTTTATCAGTCTTCCGGCGTTGACTACCGCGTCGTATACGGACGGCTGATATGACATGAAAGGCATGTCCACCACCACGAACGTATCCTTCACTCCTCTCACCACTGCCGCGCCATGGTGTATCATATCCTCCATAGTCACCGACAGAGTATCTTTATATCCCAACATCGTGTTGCCCAGGGAATCTCCCACAAGGATCATGTTTATCCCTGACTCCTCCATCAATTTAGCTGTAGAATAATCATAACATGTCAGCATGGAGATCTTCTGTCCATCTTCCTTCATCTTCAGCAAACTCGCAACCGTGTTCTTCATCGTTCTTCTTCCTTTCCTGCGTCCAGCAGCAGAGACATCTCCCCGTAATCTCTCTCAGGGTGACGGCTCTGTGCCATTCCCACCAGCCTGCGGCTCAGCAGTCTGTATACTTCCAGTTCATCATCCCTCAAACATCCCAGGTGTTTTTTTACAGTCGTCACATCGTTTCTCTCTATAGGACCCGTGAGACTGGCTGCAGGTCCATCAGCGGCTACATGCGCCATGTTGCCTGTCAATATAGGTGCCAGTGCCTTCACCGCATCCTTTTCGGAAAATCCACATCTGCGCATCATCGCCACACTCTGATCGATGAGACCGCATACCAGATTGCTGGCGACAGCCGCCGCGCAATGATACATAGTCTTGTCCCTGCTGTCTATAACATAAGTAGGGTTCCCCATGATCTCCAGGATCTTCTGCAGCTCATGAAAAGTTCCGTGTCTCCCCTGTCCCGGCGCCTTCTCGCTGGCGCCATCTCCTTCAAGAGTAAAAAAAACACCCGTCAGTTCCCTGTAAGCGTTATATTTATCGCTTACTGCGAACAGCGGATGGACTGAATATCCAAAAGCCCCCGTCTCCTCTATGCCCTCGAACGCATCTTGAGCAGACATCGCACCACTACAGTGACATATCGTCTTTCCATTTATATCGCACCGGCGTACCTGTTGCCAGACACTGCCAATGCTCCCGTCAGGAACCGTCAGGAAGATAACGTCGCACTGCTTGATCAAACCTTCTATACTTTCGTATGGCTTTGAATCAGTAAAACGTGCCGCTTCCTTCGCCGATTCGACGCTGCGGCTGAAATAGCCTTCTACGCTCAGACCCAGACCTCTGCCTTTTTCGGTAAAATATCTGCCGAGGCTGCACCCCACCTTTCCTGCACCAATAAACCCTGTCTTCAATCTATCGACCTCCTCTTTTCAGGGCGCCGACATCTCCGTCTCGTTCCGTTAAGATATAAGCGGCTGGCTTATTGCCATACCAGGAAAGCAATATGTCTTTTTTCTGTCATGGTATAGTTTCCGTACATGAATACTATCCATCCTCGCATATGATATCATATGCAAGGGTCCAAGGAAAGGCTTTTTCCCAAAATACTTCAAATGAGTTTACTGCCCGCGCATCCGTTCCAACGCTGACACGCGGGCAGGACCCCTCTGTCTGTGGCTTCCCTGCGGGCTTCTGACCGCAGGCACAGCTCCGGGCTTTCCCGGTCATTTCCCTACCAGTACGCAGCCTTTGTCATTGACGCCGATGACTTTTTCCCCGTCACGGCGAAGGGCGCTTATGTACGTGATGATATCGCCGGTTATCTCTTCACCGGGACACACGAACGGAATGCCCGGCGGATAAGGAATGATGGACCCGGCGCAGACTCTTCCCTCGGCTTCATCCAGCGGAACAAATATCTTTTCCTCCGGTACGGCCCGCAGCTTCCCCGCTTCCGGTACGTGGTAATCTCTCCTGCGCCTTTCATCCGCGGCTTCACGGTCAGGCCCCGTTTCAGCTATCTCTCTGAGAGCGTCCAGCGTCCTGTCCATATGGGCCTTTGTGTTGCCTATCCCGGTCATCAGCATCAGTATATCGCCGGTGTACAGCTCCGAGAAAATCCCCCTTTCCATCAGGAGCTGCTCCAATCCGGCTCCATCGATCCCCAGTTCCCCCATGTCGAGGTTTATCTTTGTCATATCCATGTTTTCAGCCTTCATCAGCTTCAGCCCGGCTATGGCAGCTGCCTCTTCATAAAAATAGTCTATGGCAGCCCGCCATTCTCCGATTGCCTCTCTGCCGTGATCCGCCAGCAGATCGGCGTTGATATCCAGAAAGCTCATGAGGATATAGGAAGGGCTGGTGCTCTGGATAGCCTGCAGCTTGTCCTCCAGCACGTATCTGTCCACCAGCTCCGACTTGAGGTTCAGCACCGCGCTCTGGGTCAGAGATGCCAGCGTTTTGTGTATGCTGTTGACAACCAGGTCGGCGCCGCAGTCTTCGGCCGCCTCCGGCATGCCGTTGCCAAATCCCAGCCGGTGGAAAAATTTCAGATGAGCCCCGTGAGCCTGGTCGACTATCAGAACTTTGTCGGCCCTGTGGGCCACTTCCGCGATTTTTTCGATATCGCTGCATATCCCATAGTAATTGGGACTGGGAAGTATCACGGCGTCGGCGTCGGGATTTTCCCTGATACACCGCTCTATCTCCTCCGGCGA
>UQRM01000009.1 GCA_900543485.1 uncultured Eubacterium sp. | reverse complement strand
GCTCATTCAATCGTGGTAAATTCGTGGTAAAATGAGTTTTTTCTATACTTCAAAATACTTGAAAGTATAGTGTTTATACGGATAATCGAAAATTAGATATAAAATTTCTTTTAAATTTTTTATATTTCATTCGATGTTCAAGTATATATCCGATATGTATTCACCGATTGTCAGCATCGGTGTCGGCAGCATCCTCGCTGTCAGGCAGAGGTGTCGGCCGGGCTTTTTCGGCAGCGGCCTTCATCTTACGGTGTTTGTAATAAGGGAACAGGAATACCAGTGTCGCTATGTTGAACGTCAGCCACATCCTGAGACAAAGCGGAACCAATTCACCTGCCTGTCCGGACTCTACCACCAGTAACGGCCTTACTGCCAGCAACGTAGCCGCGACAAAGCAGATGGCCGGGATGATGAGCCCTGTATATGGATTGGTGCGACTGCAGAGGGAATTCTGCAGACTTATGACCAGGTACATCACGACCAGCGCTGACGGCACTATTATTATCATTCTGTCGGGATCCATACCCTGCAGTATTTCCATGATAACGCTCCCTTCACTCAACTTCTATATTTTACACCTGCGCATTTGACGATACTAGGAAAAAACAGAAGTTGACCGAAATAATATCAAGTGATATCATAAAAAAGAAGAAAGGAACACTTCTGATTTTTACCATTGACGCAGAAGACCAGTGATATATGCGGATGTGATAGAATAAAATGTCATTTGTAATAAGCAGAAAACAATATCTGGCTCCTACGGAAGCCAGAGTTCAGTATGAACCGTTGATATTCGAGGATGAAGGGTTCAGGGTAAACAAGATCGACGTAAGTTTTGGCCATCCGTTGTATACGACGGTGGCCGATATCTTTTATATCAAATCCATAGCGGAGGATATGAAGATACTTCCCATGATACCCGATGGCTGCATGACCATGGCTTTCGTGAGCGACGGGGAGGCCATATCCGGATATATATGCGGAGTCACTGATGAGATAAAAAAACTTGAGGTTTGTCCGGGTGAAGGGTACATATTCATACGCTTCCTGCCGGGAGTAGGATCTTCGCTGATAGACGGCGATGCCTGTAAGTTGACCAACAAAGCGGTGCCTGTGGAAGCCGGCGGGATAGACGGCAGACAGCTCCTTTCCATACTGGAACGGGAAAACGGCCTGGCAGAGCGAATAAGGCTCATTTCCAAAGTGATAAGGACGCGTATGCAGGAGGAGCCCAACAAGTACCTGATAAAGTACTGCACGGAGCGCATATTCCAGAGCCAGGGCAATATCAAGGTGGAAACACTGGCTGATGAGACAGGGTTCACTGCCAGACATATAGATAAGATGTTTGAACGCTGCGTAGGGATATCACCCAAGCTCTATTCGCAGATAATAAGGCTTCAGGCTTCCATGAACAGGATAATGGAGGATAAGGAGAGGCTTTTGGTGGATATCGCGGTGGATTGCGGATTCTTCGACCACGCCCATATGAATAGGACATATAAGAAGCTGATCAGGTGTTCGTCGGGAGAGTTCAGAAAAAATCTGTTCACTAAGATCGATTACGATCAGATAGAAAAATACATTTCCGTTTAGTTGAAAACGCGTACAGAAAAGAGGTCTGATTATGAGTAAGAAGAAAATGTATTATATCGGATTGGATCAAGGGACGACGGGGACTACCACGCTTTTACTGGACGAACAGTGGAATGTGATAGCGAGAGGTTATAAGGAGCACAAACAATATTATCCGAAACCGGGCTGGGTCGAGCACGATTCGCTGGAGCTGTGGCAGCGAGTGCTGGAATCCATAAGCATGGCGCTTGAAAAGGGTGGCGTCAGCGCCGACCAGATAAAGTGTATCGGCATAGATAATCAGGGTGAGACTGTGATGCTCTGGGATAAGGTGACGGGAGAGCCTGTATACAACGCCATCGTATGGCAGGACAGGAGAATGGCACGATATGCCGATGAGCTCACTAAGGAACACGGTGAGATAATAAGGGAAAAGACGGGGCTGATGGCTGATTCATATTTCAGCGGCCCTAAGATAAAGTGGATAATAGACAATGTGGACGGGGTTAAAGAAAAGATACAGGAAGGCCGCATCCTGGCGGGAACATTGGATACGTGGCTCATATGGAAGATGACTCACGGAAGAGTCCATGTGACCGACTGTTCCACTGCGTCCAGGACGATGATGCTCAATATACATACGGGCAAGTGGGACGAGGAGATACTGGACATACTGGGGATAAGCAAGTCGATCCTGCCGGAGATATGCGACAGCTCCATGATGTATGGAAAGACCGATCCTCTGGATTTTCTCGGGGCTTCGATACCTATCTCAGGCTCTGTGGTCGATCAGCAGGCGGCGCTGTTCGGGCAGGCTTGCTTCAGATCAGGGACCATAAAGTGCACGTACGGGACCGGATGCTTCATGCTGATGAACACCGGAGACAAGGCTGTATATTCAAAGAACGGCCTTCTCACCACAGTGGCATGGAAGCTCAATAACAAGATGACGTTTGCGCTGGACGGCGGGATATACATAACAGGAGCAGCTACTCAGTGGCTGAGAGATGGTATAAAAATAATAAAGAACGCTGCGGAAACTGAAGAGATGGCCTATTCCGTCAAGAATAACGGCGGAGTATATTTCGTACCGGCCTTCTCAGGCCTGGCCGCCCCTCACTGGGACTCCTACGCCAGAGGAACGATAGTTGGCATAACAGGAGGAACGACGAGGGAGCATATAGTCAGGGCCACGCTGGAAGCGACAGCCTATCAGGTGAAGGATAACCTGGATGTAATGAACATGGATTCCGATATGCCGATAACGATAATGAGGGCAGACGGAGGCGCGACAGCCAATAATTTCCTGATGCAGTTCCAGGCGGATCTGCTGGGTATACCTGTCGATGTGCCTGTGATACAGGATACGACAGCACTGGGCGCAGCGCAGCTGGCAGCCCTGGGAATAGGCGAGTTCGATTCCATCGAGCAGCTGGAGGGCAACTGGAAGCTGGCCAAGCGATACGAGCCTAAGATGAGCGTCGACGAGAGAGAATCGCTGCTGTACAACTGGCACAGAGCTGTTGAGAGAGCCAAAAACTGGTCAGAGGAATAAAATATTTCATGAAATATTTTCATAGATGAAATGAAAGGAAGTGTAGAAATGAGCGCACCAAAACTATTCAGTCCGGGACCTGTCATGGTCAAGGAAAACGTAAGACAGGCATTGACACACTACGATATCTGCCACAGAGGGGCAGAGTTCGAAGAGCTGTTCGCAAGGACAACTGCCAAGATCAACAAGCTGTTCAAGGCGGACGACAGCTATAGATCCGTGATAGTATCAGGGTCCGGGACATCTTCCAACGAAACTGTTCTCTCTTCGATATTCAACGAAGGCGAGAAAGTAATGCTTATAAGAAACGGGGAATTCGGGGGAAGACTGCTGGAGATAATCGAGAAGTACGAGATACCTCTCGTTGACTGTGAGTTCCCATGGGGCGAAAGGCCTGACCTGGGCAAGGTAGAGGAAATGATGGCGGCCGACCCGGCTATCAAGGTAGTGGCCATGGTATGCCACGAGACTTCCACCGGAATGATAAATCCTGTCAAGGAAGTGGGCGACCTGGCAGATAAATATGGCAAATGGTACTTCGTGGACTGCGTATCGGCTGCAGCCGGCGAACTCATCGATATCGTCGATTTCCATATAACCTTCGCTACTTCCGTAGGAGGTAAATGTCTGGGCGCTTATCCAGGCTCCGCTTACATATGCGGAAAGATAGACGCTTTCGAAACGCTGACTCCGGAAATGGGCAAGAACGTTTACCTGAATCTGGCAAAGCATTACATCTATGCAAGAGATAAGAACCAGACTCCTAACACTCCTAATGTGAATCTGTTCTGGGCTTTGGAAGCTGCCCTTGACAATGCGCTGGCCGATGGCGGTGTCGAAGCCAGAGTTGCCAGGTATAAGGAATGCTCCGGCATACTCAGAAAAGGAATGAAGGATATGGGGCTCAAGCTGCTGCTTGACGATGAGAGCCAGATGGCTAATACAGTAACATCCGTATTCCTGCCGGAAGGTAAGGATCTGAAGGCGTTCCTCAGCGATATGGAAAGCAGGGGATATGTCGTTTACAGCGGCAAGGGAAAATACGAGGCGATGGGCATGTTCCAGGTAGCCAATATGGGCGAGATATATCCTGATGACTGCCGAGAGTTCCTCAAGGTTTTAGCGGATTGCATCAAATAGAAAGAATTCTGAAATGAATTCCTCCACCTATTTATTTAATTTGATTTAGAGAAAATGGCCTGCCTCAGGATGGTCTTCCATTCCGGCAGGTCGTTTTCTTTTTTGCCTGTGGACTTTCCGCGGATATATGTGATACGTGAGCTTTTTTCTCAAATATGCAGCAAAGCGCTTTTTTAAGTGGACTGATTTCGTGTATATGGTATACTATAAGCGATGAATAAAGGCTGCGGGATAGACAAAAACTCTATTATTATGGAAAGGAGATTCTCATGTCTAAGATTTTGATAAGCCCATCTAAATATATACAGGGCGCGGGAGAGATGAAAAAATTGGGGACCTATGCGGCAGGATATGGAAAAAAAGCTCTTATCCTCATAAGCTCAGGCGGATATAAGAGGATAGGCCCTCAGATAGAAGACAGCTTCAAAGGCGTGGATTGTCAACCGGAATTCGATTATTTCAATGGCGAGTGCAGTAAGACGGAGATAGACAGACTTTCGGGGCTGATGAAGGATAAAGGATGCGATTTGATGATAGGCATCGGCGGAGGAAAGATTTTCGATACGGCCAAGGCGGTAGCATATTACAACAGGACGCCTGTAATAATCTGTCCTACTATCGCGTCCACCGACGCGCCGTGCAGCGCGCTTTCCGTGATATATACCGATTCGGGGGTTTTCGAGGAATATCTCTTCTTGCCGGCTAACCCTAATCTGGTCATGATGGATACCGATATCGTAGCAAAGTCGCCTGTTCGCCTGACAGTAGCAGGTATGGGTGATGCGCTGGCGACTTATTTTGAAGCGAGAGCTTGCATGAGGAGCGGCGCCGTATCGTGTGCCGGCGGTAATTCAACGGCGGCGGCCATGGCTTTGGCAGAGCTCTGCTTCAACACGCTGATGGAGGAAGGCGTGAAGGCCAAGCTGGCCGTTGAACGGGGAGTCTGTACCGAGTCTGTGGAGAAGATAATCGAAGCTAACACGCTGCTTTCGGGGATAGGCTTCGAAAGCGCGGGACTTGCGGGAGCCCATGCTATCCACAACGGGATGACAGTGCTGGAGGAATGCCATGGAATGTATCACGGAGAAAAGGTAGCCTTTGGGACTATCGCTCAGCTGGTATTGGAAGACGTGCCGATGGAGGACTTGGAGGAGGTCATCAGCTTCTGCATAGAAGTAGGCCTTCCTGTAACGTGGGAGCAGCTGGGAGCTGAGGACATAACCGATGAGCAGATCATGGAAGTGGCTGAGGCAGCTTGTGCGGAGAATGACACCCTTCACAACATGCCGTTTGAAGTGACTCCGGCCAAGGTGTTCGCAGCTCTTAAAGCTGCCGATGCCTATGGAAGGTATTTCATGGGGGAATAGCGGCAGGGGCGGATCGATGATGATGATCTGTCTGAGCGTTGTCTGAGCATTGGTCGAGTATTGACCGGACGGGCTATGTCGGTCTGCCCGGTCAGGCCAGACGGACATGTCTTTCGAGACTTTTACATACATTTCGCGATTTTTCCCGAATGTATGTAAAATCCAATGGGTTTGAGGGATGTGGACCTGTTTTGTAAAGGGATGAAGGCCCGTTTTTACCCGGGTTTTGTAGTCCGATACCGGAGCGCAGGCTGCAAACGTTGAAAAAATTACATACATTTCGAAGAAATTCGAAAATGTATGTAATTTTTTTATATATGCCGTGTTGCCGGGAAAGAATGGGCGCATAATCGAATACATCAGATCGATTTATTGATTTCTACAGTGACGGACTGTAAAATAGAGATCAGGAGGTAATATAATAATGAAAGACTATAAATTGTATATAAACGGAGAATTCGTGGAAGGGAACAGCGGAGCATATATCGAGGTCGAGAATCCGGCTACGAAGGAAGTTTTCGCAAGGGTCCCTGACGGTAATGAAGTCGATGTCGACAAAGCGGTGGCGGCGGCACGGGCGGCGCAGCCTGCCTGGAGTGCGCTCTCGCCTGAAAAAAGAGCTGATTACGTGGAGAAATTCGCCGACTATATAGAAAAACACAGCGATGAAGTGGGTAAGACGATAATGGCGGAGATAGGAACGCCGGTAAAGTATGTTTATGGTTTACAGGTGGAAAGCTCCATCGAGCATGGACGATATTACGCTGAGCTGGCAAGGAGATATCAGTATGAGAAGGAAGTCGGGGATGACATGGCGGTCAGGTATGAGCCTATCGGCGTCATCGCGTGCCTGACACCGTGGAATTATCCGATATATCAGGAGACGGCCAAGATATTCCCAGCCATAGCGGCAGGAAACTGTATAGTTCTCAAGCCAAGCCAGATAGCTCCCGTATCGGCATTTGTCCTGGCGGAAGCGGCGAGGG
Source organism: uncultured Eubacterium sp. (assembly GCA_900543485.1). Lineage (GTDB taxonomy): Bacteria > Bacillota > Clostridia > Peptostreptococcales > Anaerovoracaceae > Lentihominibacter > Lentihominibacter excrementipullorum. The sequence goes on along the minus strand of UQRM01000009.1, from coordinate 85,541 downwards.
AGATGGGACTGCCGGCAGGTGTCATAAACATCGTGACAGGAAGAGGAAGCGAAGTAGGAACGTTGCTGGCGAAACACGAGGATGTGGACATGGTTTCCTTTACCGGTTCCACGGAACAGGGAAAGAAAGTCGGCATGATGGGCATCGAGAGCAATGTCAAAAAGGTAGCTCTTGAATTGGGCGGCAAGTCGGCATCGGTGATATTGAGATCGGCTGATTATGAAAAGGCCGCCAAGAGTACGATGATGGGTTGTTTCCTCAATACGGGGCAAATATGTTCGGCTCTTACCAGGATGGTCGCGCCAAGAGAGATAAAGGAAAAACTGGAAGAGTACATCGTTTCTTTCGCAAAGACTTTCACCGTGGGTGACCCGCAAGACGAAAAAATGATGATAGGCCCTCTTGCCAGCAGAAAGGGATTCGATAAAGTCTGCGCTTATCTGAGAAGGGGCCTTGAAGAAGGTGCGAAGATGATAGCGGGTCAGATACCGGGAGATTGTGAGAACGGCTACTATATCTCGCCGGTTGTTTTCACCGATGTAACCAGCGATATGACAATAGCCAGGGAGGAGATATTTGGACCGGTCCTCAGTATCATCTATTACGATACGGAGGAGGAAGCGCTTCAGATAGCCAATGATACCATATACGGACTTGCGGGGGCGGTGTTCGGCCGGCAGGAGGATGCCCTCAGGTTTGCAGGTAAAATGAAGGCAGGAACTGTGAATATCAACAACGGGAATTTCTCGATAGAAGTTCCTTTCGGTGGATACAGGCAGTCGGGCCTGGGACGAGAAAATGGGGAAGACGGATTCGGAGAGTTTATGGAAACGAAGTCGCTGATGCTGTAAGGATCGGTTGTGGGTGACATTCGCGTCATATCATCTTTCATATGAAAAATGCCTGAGAGCTGATTTTTATCAATGTCTCAGGCATTTTTTAACGAATCCGGATCGAATCCGCGCTTTATTTGTCGCTTCTGCTTTCCGAGGCCAGCAGAGATATCTCGCTGAACCTGGAAACGATGTAGTCATAGCCGCCGGCAGTGTGAGGTATCAGGCAGAGGCTGCAATCCTTCAGACCATCAGTATATGTGAAATTGCCTCCGCATCCGTCTCCTAACGCATAGAGGGGACAATAGCAGAACAGGCAGTTGAAGCTGTCTGGATCCGCCCCCTCATGGCATGGGAAAAATTCACAGTCTATGTGGCTGTACCATTTGAAATTCTCGCTTTTCATGATCGGATCCTCACAGCGGGAAAAATTCCGGCTTTCGCTGGTCAAATACGCAGTAATATTTATACCCTAAGGATCTGGCCAGCTCCACTGCATCGTTGAAATGAAATCTGTAGTGCTCCGGAGAATGGGCATCTGAGCCAAAGGTAAGTATCTCACCGCCCAGCTCCCTGTATCTTCGGAGGATAGACTCTCGGGGCAGCCATGTCCCGGTACCGTATTTGAAGCTTGAAGTATTGATTTCAAGACCTTTGCCTCCCTGGACCAGCAGCTTCAGCGTTTCATCGATAATGTCACCGAAGGGAGCGTAATCGTACAGCTTCCCGATATACCTGTCGAGGATGCTGAAGTGTCCCACTACATCGTAATTGTGAAAGACTTTGAGGCAGTCGTACATATAAGTATAGAAGTCTTCCAACATGGCCGGACCATCCACGTCGGTGAAGTCGAAGGTGTAGAGGTCGATACTTCTCAGACAATGGAAAGACCCCAGGATAACGTCGTATGGAAAGGCGTTTATCACCCGATCGGCGGCATCGAACTGGCCTTCCATGATTCCGACTTCCAGTCCGATCTTGATATCCATGATGCCGCGGTATTTTTTTCGGTTTTCCAGCATTGTTTTCTGATAATCGTCGAAATCGATGGTAAAAGGGAATTCCGGATCCGGGTAGCCGGGATCATAGTGGTCTGTCACAGCCAATGTCTTTATTCCTTGGGCTGCAGCGCCTTCCAGCATTTCATCTACTGAGACGTAGCAGTCATCGGAAAATCCGGTATGGGTATGAAAATCACAATCCAATATGTATTTATTGTCGTTCATATCGTCTATTTGTTCCTTTCTTCAGGTGAAGCCTCAGGCGAGGACAATACATTGCGCATTTTTTCGGCTTTCACGAAATTGAGTTCAAACCAGAATGTGGTCCCGTTGCCGACGGTGCTGTCCACTCCGAAGTTGGATTTGTGCAGAGACAGTATCTCCTTGACTATGGAAAGACCAAGTCCTGATCCTTCAGAAGCTCTGACCATATTGGAGCTGGCTCTGTAGTATCTTTCCCAGACGTGATTCAGCTCTTCGGGCGCGATGCCGACTCCGTGGTCTTCCACTTGGCAGAGCACGTATTTTCCACGTCGCTTCAGGGACAGTATCACGGTTTTGTCGTCGCCGGCGAATTTGATGGCGTTGGTAAGCAGGTTTGAGATCACCTGTTTTATCTTTTCCTCATCGCCGTTGACGATGTAGTTGGTATTACAGTTGAGCTTGAATATATAGCCCTGTTCGTCCTCCATTATCTTATAGGTATTGAGGATACTTCGGGCTGCCTGAGTAATGTTGAAATCACTTCGCTCCAGCACCATTTTACCGGACTGCATCCTGGAAAGGGAGAGCAGGTCTCCCACCAGCATATTGAGTCTGTCGGCTTCATCGATTATGACCTGAAGATGCTGTTCACGCTTCTGCGGATTGTTGCCTGACAGGTCACGTATCATTTCGGCGTAGGATTTTATCATCGTCAGCGGAGTGCGCAGATCGTGGGAGACGTTGGCTATCAGATCTTTCTGAAGCATATCGGATTTTTCCAGCTCTATGGATGCCCGCGTCAGGGTATCGGCCAGATTGTTGATCTCCGTATAATGGCCGCCCTTGAACACGATCCCGTACTCGCCGTCCGCCAGTTTTTCCGCAGAGCGGGTGAGGGCTCTTATAGGCCTCGTTATCCTTATGGAAAGATAGAAGGATATGAGGCAGGCTACGGCCAGTGAGATGAAAGTCACATATATCAGCTGGTTAGTCAGGATATGTATCGTCGACGACACAGGATACAGAGGCGAGAATATGTACACCAGCATGGACTCCTTGTCATCAGAAGTCAGCAGTTCTCCAAAAGCCAGTACGTCTTTGGAATCATCGCTTTTTATTCTTCTGTATACTGAGTCGGTTTTCTCCTCCAGCATGATTTTATTGAGGGCGTCTATCTGGTCCATGTAATACTGAGCTACGGTGCTGTCGCCTGAAGGTCGGAAATACATGGTTTTGCCGTCCTGGGAGACCACGTATATAAACATATCGTTGGTCGTGGATATGCTTTCCACCGCTTCCAGGAACTTTTCGCTGCTCTTGCGCTCATAGGAGGACTCTATGTCTCTCGCGACACTCCTCGTCTGCTCGTCCTTCATGACTCCGTAGAAACTGTTGAGAAAGAACACCTGGAAAAACCACAGGACTATCATCAGAAAGGCGGCGAAAAGTATGAAGTACAGCCATGTTTTGAATTTTATGCTCTTGGAGTCGAGTTTAAGCTTCAAATTTATAACCTACCCCTCTCAGTGTCACTATGTAGTCTCTGTATTTCCCCAGATTGTTCCTGAGATTCTTTATATGAGTATCTATTGTCCTGTCGTCTCCGAAGAAGTCATATCCCCATATATCTGACAACAGTTTATCGCGGGAAAGGGCGATGTTTTTGTTTTCTACCAGATAGAACAGCAGGTCATATTCCTTTGGCGTCAGTTCGACCTTTTCTCCATCGACATACACGGTTCTGGCCGGTATATTGATTTCCAGGCCGTCGAACTTCATGACTTTTTCCGCAGGCTTTTCCGCAGCACTGTTCCTGGAAAGGACTGCGTTGACCCTTGCCATCAGTTCCTTGGGGCTGAAGGGCTTTACGACGTAGTCGTCTATGCCCAGCTCGAATCCGAAGAGCTTGTCGTACTCTTCGCTTCTGGCTGACAGCATTATGATCGGGATATCTTTCATCTTCTTTATCTCTTTGCAGGCGGTGAATCCGTCAAGTTTAGGCATCATGATGTCCATGATGATAAGGTCATAGTCATTGAGCTTGCAGAGCCCGACCGCAGTCATGCCGTCGGAAGCTTCGGTGATCTCATGGCCGTTGAATTCGGAGTATTCTCTGATGACCTCTCTTATCTTCTGTTCGTCGTCTGCCACTAATATCTTTGCCATATATAAAACCTCCTTCTTGTACTCGTATATTATATATAAAAGAATAAATGTTCTATGTGATTTGTATATGAAGCTTCTGTAGTGATTCTACCATAATTTGTTGGCGAGGTACAGAACTTGTGCTATAATCATACTGGGTAATTTTACAAGTATGCCCAAAGCTATTGAACGAAGAAAGGAGGTGAGAAAGAATGCTGAAGAAACTTGTCAGGGCTGTCTTTACGCTTGCAGGCGCGATAGTAGGTTACGGTGTCTTTTCGTTGGCGAGATTTTTCGTCGCTCTCGCGGGGTACGAGGATCTGGTCGATTTTTCAGGAGTACAGGAACTGTGCATCGCTGCTTTATTTGCAATTATTTTCGGTTTAATATTTTTCAGATTAACACCGACTATCAAGAGGCAGGGAAATAAGATGGCCAACAACATAGAAGTGGATCTGCAAAAGGTTTCCGTCAATGATTTGGTCATGGGGACCTTAGGGCTTATCGCCGGTCTTATTATCGCCTTTCTGATAAGCCAGATCTATGTAGGCATAACGATACCGTATCTGGATGTAATCCTCAATATCGTTACATATATAATACTGGGATATCTGGGTATCGTCATAGCCACCACCAAAAGTAAGGATATCAGGTCTGCCTGGACCAGATCAAAGCTGATCTCGTCGGTGGGAGGAGGAAAGTCTTCGAGATCGAAGAACGAAGTGACCCCCAAGATATTCGATACCAGTGTCATCATCGACGGGAGGATAGCCGATATCATGAAGACGGGATTCATAGAAGGAAATATCGTGATACCCGAATTCGTGCTGGTGGAGCTGAGACATATAGCCGATTCGTCGGATGCGCTGAAGCGAAACAGGGGAAGGAGAGGACTGGATATCTTAAACAAGATACAGGAAGAATACGGTATAGAGATATACAATACAGAAGCTGAGAAGGCTCTGGAGGAGATACCGGAGGTGGATGTAAAGCTGCTGAAGCTGGCTCAGATAATGAACGGCAAAGTTGTTACCAACGACTTCAATCTCAATAAAGTAGCCGGGATAAAGGGCGTCGAGGTGCTCAATATAAACGAGTTGGCCAATACTTTGAAGCCTGTGGTCCTTCCGGGAGAGGAAATGATCCTTTCGCTGGTGAAGGAAGGCAAGGAGAACAATCAGGCCGTCGCATATCTGGATGATGGCACCATGATAGTCGTGGAAGATGGTAAACGCTTCATCGGACAGACTATCAAAGTGATAGTGACCAGTGTGCTGCAGACTTCAGCGGGCAGGATGATATTCGCCAAGCCCGCGGGCAATAGAGGATAGCTATGTACAGAGGGAAAAAGACGGCGGCAATAATCGCGGCAGCGGGAAGAGGAACGAGGCTGGGAGGGCCTGTCCCCAAACAGTATCTTGATATCAATGGCGAGCCAATGCTGGCGAAGACGCTTAGGCGTTTTTCCGATGCAGATGAAATAGACCATATAATCGTCGTGACCAACGAGGAATACGTCGGATGTTGCGGATCCATAGCGAGCCGGTACGGGATAGAGAAGATGACAGCCGTAACGGCGGGAGGAGCACAGCGGCAGGATTCAGTCTGGAACGCGTTGAAGACGCTGGAGGACAAATGCCCCGATACCGGATACGTGCTGGTGCATGATGGGGCCAGACCTTTCGTCAGCCACCGCGTGATAAGAAACGTCCTGGAAGCTGCGGCAGACAGTGGAGCGGCCACCGCCTGCGTGCCGGTGAAGGACAGCCTGAGAAGGCTTGACGATGATGGCATTTCCAGCTCCGGCGTCGACAGAAGCATGTATTTTTCGGTCCAGACACCGCAGGGCTTCAGGCTGGAGACGTTGAAGAAGGCGTATCAGAAGGCCTTCGCTGAAGGTTTCTATGGTACTGACGACGCGGTGCTGGCGGAGAGAGCCGGATACCCGGTCACGCTGGTGGACGGCGAGTACGGCAATATAAAGATAACGACGAGAGAGGACATGCCTATGGAAAACAGGACAGGCACAGGTTTCGATGTACATGCCTTCGCCCCGGGGCGAAAGCTGATACTGGGAGGGGTAGAGATACCTTATGACCGAGGACTCGACGGTCATTCCGATGCGGACGTGTTGGTCCACGCGCTGATGGATGCGCTGCTGGGAGCGGCGGCCATGGGCGATATAGGCAGGCATTTCCCCGATACCGATCAGCAGTATAAAGGGATTTCCAGCATGGTGCTGCTGCGGCAGGTGGGGGAGAAGCTGGCTGAAGCAGGATATTCTATCGTCAACGCCGATGTGACTGTGATGGCGCAGGCTCCTAAGATAAGCCCGTATGTCGACGAGATGCGGTCAAATATCGCCGGGACATTGAATGTAGATAAAAGCAGGATAAATATAAAAGGGACCACTACTGAACGGCTGGGCTTTGTGGGCCGAAAGGAAGGCATAGCTGCTGAGGCGGTGTGTTCCATAAGCAGATAAGGAGAAACTGATAATGAGATTGTCGAAAATGCACTTGAAAACACTGAGAGAGGTACCGGCCGAAGCTGAGATACCAAGTCATATCCTGATGCTGAGGACGGGGATGATAAGAAAGCTGGCGTCAGGTGTTTACGGCTTCATGCCATTGGGCTGGAGGACCCTCAGAAAGATAGAAGAGATAGTGAGAGAAGAGATGGACGCGGCAGGAGGGCAGGAAATACACATGTCGGCTATACAGCCGGCAGAGCTGTGGCAGGAATCGGGAAGATGGTATGCTTACGGCCCGGAGCTGTGGCGTATAAAGGACAGGCATGGCCGTGATTTTTGTCTGGGACCTACACATGAGGAGATCTTCACCGACATAGCCAGAAATGATATCAGCTCGTACAGGCAGCTGCCGATGAATCTCTATCAGATACAGACAAAATACAGAGATGAGGCGAGGCCGAGGTTCGGACTCATGAGAAGCAGGGAGTTCATCATGAAGGATGCTTATTCCTTCGACAGGGATCAGGCTGGTCTCGACAAGAGCTATGATGAGATGTATGCCGCTTACGAAAAGATATTCACCAGGTGTGGACTGGACTTCAGACCGGTGGAGGCGGACACGGGAGCCATAGGAGGAAGCAATTCCCACGAATTCACAGCGCTGTCCGAGGTGGGCGAAAGTGAGATAGCATATTGCGAGAAGTGTTCTATGGCGGCGACTGTGGAGCGGGCAGAGTGCGCTGACGCGCCATCCCAGGATGACGTGGAGATGCTGCCGATGGAAGAGGTACACACTCCGGGAACCAAGACGATAGAAGAGGTGGCTGATTTCCTCAAGCTGGACAAGAATCAGACCATGAAGGCCCTCCTCTTTGTAACCTACGACAGCGAAGGTAATGAGGACGGATATGTGGCGGCTTTCGTTCGAGGCGACAGGGAGCTGAATATGACCAAGCTGGTCAACGCATTGGGTATACCGGAACACGCCATCGAATTCGCCGACGAGGAAAAGATGGGCGAAGCGACGGGATGTGTGGGCGGTTTCACAGGCCCTGTGGGACTCCACGACTGTAAGATAGTCGTGGACAGCGAGCTTCCGGGTCTTAAAAATCTCTGCGCGGGAGCATGCAAGGAGGATCATCATCTGATAAACGTCAATTACGGCAGGGATTACGAAGGCGACATCGTAACAGATATAAAGGTACTGGCGGAAGGTGATCCGTGCCCTGTGTGCGGAGCACCGGTGAAGCATGCCAGAGGGATCGAGGTCGGCCAGGTTTTCAAGCTGGGCACGAAGTACAGCGAGGCTATGAAAGCGTATTATAAGGATGAGAACATGAAAGATCATCCTATCGTTATGGGGTGTTACGGCATCGGTGTCACCAGGACCATGGCAGCCATAATAGAGCAGCATCATGATGAGAATGGCATAATATGGCCGATAGCGGTCGCCCCGTATCACGTGATGATAACGGTGATGAAGCCGGAGGACCGGGTACAGGCGGAGATAGCGGAAGAGATCTATCAGACGTTGAGAAAAGCGTCCGTGGAGGTCCTTATCGACGACAGAAAAGAACGTCCCGGCGTCAAGTTCAAGGATGCGGATCTGCTGGGCATACCTATCAGAATAACTGTAGGAAGAGGCGCGGCTGATGGGATGATAGAGTATAAAATGCGAAGAGATGCTGATAAGACGGAGATGACCGTTGAGGAAGGGATACGTAAAGCTATCGATACGATCAGCAGTGAAAAATGAGCGGTGAGCGGAAGATGGGAAAAGACAGCGGAAAATCAGGCGGTATCAAAATATATGCTACACTCTTCTGGGAATTTTTCAAAATCGGGATATTCACCATAGGGGGAGGTATGGCGATGATACCGCAGATACAGCAGCTGGTCGTTCAGGACAAGAAATGGATGGACGAAGATGAGATGCTGGACTGTATAGCCATAAGTCAGTCGATGCCCGGTGTCATAGCTATAAACAGCGCCACATATATAGGAAAGCGGATAAGAGGTGTCAAAGGATCTCTGGCTGCTACCCTGGGAGTGGTGATGCCGTCATTTATCATTATAATCCTGGCAGTAACGGTGCTGGGAGCTATTGGAGAAAACAAATACATCCTGGGAGCATTCGTGGGTGTAAAGGCGGCTGTATGCGGGCTCATACTTGTTACAGCAGTCAGATTAGCGAAGCAAAGCCTGAATTCCGTATTTCAGTGGGTGCTGGCTATAGCAGCATTCATAGCTATAGGGATTTTCGGGATAACGGCTATATGGGCTATAATAGCAGGAGCTGTTGCCGGGATAATATATAACAGCGTCAGGCTGGGCAAGTGCCGGAAAATAGAAATAACAGGTGACGATGAAGATAACGCTGACGAAGGCGGGGAGGTGAGAAGATGATGTATTTTTATCTTTTCACTATGTTCTTTCGTATAGGACTCTTCAGCTTCGGCGGAGGGCTGGCGATGCTTCCTCTTATATTCCAGAGCGTGCAGGATTTTGGGGTCATGTCGGCTCAGGAGTTCTCCGACCTGGTGGCCCTGTCCCAGGTGACACCGGGACCGGTAGCTGTCAATGCTGCTACTTACGTGGGGTTCAATTACTCAGGATTTGCCGGAGCGGCAATCGCGACATTGGGGGTATGTCTGCCCTCTTTTATCCTCATGTTGCTGGTGATGAAATTCATAGACAGGTTCAACGACAGCAGAGGGATACAGGGAGCGTTTGTCGGTATCAGACCTGTCACTGTGGGTATGATAGCTGCGGCGGCCATATTCGTGAGTGAAACGGTGCTGGTAAAGGGCTCTCTCATATCGATGGCCTTATTTACAGAAGGACTTGGATATTTCAATCCGATACCGATAGCGTTGTTTGCGGTCACTATATTCCTTGTGGGAGTTTTGAAGATGAAGCCCATAAGAGTCATGATAATAATGGGCATAGCGGGAGCGTTGTTATGTGGGTAGGTGGAGCCAGAGCCATAGTTCTGGATGATAAGGACAGGATGCTGATGGTAAAGCAGCATCATGAAGATCATGATATATGGATGGTGCCGGGCGGCGGTATCGAAGACGGGGAAAGCGCGGCGGAAGCCGCGGTCAGGGAAGTCAAGGAAGAGACCGGACTCGATATTGAAGTCGGCTCTCTCGTATGGCATGTGGAAGAGGTGTCTGAGCGGGGACAGCGGTTCGTGAATTTCTTTATGTGCAGGCTTGTGGGCGGGACTCTCAGCCTGGGCGAGGATCCCGAATTCGACGGTGACAGCCAGGTGCTTCGAGATGTCAGGTTCATGTCACGGGAAGAACTGATGAAGGTGCAGTGTCTCTATCCGGGATATCTGAGGGATGAGTTCTGGGATATCTATGAAAGAGGCGAGTTTGGACGTAACGTATTCAAGATAAGATAATAAGGAGGTTTACAAATGAAATATGTAACTATTGAAATGGAAAACGGCGGAGTGATGAAGGGTGAACTCTATCCGGAGATCGCTCCTAAAACTGTGGAGAATTTCATAAAGCTGGCACAGGAGGGATTCTATGACGGTTTGATATTCCACAGGGTCATTCCGGGATTCATGATACAGGGGGGATGCCCTGACGGTACGGGAATGGGGGGCCCGGGATACAGTATCGAGGGTGAATTCACGGCTAATGGATTCAGGAACGACCTGAGACATGAGAGAGGGGTAATGTCCATGGCCAGAGCTATGGATCCCGATTCCGCAGGTTCTCAATTCTTCATCATGGTAGCTGATTCTCCGCATCTGGACGGGCAGTACGCGGCTTTTGGGAAAATAACCGAAGGGATGGACGTAGCTGATGAGATAGTTAGCCAGAAAAGAAATATGGCAGATAAGCCGGAAGTCCCTCAGGTAATGAAAAAAGTCACTATCACAGAAGAATAAACTAATGTTGATGTGAATGCAGTCGTCGGTACCGATCGGCGAAAGGCAGCGCCCGGCATGAAGAAGACCATGCCGGGGATTTTATTGCCGTGGAAGAGATGTTTGACGGGATAAGCCCGAACAGAGAGAAGTGTGGGAAATGAAAAAGCGTAATGAACAGAAGAATACGGATCTTGGCCGGGAGCCGGTAGGAAAGCTCCTGCTCAGACTTGCGGTACCTGCTATTACGGCGCAGATAGTCAATGTGCTGTATAACATGGTAGACAGGATGTATATCGGTCACATTCCCGAGACGGGCGCGGCAGCGCTAACAGGTCTGGGAGTATGCTTTCCCATAATCATGGTGATCAGCGCTTTTGCCGCGCTGATGGCCATGGGCGGCGCTCCTAAGGCTTCCATAATGCTGGGAAAAGGCGAGCACGAAACTGCTGAGAAGATATTGGGAAACTGTGCCAGCGGGACCATCGCGGCAGGGATAGTTTTGACAGCGGTGCTGCTGATCTCCGGCAGGGAGCTGCTGATGATGTTTGGCGCCAGTGAAAATACCATAGAGTATGCCGAAGGATATATGACGATATATGCCTGTGGGACCCTGTTCGTACAGCTGGCTCTTGGGCTCAATAATTTTATCACTACCCAGGGCTTTGCCGCCACCAGCATGTTGAGCGTCGTGATAGGAGCGGTAGCAAATATAATCCTTGATCCTATATTCATTTTCGCTTTTGACATGGGCGTGGAAGGTGCGGCCCTGGCGACTATCATATCTCAGGCGCTTTCCGCAGCGTGGGTCGTGAGATTTCTCACCGGGAAGCGCACGACGCTGAAGCTGCGGCTCAGATACATGAAGCCGGATATGAGACTTTATGGTCCGTGTCTTGCTCTGGGGATGTCACCGTTTATCATGCAGGCGACAGAGGGGGCTATCACAGTGTGCTTCAATTCTTCGCTGCTGGAATACGGAGGTGATATAGCCGTGGGAGCTATGACCATCCTGAGCAGCGTGATGCAGTTTTCCATGCTGCCTCTGCAGGGCATCACCCAGGGCGCTCAGCCGATCATAAGCTTTAACTATGGGGCGGGCAACAGAGACAGGGTGAAGCGAACATTCTTCCTGCTGTTGAGGACCTGCGTCATATACTCCGTAGCATTGTGGGCGGTGGCAATATTTGTGCCTAAACTGTTCATCATGATTTTTACATCCGATCCGGAACTTACGGATTATACCATATGGGCTATACGTATATACATGGCCACATCTCTCATATTCGGGATACAGATAGCGTGTCAACAGACCTTCGTGGCGCTTGGAAATGCCAAGAATTCATTGTTTCTGGCAGTATTGAGGAAGATAATCCTGTTGATACCTCTGATATTTATACTACCGAGGTTTTTTGACGATAAAGTTATGGCGGTATTTCTGGCAGAGCCGGTGGCGGATACTCTGGCTGTTGCCACGACGGCAGTGATGTTTTTCGTCCAGTTCAGGAAACTGATGAGGCAGATGGGCGAACCAGCTGGCAGATGAACGGCTTGCGATCACAGGCAGAAGCCTAAAAAAATAAGACCCTGCAATCATTATAATCCCAGGGTCTTTGGCGAGGCACGAGGGACTCGAACCCCCAACCGACAGATTCGAAGTCTGCGACTCTATCCATTGAGCTAGTGCCCCACATAGAACATTATTCATTATATATGATTTTGACGGCTGTCGCAAGATGTTTTATCGGAAATCACGATTGAAATCAGCATATGTATTTTAAAAAGTGCTTGCTTCCCCGTACGGAGCTGTAGTATAATATTTCAGTATTACGGGCGGTCCTCTGGTATTCATGAAAGGGTCATGACCAAGAACGTCTTGGAGGGAAGGAGGAAAATGTCAATGAACGTAATGGATTCAGTTGTACAGGATTATCTCAAGAGTGATATCCCTGCGTTTAACGTGGGCGACACTGTGAAGGTGCACGTTAAGATCAAAGAAGGAAACAGAGAGAGAATACAGATCTTCGAAGGCTTCGTGCTGAAGAGACAGAACGGCGGGATCGGCGAGACGTTCACCGTAAGGAAGATCTCGTCGGGCGTAGGCGTGGAAAAAACATTCCCGCTCCATTCACCGCTGGTTGAAAAGATCGAAGTCGTAAGACAGGGTGATGTCAGAAGAGCAAGACTTCACTACATGCGTCAGAGAACCGGTAAATCGGCCAAGATCAAGACGAAAGAAGAAATGTAATGAAAAAAGGAGCCGTGAAGGCTCCTTTTGTAGTATGGACGACTTTTGCAGGCCGCCGTACTGCGTGAAATGGGTTTACCCCTGTCAGCGCTTCCGGGAAAGAAAAGCCTGAACACTGATGGGGGGGGGTAAAATCGTAATGGAGGGAATCAACGAGATGATAAAAGTAGAACACGTATCTAAGAAATTTGTCAGGAACAAGGACAAGAAAACGAGAGAGGAATTTTTCGCCGACAAGGACATGACCTTTGAGGCGAAGGATGGAGAAATAGTCGGTATCCTGGGACCCAACGGCGCAGGGAAAACCACTTTGCTGAGGATGATCGCAGGCATACTGGAACCTACAGAAGGCAGTATCAGCTTTGACGGGCTGAGTTACAGGGACAGCGAGATAGAGATAAAGCAGAAGATAGCTTATCTGTCGGGAAATACCAGGCTGTACGATACTCTGTCGACTTATGAGCTTTTGATTATGTGCTGTGATATATACGGCATACCGCAGCAGGAGCGACAGGAGAGAATAGAAAAGATAGCGGATATCCTTGGGATGAAAGGGTTCATTCATAACAGGATAGCCAACTTATCGACGGGGCAGACCCAGAAAGCCAATCTGGCCAGGTGCCTGGTTCACGATCCCAGATATTACATTTTGGATGAAGCCACATCAGGATTAGATATAATCTCCAGTCAGATCATATTGGATTTTATGAAAGGTGAAAAAGCTAGGGGAAAGACGATACTGTATTCCACTCACTATATGGAAGAGGCGGAAAATATCTGCGACAGAGTAATAATGATAAACCGAGGCGAGATAATAAAGTCGGGAACGCCGGAAGAGATAAAAACAGCTACGGACACGACGAATTTGAGAGATTCTTTCTTTGCGATGACTGGAGGTGTTTCCGATGAAGAGTAATCTTGGCAATATACTTAAAAAAGAAATGAGGGAACTGTTCAGGGACAGAAAGTCGCTGGCGATGATGTTGATAATACCGGTATTCATCCCGCTGATCATCATAGGGATGTCAGCTTTGTTCGAGTCGCAGATCAACAAGGGCGTAGAAGAGTACAACAGGATAGGATTCGGATATGAACTGTCGCAGGTGGAAAGAGAACTGGCGTCTCAGATGGAGATAGAAGCGGTTCAGGGATCACCGGAACAGCTGGCGTCCGATTATGAGAACGGCGAGATCGACTTATATATAACAAAGAAAGGAAACACATATACCATCAACAGTGACGGTTCTGATACAGCTTCTTATGCGACAGGGCTGGCAGAACGATATCTGGAAGTTTACAGACAGCATCTCCAGCAGGAGTATCTGGCTGCCGAAGGAGTGGATCCCGAAGCAGTGTTCGATATCTTGACGGTGGAGGAAAATGTGATAGAGGGGGACAATTACTTTGCGGGATATATCAAGAATTATGCGTTTCTGTTTATAATAATGGCTATAACGGTATCGGCCACATATCCGGCTACCGATACTACCGCGGGAGAGCGGGAAAGAGGGACTCTGGAAACTCTCCTTACATTTCCTGTGAAGAGCAGAGATATAATAGTAGGAAAGTTCATGGGGGTGACGGTGTCAGCAGCCGTGACGGGTCTCGTAAGTCTGGTGCTGGCCATCATTTTCCTGATTATCGCTAAAAGCATGTTTTCCATATATGAAGGTGTAGATATCATGTTCTCGCCTGTCAGCATAATACTGGCGATTTTCGTGATACTGGCTTATTCTATGTTCATAAGTGGCTTATGTATCGCTGTTGCTGGAAGGTCAAAGACTTTTAAGGAGGCTCAGAGTGCTCTTACTCCTCTGATTTTCATTTCTTTTTTTCCGGGAATGATAGCCTTCATGATGGGGGTGACAGGTTCGCCGTTGCTTTCCATAGTGCCGTTCCTGAATTTTGTGGTAGTGTTCACCGATGTCAACAATGGCTCGGCAGAGCTGTTGGATATATTGCTGATGTTAGTCTCAACGGGAGCTTATATCGCTGCCGTATTGACATACGTGATAAAGCAGTACAAATCAGAGAAGGTGCTGTTCGCGAAATGAGAGGTGGATCATGGAGAACATAAACTGGTATCCCGGTCATATGAAAAAGACGAGGGAACTGATAAAGGAAAACCTCAAGCTTGTAGACGTGGTCATTGAGGTGATAGACGCCAGGATCCCTGTTTCCAGCAGGAATCCCATAATCGACCAGTTGATAAAGGATAAGCCGCGCATCATCGTGTTGAACAAGAGCGATCTGGCTGATGAAAATGTCAGCAGGCAGTGGAGGGAATACTTCGGGAGTGAAGGCTTTGCAGCCATTTCTATGAACTGTGTCAGCGGGGCGGGAGCCAAAGAACTGTTTCGAATACTGGAGAAGATGTCGGAGGAGAAGAACAGGGGGCGCGCTGTGCAGCGCCCTTTCCGGCTGATGATAGCAGGCGTTCCCAATGTAGGAAAGTCGTCGCTGATAAACAGGATGACAGGGAAGAAGAGCGCCCAGACGGGAGACAGGCCGGGGGTCACCAGAGGAAAGCAGTGGCTGAAGCTGAAGAATAACATGCAGCTGATGGACACGCCTGGTATCCTGTGGCCCAAGTTCGAAGATCCCAAGGCCGGAAGGAACCTGGCGTTCTGTGGTTCTATAAAGGACGAGATATTGGATGTACCGACCCTGGCCATGGAGCTGATAGAGGTGCTTTCGGAAAATTATCCGGACCTGCTGGCAGAACGGTACAAGCTGGAAGGGATAGCCGATACACCTCTTGAGACCATGGAAAATATGGCGGTCAAAAGGGGATGTATCCTGCCGGGGAAGAGGATAGATTACGAGCGCATCGGCAAGCTGACGCTGGATGAGTTCAGGAGTGCTAAAATAGGGCGGATAACGCTGGAAAAGCCCCGTGATATGGTGGGCGAGAAGGATGTACGACCATGACGAAGCAGGAGCGACTGAAAAAGCAGCAAGAGCGACTGAAGGAAATGAAAGCGCGGGAAACGGAGCTCCACCGACAGGGATATGTCAATATCGCGGGAGTAGATGAAGTGGGGAGAGGCCCTCTGGCAGGTCCTGTGGTGGCCGCGGCGGTAGTGCTGCCGGAGGATTTTGATGTATTGGGAATAGACGATTCGAAGAAGCTGTCGGAAAAGCGGCGGGAAGAGCTGTTTGATGTTATCTTGGAAAAAGCTGTGGCATGGGGGATTGGAATGGCCGATCACAGTACCATCGATGAAATCAACATCCTTCAGGCGACGAAGCTGGCCATGAAGGATGCCATAGCGGATCTTTCCGGGAAACTGGAGGGCATTGATTACGTCATATTCGATGCTGTAAAGATAAATGATCTGAAACTGCCCCAGGAAGCGGTGATAAAAGGCGACTCCAAGATACTGGCCGTCGCTGCCGCATCTATTGTGGCAAAGGTAACCAGAGACAGGATGATGGTTGCTTATGCGGAGGAATATCCCGGCTACGGATTCGAGAAGAACAAGGGGTATGGGACAAAGCAGCACTATGAAGGCATCGCCAGGCAGGGGATCTGCCCTATACACAGGAAGACGTTTTTGAAGAAGGTGCTGTAGAGGATTTTGTTTCGTTTTGCAGCGGGATGATATCTGAATATATGGTAAAAAAAGAAAAAAATATAAAAAAATACCAAAAACTTTCCTTGCAAATGCGAGATGATATGATATAATCAAAACATGAGAAGAGGGGAAGGAAAGGAGGCGTTTCTTATCATGATGGCGCGGGAAGATATGCTGATGTTATCGAATCTATTGGATGAGAAGCTGAAGCCTATAGATTTCAGATTCGACCAGATGGAGCAGAGATTTGATAGGATGGATCAACGGCTTATTTATATGGATAAGCGACTCGATAAGGTTGAAAAACGACTTGTTCAGGTGGATAAACGACTTGATGATGTCGATAAGCGATTCGAGCAAATAGATAAAAGGTTCGAAGGAATCGACCGGCAGCTTGCTGAAGTGGACCGAAGACTTACTCGGGTGGAAGGCAGTATTGATCAGATGGGACGGCGAATCGAGCGGGTCGAGCTGGTATTGGAAAACGATGTGGTGCCGAGGCTGCATAATATCGAGTCATGTTATGTCAGTACATATGATCGTTATGTCGCGAAAGCGGAGGAGATAGATGGTCTGAAGACCGACATGGAAATCGTTAAAAACATATTGATAGATCATGATGAGAAGCTGAAGGTCATGTAAAGAGGGGAGTTTCTCTTGCAGAAACCGGATTTTCATGATAAGATAAAATCGTTATACGACTGACGGTAATCAAGTGGAATCGACCACGTGGAGTATAATGTAAGAGTGAGCCGACCGTCTGGGCTGAAGAGCCCGGATCGTTGGCTCTTTTCGCATTTTACATTGTTTGAATTTTGGATTGAAAAAGGAGAATGAAATGGAGATTAAAAGCGATATTCAGATTGCTCAGGAAACGGAAATGAAAAATATCATGGAAATAGCGGATTCCGCCGGCCTGGACAGAAAATACATTGAGCTTTACGGGAACTACAAGGCGAAGGTCGATTACAATCTGCTGGAGGATAAGAAGGATTCGCCTGACGGCAAGGTCATCCTGGTGACGGCTATATCTCCGACACCGGCGGGAGAAGGGAAGACAACTACCACGGTAGGTCTGGCGGACGCCCTCAAGAGGATAGATAAGAACGTACTGGTGGCACTGAGAGAGCCGTCCCTGGGGCCGGTTTTCGGTGTTAAAGGCGGGGCTGCCGGCGGCGGTTACGCTCAGGTGGTGCCGATGGAAGATATAAATCTCCACTTCACGGGAGATATGCATGCCATAGGAGCCGCCAACAATCTGCTGGCGGCTATGCTGGACAATCACATACAGCAGGGGAATGAGCTGAGGATCGATCCGAGAAGGATCACCTGGAAGCGATGCGTCGACATGAACGACAGACAGCTCAGATTCATCACCGATGGTCTCGGCGGCAAGGCCAACGGGACTCCGAGAGAGGACGGCTTCGACATCACGGTAGCCAGTGAGATCATGGCGATACTCTGCCTGTCCAGCGACATAGAAGATCTCAAAAAGAGGATAGCCAGCATCATCGTCGGCTACAGCTACGACGATGAGCCGGTGACGGCGGGGCAGCTCAACGCTCAGGGGGCGATGGCGGCGCTCCTCAAGGACGCCCTCAAGCCTAACCTGGTGCAGACACTGGAACATACCCCGGCCTTTATACATGGCGGGCCTTTCGCAAATATCGCTCACGGGTGCAATTCTGTGATGGCTACGAGGATGGCCATGAAGATGGCCGATTATGTCGTTACGGAGGCTGGTTTCGGTGCTGATCTGGGAGCTGAAAAATTCCTGGATATAAAGTGCAGGATGTCCGGCATAAGACCGTCGGCAGTAGTCGTGGTAGCTACGGTGAGAGCACTGAAGCATCACGGAGGCGTTGCCAAGGCGGACCTGGGGAAGGAAAATCTCGGCGCTTTGGAAAAGGGCCTTCCTAACCTGCTGCAGCACGTAGGCAATATCACGCAGGTCTATGGGCTACCGGCGGTAGTGGCCATCAACAGATTCCCTACGGATACGGAAGCTGAGCTGAAGCTGGTAGAGGATAAGTGCCGTGAACTGGGTGTAAATGTTGCACTCAGTGAAGTATGGGGAAAAGGCGGCGAAGGCGGTGTTGCTCTGGCGAAGGAAGTCGTAAGACTCTGCGAAGAGCCTAACAGCTTCGATTTCGCTTACAGCCTCGACATGTCCATCGAGGAGAAGATAAGAGCTATAGCTCAGAAAGTTTATCACGCCGACGATATAAATATCCTCCCGGCTGCCATGAAGCAGCTCAAACAGCTTGAGTCGCTGGGATTTGGAGATCTGCCGATCTGCGTCGCCAAGACACAGTACAGCTTTTCCGACGATCAGACGCTGCTGGGGGCGCCGAAGGGCTTCACACTGACGGTTAGAAATCTCAAGGTTTCGGCGGGAGCGGGCTTTATCGTAGCCCTTACCGGTGATATAATGACGATGCCGGGTCTGCCTAAGAGACCTGCGGCGGAAAAAATAGACGTAGACAAGACAGGAAAGATATCAGGATTATTCTAGGAGGATATATGCTTTATACCGAAAAGACATGCGGACAGTTTGTCGAAGAGACAGCGGGAAAGGCTCCCGTGCCGGGAGGCGGCAGTGTATCGGCTCTGGCGGGAGCGCTGGGGGCGGCTCTCGGCAGGATGGTGGCGTCTCTTACTATAGGAAAGAAAAAGTACGCGGATGTGGAAGAAGAGATGATACGCCTGGCAGAAGAGGCCGACAGGCTGCGACAGGATCTGATGGATCTGGTACAGGCCGATATAGACATATTCAAGCCGCTGTCGGAGCTTTACGGTATGAAAGCTGAAACGGAAGAAGAGAAAAAGCGTAAGGATGAGCTGCTGGAGACAGCCCTCAACAACGCCTGTCAGGTACCGCTGGACATAATGGAACGATGCGGCAGGGCCGTGGAACTGGCCGGTCGCTTCGCCGAGAAAGGGTCACGCCTTGCCGTAAGCGATGCGGGAGCCAGCGCCATACTGTGTAAAGGCGCCATGCAGGCGGCCAGCCTCAACGTTTACATCAATACGGGATCCATGAAGGACAGAAAGCGGGCGGAGGAGCTGAACACCGCCTGCGAAGCGTGCCTGGACAAGTATGAGAAGATGGCGGACGAAGTCTTTGGGAAAGTCGTGGAAGGTTTGAGAAAGTAAGGGGTAGGTTGATGGCAGAATTGTTGAGAGGAAAGGCTGTTTCCGACAGCCTTTCGGAAAAGACGTCAAAGAAGGTCAACGAATTGAAAAAGCGGGGGATCTTCCCGACTCTGGCTATAGTCAGACTGGGGGAAAATCCAGAGGATATGGCTTACGAGCGCGGAGCCGTGAAGCGGGCCTTTGAGCTGGGGATCACGGTGAGGCAGTTCGTGTACGACGCGAAGATATCCCAGCGGGAGCTGGTAGATGAGATCGTGAAGCTCAACGACGATGAACACATTCACGGCGTGCTGATATTCAGGCCGCTTCCGTCTCACATCGATGAGCGCGTAGTGTGTGAGGTTCTGGCGCCTGAAAAAGATGTGGACGGGATAACGGCCGGATCGATGGCAGGCGTTTTCATGGACCGTGATACGGGATTTCCGCCGTGTACGGCGGAGGCTTGCATGGAATTGCTGGAACATTACGGGTGCGAGCTGGAAGGGAAGCGAATGGCAGTCATCGGCAGGAGCCTAGTCATCGGCAGGCCTGTGGCCATGATGTCCATGCGAAAAAACGCCACAGTGACCATCTGCCACAGCAGGACGAGAGAGGAAGACCTCAGGTCTATCGCCAGCACGGCCGATATCGTGATAGCGGCTGTTGGGAAGAGCAGGATGATAAAGAAAGATATCCTGGGGAAAAACCAGATCATCGTAGATGTTGGTATCAATGTCGACGATGACGGAAGGATGTGCGGCGACGTAGACTTTGATAATGCGGCAACTGCCGCTGCCGCTATCACACCTGTTCCGGGGGGAGTCGGCAGCGTTACCACAGCGGTGCTGATGAAGCACGTGGTGGAAGCAGCGGAAAAATAGAATATCTTTAATTTGAAAACCTGGGTCAGCGGGAATGCGCCAGGTTTTTTGTTGCTCATGTTTATGATCTCCACTGCGGCCAATATCTGTTACATCTGATACGGTTATCGAGGAAAAGGACAGTGACGGCAATGTCATTGGAACCTGGTCTTTCTCCGGATGGAGCGAAACAGGTACGATTAAAAAGACGTGAAGGAAAGCAGTAGTAACGTGATATGACATAAACAAGCACGAGCCTCGGCGCATTGCCGGGGCTCGTGCTGTTTAGGAGTAAAGAGTATGACTATTCAACAGATAACTGTTGATTGCTTCTTTCCGTATCTGTGGAAAATGGCAGGACAGCTTCTCTCAGGCTGATCTTCTTCATGATAGCCACACTGATAATAAAGAGGGGTGCTACCACTATGTAACCGAAAACAAGGGTCTCGGTGAACCCGGCCACCAGATATCCTGCCAGCGCGATCACGCCGCATATGATGGAATAAGGCGCCTGGGTCTTTATGTGATCTATGATGGACAGCTCTCCCGATGTAGCTGAGACAATAGATGTATCAGCCAGCGGTGAGCATGTGGCGCCCATCCCGGCTCCGCCGATTATGGCCGAGATGCACAGGAGCATGTCGGCATCCGTAGCTACTGCGAACGGCACGACTACAGGTATCATGATGGCAAAAGTCGTCCATCCGCCACCGATGGCGAACGCTGTGGCTGCACACAGGAGGAACAGGATAGCTGGCGTGAACACAGGAGGGATGTTTCCCTGGAATACTGATATGAGGAACTGAGTTATACCGAGAGATTCGGAAACCCCTCCCAGCGTCCATCCCAGTATGAGAACAAGGTTCGCGTAAAGTATCGATTTTATTCCTACGAAAGCGGCGCTTGCCAGCTCTGTGAACGGCGCCGTATTTCTTATCCTAAGATATATGGCGGTGATTATTATTGTAAATACCAGACCATACATGAGGGAGCGTATGCCCTCCATCTGGCTTACTGTCTGCATCAAATCGTAGTGGGTGAAAAAGCCGCCGGTGTAGAGCATGAAGAAAAGTACGAGGCAGATCAGCAGCGTTATAGGGAATATCAGATCCACAGGCTTGCCCTTTGCAGGCTCCAGCTCATCGTATGAAGCTTCTTCGTCCGAATCGCCGCTGAATGAATGCTCTAACAGCTTTCCTGTCGTAGCGGCTCTCTTTTCGGCGCGGGCCATAGGCCCTATATTGAGGTTGAAAGCCGCTACGCAGTAAACCATTACAAGACAGACGAATATGAAAAAGTTGTACGGGATGGATCTGAGCAGGAGCTGGTAGGAATTGCCCTCCAGACCCGCAGTGGCCATTCCCGTCGCCAGGAGGCCTGCCAGAAATGCTGACCAACTGGATATAGGTGATATGGAATTGATGCCGCATACCGTCGAGTCTATGTAATATGAAAGCTTCTCGCGAGGAACGCTGTTCTTATCGGATATTGCTCTCATGGTAGCACCGGTAGTCAGATTGTCGAAATAGTCATCGATCATCAGCAGGGTGCCCAGGAGGCACGTCATCAGGCCCGCGCGCTTCTTGCTGTTGATGCGTCTTGCCATGTATTCCGCAAATGCATGAGAGCCGCCCGACTTCACGAGAAGTCCTATCAAGGCCCCTATTATCACCATGGACAGAAGAACCATCAGGTTGTCAGGTGTAGTGATGGAGCCGGGAGTGAGCGTCCCGTCTTCGTTGTATGTTCCTATAAATATGCTGTCGAAATGTTTAAGTGCGTTTATCGGGTTGAATTTACCCAGGATGAAGCATCCCAGCGTTATACCTACAGCCATGGAAAGGAGGATCTTTCGGGTCTTCAGTACAAGAAAGATAGTCAGCAGTGGAGGTATAACGGACCAGAATGATAATTCAAGAAAGTTCATGTTTTCTGGCTCCTTTCATGTGTTGATTCGCATGAAAAAATGTTAACAAAGTATTCGTTAAAATCAAATAATTTTAATTGTTTAAAAGACTGATAAATTTGATGAATATTGCCGTGATATAAAGTATATATACCTGAAAATATGTAGAGTTTTTGTAATGAATACATATTTATGAGTATGATAAATGTTGTCTGTACGGCAGCGTTTTTATTAATTTGCGTATTATATGGCATTAAAAAGCTATATTTGGTGCAGAAGACAAAAAATGACGAAAAATAGCTACCTAATTTTCGGAAATGAATAATCAATAGACTGCAAACACATAAATAGTATGACAAAAATAAGATAAAGTAAGATAAAAAAAGCCGCAGGGGAGGTCGTTACCTGCCGCGCGGCTATGACGAACTTATGAAAGAGCTTTTTGTATCAGCGCTACTCTGCTGTTGACGCCACATTTCATGTATATATTGCTGAGATGTTTATTGAGGGTGTGAGCTGTGATGCAGAGGTCGCTGCATATCTCTTCGTTGGTCATGCTCTCTTTGACTACCTTGAAGACCACCTCGGTCTCTCTCTTTGTCAGCATACTGTCTTCTGCCATTTCATAAATTTTCTCATCGAGATGAGTATAGACATTGCCATCGGACGGAGAACGGTGGGACAGCTTGTATAGCTTCAGACTCAGATGCTTGTTTATGATTTCCATCATATACAGCTCCTTATCGGAAAAGTCACCGTCCTCTTTGCTTCGGCCCAGAACGATGGCACCCTGGAATTCCTTGTTATAGGCTGATATTATCTGCATGCTGTATTTGACATTGAACGTCGCGTAGGTGTCGTTGAAATATCCGGTGGCTCGGATATCGTTGTCATCGATGAGATCCATTTCTCTGTATACGTCTCTCTTGCCAACCAGCATTATCCATTTCCCGAAGTCTTCTTCTTCGTATTTCTCTATATAACGGTAGATGGTTTCGATCTGCTCGACAGTGGCTCCGTTCTTTTCTCCCGGTACGAATATGACGGGATCGCAAAGAAGATGTTCGCCAGATCTGTCGGAGAGGTGAAATACGGAGAAGTTATTGGGTATCAGCTGATTTATAAAGGAAAGGAAAGTCTTTCGCTCGTCTATGAAGTCGTCATTATTGTAGATGTAGTAGACTATGTCGTCTATGAATGCCCATTCTCGCTGTTCAAGTTTTTTCATCAGGCCTCCTGTTCAGGAGACGCATATAATGTATACGTCTGCTGTATTTTAATATATACAATTATAATCCCATATCATCAAAATGTAAATACGGGGAAACATCATGATACCGGCGCGCAGGTGACGTCATACCGTTCTGTCGACCGAGAGACAGTTGTTGCAGCGGTTTTGATACTTTACTTTTTCGGCCATTCAATGTATATTAAAAGGTAGTATCTTTTTAGGAAGAGGATGGTAGATCGATGAAGATTTTATATTTCGACTGCAGTAATGGGATAAGCGGCGATATGCTGCTGAATGCCGTCAGCAGCTTGAGCGGCAATGGACCGCGGATATATGAGATGATGGAGAAGGAAACGCTGAAAGGTGAACACGAAGGCCACGATGATCGTGAAAAACACCATGGACACAGTCATGGTCACGGCAGGAGCTTCAGGAAGGTCAGAGAAATCATAGAAGAAAGCGGATTTTCAGAGGCGGCGAAGGAGACCGCTCTCGATATATACAGCCATATAGCGGAAGCTGAAGCGAAGGTACATGACGCGACATTGGAAACAGTGCATTTCCATGAAGTCGGCAGGGACGAAGCGGTGAAGAATGCGCTGGCGATAGGGATGGCGCTTGAAATCATAGCACCTGATAAAGTGGTGGTCTCTGATATATATGACGGGCACGGCACTATCCTGTGCAGCCACGGTGAGATAAGTGTTCCGGTGCCGGCGGTGATGGCGCTTCGTGAAAAATGCAGCTACGTCTTCAGGAGTGCTGATGTGGAGACGGAGATGGTCACACCCTCGGGATTGGCAGGCTTGATGGGGATAGGAGCACAAACGGAAACTG
Organism: uncultured Eubacterium sp.; assembly: GCA_900543485.1. Classification (GTDB taxonomy): domain Bacteria; phylum Bacillota; class Clostridia; order Peptostreptococcales; family Anaerovoracaceae; genus Lentihominibacter; species Lentihominibacter excrementipullorum. The sequence goes on along the minus strand of UQRM01000009.1, from coordinate 61,201 downwards.
GGGCGGGACTGACATGCGGGACATATGGCGATGGTCTGTTGGCTCAGGCGAAAGTGCTGGCGGAGACAGAGGCGAGGGGCAGCAGATCGACAGGACGTCCAGGTCTTAAGGCATATCTTTTGGAAATATGATCCGGAGGGACAGATAAGGAGGAATATCGACGATGGAACAGGCAAAGCCCGTTAAGAATCCGGCTCTGAAAAAAGCCATAAAAGATGCGCGAAAGGAGCCTAACGAGGAGAACTCCGTAAGACTGCTCAATGAAGTGGTGAAGGCAAGACTGTTGATTCCGGTTTCCATGGACAAAGATCCTGAGTACGATGAGAAGCTGAAGGAAGTGGTGCTCGAGAAGGACACCAGGATAAGCTTTGAGTTGATAAAGGCTAAAAATGGAGAACTTTACTATCCGGTCTTCACAGATGGAGAGGAAATGCTGAAGTGTGATATCGAAAAGGATCAGCACAGTATGATTGTTAACTTTGATGACCTGGCAGCAATATTGTTGATGCCTCAGAGCGGTATCGCCGGGTTTTCCATAAACCCTATGAGTGATAATCTCTGCTTCAGAACGGAAATGGTCGCGGCCATGAAGCGCGACATGGAAAAGGAAAGGAAAGGAGCGGGCGGAAAGTGAAGAATGTGATAATAATGATGTGGCTTGTATTCGCAGCCTTTGTCCTGTTTCCAATAGCCACCGATTATATATCGGGAGCCTCGGAGAGCGAGGTGGTATCCATAATAGAGAAGGAATCCGAAGCCGATGATATAGCAGTGACGGCGACAGAGGAGCATGGCAATAAAGCCATGTATGTTTTCACAGTCGGGGAGTCGGAATTTGGAGTAGCCATATTTACGCGTTTCGCCGATAATTACGAATACGAGGAAGGCATCATGTCCAATGGAGATGATCATATAGACGTCAATCTGGATACCGGGTGGGATATCTACCGGTACAAAGTCACAGCTGATGGAGCTCAGGAGATGGAATTTGATAGATTTGGAGGAGTGTACAAGACATATGCCATAATAGCGGTGATATTAGCTGTCGTCAGCATCGCAGGCGGTGTATACGGTGTCCGCGCGAAGAGAAAATATGAAGAACAGAGAAAAAAAGGCCTGGCGGCCTGAAGCGGTAAGGAGATATTGAAAAGATGGAAAAGAATTTAGCGAAAACATATGATCCGAAGAGTTTTGAGGACAGGATCTACGAGATGTGGGAAAAAAGCGGGGCCTTCAGAGCTGAAAGGGACCCTGACAAGAAACCTTTCACCATAGTGATGCCGCCTCCAAACATAACAGGGCAGCTCCACATGGGACATGCGCTGGATCAGACGCTGCAGGACGTGCTGACCAGGTTCAAGCGTCTTCAGGGATACAGCGCTCTCTGGCTTCCGGGAAGCGATCATGCAAGTATCGCCACTGAGGTGAAGGTGGTCAACAGGATAAGAGAAGAGGAAGGTCTGGAGAAAGAAGACCTGGGAAGAGAGGAATTCCTCAAAAGAGCATGGGCATGGAAGGAAGAATTCGGAGGCAAGATAACGAAGCAGTGTCGAAAGCTGGGCGATTCCTGTGACTGGAGCAGAGAACGGTTCACCATGGACGAAGGGTGCAGCAGAGCGGTGAATCATTTCTTCGTGCAGCTTTATAACAAGGGCCTCATATACAAAGGCAACAGGCTCATCAACTGGTGTCCCGAATGCGGGACATCTCTTTCGGATGCCGAGGTAGAACACGAGGACAGGAACGGGATGTACTGGTATTTCAGATATCCTGCGGCCGATGGGGGCGAAGGCATCGTAGTGGCGACTTCCAGACCTGAGACCATGTTTGGAGATGTGGCCATTGCCGTACATCCGGACGATGAGAGATACAGGGAAATGGTAGGTAAAAAGGTGATCTTGCCGCTGGTAGGCAGGGAGATCCCTGTAGTGGCCGACCCATATCCTGATCCGGAGAAGGGAACAGGTGCTGTTAAGATAACGCCGGCCCACGATCCTAATGACTTCGAGGTAGGGCAGAGACATGATCTCGAGAATCTGTCCTGCATAGATCCTGACGCGACGATGAACAGTCTGGCCGGAAAATATGAAGGCATGGACAGATATGAATGCCGTAAGGCGTGGGTCAAAGACCTGGATGAGGCGGGATATCTGGTCAGGACTGAGGAAAAAGTCATACCTGTAGGTGAATGTTACAGGTGCGGTACAGTAGTGGAGCCAATGCTTTCCGATCAGTGGTTCGTCAAGATGGATCAGCTGGCCAAACCTGCCATAGAGGCAGCGAAGAAGGGTGAGCTGATACATGTGCCTGAAAGATTCGAGAAGACATATCTGAGATGGCTGGAGGAGATAAGAGACTGGTGCATCTCGAGGCAGCTCTGGTGGGGCCACAGGATACCGGCCTATTATTGTCAGGACTGCGGTGAACTGATGGTGGCCGAGACAGCCCCCGACAAATGCAGCAAGTGTGGTGGCGCCAATATAAAGCAGGATGAGGATGTATTGGATACATGGTTCTCGTCGGCTCTGTGGCCGTTTTCTACTCTGGGCTGGCCGGAGGAGACGGAAGATTTCAGGTATTTCTATCCTACTGATGTGCTGGTGACGGGATATGATATCATATTCTTCTGGGTAGTGAGGATGGTGTTCTCGGCTCTGGAGACTACAGGGAAAGTCCCGTTCAAATACGTCTACGTCCATGGTCTGGTGAGAGACGCGCAGGGCCGAAAAATGAGCAAATCCCTGGGCAATGGTATAGACCCGCTGGAGATCATAGACCAGTATGGAGCCGACGCGTTGAGATTCATGCTCACTACAGGTATAACTCCCGGTAACGATATGCGATTCAAGACCGACAGACTGGAATCGGCCAGGAATTTCGCCAACAAGCTGTGGAACGCGTCCAGGTTCGTGATAATGAATCTGCAGGACGATGATGGTGATTTCAGAAAGATGGCCGACCTGACCGACCTGAAGGCTGCTGCCCTCAGAGACGAGGATAAGTGGATAATATCCAGAGTCAACGATGCGGTCAGGTATATAACAGAAACTATGGAAAAATTCGATCTGGCATTGGCGGGACAGAGGGCATATGATCTCATCTGGAACGAATTCTGCGACTGGTACATCGAGATCGTGAAAGGAAGACTTTACGGCGATGATGAGACTGACAAGCAGATAGCCAGAGCTGTTCTTGTGAGAGTCCTCAAGGATATGCTGAGATTGCTCCATCCATTCATGCCATATATAACCGAGGAGATCTGGACGTATCTGCCAAAAGGCAGAGCCGCGAAGGACAATCCGGACAATTTCCTGATAAAGGAACGCTGGCCGCTCTACGATGAAGCGCTGACTTTCCCGGAAGAAGCGGAGAAGCTGGAAATGGCTATGGATATCATCAGGAGCATCAGAAATATAAGAGCCGAAGCTGATGCGGCTCCGAGCAGGAAGCTGCGGGCTGTGATGCTCTGCGCTGACGGCAAAGAACCTGTGGTGAGAGCCGGAGTGCGCTACATCGAGAATCTGGCCAATATAACGGAGATAATTTTCGCTGCCAGCAAGGCTGATGTGCCTGAAGAGGTTATGTCCGCAGTAGTGGACGGAGCGGAGGTCTTTATCCCTCTCGATGATATCATGGATTACGAGGCAGAGCTGGACAGGCTCAAAAAGGAAAAGAAGAAGCTGGAGAGCGAAGTGAAGCGAGTGGATGGAAAGCTGTCCAACGAAGGCTTCATCAGTAAAGCTCCTGAAAAAGTCATAAACGAGGAAAAGGCCAAAAAGGTCAAATATGAGGAAATGCTTGCCAAGGTATGTGAAAGACTGGCTCTTGTCGAGAAAAAGGTGAAATGACAGATATCATAGGAAAAATACACGAATTCAATAAATTTGGCAGTGTCCTGGGACTTGAACGCATGGAGACACTGATGGAAAAGCTGGGCGATCCTCAGGAAGAGCTGGATGTCATCCATGTGGCAGGAACCAACGGAAAAGGTTCGGTCTGCAAGTTCCTGGAGGCTGGCCTGGCGGAGTGTGGTTACAGCGTAGGTCTTTTCACATCACCTTTCATCGAAAGTTTCAACGAGAGGATACAGTTAGGAGGAGAGAATATCTCCGACAGCGACCTGGAGGCATACGGGAACAGAGTTCTGGCGGCCGCTGCCGAAATGGTGGCGGAAGGATCGGAATCACCGACAGAGTTTGAGGTGGTTACAGCTATAGGCCTGTTGTACTTCGCCGAAAAGGACGCTGATATAGTGATACTTGAGGTCGGTCTGGGAGGCAGAGGCGATTCCACCAATATAATCGACAAGCCCCTCATATGCGCTATCTGTTCCATTTCATACGACCATATGAATGTGCTGGGAAATACCCTGGCGGAGATAGCGGCCGAAAAAGCCGGGATAATAAAGCCGGCAGTCCCGGTAGTGTCCAACGTCAGTGACCGCGACGCGGCGGCTGTCATAGCCAGGACAGCCTACGAAAAGGGCTGCCGTCTCTACGACGTATCGCGCATCAGGGCCGGTGTGTCCCACGAGACTCCCTTTTCTCAGACGGTGACATTGGAGATGTACGGGACGGATTACAGTGATGTTGAATTGTCCATGGCGGGACGCCATCAGGTGGAAAATCTGAAGACAGCGCTGGCCGTGATAGAGGTGCTTCGTAAAGAAAGAACGATAAAGGTGGAAAGACAGGCGCTTTACCGGGGCCTTAAGAAAGCCGTGCAGCCGGGGCGTTTCGAGATACTGGGAGAAGACCCGGTCATCATCGTGGACGGAGCTCATAATGAAGCCGGGGCAAAGGCGCTGTATGATACTATGAAACGTCATTTTGAGGGCAGCCGTATCTTGCTGGTGACAGGAATGCTGGCCGACAAAGCTGTAAACGATATCTTGCATTCGTTGATCGGGATAACAAAGGATATAATAGTTACGGAGCCGGATAATCCGCGGAAAATGAAAGCGGAGGAGTTGGCGGAGCGTCTGAAGAGTATGGGGGTGGAGCCTGACGTAGCGCCCAGTCCGGAGGATAGCCTGGCACTTGCTGAAAGCAGGAAGAACTGCTGCGACGTGATATTGTTCGCGGGCTCGTTATATCTTATAAGCGATATCAGGAGGATGATAAAAGATGGCGGAAGGTAAAAAAACTGATAAGATTCTTCTTTATTACAACGCCCATTCCGGAAGCGGAGTCTTCAAGAACAATTTGGATTACATAGTAGACAGATGTCAGGAGGCGGGGTATCAGGTCGTACCTGTGAGGGCGGCCAAAGGGATCGTCATAGATAAAGTTATGGGAGAGATCGACCCTGGCGAATTCAGTCGTGTCATAGCCGCCGGTGGAGATGGGACGATAAATCTGTGTGTCAACGCTATGGTGAGGCATGACATACATCTGCCGCTGGCCATACTCCCGGCAGGGACAGCAAATGATTTCGCCTACTATTTCGAGCTGCCTAACGAAATAAATTATCAGCTGGATATAGCGCTGGGGAACAAGACTACCAGTGTGGATGTAGGAGTAGTCAACAACAGATATTTCGTCAATGTGACAGCTTTGGGAGCGCTGATAGATGTCAGCCAGAAGACCGATCCCAACCTGAAGAATGCCATAGGTACATTGGCCTATTATCTCAAGGCGGTCACCGAGATACCGCAGATAAGAGCATTGCCTGTAAAGCTCATCACACCGGACAAAGTATATGAGGAGGAGATATACTTCATGGTGGTGATGAATGGCGAGTCGGCCGGGGGCTTCAGAAAGCTGTCTCCGGAATCATATATGAATGACGGCAAACTGGATGTCATCGCCTTCAGGAAGATGCCTATCGTGGAGCTGGGGCCAATGCTGTTCGAGGTAGTGCAGGGAAGGCACCCCAACAATAAGCACGTGCTTTATTTCCAGACAGATGAGCTGACGATCGAATCGGAGGAAAATATCAGCACTGATATAGACGGAGAGCATGGTGAAAAGCTGCCTTTGAATTTCAGCGTTCTTCACAACAGATTGGAAGTGTTCGTGTCGGAAAAGACGTGGAAATATGACGACTGATGTATCGAAAGGAGGAAATCCGATATGCTTAATTTCAAGATATCCGAAACCGAAGATTACGAAAAACTGGTACCGTTTTTCATAGAGAATGAGTTGGAATTCTCGGAGGATGAACCGGTACCCACCGACCTGGTAAAATGCTGGCAGATCGTCAGGAAGGATGAAGCTGGGGAAGAACAGCTGATAGGAGCATTCGTGCTGGCGAAGCGTGAGGATGAATTCATCGTGGATGGGATAGCCATAGCTCCGGAATACAGGAAGTACAAGCTGGGAAAGACGCTGCTGGACAGAGGGATAGAAGAGACGCTGCGCCTTGGGGGAAAACGGATATTCCTGGTGGCCAGGGCTCCGGGATTTTTCAGAAAGCAGGGTTTCGTGACAGTGCCAAGGGAGGATGCTCCCAATTTCTTCGAATGTCTCACTTGTCCTCAGTATGGGGTCAGCTGTCATCCGGAAGTGATGAGACTGGATCTGGATGTGCCTCGCAACGTATAAAAATCCATCGAGCACGTATAAAGTCCCCTTGCGGACGCATATGATTTAAGAGAATATGCGCCTGGAGGGGGATTTTTTGATGGAAAAGTTAACTGATGGAAACGTCGCATACCTGTCGGGTAAGGTCCTTTCTGAGCCGGCCTTCAATCACAAGACATACGGGGAAGCATTTTATATGGTCTTGCTGGGAATACTCAGAAGAAGCGGATATGAGGACAGGATAAGGCTGATAATTTCGGAGAAGCTCCTGGGCGGTCGTTCTCCCAGAATAGGAGAAGGGTTGGAGGTGGCCGGCCAGGTACGGACATACAACAAAGAGGTGGACGGCAGGAGCAAGCTGGAGGTGACGGTCTTCGTCAGGAACATGGAGTATTGTAGGGAAAATGAGCCTGTATACGAGAATCACGTGGCGATAGAAGGATTCATATGCAAGCCGCCGGTACGCAGGACATCGCCCCTGGGAAGGGAGATATGCGATCTGATGATAGCAGTCAACAGGATGTATAACAAATCCGATTACATACCCACTATCGCATGGGGAAGGAATGCTGTTTACAGTGGAAAGCTGCAGGTAGGAAATAAGGTGTATGTGGAAGGCAGGATACAAAGCCGGGAATACAGGAAATATACCGACGAAGGAGAAGCGATAACCAAGACGGCATACGAAGTGTCGGTAGTGACTATGGAAAAGGTGATACAGCACAGATGCGGAGCCGAAGGGGAATGAAGGGGTATAGATCATCCAAAACCTTGATTTTAAATGGTGCAGGATATATAATAAAGAGTCATGTGTTCGCAGGGAAGAGGCCGGGAAAAGCCGGCAGCATTCTGAAATGAACAGGACGTGGACAGATATGAGGAAGATCATAGACGAAAAATTTGCCCGTTTTGTTTCGGTAGGCATCGTCAATACTGTGTTCGGAACAGCGGTGATGTTTTGCCTGTACAATCTGGCGGGATGCTCTTATTGGATCTCATCGGCGGCCAACTACGTTTTGGGAAGTATTTTGAGCTATATCCTCAACAGGAAATTTACGTTCAGACATCGGGGAAGCGTGGTAAGAAGCGGTATCAGGTTTACCGTCAACATAGCCCTGTGTTATTTCATAGCCTACGGGACGGCGAAACCGGCTGTGCTGTGGCTCATGGGCGAGGGGCCGGTGAATGTCAGGGAAAATGTCGCAATGGCAGCGGGCATGTGTATATTTACAGTACTGAATTACCTGGGGCAGAGGTTTTTCGTGTTTGGAGGCAGGAAGATGGATTATAGAGAATCGTATGAAAAGTGGGTAAACAGCCCTTATCTGGACGATGAAGAAAAGCGTCGGCTGGCTGATATGTCAGAGGACGAGATATACGACGCCTTTTACAGGAGGCTCAGCTTTGGAACGGCAGGGATGAGAGGCATCATGGGACCGGGGACCAACAGGATAAATAAATATACCATCAGAATGGCCGCCAGAGGGATGGCGGAGCTGCTGGGACCCGGGAAAAAGGTGGCTATTGCCTATGACACGCGGAACAATTCGAGATATTTTGCGGGGGAAGCAGCTAAAGTGCTGGCTGCTGCCGGGATAACAGCGCTGCTTTTCGACAGGTATTCGCCGGTACCGCTGCTGTCCTTCGCCGTAAGAGAGCTGAAGTGTGATGGCGGCATAGTGATAACTGCCAGTCATAATCTGCCGGCATATAACGGATTCAAGGTATACGATGAAACGGGATGCCAGCTTTGCAGCAGTCTTGCAGCCAAGATCGCGGAAAGCGTGGAGAATTTCCGCGATGAGCTGGATATAGATGTGGCTGAGGCCGACGATGATAATATACAGTCTATTGGGCAGGATGTGGTGGACAGGTTCATGGCGGCTGTACAGACTTTGAAGGTAGCGGTGGATGACTCCGCGGAAAAAAATCTGAAGATAGTGTACACACCGCTCCACGGTTCAGGCAGGGAATATGTCTTACAGACCCTGAAACGGGCGGGGTTCGATGATGTGGTGCTGGTAAAGGAGCAGGCTGATTATAACGGCGATTTCCCTACTGTCAGGAAACCTAATCCGGAGGAGACGGAAGTTTTCGATATAGCCGAAGGGATAGCGATGGACAGCGGAGCCGATATAGTGATAGGGACCGATCCGGACAGCGACAGGCTGGGAGCCGGAGTGAGACATCGCGGGGAGATCGTGTATTTGTCGGGAAATCAGACGGGGGCGCTGCTGGCGGATTTCCTCGGACAGATGCGCCCTTCGTCGGGGAAGACGCTGATAACGTCCATCGTCACCGGAGATATGGGGCCGGATGTGGCCGCCAGCTATGGCGTGGATACCATCAGGACATTCACCGGATTCAAGGATCTGGCGGCTGAGATGAATAAACTGGATGAAGATAAGATATTTATGGCATACGAGGAGAGCTACGGTTATCTGGCAGGGACCCATATCAGAGATAAAGACGGCATATCCACTTCCATGCTCATGTGTCAGATGGCGGCTTATTGGAAAGCTCAGGGAAAGACACTGATAGATGTGTTGGACATGCTCTATGAAAAGCATGGCCATTATATAGACGAGCAGATCTCCTTCGTATTGGAAGGAGCGGCAGGAGCCGAGAGGATCGCCGCTATAATGGAGAGACTCAGAAACGGCGGGAAAGAAATTTTTGCTGATATTGCTGATACAGACAGGCTGCTCGATTACAGCAGGGATGCTCACGGACTGGCGGAAGCCAATGTGTTGAAATACGTGTTCAAAAATGGTTCGTGGCTGGCCGCCAGACCATCGGGAACAGAACCGAAGATAAAGTTCTACTACTGTATAAAGGGAGATGACAGGAAAAAGGCAGAGGATCTTCATGCCGGTCTCAAGGGCAAAGTAGAAGAAATAGTGAAAGACGCATAGAACGCAGAAGAGGAATCTTCACATAACTTTCAGGGCCAAAACGCCTGCATTTGTTGATTTACTGGCATTCTGTTGGTATAATGGTCTGTAATGTGAAAGGAGCATGTCAATGAGTGATGACGGCAGCAGAAAGAATTACGGCAGCACATCAGGAAACGGACGAAGCGGAAACGACGAACAGCGTGCCAGAGAGCAGGCATATCGTGAATATTTAAGATTGAGAGAAAACAGTAACGGCAGCAGAGGACATTACGTCAAAGACGATACGTTGTATGGAGCTTATTTCCCATCATCAGGTACGTCGGGGCGGAGCGGGGGATCCAGGAGCGGACAAGCCCAGACTCCGTCCGGAAACAGCGGCCGTGAGACTGAAGCTTACAGGAGCGGTAGCTCCATAGACGATACACCTTACGGCAATTCGGAAATGCGGAAGCGAAGAAAGCTGGACGAGCTGGCGAAACAGCAGTATATGGAAGAGCGGGCCAGCGCCCGCCAGGGAATAGCCAAGCAGGGAAGGAAAAACAGAGATGACGCGGATGATGGGCCTGAGATGGATGGAAAGCAGTCAGGCAAAGGCGGAAGCGGCGGCAGGAAGGGCAGGAAGAACGGACGCGGTCTGAAAATCGCGCTTGTCGTGCTCCTGATCCTGGTCATCGGCGTGGGAGGCGTTATCGCTGCCGGGCTCTCGGTAGTGAAGAATACCCTTGACAACGTAGGACGTGTGGAGCTGGATCCCGATATGATAGGGATAAACCCTCAGGTGGATTCAGAGCTGAGAAATTACAGGAACATAGCCCTCATAGGTATCGACGCCAGGGATATGTCCAATGACGAGGGGGTGCGAAGCGACGCCATAATCGTCGCCAGCCTCAATAAGGAGACAGGGGAGATTAAGATGTTCTCCGTTTACAGAGATACCATGCTGGATCTTGGGGATGACGTGGGACTGGATAAAGTTACCCATTCATATTATTATGGCGGGCCAACGAAGGTTCTCTATGCCCTCAATAAGAATCTGGATCTCAATGTAAAAGAAGTCGTCATCGTCAACTGGAAATCCGTCGCGGATACTGTCGATGCACTGGGAGGTCTTGACATAGAGATCCAGGAATCCGAGATAGACGAGATGAATAAGTATATAGAGGATACGTACAACAGTATAGGCGGCTCTAACGAAAAGATAGAGTCGGCAGGGATGCAGACTCTCAACGGGAATCAGGCTGTTACATATGCCAGGATCAGAAAGGATGCCGCGACAGGAGATTTCAGGAGAAACGAAAGAATGAAGATCGTTGTGCAGGCAGCCTTCGAGAAGGCGAAGACCATGAAGCTGAGTACGCTGCGTAAGATAACCAACGACATACTTCCGGATATAAAGACTAATATGTCGTCAGCCGATATGATGGGAATGATGATGGATATCACATCCTATAAAATGACTGACAGCGTGGGATGGCCGTATGAGCACAGCGACTGGAGCGAAGGAGCATATTACAATATCCCGGTGACTTTATCGGAAAATGTCAGCAGGCTCCACGAGGAGTTCTTTGCTCAGGACGGATATGAGCCGACGCAGGATGTGCAGAGCATAAGCGAGAATATCTCCTGGAGAACAGGATATTATTGATACAGAGAAAGGTGATGTATATGACTGACAGGATCTCGGTGGCAGTGCTGTTCGGAGGCGTATCGTCGGAGCATGAGATTTCATGTATATCGGCGGCTTCCGTACTCAACCACATAGACAGAGACAGATATGACATAAGTACCATAGGCATTACTAAAGAGGGGAACTGGTTTTTGACGGGTTCCCCTGTTGCTAATATCGGCGACGGCTCGTGGGAAAAGGATGACAGCAACAGGCGTGCCTTCATCGCGCCCGACAGGAGCGTGGGAGGGATCATGGCGGAGACAGGAGACGGACGCTTCGAGATATTGAAGGTGGATGTGGTACTGCCGATGCTCCATGGCAGGAACGGAGAAGACGGGACCATACAGGGACTTTTTCAGATAGCCGGGATCCCATTCGTCGGATCGGGGACCGCCGCGTCGGCGGCGTCTATGGATAAAGTGATGACAAAGGCTATCATAAACCAGAGCGGTGTCGTAGCTCAGGCCGGATGCTGCGTTTCCTACAGGAATGTTTATGAGAGTGATCGGCCTGCGGAAACAGAGAGGATAAGGGAGTTTTTCAAAAATACTTTTCCGCTGTTCGTGAAGCCGGCCAACGCCGGTTCGTCGGTGGGAATAACGAAGGTCAAGGAAGAGGAAGATCTTCCGGCGGCCCTGGAGCTGGCCTTCGGTGAAGATGACAAAGTGCTGGTGGAGGAGGCCATAAAGGGCCGTGAGATAGAGGTGGCTGTACTGGGCAACGACAGCCCTCAGGCGTCGTGCATCGGAGAGATATTCGCAGCCAATGAGTTTTATGATTACAACGCCAAGTACGAGAACAGCATGTCCAGGACAGCGATAGTGAGGGATCTGCCGCCTGAAAAGGAGGAGGAGATACGCAGCAAGGCTGTGAAGGTCTATGAGACCATGGGCTGTGCCGGGATGGCGCGCATCGATTTTTTCCTGGAGGAAAGCGGCCGCGTGGTCCTCAATGAACTCAATACCCTTCCGGGATTCACCAGCATCAGTATGTATCCCAAGCTGTGGGAAGAGTCGGGACTGCCTTACGATAAACTGATAGACGAACTGATAACGCTGGCGCTTGAGAAAGGCGACAGATAAGGATAAAAGAGGAGAGGAAAAAATGGCAAAGGAGAAGATAAACTTTGAAGATGAGCAGGTGAGACTGCGCTACAGACATACTACGTCGCACATAATGGCTCAGGCCGTGAAGAAGCTCTGGCCTGACACCAAGCTGGCCATAGGACCGGCTATCGAGAACGGCTTCTATTACGATTTCGATATGGAGCATAAGCTCAACGATCAGGACCTTCTGAAGATACAGAAGGAGATGAAGAAGATAATCCAGGCCAATTATCCGCTGGAGAGATTTGAGCTGCCCAGAGAGGAAGCGATAAAGTTCATGGCTGACAAGGGTGAGGACTACAAGGTGGAGCTGATAGAAGACCTGCCGGAGGATGAAGTCATATCCTTCTACAGGCAGGGAGATTTCGTGGATCTCTGCGCGGGGCCTCACATGGACAGGACGGGTCAGATAAAGGCCGTCAAGCTCCAGAGCGTGGCGGGAGCCTACTGGAGAGGCGATTCGGACAGGCAGATGCTTCAGAGGATATACGGCACCTGTTTCCCTAGCCAGCAGGAACTGGATGAATATCTGGAAAAGCTGGAGGAAGCCAAGAAGCGGGACCACAGGAAGATAGGCAGGGAGATGGATCTCTTCGCCCTCTATGAAGAGGGACCGGGATTCCCGTTCTTTATGCCTAATGGTATGATAATCAGAAATGAACTGGAGAACTTCTGGAAGACGGAGCACAGGAAAAGGGGATATCAGGAGATAAAGACACCTCTCATCCTCAACGAGCAGCTCTGGAGGACATCAGGACACTGGGATCACTACAAGGATAATATGTACTTCACAAAGATAGACGGTGAAGATTACGCTATAAAGCCGATGAATTGTCCGGGTTCGGTGCTGGTCTACAAACGGAAGATGTGGTCATACAGAGAACTTCCCGTAAGACTGGGTGAGCTGGGGCAGGTCCACAGACACGAGCTGTCGGGGGCGCTCCACGGACTGATGAGAGTAAGGACCTTCACTCAGGATGACTCGCACATCTTCATGCTGCCGGAGCAGATAAAGGATGAGGTCATCGGCGTCGTGAAGTTCATCGATGACGTCTATAAGATGTTCGGCTTCACGTATCACATCGAGCTTTCCACGAGACCTGACGATTCCATGGGCACCGACGAGGAATGGGAAAGGGCGGAGACAGCCCTGAGGGAAGCCATGGAGTCCATAGGCGTTCCGTACGTGATAAATGAAGGCGACGGTGCTTTCTATGGCCCTAAGCTGGATTTCCATCTGGAGGATTCGCTGGGAAGGACATGGCAGTGCGGTACCATACAGCTGGATATGCAGATGCCGCAGCGCTTCGACTTGACATACGTAGGTCCTGATGGGGAAAAGCACAGACCTGTCATGATACACAGAGTCATCTTCGGTTCCATTGAGAGATTCATAGGTATACTGATAGAGCACTTCGCTGGGAAATTCCCGCTGTGGTTGGCTCCCGTACAGGTGAAGCTGCTGACGGTGACGGAGAAATTCTCCGACTACGCGCTGAAGATAGCGAAGCAGTTTGAGGAAGCAGGTATCAGGGCTGAAGCTGATATAAGGAACGAGAAGATAGGATACAAGCTGAGAGAGGCCAGGAACGCCAGAACTCCTTACATCTGCGTGATAGGCGAGCGTGAAGTGGAAGCCGGGAATCTGACAGTGCGTTCCAGCAAGGAAGGAGAGCTGGGCGAGATGCTGCCGGAAGAGCTGCAGGCGAAGATGCTGAAGGAGATAGCCGACAAGAGCATATGAGAAATGCCGGCGGTGATCGGAATCGGATACGGAGATACAGTTGCAGATGAATAACGGAAATTTTGACGATAGAAACAGGATAACGGGAGACGGCGGGCCGGAAAATCAGGAGACGCCTAGAGCCAGAGACGTGTGGCATAAAAAGCTGTATGGTGCGGAGGGCCGGGGAAAGACCGGCGGCGCCGGGCAGGCTGCTTCCGAAAAGGATGTTGCCGGGCAGGCTGCCACCGGACAAACCGGGTATGCAGGCGGCAGCGCGGGGAGCAGTCAGACCGTTGGCGGGACGGTATATTACGGCGGCGCTCCTACAGGTATTACGGGCGGCAAGAAGACCATGCTCATATTGGCATGTATCCTGGCGGGACTCATACTGCTAGGCATCTTATCCGTGCTGGTGAGAGGTGATTCCGGCCAGTACGGCGCCGGAGAGCTGAGCGGAGCTGCTGATGTTAGCGGTGATCACATAGGTGTCCTCTACGTGGAAGGTACCATAAGCGAGGACAGCGGTACTTACAGCCAGGCGTACGCTATGGATGCGGTCCAGGGGATGATGGACAACAGCGATAACAGAGGGCTTATGCTTTTTGTCAATACCCCGGGAGGCGGCGTCTATGAAAGCGATGAGCTCCACCTCAAGATACGGGAATATCAGGAGACCACAGGTCGTCCCGTATACGCTTACTTTGCGTCTCAGGCTACATCGGGAGGCTATTATATCTCGGCTTCGGCCGACAAGATCGTGGCCAACAGGAACTGCTGGACAGGCTCCATAGGTGTGACCATCGGAACACTGTATGATATCTCGGGTCTTCTGGAACGGTACGGGATACAGACCGAGACCATAACATCGGGTGCCAACAAGGCCATGGGAGATATCACAGCGCCTATGACGGCGGAACAGAGGGCTATCTTCCAGTCTCTCGTGGATGAATCCTACGCCCAGTTCGTATCCATCGTAGCTGACGGCAGAGGACTGAGCGAGGAGTACGTCAGGTCCATATCGGACGGAAGGATATACACGGCTCAGCAGGCTCAACAGATAGATCTGGTAGACGATGTGGTGGATACCTATGAGGACGCCGTAGAGGATATGGTATACGAATACGGCCTTGAGGACTGCGATATCCGGGAATTTCAATATGTGCCGGAGACCAGCCTGTTCTCCGGACTGATACAGAGCGTAGACAGATTGTCGGAAGCCCTGGCAGGCAGCAGCGATATAAGCGCGCTGGAGAGCCTCATGGAAGACAGCGGTCAGGTGGAGCTGCAGTACATGTGCCAGGACCTGCGATAGCGGCAGACAGCACCTATACAGAGCGATTAACAGGAGCGCTTACCGATTTTTCGGGGCGCTCCTGTTAGTATACGGGAGGAAAAAAGAGGGGCGCTGCCGGATTTTACGGAATCTTTTAAAATCCGGCAGCCCTGACACGAGTTCTTGCCGCATTTTCGATTTAGTTCGATTTTTCGGCAAGCCTGACATGATTCTGTGCCGGATTTTCTTTTATGGAACGAAATTCGGCGCGGTCTTCGCTTAATCATCTGCATTTATTAGAAATATAATACATATATATAAAAATATCACAATAAATAGAGGCGCATTTCTCGGAAGATCCGTTTTTTCTATGTTTTGCTTGCCGGATTTTTTCATTGCAGCGAAAATCCGGCACGAATGCGTGTTGGAGTTGCCGGAAATCGCAGGTTTTTCTAAAATCCGGCAAGGGTGCGTGCAAAGGACCGGGATGACGACCGGGTCAAGGGAAACGCTGGCGGCAGAGATCCGGGAGGAGACAGAGACCCGGGAACCCAGAGACCCGGGAAGCGATGAAAACCCTTGACTGTCCGCCACAATGGTGATAGTATATTAACATATTGTGATACTTTAAACCGATGACGAGGAAGTAAAACCGGGAGACGGTTTCGCAGAGAGTCCGGGATGGTGGGAGCCGGACAGACGCAGTTCCGGTAAATGGGCCTCCGAGGGCGAGGTGAAAGGAGACGTGCAGGCCGCGCGGATATGAAAAGCGCAGACGGCCGCAGCCGCTGCAGAGAGGAGCGGCGGGAATGAAGGTCTTCCAGTAGCTGAGACGTGATGCCGACGTGACGGGCAGGGAGTGTGACTGCACTCCGCAGAGAGAACGCATTTCGCGTTAAACAAGGTGGCACCGCAGGTTTACGCCTGTCCTTGAATGAGGACGGGCTTTTTTTATGAGCTGGAAGCCATGAAAACAGGGGACGACGGGAGAGGTCGCAAGATAACGAGAGAAGATGGAAGGAGGAAGCGGGCAGAGAAGTCCGCGGGAAGAAGAAAAATGAAGAGAAAGAGTTTCGCGATACTGGCGGTATTACTGATGATGACTACGCTGTTGCTGGCTGGCTGCGGAGATTCCGGAGGCGGCGATTCCGACACGGTCAAGATAGGGCTGGTCCAGTTGGTGGAACACACATCCCTTGACCAGATAAGGGAATCCATCATAGCGCAGCTTGAGGAAGAAGGATATGTAGATGGGGAAAATATCGAGATAGATTATCAGAACGCTCAGAACGAGCAGTCCAACCTGAAGACCATCTGTCAGGGCTTCGTGGCCGATGACGTGGATGTCATCGTGGCCATAACCACACCGGCAGCTCAGGTAGCCATGGGTGAGACCGATGAGATACCTATCGTGTTCTCCGCGGTGACGGATCCTGTGGCTGCGGAGGTCGTTGAGGACATGGAGCATCCCGGCGGAAACATCACGGGAACATCCGATGTGATATCGGTGGAGAGGATAATGGAACTGGCTCAGGAGATAACACCGGGATTCGAGACAGTAGGCGTTCTGTACAATTCCAGCGAGACCAATTCAGTAGCCACCATTGATAAACTGAAGGAATATGCCGCCGATAACTCCATCGAAGTGGTGGACTCGGCCATAACAAGCGCCAATGAGATACAGACTGCGGCCCAGAATCTGGCGCAGAAATGTGACATAGTGTTCTCGCCGACCGACAACACGGTGGCGTCGGCCATAGCGACGGCCAATGAAGTGTTCATCGACGCAGGTATCCCTTTCTATGTAGGAGCTGACTCGATGGTCAAGGATGGGGCATTCGCTACCTACGGAGTCGATTATGACTATCTGGGAAGAGAGACGGCCGACATGGTCATAGAGATACTCAATGGCGCCGACCCCGCGGAGATGCCTGTAAGGACCATGGAGGAACTGGCAATATACGTCAACAGCCAGACTGCTGATGAGCTGGGTATAGAGATACCGCAGGATGTGCTGGATCAGGCGACGGATCTTGCCAAGGAAGACCTGTAAGACTGCAGGGGTGCGGCCACGCATGCCGCAAGTCGGCTGCAGGGCCATGACCCGATAAATTAATCTGTAAAGGAAGTTATGTAAAATGTTAGTGATAATATTGCTTGAAGCGCTGGAGCTGGGACTGATATATTCCATACTGGCTCTGGGTGTGTTCCTGTCCTTCAGGACACTCAATACTCCTGACCTTACGGTAGACGGCAGCATCGTTACAGGTGCTGCTATTTCCGCTGTCATGTGTACCGCAGCAGCAGGGATGACGCCTGTCATGCAGGTGCTGATGTGCGTGGCGGGACTGATCCTGTCCTTTATCTTCGGCATGGGTGCCGGAGCTATAACAGCGCTTCTCAACACTAAATTGAAGATACAGCCGCTGCTGGCAGGCATACTGGTCATGTTGGGGATATATTCCATAAATCTGCGGATCCAGGGAAAGGCCAATATCAACCTCAACAGCGTACCGACCCTCTACGGAATGGTGGAGGATGCGATGAACGGCTTTCAGTGGAGCTCCATCGTCTTCGGCGTAGTGATAACGGCCATCATCATCGTCCTGATGTATGGGTTCCTGAAGACGCGAAAGGGATTTGCCCTCAGAGCCACGGGAGACAACGAGGAGATGGTCAGAGCTTACGGAATAAGCAGCGACAACATGAAACTGTTGGGACTCTCCGTTTCTAACGGGCTTGTGGGACTGGCAGGCGGCATGCTGGCCCAGTACCAGGGATATTCCGACGTGGGGATGGGCACGGGAATGGTAGTCATCGGCCTGGCGTCGGTCATCATAGGTGAGGTCATCTTCGGCACCAGGAGCCTCATGAGACGGCTCATCGCCGTCGCCCTGGGAGCTGTGGTATACAGGATGGTCATAGGCGTGGCGCTGTACATCGGTATGCCGCCTACGGACCTGAAGCTGGTATCGGCAGTCATCGTGACCATAGCCCTTGCCATGGGAATGATGGGAGGAAGCTTCTCTCTGAGGAAGAAGAAAGCCAGGGGAGGTGCGGACAATGCTTAAGATAGAGAACCTGACCAAGATATTCGGGAAAGGGACCATCAATGAGATGGTGGCCCTTGACGGAGTGGATTTCCATGCGGAGCCGGGCGATTTCGTGACCATAATAGGAAGCAACGGAGCCGGTAAGTCTACGCTGATGAATTCCATAGCGGGAGTTTTCCCGGTGGACAGCGGCACCATAGTTCTCAACGGCAAGGATATATCCGGACTGCCTGAGCACAAGAGGGCCAGGATGATAGGCCGGGTATTCCAGGATCCTCTCAAGGGGACTGCCTTCGATATGACCATAGAGGAAAACCTGTCCATCGCCTATAACAAGACGAGAAAGCGGGGGTTCCAGGCCGGCATAAACAAGAGCGACAGAGAGCTTTTCAAGGAAAAGCTGGAGCTGCTGGGAATGGGACTTGAGAACAGGATGAAGGAAAAGGTAAGGCTCCTTTCCGGCGGACAGAGACAGGCGCTGACGTTGTTCATGGCTGTCATCTCAGAGCCTGAGCTGCTGCTTCTGGATGAACATACGGCGGCCCTGGA
Organism: uncultured Eubacterium sp.; assembly: GCA_900543485.1. Lineage (GTDB taxonomy): Bacteria > Bacillota > Clostridia > Peptostreptococcales > Anaerovoracaceae > Lentihominibacter > Lentihominibacter excrementipullorum. The sequence goes on along the minus strand of UQRM01000009.1, from coordinate 42,404 downwards.
TCCATCAGCGGCCAGAAAGGTTTTGGAGCTGACCGACTACTTCGCCGGCAATGGCAGGATGTGTACTATGATGATCACCCACAATATGAAGGCGGCTCTCGAACACGGCAACAGGACCATACTTATGCAGGATGGAAAGATAAAGCTGGATATCAGCGGTCAGGAACGGGACAGGATGACTGTGGAGAAGCTGATAGAAAAATTCGAGATAGACAACGACAGGATGCTGCTGTAAAGGCCGGAATGGCCCGGGCGCTGCCTGCCGGAGAGGGAGGCTTCGAAGGCTGGAGGAAGTGATGCTGCCGTGTCGGTGAAGAACCGATGCGGCGGCATTTTTACGATGACGACGACCACATTATCACCACAGAGATATGGTAAAATACTTCATAGTCTTTTTGCTGTCATTTTATCATGATAAATGATATACTATAGAAACGACAGCTATCTTTTGATCTAAGAATGGAGGTATCGTACGGTTGAGACGTAATTTTGACATCACATTTGTCATACTGATAGTGATATTGGCCCTCAGCGCTTTCAGGCACGGGGACTTTGCTGATCCTATGGACTGGCTGATGAGTGAGCTGATGATGCTGCCGGGCATAATAATCGGTTTGGCTTTCCACGAGTTCGCTCATGCCAAGGTGGCATACAAGCTGGGAGATCCGACGCCGAAGATGCAGGGCAGGGTGACTATAAACCCTCTGGCTCATATCGATCCGGTAGGGCTGGCAGCACTGCTGTTCGTCGGCTTTGGATGGGGCGTTCCGGTGCAGATAAACCCATCTAATTTCAGGCACAGGAGGCGTGATGAGCTGATGGTGGCGCTGGCCGGTGTGACCATGAACCTGATAATCGCCATCGTCTTTGCCATCATCGCCAAGGGACTGTATATGACGGCAGGGGCTGTTTTCCTGTCCAGCGGCGTGGGCAGCATATTGTGGTTCATGATAATGTACGTGATACAGATAAACCTGGTGCTCATGATATTCAATCTGATACCGTGTCCGCCTCTCGATGGATTTTCCATCATATCGGAGATATTCAACATCAAGCATACGGAATTTTACTGGACCCTGTACAGATACGGCAACTGGATATTGATAGCGCTCATCATATTCGGCATAACAGGCATGATAATTTCACCGTGTGTACAGTTCTTCATGAGTGTGCTGAACAACTTTATATTTTAGATGACGAGGAAAGGACGATATGGATTATCTGAGCAAATTGAACAGAGAACAGAAGGAAGCGGCTATGTACACTGAGGGGCCGCTCCTTATTTTGGCGGGAGCGGGCAGCGGCAAGACAAGTACCATGACCCACCGCATCGCTTACATGATAGATGAGAAGGGCGTAGACCCATACAATATACTGGCTGTGACATTCACCAACAAGGCAGCCAGAGAGATGAGGGACAGGGTGGAAGCGCTGGTAGGCCATGGTCTGCCATCCTGGATACTTACCTTTCATTCGGCGTGTCTCAGGATACTGAGAGCCCATGCGGAGGTACTGGGGTACGGCAGGGATTTTACTGTCTATGACCCTACCGATCAAAAGACGCTGGTGAAGAATATAATAAAAGAGCTTGGGATAGACGGGAAGCGATTCACTCCGTCTTATTTTCTGGGCATTATCAGCAAGTGCAAGGAACAGCGTATCACGTGGCAGGAATACCCGAGGGTATACGGAGACGATATCAAAGCAGAGATGGCGGGTAAGGTCTACGCTGCTTATGAGAAGACGTTAAAGAAGAACAACGCCATGGATTTCGATGACCTGCTGCTGAATGCCGTACGGCTCTTCGAGCAGGACGAGGCGGTTTTGCTGGAATACCAGAACAGATTCAGATACATAATGGTGGACGAGTATCAGGATACCAACAGGATACAGTACCTGTTCATAAAGATGCTGGCGGAAGCGCACAATAACATATGCGTCGTAGGCGATGACGATCAGTGCATATATCAGTGGAGAGGCGCTGATATACGGAATATCCTTGAATTCGAGAAGGACTTCAAAGGAGTCAAGACCATAAAGCTGGAGCAGAACTACAGATCCACGTCTACGATACTGGACGCGGCTCACTCGGTCATATCCAATAACAGAGGAAGAAAAGCCAAGAAGCTGTGGACCGACAAGGAGCCGGGAAACAAGATAATATACTACAGAGCCGATGACGAACGGGATGAGGCGTACTTTGTGGCCGGCGAGATAAACAGGATGAAGTCGTCAGACAGAAAGTACAGCGACTTCGCTATCCTCTACAGGACGAATTCACAGTCCAGAACCTTCGAGGAGGCTCTGTCCAGGCGGGACATCCCTTACCGGGTGCTGGGAGGACTGAGGTATTACGACAGGAAAGAGATAAAGGATATCATGTGCTACCTCCGATTGATACAGAACAAGTCCGACGATCTGGCCCTGGCCAGGATAATAAACGAGCCTAAGCGAGGTATAGGGGGAAAGACACTGGACAAGCTCAGATCGCTGGCTTCTGTAAGAGGCGAGAGCCTTTTCGATACGCTGACGGACAGGGAGGTCACGTCGTCCTTTTCCTCAAAGGTATCGGCCAACATCGAGAGCTTTGTGGATATGGTAGAGTCATACAGTGCCGAAAAGGACAACATGAAGATATCGGATCTGTACGACGGAGTGCTGGTGAAATCAGGTTATCTGAAGGCTCTGGAGGAACAAAGCGCGGCGGGACAGGCCATGCTGGAGGCTGAGAGCCGCATGGAAAACCTGATGGAGTTCAAATCGGTCATATACGATTACGAGGAGGAAGACCCTAACATTTCCCTTTCGGAGTTCATGGAAAGGATAGCGTTGCTGGCGGAAGTAGATAATCATGACGCCGGTGAGAATGCGGTGGTGATGATGACTATGCACAGCGCCAAGGGCCTGGAATTCCCATTCGTATTCATGCCGGGCATGGAGGATGGTCTTTTCCCGGGATGGAGAGCCTTTGACAGACCGGAAGGACTGGAGGAGGAGCGGCGTCTCTGTTACGTGGGGATAACCAGAGCAAAGGAGCGGCTGTGGCTCACCAGCGCCCAGCAGCGGACCATTTATGGTAAGACCGACTATACCAGGGAGTCTCAATTTCTGCGTGAGCTGGATAAAAAGCTGCTGGAGGGAGACGCTATATACGAGAAGAAAAAGACGGACGCAGGTCGCGGGGCCTTTACCGATGGCATTACGAAAAGCAAATCGCTGAAGCCTTTCGACCAGTTGAAATATGCAAGACAACAGACGAAGAAAAACGTCGAGGCCCTTTCGTCGGATCTCGCGCCGGGGGATGCGGTCTCCCACCCTAAGTTCGGGGAGGGGCAGGTGATATCCTGCGATGGAAAAATCGTCGCGGTGAAATTCGGAGATGAGACGAAAAAGCTGGCGCTGGGGTTCGCTCCCCTCAAAAAGCTGTGATGACAGTGTGCCGGAGAGAGGTGTATTGCTATGGATGATAAGCGAAAGCTGATGGAGGAAAAGGTAGCCTTTTTGAACAGGGCGGCCGAAGCGTATTATCAGCGGGATGAGGAGATAATATCCAATCTGGAGTACGACAGGCTCTACGACCAGCTTCAGGCTCTGGAAAAGGAGACGGGTATCGTCCTGTCAGGCAGTCCAACCGTCAGGGTAGGATACGAGGTGGTGAGCGGACTGCCTAAGGAGCGGCATCCGTCGCCGATGCTGTCCCTGGATAAGACCAAGGATGTGACGGCGCTGAAGGACTGGCTGGGCGATAAGGCCGGCCTCCTTTCGTGGAAGCTGGACGGGCTCACTATCGTTATGTCCTATGAAGGCGGCAAGCTGACCAAGGCTGTCACCCGCGGCGACGGTATCACAGGAGAGGTCATCACTAACAACGCCAGGGTATTCGAAAATATACCTCTTACGATCCCCGAGAAGGGCCCGGTGACGGTGAGAGGTGAAGCAGTAATCAGCTACCGGGATTTTGAGAAGATCAATGAAACTATAGGCGATGCGGATGCCAGGTATAAGAATCCCCGCAATCTCTGCAGCGGCACCGTGAGACAGCTCAACAACGAGATAACCGCCGGAAGGCACGTCAAGTTCTACGCCTTTTCTCTGGCGGAAGGAAAGGACGCTCAGTTCAGACACCAGCAGTTTCAATGGATGAAAGAGCAGGGCTTTGAAACGGTGGAGTACGTGAAGGTCAACGCCGATACGGTGGAAGAGGCAGTGAACGGTTTCCAGGAGAGGATAGGGGCCTTCCCGCTGCCTTCCGATGGTTTGGTTCTTACCTTCGACGATATAGAATACGGCAGATCCCTGGGCGCGACGGCCAAATTCCCCAGGGATTCCATTGCTTTCAAGTGGAAGGACGAGATGAGGGAGACGACCCTCAGGGAGATACTGTGGAACGTATCCAGGACAGGGCTCATCAATCCCATCGCCATATTCGAACCGGTGGAGCTGGAAGGGACCACCGTCAGCAGAGCGTCGGTCCACAATCTGAGCATCGTGAAGGAGCTGGCGCTGGGAGAAGGGGATGAGATAAGGGTATACAAGGCCAACATGATAATCCCTCAGGTGGCGGAAAATCTGACCAGGAGCGGCACGGCTCAGCCGCCGGACAAATGTCCCGTATGCGGCAGCGATACGGTGATAGAGGACGACAACGGTGTGGAGACTCTCCATTGTCCAAATCCGGAATGTCCGGCCAAGAGGATAAAAGCTTTCACACATTTTGTCAGCAGGAATGCAATGAACATAGAAGGATTGTCGGAAGCGACGCTGGAACGCCTGGTGGACGAGGGGATGGTGCGGGAATTCGCGGATCTGTTCGATTTGGGCAAATGGCGGGATCGTATCGTCACGATGGAGGGGTTTGGAGAGAAGTCTTTCGACAACCTGACGGCTGCTGCTGAAAAGGCCAGCCATACTACGCCCGCAAGGCTTCTGTTCGGATTGGGGATACCTAATATCGGAGTGGCCAATGCCAGGATGATAGCCAGGGAATGCGGTGACGACTGGGACAGGATATGCAGCCTCACTGAGGAGGAGCTGACGGCCATAGACGGGATAGGAGCTGTGATGGCCAGTGGCTATGTGAAATTTTTCCACGATGGAGAAAAACTGAAGCTGCTGTCTCATCTGATGCCGAAGCTGGAGCTGGTGAAAGAGAGCGACGAGGGCAGGAGCGACCAGCTTGCCGGACTGACCTTCGTCATAACCGGTAAGGTGGAGCATTTCGATAACCGGGACGCACTGAAAGCCGCTGTGGAAAAGGCCGGAGGAAAGACCTCCTCGGCGGTCAGCAGTAAGACCGATTATCTGATAAACAACGATATATCCTCCGGGTCTTCCAAGAACAGGAAAGCCAAGGAGCTGGGGATACCGATAATCACAGAAGAAGAATTTTTGAAAATGATAGAGGGTTGATATTTATGCTGAAGACAGGAAAACTGGACAGCGATCTGTTGAAGAAGCTGGTATTCGATAAGATAACTTATAGAAGCGACGATGTGAAGGTGAGACCGGGAATAGGTGAGGATTGCGCTGTGGTGGATTTTGAGAAGTATGACTGTGTTATGTCTACCGATCCCATTACAGCAGCCGTCAACGATATCGGCAGGCTTTCCATACATATAACGTGTAATGATATAGCTTCCAATGGAGTTCAGCCTCTGGGCATCATGCTGGCAGTGATGCTGCCGGAGGGGACGACGGAAGATGATGTGGAGCATATCATGGGGCAGGCCGCCGAGACGGCCGGACGTCTGGGAGTGGAGGTCATCGGAGGTCATACGGAGATCACGCCCGCTGTCAATCAGCCTGTGATAGTGTCGACAGCCATCGGCAAGACTCTGGCAGGCCATTCCCAGAGCGGCGACGATATGGTGCCTGGCGACTACATAATGATAAGCAAATCCATTGGCTTGGAGGGAAGCGGGATCATCGCCTGCGATCATGAGAAAAAGCTGATGGATGTACTGACAGAAGAGGAGCTGGCGCGCGCCAAATCATTCCTCGATATGGTCAGTGTCGTACCGGAAGGTGTAGTGGCCGGGAAGGTAGGGACTCACGGTATGCACGACATAACAGAAGGCGGTGTCATGGGGGCTGTCTGGGAGATGTGTCAGATCTCTCATAAGGGAGCCCGGGTGTGGTCGGATGAGATACCTGTAGAGCCGGAGACAGAGAAGATCTGCGATTTTTTCCATATCGATCCTACTCGCCTGATTTCCAGCGGCGCTATGGTCATAGTGACGCCAAAGGCGAAGAAAGAGGAGATGCTGGCCGCTATGGACGCGGCTGGGATAAAATGTACTATCATAGGCCAGGTGGAAGAGGAGAGCTTCGGCGTCATGGACAGTTCGGGAGACTGCCTGACTGAGATAGAACCACCATATGCGGATGAGATATATAAGGTGGTGGGGAAGTAGGCGCAGACTGGAATGAGCTACATACCCCTTGACGTGGCTTCTCAAACATAATATAATCATAGAGATAAATTGCCTTTTGATGGTTCCGCTCGCATGGTTTGGGTCCTGCGCAATAGGACGCCGTGAACCTTGTCAGGTCCGGAAGGAAGCAGCAATAAGCGGAAGCTCTTATGTGCCGCAGATAAGCCTTCTCCTACGCCTGCGGAGCTTTCAAAGGGCAATTTATATTTTGCCCGATTGGGCGGATGAAAGGTCGAAAGAAAGGATACCTGATGTACACAGCATTGTACAGAGCCTATCGTCCCGAAGTCTTCGACGAGATACTGGGACAGGAGCATATCGTAAAAATACTTAAAAATCAAATAGATTCAGACAGCACCAGTCACGCTTACCTGTTCTGCGGTACGAGAGGTACGGGGAAGACTACTACGGCCAGGATACTGGCCAAAGGCCTCAACTGCACGGCAGAGGAGGGGCAGAGACCATGCGGACACTGCAGTGTCTGCAATTCCATAAAGGAAGGGACGTATATCGATGTGATAGAGATAGATGCCGCTTCCAACAACGGGGTGGACAACATAAGGGAGCTGCGGGAAAGCGTCAAATATCCGCCTGCTGTGGGCCGTAAGAAGGTCTACATCATAGACGAGGTCCACATGCTTTCCTCGGGGGCATTCAACGCCCTTCTCAAGACGTTGGAGGAACCGCCCGGATATGTGGTCTTCATCCTGGCGACGACGGAGCCTCAGAAACTGCCAGCCACTATACTGTCCAGATGCATGAGGCTTGATTTCAAACGTGTGCCGGAAGCCGTGCTGATAAAGGGTATGGCCGAGATCTGCAGTAAACGTGAGATAGACGTGTCTGAAGACGCGCTGAGGATAATAGCGGCTAATGCCGATGGATCGGTCAGAGACGGACTCAGCATATTGGATCAGTGTATATCCGGCGGCGATACTCATGTGGGCGCTAAAGACGTATTGGAGTTTTTAGGAGCTTCCGGTGAGGAAGTCTTCATAGAACTGACTGATATGGTGAGAAAAGGAAAGACTGCTGACGCTCTGGTGCTCGTAGACGAAGTCCTTTCTGACGGTAAAGATGTGAGACAGTTCATTCGTGACTGGGTGAATCATTATAGGAATTTACTGATGGCCAAGTTCATCAGGGACCCTCAGAATGTGATAAATATGTCTGTCGAGAATATAGAGAGGATAAGGAAACAGAGTGAGAGCATAGAGCTGGCGGATATAAACAGAGGGATATTGGAGCTGTCTAAAACCATGAGGGAAGCGAAATGGTCTACTCAGCCCAGGATCCTGCTGGAACTGGCTGCAGTGACCATGTCTGCCGATGTCTACAGTATGCGCGGAGCGGAGGGACGGGCAGCACGCACTGCGGTGAAGGGACAGACAGTCTCAGATTCGTCAATGGGACCGGCAGCGACGGGAAAAGCGAGCGGCGAAGACCGAAACGCAGCTGACGGTGATGGAGAAAGCGCGGAAGGCGAGGAGCGCAGACCGGGACAGGACGCGGACAGCAGTCAGGAAAATACCGGGTATGATCAACAGCCCCGGTACGATTGCGATGCCCTGTGGAAGGCTGTCTTTGAGGATGGGGAGGCTGCCAAGGGGAGCTTCTATATAATAGGCAGCGGAGCGGCGTTGACAGATATCGGTCAGTATGAGTTTACGGTAACGGCTTCGTCGGAACATGTGAAAAGCCACGCCGAGAACAACAGACAATTGCTGGAGGACCTGATGGAAAAGCATACGGGAAAGCGCAGGACAATGAAGGTCGTCATGAAAGGTGAAGGCAGCGGATCCAAGAATGGCAGACAGGCGGAGGATATAGCCAGGGAAGCCGGGGATATCCTCGGGATAGATGTGGAAATAAGATGATCTAACGAAGGGCGGACTTTGAGCATGACCGCTGAAAGAAAGGAAACGAAATATGGGAAAAGGAATGAGAGCAGGGAAAAAACCGAAAGCGCCGGGCATGGGGAATATGCAGAAGCAGATGCAGCAGATGCAGGCTATGCAGCGCAAGATGGATGAGCTTCAGGCGGAGATAAACGAGATGGAAGCGACGGCTTCATCGGGAGGAGGCGCTGTTACGGTGACCGTAACAGGAAAGAAAGAGATAAAGGATATCGTCATAAAGCCGGAAGTCGTAGACCCTGAAGATATAGAGATGCTGCAGGATCTGATAATGGTAGCGGCAAACGAGGCGCTGAGACAGATGGAAGAGATCTCCCAGAACGAAATGAATAAACTGACGGCTGGGCTGGGCATACCGGGACTGTAGAAATATGAAATACTATGCGAAACCGCTGAACCGTCTGATAAACGAGTTGGCCAAGCTGCCCGGTATAGGGGGAAAGACAGCTCAAAGGCTGGCATTTCATATCCTGTCCATGGATGATAAGTCGGCCATGGAGCTGGCAGAGGCTATAAGCGACGCGAAAAGGTCAATGACATACTGTTCGGTATGCGGGAACCTGACCGATATGGATCCGTGTGCCATATGTGCTGATGAAAGCCGCGATAAGAGCGTCATCTGCGTGGTGGAAAGCCCAAAGGATGTAGTGGCCATGGAGAAGATAAGGGAGTACAGAGGATATTACCATGTGCTTCACGGAGCGATATCTCCTATGGACGGCATAGGTCCCGATGACATCAATCTCAAGAGCCTTATCATGCGTCTTCAGGACGAAGATGTAAAAGAGCTTATTATCGCTACCAATCCTAACATTGAAGGAGAAGCTACCGCTATGTATATAGCCAGGCTCATCAAGCCTTCCGGGATAAAGGTCACAAGGATAGCTCACGGGATACCGGTGGGAGGAGATCTGGAATACGCAGATGAAGTGACATTGCTGAAGGCTATGGAAGGGCGGCGGGAGCTGTAAGCCGGTACGGTCGCCCGGGATTTTCCGAAGGCTGCTGTAATAGAACGCCCGATTTGAGAATATATTTAAGAGACGAGAACTGTCGTCTCTTATTTTTTTACCATGTGGGGAATGACGTTTTTTGACGCTGACGCAAGGCAGCTGGATGATGGAGGATATGATGGACGTGGGAATGGAAGCCGGAATATTTCTGGCGTATGCGGCGGGGATAGCGCTGATATTCTTTTTCGGGAAAATGCTTGTCATTCCTGCCAGGTTCATGCTGAAGCTGCTGCTCAACGGAGCAGCGGGCGGAGCATTGCTGGTGATATTGAATTTTTTTGGCGGCGCGATCGGTATCACGGTGCCTGTGAATCTCATCACGGCTTTTGCGGCAGGAGCTTTGGGTCTCCCGGGAATAGCGGCTCTCGTGGTATATTTCTTTTTCTGGTAAATATCGAAATGAAATATCCTGATCAGGAAATTTCGTGAAATACCGGTTAAACTTTCCGAATATTTAAGGAAAAAACAATTTTTAGGAAAAAAATTAACGGAGTTGCTGTATTTTTTTTTATAGTCTAAAAGTAATGAAACTTTTCGCTTGGATGATATAATATCTCACGTAATTATCGCGTTCATTGTATTGCTAGGAGGTAAAAAATGAGTCAGCAGGGGAGTAGACAAGCTGTTGAGACTCAAGATCATGGCTTGAAAAAGCACGACATAAAGGTCTCGACAGTAGTTTTCATGATTTTCTGTCTGGTGGCTGCAGGGTGTTACGGCATAGAGGAAATGATTCCAGAGTGCGGTCCCGGGCTTACGATAATCATGCTTTGTGTATTACCTTTCGTATGGGGACTGCCATTTGGGCTGGTGGCTTCAGAGCTGGGGTCGGTAAGACCGCAGGAAGGTGGATATTATAAATGGGTGCAGGAGGCTCTCGGAGAATTCTGGGGCTTCCAGGCAGGATGGTGGAGAACTATTTCCATATATATCGACAATACACTTTATGTAATACTGGCAGGCGGATATGCTGCATCTCAGTGGGATCTGGGAGGTGTCGCGGAGTTTGCCATCAAGGCGTTGATGATAATTGTCTTCACATATATCAACGTGAGAGGTGTGAAAGATGTGGGGATAGTGAGCACGATACTTTCCATACTGGTAATGGTCGCTTTCGGGATGGTCGCTGTGTGCGGTTTCATGAACTGGGGCGAAGGGACAGATATTTCATTCCAGATAACGGCCTACGAGGCAAATGGTATCGGCGACTGGTTCTTCTTCATTGCCGGAGGCATTTCCATAGGGATGTGGATGTATTCGGGATATGAGTCCATGTCCACCATAGCGGGGGAAGTGGCGAATCCACAGGTCATACCTAAGGGAACGCTGATAACGATACCTCTCATCATGGCTGTATACATTTTCCCTACAGTAGCCGGACTCGGTTCCATGGGACAGTGGGAGAATTGGGGTACCGAAGCCGGCATGGTAGGATATGCGGACGTGTGCGAGATGTTCTGGGGACCGGCGATGGGTGTCTTCTTCGTAGTAGTCGCCATACTGGCACAGTGCTCGATATATAATACATATATAGCCTCTGGTTCCAGAGGGTTCTTCTCGTTGGCCGATGACCATCTGGCTCCGCCGATACTGGTCAGGTGCGATAAGAAGCACGGTGTTCCGTACATATCGGTGCTTTCTGTAGGTATCGTCAATCTGATACTCTGTATGCTGCCGTTCGGATTCATTATCGTACTGGATGTATGCCTGCTGGTCGCATCATATATAATGGTATACATCTCGGCTATGATACTGAGAAAGCGAATACCGCAGGATGAATATAAATTCAGGATACCGGGAGGGTTCGGTTTCCTGGCGCTGATCTGCATCGTTCCTATATGTGTGGCTATATTCGCGTTTTTCATCAACGGCTCCGACTATTATCTGGGTGGAATGGTAGGTATCCTGACAGGTCCGATCCTCTATACTATATGGAGAAAAAGGTATGGCGGGCTCACGAAGAAGGATCCTACGGCATTCCCGTCCAATCCGAAAACAGGCCTGGCTGTGGGAGACACGAAAAGGATGTCATTCCTCTTCCTGCTCATGACCATCATGAATGTGGTCGCCTGTGTGTTCATGCCGTGGTACGAAGGCTGGGGAACAGCGGACTCGTGGGGTTCGGGAGACTATTTCGATGGTATCCTGGAAAAATTTGATGTAAATGCGATAGTGAATGTCATCGGGACCGGGCTTTATATACTCACGGCTGTGTGCGCGGTAGCGTGTATAGTATTGTTCCTGGTATCGAGGAAAGTGGGAACAGCAAAAGAAAATTAGAACTTGGATAAGATATAAGCGATATTACGAATCAAGACCGTCGTTCCGATTAAAGGAAACGGCGGTTTCATTTTTCGAGGAATTTCACGGCGTTGGCTGCGGCAGAGGCTCCGTCAGCCGCGGCTGTTACCAGTTGCCTCAGCTCTTTTGTCCTGCAATCTCCCGCGGCGAAGACGCCTGGTGTCTTTGTCATGCATGATTCGCCTGCGATGATGTAGCCGCAGCTGTCCATGTCTGCCAGGTGGGCGAAGGGCGTGTTTTGCGGTATTTGGCCTATAGCTATGAAAAGTCCCTGTATCCGGAGAATACGGATCGAACCTTCGCCGGCGATATGCCCGGAGGATATCTCGATGCTGTCGAGGCGATCTTTCCCACGAAGATCCCTGATCTCAGTGTCGAGAAGGGCAACTATGTTGCTGGTGCTGCCGACCCTCTTGACGAGAGCGGCTTCCCCTGAAAAGCTGTTCCGTCTGTGGATGAGGTAGACTTTTCTGCACAGGAGGGACAGATAGAGAGCCTCTTCCAGCGCAGTGCTTCCTCCTCCTGCCACGGCTACGTCCCTGGCTTTGTAAAAGGCTCCGTCGCAGGTAGCGCAGTACGATATTCCACGGCCTGTAAATGATTCTTCGCCCGGAAGACCCAGTTTCCGGTTTTTCGTACCGACTGCTATGATGAGAGAACGGCCGGTATAGACACTGATTTTCCCGCGAACAGTAAAGAGCTCGTCTTCATATGCTGCTGATAAGATCTCGTCACTGGCTTTTTCAACATCCAGCGATTCGATCTGCCGGAAGAGATCGGCAGCAAAAGTATGGCCTTTGGGCGAAATGAGTCCTGGATAATTCTCGATCTCCGGCGTGGATATTATCTGCCCGCCGAAGACGCTGCGTTCTATTATCAACACTTTTTTCCCGGAACGGCAGCCGTATATGGCAGCAGTCATGCCAGCGGTTCCGCCTCCGATTATGACGATATCGTAGACCTTTTTCAAAAAAATACCTCCAAAGCGGCAACAATGTTGTTGGCGTTTTCTGTATAAGTTTGCGAAATAATTAACAGGGCCCCAATCAGGTGAAAAACCAACGAATAGAGCAATTTTCAGAGTATTTCGCATATTGGATTTGGCTTGATTATTTCATATATATATATGTATAATAAGCATGAGAATTTATAGCTCGGTTAGTTTTTGTTATTAGGAGGATTATATGGGCACTATTCTTTTTCTTATTGGATTTCCAATAATTATTGCCTTGATTCTTTTAGTAAGCAAGGGGGATAAGGTCAGAGACGTGGTTGTCAAGCTGGCGGCGATAGTCATCGCGGCGGCATCCATCGTCGTGGCTGTCCAGTATTTCAAATCGGGCGGGACTTCGTTCGAGTTCCACGCCGAATTTGTCAACTACATTATGATGGCTATCGAAGCGCTGCTTGCGATATATATCATCATAATCGGCATCAAGCATAAGAAATATCTGGCGTCTCTTTTCGCTGTCATCCAAACTCCTCTGTTGATTTGGTTTGAGCTTACTAAAGCACACGGCATTGAAGTCAGAAGCAACATGTATGTTGACAGACTTTCGATAATCATGATATTGATTATTGGTATTATTGGCTCTTTGATAACTGTTTATGCGCTGGGGTACATGAAAGATTTTCAGCATCACCATTCGGATCAGCCGGACAGAAGACCTTGGTTCTTCTTCGTGATGTTCATATTCCTGGGCGCTATGGTAGGTCTGGTAACATCCAACAACATGATCTGGATGTACTTCTTCTGGGAGATCACCAGCCTGTCGTCCTTCTGGCTCATCGGTTTCACCAGGACCAAGGAAGCGACCAATAATGCGTTCAGAGCGCTGATCATGAACCTTCTCGGAGGTCTGAGCTTCGCAGTCGGGATCGTTATACTGGGAACGGTATTCGGTACGATAGAGCTCGATACGATGCTGATGGTCGGCTCCGTTTACGGCGAGATCGTAGCTATCCCGGCAGCATTCTTTGCTTTCGCCGGTATCACAAAAGCGGCTCAGATGCCGTTCAACAGCTGGCTCCTGGGCGCCATGGTAGCACCGACGCCTACATCAGCTCTCCTTCACTCATCTACGATGGTAAAGGCCGGAGTATTCATGATAATAAAGCTGTCGCCTGTTCTCGGCATGGGCAACTTCGCAGGGATAATGACGATGATGGTCGGCGGGATAACGTTCCTGATGGCCTCCTTCGCCGCCATATCTCAGAGCAATGCCAAGAGAGTGCTGGCGTATTCGACTATAGCAAACCTGGGTCTGATTGTTACATGCGGCGGCATAGGTACTGCCGAGGCTGTATGGGCAGGAATAATGCTGATAATATTCCATGCGGTTACCAAGTCTCTGCTGTTCCTGTGCGTAGGTACTGCCGAACACAATATCGGAAGCAGGGATATCGAGGATATGGACGGTCTCTTTGTGAGAATGCCTAGACTGGCAAGCTTCATGCTTATAGGTATCGCAGGAATGTTCCTGGCTCCGTTCGGTATGCTGATATCAAAATGGGCGGCGATGACGTCCTTTGTGGATTCGGGCAATTTCATCCTGGTAGGGATAATTTGCTTCGGAAGTGCCGTTACAGCCTTCTACTGGATAAAGTGGATGGGTAAGCTTTCGGCCATCGTTGCCAATGAAAAGAATATACAACAGGATGTACATAAGGAAGAATGGTTTGTACAGGGAACATTGACAGGACTTACTATCGTGGTATGTCTTATCTTCCCGCTCATCTCCATGTACATGCTGGTACCTTATCTCGAAGGTGTATTTGGCGGTCTGGCCACATCGGTGCTGTCGTCCAACAATATGATCATCATGGTCGTTATGTTGGTGGTCCTGGTGCTGTTGACGGCGTTCTGCTTCGGAAAGACAAAGAAGAAGATCGTTCCGATCTATCTTGCCGGTGTCAACGAAGGAGACAACAGGACTTATCGTGGCTCCATGGGCAAAGATGTTGAGTTCACACTGAGGAACTGGCATATGGACAGCTACTTCGGAGAAAAGAAGATGAATCTCATAGGTGGTATATTGACTACCGCCATGTTGGTAATAGGGATCGGTGTTATGATCGGAACCCTTGTCAGCTTGTTGGGAGGTGTCGCGTAATGATTATCGAGAATGTAATATCCATAATCGCATACCTGATCCTGGCTCCTTTGGCAGGAGGTCTTCTGGCAGGTCTTGACAGAAAATTGTCGGCAAGGATGCAGAGAAGAGTAGGCCCTCCTGTTCTTCAGCCTTTCTACGACGTATTGAAGCTCTTTGAAAAGGAAAAACAGACGGTAACGAGAGTTCAGGACTATTATGTCCTCATCTTCGTCATCTTTGTGATGGCTTCCGGAGCCATATTCTTTGGAGGGGGAGACCTGCTGCTGGTCATATTCACATTGACAGTAGCCAGTGCGTTCCTCATCATAGCAGCCTTTTCATCCAACTCGCCATATGCACAGGTGGGTGCTGAGCGTGAACTGTTGCAGATGATGGCTTATGAACCGATGGTGCTGATGACGGCTATAGGCTTCTACATGTATTGCGGAAGCTTTACCGTAAGCGACATCATGAAAGGGATCTCGATGCCGTTCCTGCCTTTGATAGGTATATTCATCGGTTTCGTATTTATCCTGACTATCAAGTTCAGGAAATCGCCGTTCGATCTGAGTATGTCTCACCACGCTCATCAGGAGCTGGTAAGAGGTCTGACTACAGAGTTTTCCGGAAGAACGCTGGGATGGATAGAGATATCTCACTGGTATGAAAACGTATTCCTGCTGGGATTCGTATTCCTGTTCTTCGCCAATGGCACTGTATGGGGAACGATAATAGGAGTAGTCGTAGCTGTCGTTGCCTACTTCTTCGAAGTTCTCATAGACAACAGCTTCGCCAGAATGAAGTGGCAGTTCGCTTTCAAATCGGCGTGGATAGTAGCTCTCATCTGCGGCGTTATCAATATTTTCGTGCTGTATCTGATAGTTTAAAGGAGGTGTAGAAATGTCATATATTGCAAAATCACCATGGGTAATCCATTATGACGGCTCCAGCTGCAACGGATGTGATATAGAAGTTCTGGCATGTCTTACACCTATGTATGACGTGGAACGATTCGGTATCATAAATACAGGTAACCCGAAACACGCGGATGTATTCCTGGTTACCGGCTCTGTTAACGAGCAGAACAAGGATGTCGTAAAACAGATATATGAGCAGATGCCTGAGCCTAAGGTGGTAGTGGCCGTAGGCATATGTGCCTGCTCGGCAGGCATTTTCAAACAGTGCTATAATATCATGGGCGGTGTAGACACCGTTATCCCGGTAGATGTGTACGTTCCGGGCTGCGCGGCAAGACCGGAGGCCATAATAGACGGCGTAGTAAAGGGTCTGGCTGTGCTCCAGGAAAAGAGAGAAAAACTGGCGAAGAACCAGGAGATCGCCGAGGACATGGCAGCTGAGGAAAATGAAAAGACTGAGGCGGCTGAGGAAGGAGGGGAAAACTGATGAGTGAGAGAGTATTTGTTGAACAGAACTTCACCCCTGTAGAACTTTCCCAGCTTCTGACCAAGGTAAAGGATCTTAAGGCTGAAGGCTATAGATTTGGCCAGGCTTGCGCCACAGTCGTAGACGACACCTTTGAGATAATCTATTCGTTTGACAAGGATTATCAGCTGGTAAATCTGAGATTGGTTATTTCCCAGGGAGATGAAGTAGAAAGTATAACAGGTGTATATTGGCCTGCATTCATATATGAAAACGAAATGCATGACCTGTTCGGCATCCAGTTCAACCATATGGAGCTGGATTATGAAGGCAATTTCTTCAAGGTGGCCGAACCTACTCCATGGAATCCGAAGAAATAGGAAAGGAAGGTAATAATATGGGTAAGAAAACTATAATTCCTTTCGGACCACAGCATCCGGTACTCCCGGAACCTGTTCACATCGACCTGGTGGTCGAAGATGAAACAGTAGTGGAAGCCATTCCATCTATCGGATTTATCCATAGAGGACTGGAAAAGCTGGTGGAAAAAAGGGACTATACCCAGATGGTATATGTTATAGAGCGTATCTGCGGTATTTGCAGCTTTGGACACGGATGGGGAGCGGCTGCTTCCATCGAAGGCGCCATGGGTGTAAAGATACCGGAGAGAGCTGAATATCTCAGGACGATACTCCACGAGCTGTCCAGGCTCCACAGCCATTTGCTGTGGCTCGGACTTCTGGCTGATGCGTTCGGCTTCGAAAGTCTGTTCATGCACTGCTGGAGGATAAGGGAGACTATACTGGATATCCTCGAGAAAGCTACAGGAGGAAGAGTTATCTTCTCCATCTGTAAGGTAGGTGGTCTGAGAAAGGATATCGACAATGAAGAGCTGAAGGAGATAGCTTCCAAGCTGGAAAGCATCAGAGCTGAAGTGAAAGAGATCACCGATGTATTCATCGAGGACGATTCTGTTAAAAACAGGATGTGCGGTGTAGGCGTGCTCTCTAAGGAAGACGCTATGGAGCTGTGCGCGGTGGGACCTGTGGCAAGAGGATCCGGCGTCGTGCAGGATCTGAGAATGACTGACAATCACGGCGTATACGGTGAACTGGGATTCGAACCTGTCATAGAGGAAGCGGGAGACTGCTATGCGAGATGTAAGGTGAGAATAGGAGAAGTGTTCCAGTCTATAGATCTCATCGTCAAGGCTGTTGAGAAGATTCCTGATGGTCCGATAGACGTTCCGGTCAAAGGAAATGTAGAGGGAGAACATATGGTAAGGCTGGAGCAGCCTAGAGGAGAGGCATATTATTATGCCAAAGGAGCCGGCACGAAATTCCTCAAGAGGATGCGTGTCAGGACCCCGACCAATATGAATATCCCGGCACTGGTTAAAATACTGCAGGGCTGCGATCTGGCGGACGTACCGATGATGGTGCTGACTATCGACCCTTGCATCAGTTGTACAGAAAGGTAGGTGAGAGTTAATGGGAGCTTTTAAAATTGCCAAAACAGTACTGAAAAGCGCATTCAAAAAGCCTGCGACTCTCATGTATCCTGTGGTGGAACGAGAATGGCAGGAAAGGACGAGAGGAAGCATAGATATCGAGGCGGATAAGTGTATTCTCTGCGGGATATGCTCCAAAAGATGTCCGGCCGACGCTATAAATGTAGACAGAAAGGGTGGCAAATGGGAGATACACAGGATGCAGTGTGTCCAGTGCGGAGAGTGCGTGGAAGCGTGTCCGAAAAACTGTCTCGATATGAACCCTAAGTATACGGAGCCTGGTACGGAAAAGGTCATAGATATCGTCGATGTGGAAGTGAAGAAGCCTGCGGCTAAAGACGATAAAGGCGGCAGCGCGAATGCGGCTTCCGGGGACGACGATAAGCTGATCTGTGATCAGGATGTCTGCATCTATTGTGGATTGTGCGCTAAAAATTGTCCGTGCGACGCTCTTGAAGTCGACAGGAAGGAAAAGATCTGGAAAGTCGATGATGACGCATGTGTCAAGTGTGGAGCATGTGTCGACAAGTGTCCTAAGAAGTGCCTGATTATCGGCGCGCCTGGAGAGGCAAAGGCTGAGGAAAAAACAGAAGAAGCTCCGGCGGCAGCTGAAGCGTCAACAGATGATGAGAAGCTGATCTGCGATCAGGATGACTGCATCTATTGCGGATTGTGTGCTAAGAATTGTCCGTGCGACGCTCTTGAAGTCGACAGAAAGGAAAAAATCTGGAAAGTCGATGATGACGCGTGTGTCAAGTGCGGAGCATGCGTCGACAAGTGTCCTAAGAAGTGCCTGACTATAGGTATCCCTTCGGATACGGAAAGTGAAGCCGGCGACAAGGCGGATGAGAAACCTGCCGCAGTGTCGATGAAGCCGGTCATGGATGAGGACAGATGCGTTTACTGCAACATGTGCGCTAATGAATGTCCTGCCGACGCTCTGGAAGTAGAGGTCGATGACTGGAAGCTGGACGAGGATAAGTGCATCGGTTGCGGGGCCTGCATAGACGTATGCCCGGCAGATGCCCTTGAGATGACGGAAAAATAGACGGTTTGAAGACGATCTGAAAGTCAGGATATGCAGGCGGCCGACAGGCTGTCTGCATATTTTTCGCGAAAAATCTTGACATTGACAACGTGGTAATATACAATTATTTAGCGACTTTATGTGAATAACCGAATAAGGGCAGTATCTGCTCTTACTTTTATAACGAAGAAAATGTCGCGTTTATCGTGATGTTGACGGAGTTTTAAGGGAGTTTATCATCGAGGACGACGAATCGGCTGAGCCGACTTTGTGAATTGAACGGAGGACAGTGATATGAGAGTAAAAGTTGTGCTTGCCTGTACTGAATGCAAGCAGAGAAATTACAATACGATGAAGAACAAGAAAAATACCAGTGATCGTATAGAGATGAACAAGTACTGCAAGTTCTGCAAGAAGCATACGCTTCATAAGGAAACCAAGTAAGGGAGAAGAACTATGGCAAAAACGTCAAAAGGAAAAGGCGGCGCCGCAGCAAAGCAGACATCTAACAGGCAGAGAGCGATGGCTGCCTCTGCTCAGAAGAGGAAGAGAGGCAGCATAAAGGAATACTTCAAAGGCGTGAAGCTGGAGATGAAGAAAGTAGTATGGCCGACAAAGAAGGAACTGGGATCATTTACCGCCATAGTGCTGGCTACTTGTGCAGCCTTTGCGGTAGTATTCTGGGCAGTTGACACAGGAGTGCTGGCGGCTATAAGAGCCGTATGTTTCTAAGGGATAGGACAGGAGCTTTTTAGTACGATGTGTGAAAACGAAAACAAAGAGGAAAAAAAACTTGACCTGGAGAGCCTGGAAGGTCTGAGAGGCGATGGTGAGGCCAAATGGTATGTAGTTCATACTTATTCCGGTCATGAAAACAAAGTTAAGGTAAATATAGAAAAGATCGTCGAGAACAGAGGGATGCAAGACCTTATTCTCGATGTTATCGTGCCTACCGAGGACAGAGTAGAGGTGAAGAATGGGCAGCGAAAGGTCAAGACGAGAAAGATATTCCCCGGATATGTCCTCGTAAAGATGATAGTGACCAATGAATCCTGGTATCTTGTGAGAAATACACAAGGAGTCACGGGATTTGTAGGACATGGCTCGGACCCTATTCCTCTTACGAAGGAAGAAGTAAGGAGAATGGGAATAGAGAAAATATATATAGATCTCGATATAGATGTTGGTGATACTGTAAAGGTCATCAACGGACCGTTCGAGAATTTCATGGGCGTTGTTGAAGAGGTCAACATGGAGAAGCAGACGCTGAAGGCGAAGGTATCCATGTTCGGAAGAGATACGCCTGTAGAACTGGATTTCGCTCAGGTCGATAAGATCTAGAGCAACGGTGTATGTAACAGAGCTTATCGCCGGCCTCATGCCGGAAGATGCGGCTTTGTTCCAATATCGATCCCCTGTGGGGAAATCAGGAAGAAAGGAGAGAAAAAATGGCAAAGAAGATTGAAGGCTATATCAAGCTTCAGATCCCTGCCGGAAATGCTAATCCAGCGCCGCCTGTAGGACCGGCTTTAGGTCAGCATGGTGTCAACATCATGGATTTCTGCAAGCAGTTCAACGCTAAAACGCAAGATCAGCCGGGAATGATAATCCCTGTAGTGATCACTGTGTATGCAGATCATTCATTCTCATTCATCTGTAAGACACCGCCTGCAGCTGTACTGCTCAAGAAAGCGGCGGGACTCGATTCAGCATCCGGCGAACCTAACAAGACTAAGGTCGCAACGCTGACCAGAGCGCAGGCTGAAGAGATAGCCAAGACAAAGATGCCTGACCTCAATGCCGCAAGCCTCGAGGCAGCGACGGAAATGATCAAGGGCACAGCAAGAAGCATGGGAATAGTTATTGAAGATTAGCAGACGGTGGGAGACCGGACGGCTGTCGATGAGGCGCGCGGCTGGTCGTTAGAACCACGAGGAGGAAAGAAATGCCTAAGAGAGGAAAGAAATATCAGGATTCCGTAAAGGAATATGATAAAACTGAATTATACGATGTAGAAGACGCTATGGACATCGTAGTGAAGACGTCGAAGGCAAAGTTTGACGAGACGGTCGAGCTGCACGCCAGACTGGGTGTCGATGGAAGACATGCGGACCAGCAGGTAAGAGGAGCCATAGTTCTCCCTCACGGTGTAGGAAAGACCAAGACAGTTCTTGTCTTTGCCAAAGGTCCTAAGGCTACTGAAGCCGAAGAGGCCGGCGCGGATTTCGTTGGAGCCGAGGAAATGGCTCAGAAAATCCAGAGCGAAGGCTGGTTCGATTTCGATGTAGTTATCGCGACTCCGGATATGATGGGCGTCGTAGGACGACTCGGTAAGCTGCTGGGGCCTAAGGGCCTGATGCCGAACCCGAAGTCCGGTACGGTCACCATGGATGTTGCCAAGGCCATAGAAGAAGTTAAGGCCGGTAAGGTAGAGTATCGTCTCGACAAGGCCAACATAATCCATACGCCTATAGGTAAGACTTCATTCGGAAAGGAAAAGCTGACTGATAATTTCAACGCTATAATGGGAGCTATCATAAAGGCCAAGCCGGCATCGGCGAAGGGCCAGTATCTCAAGAGCGTAGTAGTTTCGTCGACTATGGGTCCGGGAGTCAAGATCAACGCCATGAAACTGGGCTAGTTGAAACAAAACAAAAAAGAATATAATAGGCCGTAGACAGCGGGAGGATGGACCGTAAGGAATATCCTTAATGTATTCCCGCCGAGGTACAATGTAAATACATTTGCCTTGCTGCCTGCGGACAGCAGGGCTTTTTTATAGAGTACCTTAAACGCCATGGCGTCTTTTAACGAGAGACGTCATGATGATTGCCTCTGGCAATCGATCAAATCTATGAAAGGAGAATGCGCGGTAATGAAAGAAGCTTACAAACAAAAGCAAGTAATAATCGACGAGATAAAAGATAAGTTTGAAAGAGCAGCATCAGTCGTAGTCATCGACTATATCGGCATTACGGTAGCGGAAGCTGATGAGATGAGAAAAAAGCTTCGTGAAGCCGATGTGGACTATACTGTTTACAAGAATACTCTGGTAAACAGAGCCATCGAAGGTACTGAATACGAAGCTATAAAAGACATCCTTGCGGGACCGAGCGGATTTGCTTTCAGCTATGATGATGCGACAGCTCCTGCGAGAGTGCTGAATGGCGCTATCAAGGAGTACAATAAGATGGAGTTTAAAGGCGGTATCGTGGAAGGCGAATACTACGACAAAGAAGGCCTTCAGAAGCTGGCTTCGATACCATCGAGAGATACGCTCATTTCCAAATTTATGGGAAGCATTCAGTCTCCAGTGGCCAACTTCGCGAGAGTTGTGGCACAGATCGCGGAGCAGAAGGAAGCGTAAAACACCGTGGCGTCTGTCTGGCAAATGGCTGGACGGGAAAGTTGTTTAAAATTTGTGTAAAGGAGAAAAAAGATGAACAAGGATCAAATTATAGAAGCTATAAAAGAGATGTCCGTTTTAGAGCTGAACGAGCTGGTTAAAGCTTGTGAGGAAGAATTTGGCGTATCAGCTGCAGCAGGTGTAGTTGTAGCGGCTGCAGACGGCGGCGCAGCAGGCGGCGGCGAAGAGCAGAGCGAATTCACTGTAGTGCTGAAGGAAGTTGGCGCTGAGAAGATCAAGGTAATCAAGGCTGTAAGAGAAATCACAGGTCTGGGTCTTAAGGAAGCCAAAGAGCTGGTTGACGGAGCTCCTTCCAATGTTAAGGAAGGCTGCGAAAAGGCTGAAGCAGAGGGCTTCAAGGCACAGCTGGAAGAAGTTGGTGCAGTTGTTGAACTCAAATAAGCCGGATCCGCTATTTGCTGTGTGACATTTGCGAATAAGAGATCGGAACTATATTGCGCGATACAGGGCGCAGGAGGTTCCGATCTTTTTTATTTGTATGGCTCAAAACAGATCCTGCCCATAAGATTATCATATTATATCGAGAGTGAAAGCGGAGAAAAGGGGCATCTGATATTTATTGACGCTGATAAGGAGTGAAAATTCGAAAAATATTGAAATTTCCGCAAAGAGTTGTATAATGTAAGGAGAAATGATCTGCGCGTATCTTATTGAAAAGGAGGGTGAGATGAGTAACAATCAAAATGATGATGTTAAAGTGGGCGGAAATGGTTTGAAAAAACATAACATTAAGGTATCTACGGTAGTGTTCATGATTTTCTGCCTGTGCGCGGCAGGGTGCTACGGTATCGAGGAAATGATGCCGGAATCAGGACCAGGCCTGACCGTTATCATGTTGATCGTGCTGCCGTTCGTATGGAGCACACCGTTAGGACTGGTGGCATCGGAGCTGGGATCCGCAAGACCGCAGGAAGGCGGATATTACAAATGGGTGCAGGAGGCTCTCGGCGAGTATTGGGGCTTTCAGGCAGGGTGGTGGCGAACCATTTCCATTTACATAGACAATACTCTCTATGTAATTCTGGCAGGAGGATATCTTGCCAACTGGTTCGATCTGAGCTGGGGAATGGAATTTGCTTTCAAAGTACTGATGATACTGGTGTTCACCTACATCAATATAAGGGGTGTAAAAGATGTGGGTATTGTAAGCACCATTCTGGCCATTCTCGTGATCGTTGCCTTTGCCATGGTAGCTGTATGCGGGTTCCTCAACTGGGAACAGAACCCTGTGATACCGGTAACTGCAGATGGAGAGATCACAGGTTTCTCGGGGATAGGCTTTGCGGATTGGGTATATTATATCGGTATGGGTATCGCTATCGGCATGTGGATGTATGCGGGATATGAATCCATGTCGACTATAGCGGGCGAAGTTGAAAATCCTCAGGTCATCCCTAAGGCGACGATGATAACGGTACCGCTTATCATGGCGGTGTATATTTTCCCTACTATTGCCGGACTTGCTACTCTTACAGATGAAAAAGTAGCGGATATACTTGGGATCTCAGTAGCTGAGGTACAGGATGCCGGAGGAGCGTGGGCCTTTTGGGGGACTGAGACCGGAACTGTAGGATATGCCGACGTTGTTACTGCCAATTGGGGGCCGGCTTTTGGAGTGTTCTTTGTAATAGTCGCGGTGCTCGCTCAGTGCTCCATATATAACACTTATATAGCGTCCGGATCCAGAGGATTCTTCGCGTTGGCTGAGGATAATCTGGCGCCTCCGTTCCTGGTAAAGTGCGATAAAAAGCATGGCGTACCTTATATTTCCGTGTTGTCAGTGGGGATCGTCAATCTGATCCTTTGCAATTTTGCTTTCACGGCAGTGGTAGTAGTGGATGTATTCCTGCTGGTATCGGCCTATGTCATGATTTTCATCTCGGCTTTGATACTGAGAAAGAGGATCCCGGACGAAGAAAGAAAATTCAAGATCCCGGGCGGATACGGATTCCTGTGTGTAGTATGCGTCGTACCTTGCGTCATAGCGTTTATAGCATTCTTTATAAACGGCACCGATTATTTTATAGGTGGTATGTTGGGGATCGTTTCGGGCCCGATCTTGTATTATATCTGGAAGAGGATGTATGGCGGGCTTGCTAAAAAAGACCCAGTCGGCCATCCGCTCAATCCTAAGACAGGACTTGCTGTAGGGGATACGAGACGCATATCCTTTAATTTCATAATCCTGGCTGTATTCGGATTTCTCGGCTATCCTTGGCTGGGCTGGTTCGAAGGTGACTGGGGCCCTGAATATTATGCGGAGGAAAGTGGAAATCCGGGATTTTTGGCGGATTTTGACCTGATGCTGGATATCATACTTTACGGCTCGGTAATTTTCGCGGTGATAGGGATCGTATTCTACCTCATTTCTGTGAAGGTAGAGCCGAAGAGAGAGGCGAAAAAGACAGGGAACAGTTAAAGCTGAATACAATTCGGAACGTAAAAAGAACAAAGGGGATAATGGGAGAAAAAGGGCTGATGCGCCGGCGGGAAAGAGCTGTCGGCGCATCGGCCCTTTTTACTATTTTAATATTCAGGAAAGCGAATTTACAATATTGTACAGGTAGTAAATGTAATTTGCTTGCTCGATTTTCGCAACGAAGTTGTCGAGATTTAGAAAACAATTCGAAAGCATTGTAATATTCTGAAATATATGTTATGTTATCCGATACGCAATACTATTATAAAATTTAAGCAAAGGAGGAAAACATGACTCAAAATCAAAACAACAAAGTTGCTCATGTAGGAGAGCATGGATTGAAGAAGCATGACCTCAAGGTTTCAACAGTCGTATTCATGATCTTCTGTCTGGTAGCGGCAGGCTGTTATGGTATCGAGGAAATGATACCTGAATGCGGGCCAGGGCTTACTATCGTTATGCTCTGCGTGATGCCGTTCGTATGGGCGCTTCCTTTCGGACTTGTGGCTTCTGAATTGGGTTCCGTAAGACCTCAGGAGGGAGGCTATTATAAGTGGGTCCAGGAAGCTCTGGGAGAGTTCTGGGGATTCCAGGCCGGTTGGTGGAGAACTATTTCTATTTATATCGATAATGCGTCATACGTTATACTGGCAGGCGGATATGCGGCAGCCCAGTGGGATCTGAGCTGGACTGGTGAATTCGCTATAAAAGCAGCAATGATAATCATCTTCACCTGGATCAATATACGTGGTATCAAGGATGTCGGTGTAGCCAGCACGATACTGTCTATCCTGGTAATGGTGGCTTTCGGTATCGTTGCCATATGTGGATTCCTCAACTGGGGCGGAAATGCCGAGACAGCAGACACCATATCGTTCCAGCTTACCGCTTATGAACCGACAGGCGCTGCTGACTGGCTCTTCTTTATCGCCGGCGGCATATCGGTATGCATGTGGATGTACTCGGGATATGAATCCATGTCCACTATAGCAGGAGAGGTTTCCAATCCTCAGGTCATCCCTAAGGGAACTTTGATAACTATACCGCTCATCATGGCAGTATATATCTTCCCTACAGTAGCAGGCCTCGGTTCTCTGGGACAGTGGGAAAACTGGGGAACAGAAGCGGATACTGTTGGATATGCGACTGTAGTAGAGACATTCTGGGGTCCTGCCTTCGGTGTCTTCTTCGTAGTAGTGGCGATACTGGCGCAGTGCTCCATATTCAACACGTATATCGCGTCAGGTTCGAGAGGATTTTTCTCGCTGGCAGACGACTATCTGGCGCCGCCAGTCCTTGTCAAGTGCGATAAGAAGCATGGCGTACCTTATATCGCTGTACTTACCGTGGCTATATCGACGATGATCCTCTGTATGCTTCCGTTTGGATTCGTAATCATACTGGATGTACATATGCTGATCGCGTCCTATGTGCTGGTATACATTTCCGCTATCGTGCTCAGAAAGAAGATACCGGAAGAGGAATACAAGTTCAAGATCCCTGGCGGCTTTGGCTTCCTTGTAGTCCTCTGTATAGTGCCTATCTGCGTAGTGCTGTTCGCGATATTCATCAATGGTTCAGACTACTATTTGGGAGGAATGACGGCTATGGCATCCGGACCTGTTCTCTATTTCATCTGGAAGAGAATGTATGGCGGACTTGCAAAGAAGGATCCTGTTGCATTCCCTGTCAATGAAAAGACCGGGATGGCAAAGGGCGATACCAAGAGGATTGCGCTGCTGTTCTTCATCATGACCGTTATGAATGTCATCATGCTGTTGTTCACACCGTGGTATGAAGGCTGGGGAACAGCGGATTCGTGGGAATCCGGAGATTACTTCGATGGGATAATCGAAAATGTCAATGTGGATTCCATCGTAAGCTTCATAGGAACTTATATGGATATCTTCACGGTTGCGTGCGCTCTCATATGCGTAGTAATGTTTATCATCTCCAAAAAGGTTGAGAAAAGCAAATAACTTAGAAGAGTTCGTGTTCTGAATATAATAGCTTTGCGGAGTGGCCGCACCGGATGTTTTCCGGTGCGGTCGCTTATTATGCAGGTATTTGCAGCGCGGAATGAAAAATTTCCCAAAATATATTGACGATTTGACAACTCTATGATATCATAATAAACTGCCCTGCAAATGTAATCTGTTAAATTTATAAGGAGTGATGAATATGCCAAAGCCGATAAAATTAGGTAGGAAAGAGCGAATGACCTTCTCGAAGATCAACGAAGTGGCTGAAATGCCTAACTTGATCCAGATACAGACCGATTCGTATGACTGGTTTGTAAGAGAAGGTTTTCGTGAGGTTTTTGAGGACATTTCGCCTATCAAAGATTACGCGGATAATCTTGCCCTCGAATTCATCGATTACTCCCTGACAGATCCTCCTAAATACGAGCAGGAAGAATGCAAGGAGAGAGATGTCACCTACGCAGCTCCATTAAAAGTAAAAGTGCGGCTTGTCAACAAGGAAACCGGAGAGGTCAAGGAACAGGAAGTCTTCATGGGAGATTTTCCGCTTATGACCGAGAAAGGAACGTTTATCTACAACGGTGCGGAGAGAGTCGTCGTTACTCAGTTGGTCCGTTCCCCGGGGCCTTATTATGACAAGGAGATAGATAAATCAGGAAAGAATCTGTTCTTTACCACCGTTATACCAAACAGAGGAGCCTGGCTGGAATACGAGACCGATTCCAACGAGATAATCTCTGTTCGCGTGGACAGGACGAGAAAACAGCCGGTCACGACACTTCTGAGAGCCCTGGGACTGGGAAGCAATCAGGAGATCATCGACATGTTCGGTGAGGACCCTAGGCTTATGAAGACGCTGGAGAAGGATACGACCACCAACTATGAGGAAGGCCTGAAAGAAATATACAAAAAACTGAGACCGGGTGAACCGCCGACTATAGAGAGCGCCCAGTCGCTGTTCAATTCCATGTTCTTCGATCCGAAGAGATATGACCTGGCGAAGGTAGGAAGGTACAAATATAATAAAAAGCTGGGCCTTTTCAATCGTCTGGTAGGGAATGCGGTGGCTGAAGATGTCATAGATCCCAACACAGGCGAAATACTGGCGGAGAAAGACCAGAACGTGGACAAGACGCTGGCCAGACAGATAGAAAATGCTGGCGTTGAATTTGTAATGGTCAAGAGTCCTGTGGAAGAAGGCCAGGTGACTAAGGTCATAGGCAATCAGTTCGTCGATATAGCCGCATATATAGATTTCGATATTTCGGACATAAAAGTGCCGAAACAGGTTTATTATCCCGTGCTGATGGAAATACTCAGCGAAAATGAGGGACAGGAAGCGGTGAAGGACGCTATCAGGATGAGGAAGAACGAGCTTTCACCTAAACACATACTGGTGGCCGATGTCTTCGCGTCTGTCAGCTACCTGTTGAACCTCAATTACGGCATCGGGAATATAGACGACATAGATCATCTGGGAAACAGGCGCCTCAGGACTGTAGGCGAATTGCTGCAGAACCAGATAAGGATAGGTCTTTCCAGAATGGAAAGGACCATAAAGGAGAGGATGACGACTCAGGATATCTCCGAGGTCACGCCTCAGGGCCTTATGAACATAAGACCTGTTACCGCCGCGGTAAAAGAGTTCTTCGGGAGCTCTCAGCTTTCCCAGTTCATGGATCAGAACAACCCGCTGGCGGAGCTTACGCATAAGAGAAGACTTTCAGCATTGGGGCCGGGCGGTCTTTCCAGAGAGAGAGCGGGATTTGAGGTGCGAGACGTCCATCACTCTCATTACGGAAGGATGTGTCCGATAGAGACGCCTGAAGGACCTAATATAGGATTGATAGGCTCTCTTACGACCTACGGCGTAGTCAATGAATACGGGTTCATCGAAACACCATACAGAGTCGTAGACAAGGCGACGGGAAGAGTTACCGAAGAGATCCATTATCTCACAGCTGACGATGAGGAAGATAAGATCATCGCTCAGGCCAATGAGCCGCTGGATTCAGAAGGGCATTTCGCCAACCTGAAGGTTTCCGTGCGTGGCAAAGGCGGAGAGACGGAGTTGGTTCCGAGAGAAGCTGTCGATTACATGGACGTATCGCCGAAACAGGTGGTTTCGGTAGCTACGGCTATGATCCCGTTCCTGGAAAATGACGATGCTAACAGAGCGCTGATGGGCGCCAACA
This sequence comes from uncultured Eubacterium sp., assembly GCA_900543485.1. Classification (GTDB taxonomy): domain Bacteria; phylum Bacillota; class Clostridia; order Peptostreptococcales; family Anaerovoracaceae; genus Lentihominibacter; species Lentihominibacter excrementipullorum. Next base: position 13,702 of record UQRM01000009.1, on the reverse strand, counting down.
TGCAGCGTCAGGCTGTGCCGTTGCTGGTGACAGAGGCGCCTATAGTGGGAACAGGTATAGAACACAAGGCAGCCAAGGACTCAGGCGTTGTTGTGATAGCTAAACATTCGGGTGTCATAGACTTTGTAGACGCTGATAAGATCGTCGTGCTCAGAGATGACGGCGAAGGAACCGATGAATATAAGCTGCTCAAGTTCAAACGTTCCAACCAGGGGACATGTATCAACCAGCGCCCTATAGTCTACAATGGCGAGCACGTGGAAAAAGGAGAAGTCATAGCGGATGGCCCGTCGACGGAAAACGGCGAGATAGCTCTCGGAAAAAACCTGCTGATAGGGTTCATGACGTGGGAAGGCTATAACTATGAGGACGCCATCATACTGAACGAAAGACTGATAATGGAAGATGTGCTCACGTCCATCCATATAGAGAAATATGAGGCAGAAGCCAGAGATACGAAGCTGGGGCCTGAGGAGATCACCAGGGAGATACCAAATGTGGGTGAAGATGCGTTGAAGGATCTCGACGAAGACGGTATCATCAGAAAAGGCGCGGAAGTCAATTCTTCGGATATACTTGTAGGTAAGGTGACTCCTAAGGGAGAGACGGAGCTTACCGCCGAGGAAAGACTGCTGAGAGCCATATTCGGCGAGAAGGCCAGAGAAGTCAGAGACACGTCGCTGAGAGTACCTCACGGTGAGACTGGTATCGTGGTGGATGTCAAGATATTCTCCCGCGATAACGGCGATGAGCTTCCTCCTGGCGTCAATAAGCTTGTTCGCTGCTATATAGCTACGAAGAGAAAAATAAGCGTCGGCGATAAGATGGCCGGTAGGCACGGAAACAAAGGTGTAATTTCCAGGATACTTCCTGAAGAGGATATGCCGTTCCTGGAGAATGGTCAGCCTCTGCAGGTGATGCTCAATCCTCTCGGCGTACCGTCCCGAATGAATGTAGGGCAGGTACTGGAAGTCCATCTGGGACTGGCGGCGAAAAACAAGGGCTGGTATATCGCCACCCCTGTATTCGACGGCGCTACCGAGAAGGATATCATAGAGCTGCTGAAGGAGACCGGTTTTGATGAAAGCGGTAAGCTGAACTTGAGAGATGGACGTACAGGAGAGTATTTCGACAATCCTGTAACGGTAGGATACATGTACATGCTGAAGCTTCACCACCTGGTCGACGATAAGATCCATGCCAGGAGTACAGGTCCATATTCCCTTGTAACGCAGCAGCCTCTGGGAGGAAAAGCCCAGTTTGGCGGACAGCGTTTCGGAGAGATGGAAGTATGGGCTCTCGAGGCATATGGCGCAGCATATACTCTGCAGGAGATATTGACGGTCAAGTCCGACGATATCGTGGGTCGTGTAAAGACTTATGAGGCTATCGTAAAGGGCGAGAACATACCTGAACCGGGGATCCCTGAGTCATTCAAGGTCCTCATCAAGGAAATGCAGAGTCTGTGCCTCGATGTAAAGGTGCTTACGGAGGACAATGAGGAGATAGAGATAAAAGAGACCAGCGAGATAGAAGGTATCCCTGTCATCGAAGATATGGTAGATGTCGATATTGAAGGTGATGAGCCTGATGATATTGATGATTTCGATGAGGGCGAAGCTGAAGAAGGAGAGGATGACTACGACGACGAGGAGTTTGAGGAAGCTGAGTCTGAACCGGTTGAAGAAGAGTAGGAAAGGGGAAGTGACCAATGAACGATAATATTAATTATGAGTTGAATAACTTTGAGTCTCTGCAGATCGGGCTGGCGTCCACTGAAAAGATCCTCAGCTGGTCTCACGGAGAGGTTACGAAACCCGAGACTATAAATTACAGGACCCTCAAGCCTGAGAAGGACGGCCTTTTCTGTGAAAGGATCTTCGGACCGACGAAGGACTGGGAGTGCCACTGCGGAAAATACAAGAGGATAAGATACAAGGGTATCGTCTGCGACAAGTGCGGCGTAGAGGTCACTAAAGCCAAGGTAAGAAGAGAGAGGATGGGCCATATAAAGCTGGCTTCTCCCGTATCTCACATCTGGTATTTCAAAGGGATCCCGTCTAGGATGGGGCTGGTGTTGGATATTTCACCCAGGACACTGGAAAAGATCCTTTATTTTGCCAACTTCATCGTTACGGATCCGGGAAATACAGAATTCGCTTACAAAGAGATCCTGACAGAGAATCAGTACAGAGAGGCAAAGGATAACCCTGATAACAAGTTCAAAGCAGGTATGGGTGCGGAGGCTATCAGAGAGCTGCTGACACATATCGATCTGGATGAGCTTTCCAAGGAGCTTAGGGATAAGCTGGACAATGCCACCGGGCAGAAGAAGATAAGAATCGTCAGGAGACTGGAGGTCATCGAAGCCCTCAGGATATCGGGTAACAGGCCTGAGTGGATGATACTGGAGGTCATTCCTGTCATACCGCCTGATCTGAGACCTATGGTGCAGCTGGACGGCGGAAGATTCGCCACATCGGATCTGAACGATCTTTACAGACGTGTAATAAACAGAAATAACAGACTCAACAGACTTCTTGAATTGGGAGCGCCTGACATCATAGTGAGAAATGAGAAGAGGATGCTGCAGGAAGCAGTTGACGCGCTGATAGATAATGGACGAAGGGGAAGGCCTGTTACTGGTCCGGGATCCAGACCGCTCAAATCTCTGTCAGACATGCTGAAGGGAAAGCAGGGACGATTCAGACAGAACCTGCTGGGGAAGCGTGTCGACTATTCGGGAAGGTCGGTAATCGTAGTAGGCCCGGAACTGAAATTTTATCAGTGCGGATTGCCTAAGAAGATGGCACTGGAACTGTTCAAGCCTTTCATCATGAAGAAGCTGGTGGAGAACGGCAACGCCCATAATATAAAGAGCGCCAAGAGAATGGTCGAAAAAGTAAGGCCTGAGGTGTGGGACGTGTTGGAGGATGTCATCAAAGAGCATCCTGTAATGCTCAACCGTGCCCCGACCCTCCACAGACTCGGGATACAGGCCTTTGAGCCGGTTCTGGTAGAAGGTAAGGCTATCAAGCTGCATCCACTGGCCTGTACGGCCTTCAACGCCGACTTTGACGGAGACCAGATGGCGGTACACGTGCCGCTTTCCGTGGAAGCTCAGGCAGAAGCCAGGTTCCTGATGCTTTCTGTCAATAACATACTGGCGCCTAAGGATGGTTCGCCTATCACGACGCCGACCCAGGATATGATACTGGGAAGTTATTATCTGACTCATCCGGGCCAGGAAGAAGGCAAGAGGACGTCAGCGGCCGAGAAGGGCGATGGCAAAGTGTTCACAGATCTGTCCGAGATGCTGATGGCATATCAGACAGGTATGGTAGGTCTTCACGCCAGGGTAAAGGTGAGGATGTATGCGGATGAGAATGATACCCGCGGCAAACTGGTGGAATCTACCGTTGGAAGATTCATATTCAACCAGAAGATACCGCAGGATCTGGGATACGTGGAAGACAGAGAGGCTGACCCTTATTCGCTGGAGGTGGATTTCCTGTGCGATAAAAAGAAGCTGGGACAGATAATAGACAGATGCTACAGGATCCATGGCAATACCGAAACTGCGCTGATGCTGGATTATATAAAGGATATGGGATTCCATTATTCCACTATAGCGGCTATAACCATCAGTATTTCCGATATGGAGATACCGGAAAAGAAGAAAGATATAATCGGGGAGGCCGACAAGCTGGTAGACAAGTATGAAGCGGCTTACAGACGAGGTCTCGTATCGGATAAAGAGCGTTATGAAAAGGTAATAGAGATCTGGAACAAAGCCACCGACGACGTTGCGGACGCGCTGATGGATTCGCTGGATTCACTCAACAACCTGTTCATCATGGCTCATTCGGGAGCGAGAGGAAGCAAGAACCAGATAAGACAGATAGGCGGTATGCGAGGTCTTATGGCTAATGCCACAGGAAAGACCATCGAGATCCCTATCAAGGCTAACTTCAGAGAAGGCCTTTCCGTACTGGAATACTTTATTTCCACTAACGGAGCCAGGAAGGGTCTTGCGGATACGGCTCTGAGAACAGCCGACTCCGGGTACCTGACGAGAAGACTGGTAGACGTATCACACAATGTCATCGTCAGAGAGGATGACTGTGGTACAGATGAAGGTATAGAGGTAAAAGCTTTCACTGACGGCAAGGAAGTCATCGAAAAGCTCAAGGATCGTATCGTCGGCAGGACGGCTCTGCTGGATGTGTGCCATCCGGAGACGGGCAAGATCATCGTCGAGCAGGATCAGGAGATCAGCGAAGAAGCGGCTGATGCCATAGAAGCGGCGGGGATCGAGTCGGTAGCCATAAGATCAGTAATGACGTGTCACAGCAGGAGCGGTGTATGCGCCAAATGCTATGGCAGGAACCTGGCTACTGGTGAAAGCGTAAATATAGGAGAAGCTGTAGGTATCACAGCGGCTCAGTCCATCGGTGAGCCGGGTACGCAGCTGACCATGAGAACATTCCATACAGGCGGTGTTGCAGGTTCCGATATAACTCACGGTCTGCCTAGAGTCGAAGAGCTGTTTGAGGCCAGGAAGCCTAAAGGCCTTGCGGTCATCTGCGAAGCTGATGGGACTGTCGTTTCCATAGAATCGACTATGGATAACAAGACAGAAGTCAAGGTCAGAGGCGAAGAAGAACGTATCTATGAAGTGCCTTATGGAGCGAGGATCTGCGTATCAGAGGGAGAGTATATCCTGGCGGGCGATAATATAACAAGAGGGCCGCTTGACCCTAAAGATATCCTCAGGCTCAATGGAGTCGAAGGAGTGTACCAGTATCTGCTGAAGGAAGTGCAGAGGGTATACAAGCAGCAGGGTGTAGATATAAACGATAAGCACATAGAGGTCATCGTAGGACAGATGCTTTCCAAGATGAAGATAAACGATCCTGGAGATACGGGACTCCTTCCGGGAGGACAGTACAGCAAATTTGAGATAGAAGAGGCCAACAAGGCTGCCGTGGAAAAGGGCGGCAAGCCTGCGGAAGCGGAAAGGCTGCTCCTGGGTATTACCAAGGCATCGCTGGCGACCAATTCGTTCCTGTCGGCCGCATCCTTCCAGGAGACTACCAGAGTGCTTACTGACGCTGCCATAAAAGGAAAGAATGATAAGCTGCAGGGTCTTAAGGAAAACGTCATAATCGGAAAGCTGATACCTGCGGGAACAGGTATGAAGAAATACAGATCCATAGATTTGGATTACGGTGTCAATACAGCCCTCATAGAAGCTTACAGAGCTATGCAGAGAGAACTGGAGCTGGAGGCTGAAGCAGAGGATGATGACGAGAACATCGAAGAGCTGAACAGCGTTATGGGCGCTGATGATGAGAACGCGGCAGCTGAAGAATACGCAGCGGAGATCGCATCCGATGATATGGATATTGCCGATGTTTCGGGAGATACCGAGGATATCCAGTGGGAATAATGACCCGATGAAATCCGGAGAGCATGAAATATAGCTATCGAATAAAAGAGAGGGCTGTTGTAATGGAAACAGCTCTCTTTTTATCGTCAGCATAACTAAGATGCTGTAATTCCGGAACAAAGAAGTCGAATTTCCGTATAAGCCGGTGGCAAAATCGCGGCCTGAAGGCTGAAAAGCGAAGAAAAATCAGGTGCGAAGGACTGACATATCGTTATGGCAGTCATGAGAAAAGGACATTGTATACACACGATGCATGCCTTGACAGTAATAGGCGTAAATGCTAAAATGTAGTTAATATTGAGATAATTTAAACACAAAAGTAGTTAGCTTGTTTAATTAATTTCGAGAATAGTAAGGAAAAAGGAGATTGATAAGTATGACTATTCAAAATCAAATCGAAAGAGCGCGAAAAGCGTTTGAACAGATCAGCGATTACACCCAGGAACAGGTAGATAAGCTTGTTTACGAGGGTGCAAAAATTATCTACGAGAATGCTAAGCCTTTGGCTAAGATGGCCGTAGAAGAAACGAGACTCGGTGACTATGAGAGCAAGATAGGCAAGAACGAAGGTACGGCTGCTGCTTTCTGGGATTATCTCAAGGACAAGAAATCTGTAGGTATCATCAATGAAGATCCTTCTATCGGACTCATTGAGGCCGCTCATCCGATCGGTGTTATAGGTTGTATCACTCCGGCTACTAACCCTACGGTTACGCCTTTAGGAAACTTCATGCACGCTGTTAAGTGCAAGAACGCAGTTATCATTTCACCTGCTCCACGTGCAGAAAAGACTTCAACAGAAACAGTTAACCTGATCCGTAAGGCTCTGGCCGCAAACGGAGCTCCTGAAGACCTCATCCAGATTGTTAACGACGTTACGATCGAGAAGTCGCAGGAACTGATGGCTAACTGCGATCTGGTTATCGCTACAGGCGGTGCTGGACTTACTAAGGCTGCTTACTCCAGCGGAACTCCTGCTTACGGCGTAGGCCCTGGTAACCCTCCTGTAGTTATAGACAGAGGCTATGACCTGAAGGATGCTGCTGAGCAGTCCATCGTAGCTATCGCAAGTGATAACGGTATCCTCTGTGACGGAGATAACCTGCTCCTGTATCCAGAGGACGTAGAAGCTGAGTTCTTCGAAGAAATGAAGAAGGCTGGCGCGGTTATATTCGACAACGCTGATGACGTTGCTAAGTTCCGTGACGCTCTGTTCCAGGATGGAAAGGTAAACCCTGGTCTCGTTGGTAAGGATACTGATGTTATCGCTGAGGCTGCCGGATACAACATTCCAGAGGGAACAAAGGTTATCGGCCTGAAGGTAGAAGGCGTTGGTAAAGATGATATCCTTGGTAAGGAAATCATGGGACCTGTAGTAGTTCTCAAGAGCTATGACAAGTTCGAAGAGGCTGTTGACATGGCTATCAGAAACATGGAAGAAGACGGCGGTACAGGTCACACTGCCGGAATATTCTCCAACGACGAAGATCACATCCTTTACTTCGGAGAGAAGATTCCTGTAGCTCGTGTTCTGGTTAACCAGCCTACACCTGACGCTTGGGGACCTGAGACTAACGCTCTGTCGCCAGCAGTATCCGAAGGCTGCGGTACTTGGGGCAACAACATCCTGGCAGGAAACGTTGACTACATCCACATGCTGAACGTATCCAAGATCGTTAAGAAGCTCGATGTAGAGCCGCTTGATCCGGCAAAGGTTTTTGCTGACTAATTGAAGTAAGGCCGAAAACAAGGCAGGATTAGTGAAAATTTTGGGACATAAATCGGTTTTGTCCCAAAAGAAACGGGACAAAACTGCTTTATAAAAATAACAATTACTCATTTAATAATATTCTGCGAGGCAGAACAAAAGGAGGAACTAAAAAATGAAAACACCTTTAGATTGCATTATGGAAAGAGAAAATAATCCAAAGATGATCGGTGAATACGTAAGCCTGAAGACAAGAATGTCAGCCGGAGATGCTCACTATGCTGGAGAACTGGTAGAGGGAGCTCACATCGTAACTGCATGGGGAGATGTTGGTACTGAGCTGGCTATCAGACTGTTCGGTGACGAATCATTGTTCGTTGGATATTCAGAAGTTAGATATACAGCTCCTGTATACGCTGGTGACTGGATGGAATACGGCGGATACATCGAAAAGGTTGGTAACACATCGCTCACTTGCAAATTCTTCGCTTATAAGTGGATGAAGGATTCAAAGGATGAGAACGGTAATGTAATCAACGGATCCGGTGCAGAAATGATCAACCCACCTGAACTTTGCGCTTACGGTACTGGTACTCTGATGGTTGCTAAGGAACTGCAGAGACCTGAATTCGGCGATCCTAAGTTCGCTGCGGATGCTAAGGCTGCTGGATCACCGGCTTTTAAATAGACCCAACCGGGATTACAGATTGGACATCGGAGGACCGCATCATCTGACGCGGTCCTTTTTTAGAAAGAGCCCGGCGATTGTACGCCTGATATGATGGAAGCTCCGAATACGCCCGGCAGCGGGAAGGATGCGGACGATAGGTCCTGTTTGGGACGGGCATGCATTACAAAGAATAGATGCATTTAATGGATTTTGCATAACAGAATAAAGAGAGGATAAAATTATGGTAGGTAAGAAAGTAGTTCACCATCTTATGATGAGCGCAAAAGACGCGCATTATGTAGGCGGACTGGTAAACGGCGCAAGGATCGTTGACCAGTGGGGAGACGTAGGTACAGAGCTGATGGTATACGTTGACGGAGATATCAGTTTATTCTTAGGATATAAGGAGATCGAATTCCTGGCGCCTGTATATGTTGGGGACTTCATGGAATACCATGGCTGGATCGAAAAAGTTGGCAACCAGTCATACATCTGTCAGTTTGAGGCCTGGAAGGTTGCTACTCAGTTAGACAGGACCGATGCTGATCTGTCAGACGTTGCAACTCCGGAGACTGCTGCGACAGCTTGCGAACCACCTATTCTCTGCGGAAGAGGTTCGGGAAGCCTGTACATTGCCAAGAAAGACCAGAGAGGCGCTACAGAGTCTTCATTCAAAGACAGAAAGCACCCTGGCGAGAAATAAAACCGGTCATCGATTTTGATAATCGGTTTCAAAGGAGTCGTCCGCATCGTGTGAAAGCGATGTGGGCACTCTTTTTTCGTAAACGGGACGGCCCCTAGGAGCGGATGTTCCGGGCGGCGAAGGACTGTGGTTTTACGCGGATTAAACGGGTATTATACATGATTTTTATTGACATAATAATGAATAGCGTGGTAAAATATTTGATAGCTTTGGGCTTTATTGTTCAAAGCTATATGATTTATTATGAAGAAAGGAGAAAAAGGATGCCTACAATTAACCAATTAGTACGTCAGGGCAGAACCAGCAGTGAAAAGAAGTCGACTGCTCCGGCTCTCAACAAGGGTATGAACTCGCTGAAGAGAGTTGCTACGGATGTAAACTCGCCGCAGAAGAGAGGCGTGTGTACTTCTGTAAAGACAGTGACTCCTAAGAAGCCTAATTCGGCATTGAGAAAAGTTGCCAGGGTTCGTCTTACTAACGGTATCGAGGTAACGGCATATATTCCTGGAATCGGACATAATCTCCAGGAGCACAGTGTCGTACTCATCAGAGGCGGAAGAGTCAAAGACCTTCCAGGTGTGAGATATCACATCGTAAGAGGAACACTGGATACTGCGGGCGTAGCTGACAGGAAGCAGGCCAGATCCAAGTACGGAGCTAAAAGGCCTAAGAAGTAGTAATCGGTAAATTCTAAGTGCCCTTTTTTTATGAACCGCCACCTGTACCCTTTAGGGTAAAATCTTTGATTTGGCGCGCGGGTCAAACGCGAGAATCACGGGATTTCAGTCCGTGGTGATTTTTCCGCGAATATACGAAGGGGCACCACGGAGACGACAGACGGAGTAAGGTATGCGGTATCAGCTGCCTGAAGGATAACCGCGTGTCGCTTTCGAGTACCGACTTTAGTATTATCAAGGAGGGAAGAGACGTGCCAAGAAAAGGAAACGTACCAAAGCGAGAAGTACTTCCTGATCCGGTATATGGAAGTGTTGTTGTAACTAAGCTCATCAACAGCATAATGCTGGACGGAAAGAAAGGCGTTGCCCAGAGAATCGTTTACGATGCCTTCGAAAAAGTGAAGGCGGAAACGGGTGAGGAGCCTTTGGAAGTATTTGAAAAAGCTATGAACAATATCATGCCTGTTCTCGAAGTAAAGGCCAGACGTGTCGGAGGTGCCAACTATCAGGTACCTATCGAGGTAAGAGCTGACAGACGTCAGACTCTGGGACTCAGATGGCTTACAAATTACATGAGATCCAGGGGCGAAAAGACCATGTCGGAAAGACTGGCGAAAGAGCTTATCGATGCAGCCAATAATACTGGAGCATCAGTTAAAAAGAAGGAAGATACTCATAAGATGGCAGAGGCCAACAAGGCATTTGCCCACTATCGTTGGTAATCTTATGACGATATTGACAATAGGATAAAGAGCAGAAAGGAGGATAATGTGTCAAATCGAAAATTTCCGTTAGAAAAGACAAGAAACATAGGGATCATGGCACACATAGATGCTGGAAAAACGACCACTACGGAAAGAATACTGTTCTACACGGGCAGGACTCATAAGCTGGGCGAAACTCATGAAGGCGCGGCTACCATGGACTGGATGGAACAGGAACAGGAACGTGGTATTACGATTACCTCTGCTGCTACTACAGCCCAATGGAAAGATACCAGAATCAATATCATAGATACACCGGGACACGTAGACTTCACAGTTGAAGTAGAGCGTTCACTCAGGGTTTTGGACGGGGCGGTCACCGTGCTTTGCGCGAAAGGAGGCGTTGAGCCTCAGTCAGAGACTGTCTGGAGACAGGCGGAGAAATACGGCGTTCCACGAATGATATTTGTAAATAAGATGGACATCCTTGGAGCCGATTTCTACAGAGTCGTAGACATGGTAAAGGACAGGCTGAAAGCAAATGCCGTACCTATCCAGCTGCCTATAGGCAAAGAAGATTCTTTTGTAGGAATCATTGACCTAGTAGAGATGAAAGCAGAGATATATAAGGACGACCTCGGGAAGGAATACGAGGTGACCGATATTCCTGAAGATATGAAGGATCTTGCCGACGAATGGCGAGAAAAGCTTCTGGAGTCAGTCGCCGAGCTGGATGAAGATCTGATGATGAAATTCCTGGAGGGTGAAGAGATCACTCAGAAGGAGATAAAGAAGGTGATCAGAGCTGCGACTATCAGAGGCGAGATGATCCCTGTTACATGTGGCTCCGCTTACAGGAACAAGGGCGTCCAGATGATGCTTGACGCAGTTATTGACTATATGCCATCACCGCTGGATATTCCTCCTATCAAAGGTATCGTACCTGGTACGGAGAAAGAGGAAGAAAGACCGGCAGATGACAATGCTCCGTTCTCAGCGCTGGCCTTCAAGATCATGGCGGACCCGTTCGTGGGTAAGCTGGCCTTCTTCAGAGTCTATTCGGGAACCATCGAATCCGGTTCATATGTATACAACTCTACGAAGGACAAGAAGGAGAGACTGGGAAGAATACTGCAGATGCATGCTAATAAGCGAGAGGATATCGAGAAGGTATACTCCGGCGATATTGCTGCAGCGGTAGGTCTAAAGGTCACAACTACAGGAGACACTCTCTGTGATGAGAAGCATGAGATCATACTTGAATCCATGGAATTCCCTGATCCGGTAATCGAGATCGCCATCGAACCTAAGACCAAGGCAGGACAGGAGAAGATGGGTATTGCTCTTGCCAAGCTGGCGGAGGAAGATCCAACGTTCAAGACTTATACAAATGAGGATACGGGCCAGACGATCATTGCCGGTATGGGTGAGCTGCATCTGGAGATCATCGTTGACAGACTTCTGAGAGAGTTCAAGGTAGAAGCCAACGTGGGCAAGCCACAGGTTTCATACAAGGAAACGATCACATCCTCAGCCGATGTAGATCACAAATATGCAAAGCAGTCAGGTGGTCGTGGACAATACGGTCATGTCAAGATCAGGATATATCCTCGTGAGCCGGGAGAAGGCTTTGAGTTCAAAAACTCCATCGTGGGAGGAGCTATTCCGAAGGAATACATCCCTAAGATCGAGGAAGGTATCAAGGAAGCTATGCAGACAGGTCCTGTTGCCGGATATCAGGTCGTAGACGTGGGAGTAGAGCTGTACGACGGTTCTTACCATGAAGTCGACTCTTCGGAAATGGCATTCAAGATAGCCGCATCCATGGCATTCAGAGAGGCTGCAAAGAAGGCAAACCCTGTGCTGCTGGAGCCTATATTCAAAGTCGAAGTTACAGTTCCTGAGGAATACATGGGAGATGTTATCGGCGATATCAGCTCGAGAAGAGGCCGAATCGAGGGCTCCGATATGAACAACGGAGCTGTGGCTGTAAGAGGCTTCGTTCCTCTCTCGGAGATGTTCGGATACGCGACAGATCTTCGTTCGAAGACTCAGGGCAGAGGCGTATATGTAATGCAATTCGATCATTTTGAAAAATTACCGGACAGCTTGCTCGAATCGATAAATAAGTAAGTATTTCCGCAGTGACATCGGGAGCGGAGAAGAGGAGATAATGACGATCCTCGACGATTCATGACACTGTTCGAAAGGAAGGAGAAATTACAAATGGCAAAACAGAAATTTGAAAGAACCAAGCCGCATATCAATATCGGAACGATCGGTCACGTAGACCACGGAAAGACAACGCTGACAGCGGCGATCACGACGGTGCTGCACCAGAGATACGGACTGGGAGCGGACGTAGCGTTCGACCAGATCGACAAGGCGCCGGAAGAGAAGGAAAGAGGAATCACGATAGCGACAGCGCACGTAGAATATGAGACGCCGAACAGACACTATGCGCACGTAGACTGCCCGGGACACGCGGACTATGTAAAGAACATGATCACGGGAGCAGCGCAGATGGACGGAGCGATCCTGGTAGTAGCGGCGACAGACGGACCGATGCCGCAGACGAGAGAGCACATTCTGCTTTCAAGACAGGTAGGAGTACCGTACATCATAGTATTCCTGAACAAGTGCGACATGGTAGACGACGAGGAGCTGCTCGACCTGGTAGAGATGGAAGTAAGAGAGCTGCTTGACGAGTACGAATTCCCGGGAGACGACACACCGATAGTAAGAGGATCGGCGCTGATGGCACTGGAAGATCCTGCGGGAGAGTGGGGAGACAAGATAGTAGAGCTGATGGAAGAGGTAGACAACTACATTCCGGAGCCGAAGAGAGACAACGACAAGCCGTTCCTGATGCCGGTAGAGGACGTATTCTCGATAACAGGAAGAGGAACAGTAGCGACAGGAAGAGTAGAGAGAGGAAGCCTGACGGTAGGAAGCGAAGTAGAGATAGTAGGACTTACGGAGGAGAAGAGGAAGGTAGTAGTAACCGGAATCGAGATGTTCAGAAAGCTTCTTGACCAGGCGGAGACAGGAGACAATATCGGAGCGCTGCTGAGAGGAGTGCAGAGAGATGAGATAGAGAGAGGGCAGGTACTGTCGGCACCTGGAACGATCCATCCGCACACGAAGTTCAAGGGAGAGGTATACGTGCTGAAGAAGGAAGAGGGCGGAAGACATACGCCGTTCTTCAACGGATACAGACCGCAGTTCTATTTCAGAACGACGGACGTAACGGGAGATCTGCAGCTGCCGGAAGGAACAGAGATGTGCATGCCGGGAGACAACGTAACGATGACGATAGAGCTGATCACACCGATAGCGATAGAAGAAGGACTGAGATTCGCGATAAGAGAAGGCGGAAGAACGGTAGGATCCGGAGTAGTAACTGAGATCATCGAGTAATCGAGCCGATCCATAAATCAAACTAAAGATAAGACGACCTGTGGGGAAGACCTGCAGGTCGTTTTTTGTTCGCCCGCCATGGGCGGGCTCTAACGGGTGAAAGTCCCGAGTGCGCGTAGGCAACGACGAAGCACATAGCTGAACAGCAAGGGTGTTCACCGTGAGGTGAAATCTGAAGGAAGCTGTAGGCAAACCTCTGACTTGACGGACAGAAACCACATATAAGGCTGGGAAATACGGATAAGACGGCAAGAAACATCGAAGTCCAAAAGTTGCTGGAAGTACCAGTAAATGTGGCAGGTATATGGAGGGAAAGAGTCCGCACCTTAAGCGGGGAGGTCTCACAGGCGGTCTCATTAGCCGTAGTA
>UQRM01000008.1 GCA_900543485.1 uncultured Eubacterium sp. | reverse complement strand
AGTCGAAGTGATTTATCAAGAGGTCGATCAATTGGCCGGTGATTTCTTTGTGATCGTCGGAGGTTTCACAATCATCATTTGTGTCCAGCAAGGCGGCAGCTAACATCAAATCCTTCACCTTATACATGGATTCCTTTTGAAAATATCTCATATTCAATGTTTCGCAGTGGAAGAAGCAGTTTAGAAGGCGCTCTTTGGAAACAAATTCGTTCAAAGTGTTGAGATGTACTATGAGAATGAGATTATCGCAGTCTGAATACAGGCAGTGTATATCCCCCACATCCATTGAATAAACGTCATTTTTCTGCAATGTGACATGTCTGTGGGATGCCCGAAGTGAAACGGTGCCTTCCAAACAGAATATGAGCTCGACAGCATTGTCGTGATAATGAGTTTCTTGATGGGTTATCTTTTGTATGGTTGTCTCAATAGGAAGATCATTTTTAAAATTTATCATCTGTTCATTTGCAAGCATTTCACGCGCCTCCTGCAATCTACCGATAAATATATTATACTATTCAGAAATTAAAAAGGGAAGATTATAAGAATACAGCATCCCCGCATAGATTTAACAATAAGATTTAACAATAAAAAGATAGAAGAGATAATGTAATAAGTATATAATAAATAATAATAATCTAAAATTATCATTATTATCATCAATCGGGACTGGGAGTTTTAATCATGAAATATTCTGTAATCGATATCGGGTCCAACTCCATGAGGCTCACTGTGTACAAGGTGAAAAACGGAAGCTTCAAGATCCTTTTTAAGGACAAGAGGATGGCTGGTCTGGCCGGATATGTGGAGAAGGGCTGCATCAGCGACAGAGGTATAAAGCGGGCTTGTGATCTGTTGCTGGAATTCAAAAGCACGCTGGAATCATTCGACATCACGGAACGGGCGTACGTCTTCGCCACAGCGTCGCTCAGAAACATCGTCAACAGCGACGAGGCGGCGGCAAGGATAACAGAGGAGACCGGATTCAATATAGATATTGTGACCGGAGAACAGGAAGCTATACTGGGATATCAGGGCGTTATGCGTGAGCTTTATATTTCCGACGGCATACTGATAGATATAGGGGGCGCCAGCACGGAGATGGTCATTTTTGAAAACGGGAACATAGTATCTCCTCGAAGCTACCGGGTGGGCTCTCTTAAGCTCTTCAAGGACTGTGTCAAACATATATTGCCGGGGAAAAGCTCCAAGGAGAGGATAAAGGCGGCTATCGAGGCAGAACTGGAAAAACAGCCTATCAAGATAACAAATCCGTACAATAAGCTGATATGTACAGGCGGTACGGCCAGGTCTGTATTCAAATTCGCCAGATATCTGGATATAATACCGGCATCCAGCAACATGATGCTGGCCAGAGATCTGAAGAAAGTGGGAAAATTCCTCACTGGTGAAAGGAAGGAAGCGGCTGACATGATCCTCAAAGTGGATCCTGAGCGTATACACACCATTATACCGGGGTATATGATACTGCAGAGCATCGCTGATCAGACAGGAGCAAAGAAGATAATCGTAAGCAACTATGGTGTAAGGGAGGGGTATTTATGTCGAAAAGTTCTGGGGTAAAGGAAAAATACAGCTATACGCAGAACAGGGAGCTGAGCTGGCTGCGATTCAACAGACGAGTACTGGAGGAGGCCATGGACGAAAGCGTACCTCTGTTGGAACGTCTCAAGTTCATTTCCATTTTTTCCACCAATCTCGATGAGTTCTTTATGATACGCGTCGGGAGCCTCTTCGATATATCATCCATCAATCCGGAGCATATAGACAATAAGAGCGGTATGACTGCCTCGGAGCAGCTGGACAGCATATATCAGGTCATACCGGGGTTGGTGGAGAAAAAACGGCGTATATACTCCACCGTATCTACTCAATTGGAAAAGTACGGTGTCAAGGATGTGCCGTATGAGGAGCTGACAGAAGAGGAACTGGACTTTGTCAGGAAGTATTTCGATATGGAGATCCTGCCTATACTGTCGCCACAGGTCATAGACAACAGACACCCCAAGCCTCATTTCCAGAGCAAAGGCCTTTATATCGCATCGCTGGTGCGGGACAACAAGACCGGCAAGAAATCGTTGGCTTTCATACCGGTGCCAAAGATATTGCCGCAGATAATAATGCTGGGTGAGGGAGGGCGTTTCATAAGAATAGAAAACATAATACTTCAAAGGGCTTCAGAGCTTTATGGAAAGTTCAAGCAGGAAGACTCCTGCGTCTTTTCCGTGACCAGGAATGCTGATGTCAGTTTCGATTCAGAAAAATTCGAGGATACAGAGACCGATTTCAGAAACTACGTCCAGAAGCTGCTGAGAAAACGTCAGACTTTGGCTGTCGTGCGCCTGGAGATCGACAGAGACATATCGGATTCTCTCAGAAAAGAGCTTTCAAAAATGACTGAGGTGAAAACGCACCAGATATATATAGATAAGACACCGCTCAATATGAAGTGCGTCTTTGAGCTGGTAGACAAGCTGCCTTACCATCTGAGCAAGAGGATGCTGTATAAGCCTTATGAGCCTAAATGGCCGGAGGATATCGACAGAGAGGCGTCAATGATGGAACAGATACGAATGAAAGACAAGATGCTGTTCTTTCCTTTTGATTCCGTCGAGCCGTTTATCAAGCTGCTCAATGAGGCTGCCGATGATGAAGACGTGGTCTCCATGAAAATAACCATATACAGGCTGGCATCGTCTTCCAAGATCGTGCGAGCGCTCTGCCGAGCCGCTGAGAACGGTAAGGAGGTCATCGCGCTGATGGAGCTGCGGGCCAGATTCGATGAGGAGAACAATATCGGCTGGTCCAAGATGCTGGAGGAGGCCGGCTGTAAGGTCATCTATGGGATCGAGAACTATAAATGCCACAGCAAGATCTGTCTCATCACTTCCTATAAGCGGGGCAAATACAGTTATATAACTCAGATAGGTACAGGAAACTATAACGAGAAGACCAACGCCATGTATACGGATCTGAGCATAATGACAGCAAATGAGGAGATTGGTCTGGATGGGACCGCTTTTTTCCGCAACATGCTGACGGGCAATCTGGAAGGGATGTACAAACGACTCCTGGTAGCGCCTAAGGGGCTTAAACCGGCTATTTGCCAGATGATAGACGAGGAGATAGAAAAGGGAAGCGACGGTTACATCTGTATGAAGATCAATTCAGTGACCGACAGAGATGTGATCGACAAGCTGGCGGAGGCATCCAAAGCCGGCGTGGACATACAGCTTATAGTGAGGGGCATATGCTGCATACGGGCAGGTATACCGGGTGAAACCGACAATGTGGTGGTCACCAGTATCGTGGGGCGCTATCTGGAGCACGCCAGGATATATTGCTTCGGAAAGGGTGAGAATGTGAAGCTGTTCATTTCGTCGTCCGATCTGATGACAAGAAACCTGAGCCGCCGCGTGGAGATAGCAGGGCCGGTTTATGACGAGGATATAAAGCAGCAGTTGCTCAACATACTGTATATACAGCTGGAAGATAAGGCTAAGGCCAGTTTTCTCCAGCCTGACGGATCTTATATACGAAAGTGCGAAGGAGAACTCATAGCTCTGGACAGTCAGCAGGAGTTCATGGATATGGATCTCCACAGAGAAAAACCCCATGTGCCGAAGCAGGATGGGGTAAAGGGTTTCTTCAGAAGGCTTTTCGGAAGAAATTGAATCATGGTGCGGCTCATTACGAGCCGCATTTTTCGTGACCACAGTTTCCGCCGTGATGAGCCTCTCCTTCGCCGTGATGGTCGCAGGTGGCTTCTGAGTCAAATTCCAGATTCCCGTCGAGATAATCCCGGACTGCCTGATCGGCGCTGCCCGAAACGCCGCCAACAAGCGTGATGCCGGCTTCTGCCAGGGCATTTTTGGCTCCGCCTCCAATACCTCCGCAGATGAGGACATTTACATCTCTCTCTTTGAGAAAGCCTGCCAGAGCCCCGTGACCACTGCCGCCGGTGCCGACCACTTCCTCGCTTTCGATATCTTTGCCTCCGGTCTGGTAGATCTTGAAGCTTTCAGTATGGCCAAAATGCTGGAAGACCTGACCATTTTCATAAGTAACGGCGATTTTCATTTCATAACACTCCTTTTATCAAGCAGGCTCTTTTGTGAAAGGGAAATGATCCGCCAGAGCCCCGGAACGGAACATCTCATCTATAACGCTATCACCTTAGAAGAGATATGTCAATAAGGATGGGTAAAAGGAGTGATATCTGCTGTCGGATTTTTTATCAGGAGATTATTTTGGACTTTTTTGGTGCATTTTTTCGAAATAGCCTTGACTTATGGAAAAAAAGGAGTATTATGGACTTATAAGGTAAAAATATAGTAATTCGAAATGAAAAGTACCAAATCAAGGAGGTAGAAACATGAAATTCTATAAATGCGAACACTGCGGAAATATCATAACAAAAATAGAGGACAAGGGCGTTCCTGTAATGTGCTGTGGTCAGAAGATGACTGAGATAGTACCTGGAACTACTGATGCCGCTCAGGAAAAGCACGTTCCTGTAGTTGAACAGACTGGCGATACAGTAAAGGTAAAGGTAGGCTCTGTTGAACATCCTATGCAGGAAGAACACTACATCACATTCGTATGTCTGGAGACGGAAAACGGACACCAGATAAAGTACCTGAAGCCGGGCACGAAGCCTGAGGCTGAATTCACTCTCAACAATGACAAGCTGGTGGCTGTATACGAATACTGCAATCTTCACGGACTGTGGAAGGCTTGATCTTTTCGGTGAGAACAGATGGCTGTAAGATTGAATGAGGATAAGGAACTGGTGGCCAGGATAAGAGAAGGGCTCAAGCAGAAGAATGGTTATTGCCCCTGTCGGCTTGAGATAAAGCCGGAAAACAAGTGCATATGCCAGGAATTCAAAGATCAAATGGCTGATCCCGACTTCGAAGGTTACTGCCACTGCATGCTTTATTACAAATCAAAAGATTGACAGTGACAGCAATTGTAAGGCAATTTGGAAAATATCTTTTGGCTTGACTTCCCTGCAGCGGTAAGCTAGTATTGTATTGAATATTGAAAGTAAAAATTTGCCTAATACTTTAGGCAAATTTTTATAGAAACGATAAATCCGGACAGCAAATATACAATGCAGGGAGAGAAGAAATGGACAACAACGACAGACTCAACAATTCCGATCACGTTAAAAAAATGGCGGATATGCCTGTAGGTAAGCTGATATTCACCATGTCATGGCCGGCCATCATCTCGATGTTCATTCAGGCTTTTTATAACGTGGTGGACAGCTTTTTCGTATCGCTCATAAGTGAGCAGGCGCTGGCGGCGGTGACTTACATATTCCCGATCCAGATGCTTATCATATCGGTAGCGGTGGGAACAGGCGTGGGTATAAACTCGCTGATTTCCAGAAGGCTGGGAGCGAAACGATATGAGGAAGCGGATATGGCAGCCAGTCATGGATACAGACTTTCATTTTTCAGCTGGGCCTTTTTCGCGCTCATAGGGATATTCCTGTCTGTACCGATGATGGAGCTGATGTCTGACACTCCGTATATCGTGGAGAACGGTATAGATTACATGAGGATAATCACTATAGGTTCGCTGTTTTCCATCGTACAGATAACCACAGAGAAGATACTCCAGTCGACGGGCAGCATGAAGATACCGATGATATGCAGCATGGTAGGCGCCGTGACCAATATAATCATGGATCCTGTGTTGATATTCGGTATAGGGTCGTTCCCTGAAATGGGAGTCACGGGAGCTGCGGTAGCTACGGTGCTGGGACAGTTCCTCTCCATGTGCCTGGGACAGATATTCCTGTTTGGAAGAGAGCATGCCGTGCATGTGAAACTGTTCGGATGGAAGACTCAGAGCAGGATACTCAAGGATATCTATGCGGTAGGGGCTCCCGCGATGTTGATGCAGTCCATCGCTTCCATAATGCAGTTTGGCATGAATATAATACTGGGAAGTATCAATGAGACAGCGGTAGCCGTTATGGGTGTGTATGGAAGACTTCAGTCCTTTATCTTCATGCCTGTTTTCGGACTAAATCAGGGAGTGCTGCCTATAATGGGATTCAATTATGGCGCCAGAAGCAGGAAACGCCTGATGGAAGCTTACAAGAAAGGATTGCTGACGGCTGCTGTGATAATGGCCATAGGACTGGTGATATTCCAGGTATTCCCGAGAGAGCTGATCACAATATTCAATTCCACGGGGAATCAGGCGATGTACGATATCGGGATCCCGGCTCTGAGGACTATAAGCCTGTGCTTCCTGCCGGCCGCCTTCGGCATCATGTCATCGTCCATATTCCAGGCTATCGGCCACGGTTTCATGAGCCTGTGGGGATCTCTCCTGAGACAGCTGGTAGGGATACTGCCACTGGCGTGGATACTCGCATCCATCTCAGGACTCGGACTGGTATGGTATTCATTCCCTCTGGCAGAGCTGATAGGTACAGTGTATTTCATCATAGCGCTGAGATACGTGTACAGGAAGGAGATAAAGCGTCTCGATATAATAAGCGAGGACATGCGTTGAGGGTATCAGGGATAAAGGTAGACGATATTTTCTCCATCGTCTTCTCTGAAAGCTGAGTCCATCTCCACCAGATCGAAAATGAGAGGATCGCGGAGAAGGTGTTTCCATACCGTATAATTGGCTTTCAGGAAATCTTCGTTTAGTTTGATTTTTTCGTGTATGAGCGGGCACTTGTAGGGAAGTTGCCCGCTTTGATATATCATATACAGCTGTCCGTACTGATCCAGATGGGGTGTCAGGGGGAATACTCTGCACTGGAGCGGACGCATTTGCCGGTGGCAGGATGGCGCGTTAAGGCACTTGAGAAAATACACCTTGCCGTGCCAGCTGTCAGGAAACTCATAATCCTCGGCGTACTCCCAGTCCCATTCCAGCCAGTCTTCATGACCGGTGAATAACTTTTCTTCACCGGGAAGCAGATAGATGCCCAGCGAAGATCCTTCTGATGGTTCGCAGCAAGCCTCTGCGTTTTCGGAACAGCCTTCATGGCCGGTCTGACACGAGGCCGTTTCAGGCTCATATGTGCAGCATAGACTGCCACACAGGCGTCCGCAATCGCCATCAATTGGAGAAACTTTATCCAATAATCGGTATATAGCTTTAAATGTGTCTTTTTTGATTGAACTTTTCATGAAATTATTATATCATAGTACAATAAAAATTGAAATTTCGTTTCATATATATATAGCATTCATAGAAGCTTGGATGTCGCACCTTGCGCGACGAACAGAAGGAACCCCGGTTTGAGTGAAAGGCCCTTCGGGCCGAAGAAAATGAAGCCGGGTAACTTGGATGTCGCGCCTTGCGCGACGAACAGAGGAAAGGATTAGTGTATGAGATTAGGTATAGATGTCGGTTCGACTACTGTAAAGCTGGTGTTGCTCGATGATGAGGGCAATATCAGGTACAGCAGATACGAGCGGCATATGTCAAACGTTTTCAAGACAGTTATCGATTTGCTGGATGATATGTATAAGGCAGTCGGCGATATAGAGCTTCGGACCGTGATAACAGGGTCGGGCGGATTGTCGCTGTCCAATATACTGGGTATACCGTTCGAGCAGGAGGTGGTGACGTGCAGCTCAGCTGTAGAGGCACTGATACCGGAGACAGATGTGGCCATAGAGCTGGGCGGCGAGGACGCCAAGATAACTTTTTATGGTCAGACTATAGAGCAGAGAATGAACGGCACTTGTGCCGGAGGGACGGGCGCTTTCATAGACCAGATGGCGGCTCTTCTCAATACGGATGCTGCCGGGCTCAATGAGGCGGCTAAGAAGCATTCGATGATATATCCCATAGCAGCCAGATGCGGAGTGTTCGCCAAGACAGACATACAGCCGCTTATCAATGAGGGGGCGTCCATAGAAGATCTGTCGGCATCCATATTCCAGGCTGTTGTCAACCAGACTATAAGCGGTTTGGCATGTGGTCATACCATCAAGGGAAAAGTAGCTTTTCTGGGCGGTCCGTTGTCGTTCCTTTCGGAGCTTAGGAAACGGTTCATAGAGACGCTGGAGTTGAAGGATGACGAGGTCATATTCCCGAAAGATTCCAAGTATTTCGTCGCTATAGGCGCAGCTATGAATTCGTCTAAATATGACGAAGTGAAATTCAGTGAGATCCTGGAAAGGATAGAGCATGCAGATCCGGCGGCGTTGTCAGATACCAAGCATGTGGATCCACTCTTTGCTGACGAAGATGACTACAGACACTTCAGAGAAAGACACGAGAGAGACAGGATAAAGAGAAAAGATATAAGGAAGGCCAAGGGCAAGGTGTTCCTGGGTATAGATGCGGGATCCACTACCACTAAAGCGGCTCTCATCGACGAGGACAAGAATCTGCTTTACTCCTACTATACAGGCAATGAGGGAAAACCGCTGGATGCTACTATGAACATGTTCAAGGAGCTTTATTCGCTCCTTCCGCCTAAGGCTCATATAGCCAATGTGACAGCGACGGGCTATGGGGAAGGGCTGATAAAGGCAGCTTTCAAGGCTGATCTGGGCGAGATAGAGACCATGGCTCATTATAAGGCTGCGGAAGAATTTTTGCCTGGCGTGGATTTTATCCTGGATATAGGCGGTCAGGACATGAAGTGCATGAGGATAAAAGATGGGGCTATCTATAATATCATGCTCAACGAGGCATGCTCGTCGGGATGTGGCTCCTTTATAGAAACGTACGCCAAGTCGGTAAACATGGATGTCCAGTCTTTCGCTAAGGCGGCGCTGTTTGCTGATGCTCCTGTGGATCTGGGGACGAGATGCACAGTGTTCATGAATTCCAAGGTCAAGCAGGCGCAGAAGGAAGGCGCCACTATCGGAGATATTTCCGCGGGGCTCTCTTATTCGGTAATAAAGAATGCCCTCTATAAAGTTATCAAGCTGAGGAATCCGGAAGAGGCGGGAGACAAGATCGTGGTACAAGGCGGTACCTTCCTCAATGACGCTGTTCTCAGAGCCATTGAGAATGTCTTGGGAAAGGAGATAGTAAGGCCGGATATCGCGGGGCTGATGGGCGCGTACGGAGCGGCTCTGATAGCCAGAGAAAATTACGTGGAGGGAACGGAGTCGTCGGTCATTACTCCTGACGATATAGCGACCTTCAATGTGACCATAAGTCATGTCAGGTGCGGCAAGTGTGAGAACAACTGTCTGATGACTATAAACAAGTTCAGCGATGGCAGCAAGTTCTTCACGGGCAACAGATGCGAGCGTGGAGAAGGAAAAGCGGCGGAGGAAGTGAATCAGCTGCCTAATCTCTATCAGTATAAGCTGGAAAGGCTTTTCAAGTACAAGCCTCTCACAGAGGAAGAGTCCAGGAGAGGTGTAGTAGGCATCCCGAGAGTCCTCAATATGTATGAGAACTATCCGTTCTGGTTCACTATGTTTACCAAGCTGGGATTCAGCGTCAAGCTGTCGCCTGTATCCAGCAAGGACATGTATGAAAAGGGTATGGAGACTATTTCATCCGATACAGCGTGTTATCCGGCCAAGCTGGTGCACGGGCATATCAAGTGGCTGGTGGACCATGGCGCCAAGTGGATATTCTATCCAAGCATCAATTACGAGAGAGCTGAGGATAAGGATGCGCCTAATCACTATAATTGTCCTATCGTCGCCACATATCCGGAAGTGATAGCTGGCAATATGGATGATATATTCCAGGATAATGAGGTTATCTTCACTCATCCGTTCCTGCCTTACGATAACGATGATTTCCTGGTCAGAGAGCTTTATAAGGTGCTGGAGCGTACCGGCGTCACCAGGACGGAACTGGCTGAGGCGGTGAAAGCTGCCCGGGCCGAAGATAAGAAGGTGAAAGACGATATAAAGAAGGCAGGAGAATACGCACTGAAATACGCCAGGGAACACGGCAAGAAGTCGGTGGTACTGGCCGGAAGACCGTATCATCTGGATCCTGAGGTGAATCATGGTATCGATAAGATAATCACCTCCTTCGATATGGTGGTTCTTACTGAAGATTCAGTAGCCCATCTGGGCAAGCTGGAGAGACCTATCAGGGTGCTGGATCAGTGGATGTACCATTCACGGCTCTACAAAGCCGCTACTTTCGCAGGTACGACTGACGATGTGGAGATAGTGCAGCTCAACTCCTTCGGATGCGGTCTGGACGCCGTGACGACTGACCAGGTGGAAGAGATAACGAGAAAGAACAATAAGCTTTATACAGTTCTCAAGATAGACGAGGGTACCAACATGGGCGCCGCCAGGATAAGGATAAGATCCCTCAAGGCAGCCATGGACGAGCGGGAAAAGAATGGCGTAAAGCACGTGGATGACAGGAAACCGTATGAGCGTGTATATTTCACTAAGGACATGAGGAAGGACTACACAATACTCATACCGGAGATGTCCCCGATACATTTTCAGTTTCTGGAGGCGGCTATCGGCAGCGCGGGATATAAGGTCAAAAGGCTGCCGACTGTAGACAAGAGAGCGGTGGATGAAGGACTCAAGTACATAAACAACGATGCTTGTTACCCGACTATAGTGACTCTGGGACAGATAATATCTTATCTGAAATCAGGAGAGGTGGATCTGGACAAGGTAGGTATATTCATGAGCCAGACGGGGGGCGGATGCAGAGCCAGCAACTATGTGTCTCTTCTCCGAAAGGCCCTGAAGGACCTGGGAATGGAACAGATACCTGTGATTTCCATAAACATGGCGGGACTGGAAAGCAATCCGGGCTTCAAATTCACTCCGGCCATAGTGAAAAAATGCCTGATGGGCGTCATGTACGGAGATCTTTTCATGAGAGTGCTGTACGCCACCAGACCTTACGAAGCCGAGCCTGGTTCTGCCAATGCCCTTTACGACAGATGGGTGGAAAAGGCCAGAGAGAACGTCATATCCGGCAGTTACAGACAGTACAAACGCAATATGGCTGATATCGTCAAGGCTTTTGACGAGCTGCCGCTGTTGGATATAAAGAAACCAAAAGTAGGCGTCGTGGGAGAGATATTGGTCAAATATCATCCTAACGCCAACAACGATGTGGTCAATATCATCGAGAGCGAAGGCGGCGAAGCCGTAGTGCTGGATCTGACGGATTTCCTGCTGTACGGTATGTACAGTAAGCAGTTCAACTACGAGGTGCTGTCAGGAAGTTACGGGCTGATGATGGGAAACAAAGCCGCGATCTCTGTCATAGAGCATTTCAGGAAGCCTATGAGGAAAGCTCTCAGGGAGAGCAAAAGGTTCCATGAGCCGATGAGGATAGCCGATATCGCTGACAAGGCGCAGGAGATAATCTCTCTGGGCAACCAGTGCGGTGAAGGCTGGCTGCTTACGGGTGAAATGGTCGATCTGATAGATGATGGTGTGGAGAACATCATTTGCATGCAGCCATTCGCCTGTCTGCCTAATCATGTTACGGGCAAGGGGATGATGAAAGCTCTCAGGAAGAGAAATCCGATGGCTAATATAGCGGCTATCGACTACGATCCCGGAGCATCTGATGTCAATCAGCTCAACAGGATAAAGCTGATGATGGCCACGGCCCATAAGAATCTGGCAAAGAAAGAAGCCGAGAAGATGAAGGATGTAATAGATATCAAAGAAGGGGAAAAGAGCGGTCAGGAGGAGAGAAACTCGGATCCCGAAAGGAAGAAGCGCGCCGACAGAGAAGATGCCTGCTGATTGGTCTTGAATTAACCCTATGACAGGTATATAATAAACAGGTGCATAAAATCAAAAGTTAGGAGGTGTCTCATGGGAAGACACGGAACAATAGCAGGAAGAAAGGCGGCGCAGGATTCAAAAAGAGCTGCCATGTTTACCAAATATACCAGAGCCATCATCGTGGCGGCCAAGGCAGGAGGGGATCCCGATTATAACGCTACCCTCAGAGTGGCCATAGAAAAAGCCAAGGCCATAGGTATGCCTAATGATAATATAAAGAGAGCCATAAAGAAGGGTACGGGAGAGCTGGCCGGAGAATCCTACGAGGAACTTTCATTCGAAGGTTACGGCGTAGGCGGTGTGGCTGTCATCGTCGAGACGCTCACTGACAACAGGAACAGGACTACGTCCGCTGTACGATCCACCTTTGATAAAAACGGCGGGAATCTGGGGACGCCGGGATGCGTGTCCTACATGTTCTCGAGAAAAGGTGTCATGATAATAGAGAAGACGGATGATATAGACGAGGATGCTCTCATGGAGGCGGCTCTCGAAGCCGGAGCCGATGATATGATCACCCATGACGACAGCTATGAGATCATCACATCGCCCGAAAGCTACACGGATGTTCACGGAGCACTCATCGACGCAGGATATGAGATGGTGGATTCCGATGTGGAATACGTCCCTTCAATGGAGACGGCTCCTAAGGACGAGAAGGATCTGAAGGCTCTCAAGAAAATGATAGATACCCTTGAGGACAATGATGATGTTCAGAAGGTATATCATAATTGCAGCGTGGATCTGGAGACAGTGGAATAGACAAGCTTATACACAACCGCAACTCCCTGTATGGCAAAATGCCGGCAGGGAGTTTTTTGTATAAGGAAAACCTCGTGTTGGACACGGGGTTTTGCGTTGATCGAACAGATCCCCATTTCTCAAGAAAACTTTCATAAAAGGTATTGACAAATCCTGATATATCTTATATATTATTATTGTCCTAAGCACATAGGACAATATGACAATAAGACAAGGCCGGATGTGCAGCGGCGACGAGAGGAACAACATATGAAGAAAGTAGAAAAATGAGATGGGGGGGGGTAATGTATGGAGTGGAAGCTAGACGACAGCAGGCCTATATGGCCGCAGCTGAAGGAGCAGCTTATCATCGCCATAGTTGCCGGCGAGTACAACATGGGCGGATCATTTCCGACTGTGAGAGAGCTGGCGGAAGATGCGGGAGTCAACCGCAATACCATGCAGCGCGCGCTCAGTGAGCTGGAGCACGATGGATTCGTGACGACTAACAGGACGGCCGGAAGGACCGTCACAACGGATGAAGGGCTGGTGACGAGGATGAAGGAAAGTATCGCTAAGAAGAGCATAGAGAAATTCATAAAGGAAATGGCTGCCATAGGATACAGCGCTGACGATGTTGTCAAAATGATAAAAGAAAGAGGGGAAGAAGACAAATGAGAACTGGAAAGCTTGTGGAATGTTACGATGTCAGCAAAGCTTTCAGCGGGAGGCTGGCTCTTGACAGAGTCAACCTCAGCGTGGGACGTGGAAAAGTCATAGGGCTTCTCGGTCCTAACGGAAGCGGGAAGACGACGCTGATAAAGCTGATGAACGGGCTCATACGGCCCACAAAAGGGGATATCTATATAGACGGCAAGAAGCCGGGCGTCTACACCAAGTCCATAGTCAGCTATCTGCCTGACAGGACGTATTTCGCCGACTGGATGACAACCAGGGACATGGTGAACATGTTCAGCGAGTTTTACGACGACTTTGACAGGTACAAGGCCGAGAAGATGTGCGCGTCTCTCAACATAAGCATGGGCGACAGGATAAAGACCATGTCCAAGGGAACAAAGGAAAAAGTCCAGCTGATACTGGTAATGAGCAGGAAGGCGGATCTGTATCTGCTGGATGAACCTATCGCGGGAGTCGATCCGGCAGCCAGAGACTATATCCTCACCACCATCATCAACAACTACAACGAGGAGGGTACGGTGGTCATCTCCACCCATCTCATCTCGGACATAGAGAGGATACTGGACACGGAGGTGAATGCCAATGACAGGTAAATTGATGAAATATGAGATCAAGTCGAGTATGAAGTTGATGGCTGTCATCTGGGCGGCCCTTATAGCAGCCAGCCTGCTGTTCAGTCTCAGCCTTCACGTGTTGACTGATATAGCTGTGGAAAGACCGGGAGGCGGGATCTCCTTTGCCATCGGGATCTTTGAGTTCATAACGGGACTGATGTACTTTGCGGTCTTCGTGGCGCTGATAGTGGCGACTCTGGTCATAGTGATAATGAGATTCTACAAGGGGCTTCTGGGAGACGAGGGATATCTGATGCACACTCTGCCGGTGAAGCCGTGGCAGCTGATAACATCAAAAGGCATCATAGCGGCGCTGATAGTGATGATAAGTGTGCTGGTAGCCTTCCTCTCCATCCTGGTGCTGGCCGGAGTCAGCGGACTTGAGACGATCCCTGAGATGTTTGGGGCGCTGGGAGCTATCTGGGAGGAAGAACCGAGGATGGTGCTTGTCATCGTTGAAGCGATAATATTGCTGGTCCTGAGCGTCCTGAAAAGCGTATACCAGATATACGCGGCACTGGCCATCGGGCAACTGGCCAACAAGCACAGGATACTCCTTTCACTGGGAGCTTATATCGGTATATCCATGATAATGAGTATACTGTTCCTGCTCATCGTGGCTGCCTCAGACAGTGTCGGGACCATATCGTGGCTGTCGGTGTTCATCGCCAATAACGACAGTGATCCGTTCGCCATCAGTCAGATGGCCATAGGGATAATGTTCGTGCTGACAGCCGTACAGCTGGCGGCCTTCCACGTGGTGACGGAGAGGATACTGTCGCTGAAGCTGAACCTTCAGTGAGAGGAATGAGGAGCCAATAAGATAAGATATAAGCCATATATGAGAAGGCGCCGCGCCCGGAAACCGGAAAGGGAGCGGCGTTTTCTCATTTTTGCCGTGCAGTCATGCGCTGATATAAGTGTTCGCGATGTTGCTTATGCCGTGGTATAATGAGTGCGATATGGAAATGAGCCGGAGGTGACAGATGACAGAATATATCATCATAACTGAAGATGACAGGGCTCTGGCCAGGGGGCTGGAGCGGGCGCTGGACAAAGAGGGCCGGGACATCACGCTGTGCGCTGGTCTGGATGAAGCGAGGACGGCGCTGGAGACGGGAAATTGCGATTTGATGATTCTCGATGTCAATCTCCCTGATGGCAGCGGATTTGACTTTCTGCGGGAGATAAGGGAAAAAAGCGATGTTCCGGTGATGATGCTGACGGTCAACGATATGGAAGCCGATATCGTTTCAGGCCTTGAGGCAGGAGCTGACGATTACATGACGAAGCCGTTCAGTCTGGCTGTGCTGCGGGCCCGGGTCAACACGTTGCTCAGGAGACGCCGACGTGTCAGGAGAGCGGTCCGCATCGACGGATACAGCTTTGATTTCGACGCTATGGAGTTTTTCCACGAAGGAAGACGTGTGGAGCTGAGCAAAACCGAACAGCGTCTGCTGCGGGCCCTTGTGGACAATGCCGGGACTGCTCTCACGAGAGGGCAGTTAGTGGACAGGATATGGACCGATGGAGCGGAATATGTGGATGAAAACGCTCTTTCTGTTGCTGTGAAAAGATTACGCGACAAGCTGGAAGCGTCGAAATATATAAAGACGGTCTATGGGATCGGATATAAATGGGAGGGAAAAGATGGGTAGTATGGCTCTCGCAGTTATGATATGCTGCGCATGTGCCGCTGTATGTGCGACTGTCCTCATCCTCTGGCGATCGCGTCAGCGCAGGCTGCTGGAGAGGCTTGAGAAGATGATAGGCGACGCGGCTGACGGCAGGTTCAGCGACAGCTGTTTCGACGAATCCATGTATTCGTCGTTGGAAAATCAGGTCGCGAGATATCTGACGGCGACGCAGATGTCTGTCAGCCGCAGCGAGTCGGAGAAGGAGAGCATCAGGACTCTCATCTCGGACATAGCGCATCAGACGAAGACCCCGGTGGCCAATATGAAACTCTATTCGGAGCTTATGGAGGAGACTGATATGTCGGAGGAAGCGAAGGAATACCTGATGGCCCTCCGCTCCCAGGTAGAAAAGCTCAGCTTCCTCACCAGTGCTCTCGTAAAAATGTCCCGGTTGGAAACGGGAATGATGACCCTTCATCCGGAAGCCGGGGATATCAGAGAGCTGGCAGAGAAAACGGCGGCGGCCTACATGGAAAAAGCTGCGTCCAAAGGGTTGAAGATGGAGGTCAGGGGTCCTGAAGTGAAAGCCTTTTTCGACAGCAGATGGACGGGGGAAGCCCTGGGAAATATCGTGGACAATGCCGTGAAATATACGGAACAGGGGAGTATCACTATCCGTACAAAGAAATATGAAATGTTCGCGGCTGTGGAAGTGGCCGATACAGGGCCGGGGATGCCGGAAGAGGAGATCCCGAAGATATTCTCCAGATTCTACAGGGGCGCCGGGCACCACGACGAAGACGGTGTGGGGATAGGTCTCTATCTGGCCCGGGAGATAGTATCGGCCGGAGGTGGATACATCAAAGCTGTTTCACATCAGGGAAAAGGCTCCGTCTTTTCGTTATTTTTGCCCCTGCCTGCGGGAAAAGACGCGGCCCGGGATCTCCCTGCCGGAGCATCAGCGCGTCGGAGCCTGAGCAGCCAATGATTACAATATTGTAAGAATGATTTTACCGGTGGAAATAACATGGAAAGATTTTTCTGAGATAATCTGTATGGAAGGCGGAGATGCTTTTCGTACAGATTTTTGATTTGTGTCAGATCAATGAAAGGGGAAAGAACATGACCATACTCAAGACGAAAAATCTCAAAAAAATATATGGCGATGGAGCCAATGCTGTTCGTGCTCTGGATGGGGTGAGCATGTCGGTGGAAAACGGCGAATTCGTGGCGGTGGTGGGGACTTCCGGCTCCGGAAAGTCGACGCTCCTCCACATGCTGGGCGGTCTGGACAGGCCCACATCGGGAAGTGTCACGGTGGATGGCAGAGATATATTCTCGCTGAAGGACGAAGCCCTGACCATATTCAGGAGACGAAAAATAGGCTTTGTATTCCAGGCATATAATCTGGTTCCTGTTCTCAATGTCTACGAGAACATCGTACTTCCTGTGGAACTGGACGGGAAGAAAGCTGATTCCGGTTTCGTGGACGGGATAATACAGACTCTGGGCCTTGCTGACAAGGTGAACAGTCTGCCAAATCAGCTGTCGGGAGGACAGCAGCAGCGGGTGGCCATTGCCAGAGCACTGGCGGCAAAACCTGCCATACTTCTCTGTGACGAGCCGACAGGCAATCTGGACAGCAAGACTTCGCAGGATGTGCTGGGGCTTCTGAGGATATCGGGAAGGAAATATGCTCAGACCATCGTCATGATAACTCACAACGAAGAGATCGCTCAGCTGGCCGACAGGGTGATACGCATCGAAGACGGCCGCATAGTGACAGGTTAGGAGGCGATGATATTGAAGATAAGGAACAGAAGGCCTGTGCGTCGTCTCAGCATGCGCACTCTGAAAGCGTCCGGCAGGAGAAATATCATCGCGGCCTGCGCTATCGCACTGACTACGCTGCTGTTTACCAGCCTTTTCACCATAGTACTTTCCATAAATTCCAGTTATGAGACCAGTACTTTCCGGCAGATAGGCGGATATTCCCACGGCTCCTTCAAGGACGTGGACGATGAGAAGATAGAGAAGCTCTCGGAAAATCCGGATGTGAAGGAAGCGGGAGAGAGGATAACGTTGGGGACCATTACCGACGGCGGGTTTGCCAAAGTGCCGGCGGAGGTCAGCTATATGGATAAAAATACTGCCAAGTGGAGCTATATACAGCTGGAAGAAGGACGAGAACCTCGGGCAGAGGACGAGATAATCATGGACGAGGACGCCCTGAGATCACTGGGAGTGGAGCCACAGCTGGGAGCGCGCATCACGCTGACCTACGATGTGAGCGACAAGACCCAGGGCCTGGGGCAGAGGACCGATACCTTTACACTGGTGGGGTGGTGGAAATACGACGAGCTTTCACCGGTACATTTTATCAACGTGTCGAAGAAGTACGCGGAGAGGGTCGAGGATGAAGCCATAGCTGAAGGGGCTCAGCCCTTCAGGCGCGATCTCAACGTGATGCTGGGCTCCAGTATCAATATAGACGGCGTCATGGAAAGGGTGATCGAGGACTGCGGATACCAGAGCGAGGTGCAGAGCAGGGACGATTACATAGGCAAGGGCGTAAACTGGGGGTATACCGCGTCTCAGGCAGGAGCCGATATGGACGTCGGCAACATTGTCGCGGTGGCGGCCTTCGCGGTGCTGATAATTTTCACCGGATACCTGATAATATACAACATATTCCGCATATCGGTTACCAGCGACATCAGATATTACGGGCTGCTGAAGACTATCGGTGTCACGCCGAGACAGCTGAGACGCGTGATCAGACAGCAGGCTCTCGTTTTGTGTATTGCCGGTTGTCCTGTTGGGCTGGTTGCCGGATGGCTGGTTGGGTATGTACTTACTCCGGTGGTGATAGCTCAATCTTCGCTGGGGGACATGTCTGCCACTGTCAGCGCGTCTCCTCTGATATTTGCGGGAGCGGCAGCCTTTTCGGTGATAACGGTGCTGCTGTCCTGCGCCAGACCCGGAAGGATAGCATCGAAGGTATCCCCGGTGGAAGCGGCCAGGTATACGGAAAAGGTGAGGGTATCGAGGAAGGAAAAGACTACCAGAGGAGCCAGGGTGCATCAGATGGCTTTTGCCAATCTGGGACGCAGCAGAGGGAAATCAGTGCTGATGGTCATGTCTATGTCGCTTGCGGTAGTACTGCTGGCAGTGCTGCTGAATTTCACCGGCGGATTCAATATGGAAAGATACCTGGACAACAATACGTGCGCTGATTTCATCGTAGGCAATACCGATTATTTCAGGTTTGAGGCGGAAAGCGCCGATTCGGCCCTGGACGATGGTACGCTGGCGGCCATAGAGGCCAGCACTGAGGCGTCGATTTCCGGGAGGGCGTGGGCTGTAGACGGTTATCGGCCTAAGGAACGGCTGACGCGGGAACGTTTCATGGAGACTGCTCAGGGGTGGGCAAGCATGCTGTCCGACGAGGAAGTGGAGGCCTTCATCGAAGCGAACGAAGGTGACGACGGCCTCATAAGCTGCGACACCACCATCGAGGGACTGGATGTACAGCTGATGGATAAGCTGACAGTACTGGATGGAGAACTGGATACACTGAAAGATCCCAATGGCCGGTCAGTGGCCATATCAGTAGATATTGATGATTACGGGGACCCTGACGATCTGGCCAATTACCCGGAGGTGGGCGAAAAGATACCGGTGACTTATGTGGATGAGGGCTGGTATGTGGACAGCAGGACCGGCGGGAAGGTCAGCGGCGAAACTCCGCAGGAGTACATCCAGCTCCACATAGAGAAGAGCCATCAGGTGGAATACACGGTGTGCGCCCTGGTGACGGTGCCGTACCAGATGTCCCTGAGAAGCGGAAGTATGTACGGCGACACTATGGTGATGAACGCGGACAGGATGCGGGAAGACTGTGGCGGCAAGGCGTTTCCTGTTTTCTATATGTTCGATACTCCTGATGCCAAAGCTGAAGCTGAGGCTGAAGAATTCCTGGCCGGTCTGACAGCTGATGACAACTCCCAGGTGATGTACGAGAGCAAGGCTACCGTACGCGAGGAATTCGAAGGATTCAGGCAGATGTTCCTGCTGCTGGGCAGCGTCCTGTGCGGTATAATCGGCCTGGTGGGTGTTCTGAATTTCTTCAATGGTATTATGATGGGGATACTCAGCAGGAAGCGGGAATTCGCCATGCTCCAGTCCATAGGAATGACCGGGAAGCAGCTGAAATCGATGCTGGTATACGAAGGCCTGCTTTATGCTCTGGCGACCGTACTGATCTCGGCGGTGTTGATAGCTATAGTCGGTCCGCTGGTCGGAAGGCTGATGGAGAGCATGTTCTGGTTTTATGAATATGATTTCAGCCTTTCTGCCGTGTGGATGACTGCGCCTTTATTCCTGCTGCTGGGAGCGCTGCTCCCTGTGGCAGTCTACAGGAGCGTTTCCAGGAAGACGATAGTTGAGAGACTGCGGGAGACGGAGTGATGATATCATTTCTATCAGGCTGTCTGTGAGGATCGACCGCACAGCAGCCTGATAGAAGGTTTGAATAGGCAAATTGAAATTACCCTCTTGAAATTAGCGTATAATGTTTTATAATTAATAACAGGAAGAATCGACAGCGATAAAATTATCCTGAGATGTGCGACAAGGTGTTGTAATTCAACCTACATGACGACATTGGGAGCCCGGAGTTTTCGGCAAGCCTATGTCAGGCCGTCATCGAGCGGAAGACAGAAGCAGGAACAGGGCACCCCCCTATTACAAGATAGGGCGTGAATTATATCCTTGACGGCATGTCGGGATTTTTTTTGCGATGCTTTTGGGGATGGGGAAGTCATTTCTGTACAGATTTTGTGGAGGGTGTTTTTATTGACTTTGAATACGCATCCGCTTATAATATACTTAACAAGACAGCCGGAAGGTGCCTGTACCACCTGCCCGGAAAGTTCAAACTAAAGAATAGTCGTTAACTTTGCCAGAGCTGAACGGCTATTTTTTATATTTAATACTCAGAGTGGTAACGACTATGAGAATCATTGTCAGCATAATCATTAATTCTTCGTATGTACTCATATTACCACCTCCCCGCACAAGACTCGGAGCAGGTGGAAGCACGTTCAAGCGGCTGCCTTATTAAACATATCAGACAGGGTTTTCCATCGGTATAACGATATTATAACCTTTGTGTTTGGGAAATACAATCATAAAAGGAATATTTTGGGAAAACAATGAAGGCGATAGACCGTTTACTATTATACGTAGATATGGGGACTGTGCAGGTAAGGAATCGCAAAAAGAACAAAGAGGATGAAGCAGCGCCACATCCTCTTTCAACATTATTCATCTTTATCTGTGGTCTTCAGATCCGTCGCGTCACAGCCTTTCCTGCGGGGATTTGCGGGGAACCAGCCTTTTCTGACGCGATTTTCCTGTTCCTTCAGTTCGTGGATACTCCACAGGCAGGTGAACCCCAGTACTGCCAGAAGCGAAGACAGGAAGGTATTGGAGACAAGCAGGGAGGCGGCGCAGCACAGGACTCCGGCCACAAGGAACAGAGGCCAGATCTTGGCGCCGAAATGATATTCGCATTTTATCACGATAGGGTGGAATATACCTATGAGAAGAAAGGCTGCCAGCCCGATCAGGATCCCCCATATGTTCATCGTACATTACCTCCTGTCTTGAACAGCTATTCTCTGGTGGCTTTTCCGGTCATGTGATCTATGGTCAGCTTGAGTATATGGATGTCGTCGAAAGCTGACTTGATATATGCGGCGGCTTCCTCAGCGAAAGCAGGGCTCAGCTTCGCAGCGATGGAGGTGATAGCGGTCATTTTTTCCTTCTTGTCTTCGACGATCGCAACGGTGCCGAAGACAGTCACAGATCTATATTGTGTGTTGAATTTCTCAGGCATCAACACCACTGAATCCACCACATTGAAACATGCGTTGCTGTTGTGCTGTATATTCTCTATCTTGTGGCCCTCAGGCGCGCAGTGGAAATAGACGGCGCCGTCGCAGTATACAAAGTTGAGAGGCGTCCCGTAGGGTGTGCCGTCAGTGCTCACGGTGGAAAGGACTCCGTATTCGGCCGTATCCAGCACCTGGACGCATTCGTCGCGTGATATGGCCTTTTCGTTTCGTCTCATATCTTTTTCCATAGGTCTCCTCCTTTTCATCTTGTGGTTTTGATGAGATAAGGATACAATAAAACTGGATCATAAAAAAGAGCCAGATACGGACTTTTTTCAGGTGCCAAAGTCCCGGACAGACAGCGCGCCAAAAGGAGGCAGGAGTGATATATGTAGAAAAGGGCAGAGAAAAACCCATGTATGAGCAGATATACAGCGAGCTGGTGGATGAGATATTGTCAGGTGCTCTGAAAGCAGGCGAGACACTGCCGCCTACAAGGTCGCTGGCTGAAGAGCTGTCAGTGAGCCGCAACACAGTAGACAGAGCGTATCAGCAGCTGACAGCGGAAGGGTATATACAGGCAAAGCCGAGAAGTGGATTCGTAGTCAGCTCCATACCGCTTAATTTCGGGTCAGGGAAAAAGAAGACGGGCGAGTGCGCCAGAGATGGCGATGAGGAAAGAAAGGATCAGCTTCATGTGAGATACGATTTTTCCTATGGTTCTATGGACAACAGCGTGTTTCCGTACAAACAGTGGAGGAGGAGCCTTAACAATGCGCTGAGCCAGATGGAGGCGGCCGGTGTCATGAGATATCCCGACAGAACAGGAGAACTTTCTCTCCGCCGGGAGATCGCCAGGTATCTGAGGGCTGCCAGGGATGTGGAGTGCGATCCGTCTCAGATCGTCATCACCAGCGGTCAGCAGCATTCCATGGAGATGATAGCAAATATGTTTGAGGGAGGCCGCAAGCGGTTCATCATGGAGGAACCGGGTTATGACGGTATCAGAAAGGTATTTGAGAACCACAGATATGAGATCGATCCGGTCCCTGTGGAAGAAGACGGTATAGTGTTGGAACCTCTTGGAGCTCTCAGCTCAGCTCTTCTTTATGTGACACCTTCCCATCAGTTTCCCACAGGGGCTGTAACGTCCATCGCCAAGAGACGGCAATTGCTTCAGTGGGCCGAGGATACGGATTCATACGTGATCGAGGACGACTATGACAGTGAGCTGAGGTATTTGACTAATCCCATACCGGCCATGCAGGCTCTGGACACCCGTGGAAGGACCATATATACAGGGACTTTTTCCAAGTCTCTTGCTCCCGTGATGCGGACAGCCTATATCGTGTTCCCTCAGGAGCTGATGGAGCGGTTCATGGGATATTACCAGCGATACAACAGCCAGGTCAATACTCTTCACCAGCTGACCCTGGCCGATTTCATCGCCTCCGGCAGTTATCAGCGTCATATCAACAGGCTCAGGACTACCTACAGGAGAAAGCTGAATATCCTCATGGAAACCGCTGAAAGGGTGATGGGCGGTAAAGTGAAGATATCCGGCGGAGACGCAGGGATACACATACTGATGGAAGTGGAGAGCCGTTTTTCGCTGGATCAGCTTCTGGAAAGAGCGGAAGCGGCAGGGATACGTCTCTATGATACGCGAGCTTTGTATGTATGCCGTGAAAACTGTCCGGCCAATCAGTTGCTGCTGGGATTCCCGACGATCCCGGCGGATGCGTTGGA
Source organism: uncultured Eubacterium sp. (assembly GCA_900543485.1). GTDB lineage: Bacteria > Bacillota > Clostridia > Peptostreptococcales > Anaerovoracaceae > Lentihominibacter > Lentihominibacter excrementipullorum. The sequence goes on along the minus strand of UQRM01000008.1, from coordinate 73,668 downwards.
GCCCGTCATGGAAAAACTGGCGGAGGTCTGGGAACTGCGGTGACGGCAGCGGTACAGGCTGTTTTTTGCGCCGTCGGGATAAAAAATTTCCAATACCACTTGATTTTCATCGAAAAACGTCGTATTATGTTATTAGCACTCAAACAATATGAGTGCTAATAATCGGAAGGAGAGATTTGAAATGGCCAAAAAACAATTCAAGGCGGAATCAAAGAGACTGTTAGATTTGATGATCAATTCGATCTATACCCATAAAGAGATATTCCTCAGAGAGCTTATTTCCAATGCCAGCGACGCCATAGACAAGCTGTATTATCACAGCCTGACAGAGGGTGACACAGGCATATCCAGAGATGACTTTTCTATCAGGATAGAAGCCGATACTGAGAACAGGACACTGAAGATAATCGATAATGGCATGGGGATGACCAGAGAGGAGCTGGAAAAGAACCTGGGTACCATCGCCAAGAGCGGTTCTCTCGACTTCAAGTCTGAGATGGACAACAAGGATGAGATAGATATCATAGGTCAGTTCGGCGTTGGCTTTTACTCGGCCTTCATGGTCAGCGACAGGGTCAGCGTGCTCAGCAGAGCTTATGGCGAGGAGCAGGCATATCTGTGGGAATCCTCCGGCGCCGACGGTTATACCATAACGGAGGCTGAGAAGGATGGTAACGGCACTGAGATAACTCTGAAGCTCAAAGAGGATACTGATGACGAGAGATACAGCGAATATCTGGATACTTATAAGATAAAAGGTCTGGTGACCAAGTATTCGGATTACATCAGATATCCGATACAGATGATGGTGGAGAAACACCGTATCAAGCCGGGAGACGAGGAGAAGAAACCGGAAGACCAGGAATATGAGACCTACAGCGAGCTGGAGACCCTCAACAGCATGGTGCCGCTGTGGAAGAAGACCAAGAGCGAGATAACAGAAGAGGATTACAATAACTTTTACAAAGACAAGTTCTACGATTATACCGATCCGGCAAAGGTCATCCATACCGATGTGGAGGGCGTAGTCAGCTATACGGCTCTGCTGTTCATACCGGGCAAGGCGCCGTACAATTATTATACCAAGGATTTTGAAAAGGGGCTGCAGCTTTACTCATCAGGCGTCCTGATCATGGATAAATGCCCGGATCTGCTGCCTGATTATTTCAGCTTCGTCAAGGGACTGGTGGATTCCCAGGATCTGTCTCTCAATATTTCCAGGGAAATGCTTCAGCATGACAGGCAGCTCAAGGCTATCGCTCAGAGGCTGGAAAAGAAGATAAAGAGCGAGCTGCTCGCCATGCTCAAGACCGACAGAGAAAAATATGTGAAGTTCTTCAAGGATTTCGGTCTGCAGCTTAAATACGGACTCTATGACGGATTTGGAGTCAATAAGGAAAAGCTGCAGGATCTGGTGATGTTCTACTCATCCACAGAGAAAGATCTTGTCACCCTTTCCGAATACGTCAGCAGGATGAAGCCTGACCAAAAACACATATATTACGCGTCGGGAGAGACAACTGATAAGATAGACAAGCTGCCGCAGACGGAGCTGCTGAAGGATAAAGGATACGAAATATTGTACCTGACCGACGATGTGGATGAGTTCGCGCTGCAGATGATGAGAGAGTATGACGAGAAGGAATTCCGTTCCGTATCAGCAGAGGATCTGGACGTGGAAGAGAGCAAGGAAGAGAAGGAAGCTGCCGAAAAACAGGCCGAGGAAAGCAAGGACATGCTGGGATTCATGAAAGAGGCGCTGGACGGAAAAGTTTCCGAAGTGAGACTTTCTCAGAGACTCAAGAGTCATCCGGTTTGCCTCACGGCGAAAGGCGGGCTTTCCATCGAAATGGAAAAGGTACTCAATTCCATGCCGGTGGACGAAAAGGTCAAGGCGGAGCGCGTCCTGGAGATAAACGCCAAACATCCGGTGATGGAAGCTCTCAGGAAGTGCTATGAGACTGACAAGGATATGGTGAAAAAGTACGCTGAACTTCTCTATGATCAGGCCCTGTTGATAGAAGGCTTGCCTGTGGAGGATCCGGTGGCATTTTCCAACGCCATATGCGAATTGATGACAAAGTAGTCAGCGATATGATATAATAAATACCTGTTCGGCATATCAGTGCCGTTCGGGTATTTTTTTGTGATAAAAGTCCGATCCTATCGGACAGATGATATAAGGAAGGAGAAATATCGAATTGAAATCATTAACGTCTGCTGAAATTCTTGAAAAGGTGTCTGATTCCGCCGTGCCAAAGGCGGGTTCCGGTGTGTTGAAACTGTTGATATTAGCTATTCTGGCGGGAGCGTACATCGCTTTCGGAGCTCAGGCTTCGGCAATGGTATCCTTCAATCTGGTGGCTGATGCGTCCACTTTCGGGCTGGGAAAGCTGATCTCGGCTGTCGTCTTTCCGGTCGGTCTTATGATGGTTGTCCTCTGCGGAGCCGAGCTGTTCACGGGGAACAATCTGATGCTGATAGGTCTGCTGGACAAGAAGATAAGGATATCCGGCCTTTTGAAAAACTGGATCATCGTTTACATAGGAAATTTCATAGGCGCATTGCTGATAGCGGTGCTGATAAACTATTCCGGTCTGTTGGAAAGTGGCGATGGCCTGCTGGGGGCGATAACCGTCAGGACAGCCATTTCCAAAACAAGTTTGGACTTTGGCAGAGCCTTCGTGCTGGGCATAATGTGTAACTGGCTGGTATGTCTGGCAGTGTGGATGGCTACGGGAGCACAGGCGACCATCAGCAAGATCTTTTCCATATTCTTCTGTATCGGCCTCTTCGTTCTTTCGGGTTTCGAACACAGTGTGGCCAATATGTATTTCATTCCTGCAGGGATGATAGCGTCAGCCAACGACGCCTTCGTACAGCTGCTGGATCTGGATATTTCGGGTCTGACGGTGGAAAATCTGCTGATAGGGAATCTTTTGCCCGTAACTTTGGGAAATATAGTTGGCGGAGGTATCTTCGTAGGCATCGTCTACTGGCTGACTTACAGGAAGCTTAAATAGCCACGGGATACCGGATGGCAGAAAAGTGGGGTAGAACATGAAAGAAATATTCAGGGAGATATCCATAGAAGAAATAGAAGGCTTCAGGATCGGAAATGCTCAGGATGCAGAGGGCGGCAGCGGTTGTACCGTCATCATATGCGAGAAAGGCGCCGTAGGCGGCGTCGACGTGAGAGGAGGCGGTCCGGCCAGCAGGGAGACCGATCTGTTGGATCCGCAGAAAGCGTGCCAGGAAGTATATGGGGTGCTGCTTTCAGGAGGAAGCGCTTTCGGACTGGATGCCGCCGGCGGTGTGATGAGATATCTGGAAGAGCGGGAAATAGGCTTCGATGTCGGTATCGGGCATGTGCCTATCGTCCCTGCTGCTTGTCTCTTTGATTTGACGGTGGGAGATCCCAGGTGCAGGCCTGATGCGAAGATGGGCTATGCAGCATGTGTGGATTCCGAGAACAACAGGCCGCAAAGCGGCAATTTCGGAGCAGGAACAGGCGCCACGGTAGGCAAATTCATGGAGATGGAAAGAGCGATGAAAAGCGGGCTGGGGACTTACGCGCTGCAGATAGGCGATTTGAAGGTAGGGGCGGTAGTAGCTGTCAACAGTCTGGGAGACATATATGACGTAGATACGGGGGAGCAGATAGCCGGGATGCTGACTGAGGATGGGAAAAAGCTGGACAATACGCGTTTTCACATGTGGAAGGATATTGGCAGGCAAAAGGATGTTTTTTCCGGCAACACTACCATCGGATGTGTCGTGACCAATGGCAAGCTTACGAAGGATCAGTGCGCCAAGCTGGCATCCATGTGCCACGACGGTTATGCTTCGGCTATAAAACCAGTGCATTCTTCAGCCGATGGTGATACTATCTTTTTCCTTTCCGGAGGAGAGGTGGAAGTCAACGCTGACGCACTGGGCGATCTCAGCGCCTATGTGATGGCAGAAGCCATAAAAGACGGTGTGATGAGCGCGGCCTCAGCCTATGGATTCAAAGCTGTTTCAGCGCTTTGACGTATATTGAAAATACAGAGGTGTATCAATGAAGAAAATAGCGATAATAGACGGCAACAGCCTGATAAACAGAGCTTATTACGCCATGAGGAATCCTATGATAACGAGAGACGGGATATTTACTCAGGGTATATTCGGGTTCCTCAATATGATGGACAAGATAAAACGAGATTACGAGCCTGAGTATATGGCGGTAGCATTCGATATGAAGGCGCCTACTTTCAGACATAAGGAGTATGATCAGTATAAGGCAGGGCGAAAAAAGATGCCGCCGGAACTGGCTATGCAGATACCTCTTCTCAAGGAAATACTGGCGGCCATGAATGTGAAACAGCTGGAGCTGGAAGGGTTTGAAGCTGATGATATCATCGGCACCATAGCCAGGAAGGCTGAAGAGGATGGACTGGAGCCGTATATCATCACCGGCGATAAGGATGAGCTGCAATTGGCCTCTGATAAGACCAGGGTCATAATAACGAAAAAAGGCGTTTCGGAATTTGAGATATACGACAGGAGGGCTATGATCGAAAAGTACGGCTTCACTCCTCAGCAGTTCATCGATTACAAAGGTCTCATGGGAGACCAGTCCGACAATATACCGGGAGTACCGGGAGTGGGCGATAAGACGGCCACGAAATTGATACTGGAATTCGGCAGCGTCGAGAACCTGCTGGCCAATACGGAAGATATCACGCCTAAGGGGTTGAAAAAGAAGATAGAGGATAATGCTCAGCTGGCAGTCATGAGTAAGCGACTGGCTACCATAAACACCAATGTGCCTGTCGATATTGATTTCGATGAATTCATCCTGGGAGAGCCGGATTACGACGCGCTGGTTGCCATCTACACCAAATTGGAGTTCAACAAATTCCTGAAGAAACTCAACATAGGCAGGGAAGGCGGGCAGTCCTCAGGAGCTGTCGAAGGTCATACGATATCTGTAGATACGTCATCGTATGAAAGGATCCTGGTAAACAATGGGGAGAAGATGAATGACATTTCTCTCAGCGGGGAGACGATCATCAAGGTCTTTGGCGATTATAATCATCTCGGAACTGTCGCGATAGAGGGTGTGGCGATGATGAACGGAGGAAAGTACTATTATTTCGACTACCCCAAACTGGATGATTTCGTCCGATGGCTGGCGGACCAGGATATTTCCATGACAGGGCATGGGCTGAAGCGCGATTATTTCATGCTGATGTGCCACGATGCCTTATCCTGTGAAATGAGCTTTGCCACTTCCTTCGATACCATGATTGCCCAATATGTGCTGGATTCTGGTCGGAGCAATTACAGCCTGACAGCTATTGCCAATGAATATCTTCATTTCACGGTAAAAGACGAAACGGAATTTCAGGAGGCCAATGGCCAGATGGACATGTTTGATGATAACAGTCAGGCATATATGGATTATGGCTTCGACATATGCACCGCCGTTCTCAACCTGGTGGAAGTTCAGCAGCAGCGTATAAAGGACGAACAGCTGGACGATGTGTTCTATAGTGTGGAGCTGCCGCTGATAGAAGTCATGGCGTCTATGGAGTACGAAGGCTTCAAGGTGGATCGAGGCACGCTGATGGATTTCGGCAGAGAATTGTCGCAGAAGATAGACGAGATCTCGGCCAGAGTGTTCGATATGGCAGGCGAGACATTCAATCTCAACTCACCGTTCCAATTGGGGGACATACTCTTTGAGAAGCTTGGCCTTCCGGCAGGCAAGAAAACCAAGAGAGGATATTCTACCAGTGCTGATATACTGGAGCGGATAAAGGACAAACATCCTATAGTCCCGGCCGTGCTGGAGTACAGGACTCTTTCCAAGCTGAAAAGCACCTATATAGATGGTCTCATCCCTCTCATCAATGAAAATGACGGTAAAGTCCATGCTCATTTCAACCAGACGGTGACAACGACCGGCAGGATAAGCTGTACTGAGCCTAATCTGCAGAACATCCCTGTCAGACAGGAGATGGGCCGTCAGCTCAGAAAGGCCTTTATTCCTGATTCGGACAACTGTGTATTGGTAGGCGCCGATTATTCTCAGATAGAGCTGAGAGTGCTGGCACACATGTCGGGAGACGAAGCGCTGATAGATGCTTTCAACAGGGGAGAGGATATACACAGAGCAACGGCTGCCAATGTGCTGGGGGTCCCGGAATCGGAGATAACCATAGAGGAAAGGAGCAGGGCCAAGGCCGTCAATTTCGGTGTCATATACGGCATGAGCAGTTTCGGACTTTCGTCGGAGCTTAATATAACGAGAAAGGATGCGGAGGAATATATCGACACTTACTTCAGGAAGCATACAGCCGTAAAGGCTTTCATGGACGGTCAGGTGGAATCCTGCCGCGAGAAGGGGTATGTCACGACCATAATGGGAAGAAAACGCTATATCAAGGAAATAAAGGCATCCGGTTATATGGTGAGACAGGTGGGTGAGCGTCTGGCCATGAACACTCCTATCCAGGGCAGCGCTGCCGATATAATAAAGATAGCCATGATAAAGGTCTACAATGCGATAAAATCCGGCAAACTCAAATCATCTCTCATATTGCAGGTCCATGACGAACTGATAATAAACACGTATGAAGACGAGCGGGAAGAAATAGAAAAGCTGCTGGTAGAAAACATGGAGTCTGCATATGATATGAAAGTGAAGCTGAAGGCCGATCTCAACGAAGGATGCAATTGGTACGAGCTGAAGTAACGAATGGCGTTTTTTTGCGGAAAGAATGAATGCAATGATAAAGGTAACAGGACTTACAGGTGGTATAGGTACAGGGAAATCAACAGCGGCTGAGTATTTTGTGAAAAAGGGCTTCGCACATATAGACGCCGATGAGATAAGCAGAGATCTGACGGCTGACGGCAGCAGTCTGCTGCCGGTGTTGGATGAGCTTTTCGGGCCTGAGGGCCGCTGGGGCGACGGCAATACTGAGATATTGGACGGAGACGGCAATTTGCTGAGGAAAGCGCTGGCTGCTGTGGTCTTTTCCGACGAAGAGAGAAGGAAAAAGCTGGATCAGGTGATGTTCCAAAAGATAATAGAGAGGATAGACGATGAGATCTCACTGCTGAGAAGAAAAAGCGGTATCGACGGCATATTGCTGGACGCGCCTCTTCTCTTCGAAGCAGGTCTGGATACGAGATGCGATGCTGTATTGGTGTTGGTGGCAGACGAAGAAGTCAGGATATCACGGGTGTGCGCGCGTGATGGGATGACGCCTGAGGAAGTGCGGGACAGGATACGAAACCAGATGAGCGACAATGAAAAGATAAAGAGGGCGGACGCTGTCATCGACAATTCCGACGGCATTCAGGAATTGAAGGAGAATATCGACGAATTTCTCGACGACTTTCTGCCGGAAATACAGCGACATAAAAGTACACAAAAAAACTTATAGGAATTTTCAAAAAATTCTTGCACAATCTTTTTCCTGGTGTTATAATAGCATCAACAAAAGGAAATCTAACAAATTTTGATAGGAGGTTCGAACCTGAGAAGAAACTTTCGTTACAGAATTTGTAAGATGTAGGAAAGAGGGTGAGTCCGCCAGAAATGTCAACAGAAGAACAAAGAGAATACCAGTTCGCTGAAGTTTAAACCGCCGGTTTTCGTAAGAGTCTCGGGAGAGGACATTACGAAAGAGGTAAAGGTAAAGTGGAAACTTTAAGGGAATCGAGAAGTAACGGCTGATATTACGGTCATAAGACCGGGGAAAAGGGAAGAGAGTAAGATACAGGCCGTGGGAGTATCGTTCGAAAGACGGAAACTTTACAGAGGAAAGGGTTTAAAAAGAAGGAGCTGGTATTTTTATTGTCTTAAAAAGACAGAAGACTATCCTCATGTTACAAAAAGGTGTTGACAAAAGCTGCAAAAATTTATACAATAGTAGAGCGTTGTTGATTAAGAGCAATGCTTCATATGCGGCCTTGGCGGAATAGGCAGACGCGCACGTTTGAGGGGCGTGTGGGAGACCGTACCGGTTCAAGTCCGGTAGGCCGCACCAGAATATCCATACTTGAATCCGCACTAAAAAGTTAGTGGTTTGAGTAGTTTTTATAGGGCGAGCAGGTCGATCTTGAGGGTCGGGTTGCTCATTTCTTTTTTCCCTGATCGCAATAAATGAAAGACGACAGAATTATAAGCTCTTCGTTCGATCTGAAGCCGTTTTTCAGGTAAAAATTTTCGGCCGGGAACCCTTTTTCCGTGTTCAAAATGATCGCGTTCATTTTTTCCGTCCGGATTTCACTTTCGATCAATTTTAAAAAGAGACTTCCTGTTCCTTTGCCTTGCCAGTCAGTTTTTACATAAAACTGATTGATATAATATTCCATCCCGTTGATCCATGGCTTTTTCATTCCAATACTTGCTGCGATCATACGATTTTGTGATTCCAGGCCATATCCCACAAAATAATCATTGTCCATGTGATTTTGAAAGAAGTCGATCACTTGTGTTCTGGAGTCGTATGTATCGTTCCAGGGAGCTTTTGTGAACACCTCGATAAACAGATCTGCACATTCTTCTATATGTTCTTTTGACAATTTGAATATATTCAAGAGTATCACCTTCTTTCATATTTTCTCCAATTCTATCACAATTTCGGTGGTATGGAAACAGACTGCCGGTCTTGAGGGCAAGCGAGGGGAAAATCGAAACTGTCAAAGGTAATTTGCACTTTCACATATATCAAAAAAGTCGTATTTCAATAAATTTTCTGAAAATAACACCGAAGTATCATTTACATTTTTCTGAAAAATCTTATAATAAGTCGTGACAGATAGTCCTAATAGTTGACAGGAGGTGTTTTATGAGTCAACAAGGTCAGGTACATGGTGTTGCCGGACTGAAGAAGCATGACATCAAAGTCTCAGGTATAGTATTCATGCTTTACTGTCTGGTTGCAGCCGGGGCATTTGGAATCGAAGAGATGATACCGGAAGCAGGGCCGGGAATGACCATCATACTGCTGGTTTTATTCCCTATCGTATGGGCTTATCCTATCAGTAATCTGGTAGCCGAATCAAGTTCGGTGCTCCCTTCCGAAGGTGGTGTTTACGTATGGGTAAAAGAAGCTTTCGGAGAATTCTGGGGGTTCCAGGCAGGCTGGTGGGGAACGGTATCCACCTACATAACTAATGGTGTATATGTCGCTCTGGTAGCGGGATATGTTTCCCAGATGATACCTATGTCCGCCGCGGCGGAGCACGCAGTCAAAATCGGAATGATATTGATTTTTACCGTAATTAATCTGATGGGACTGAAAGAGGTAGGAAAAGTAAGTACAGTTCTTTCGATACTTATAGTCCTCGCTTTCGCTCTCGTTGCTGTGGTTGGTTTCATCAACTGGCAGACAAATCCTATGGAGCCGATAATGCCTGAAGGCTATAACATAGTCGATGGCCTGGGCGGCGGTATATGCATATGTGTATGGATGTATTGCGGATATGAGTGTATTTCAAACATGGCCGGAGAAGTCAAAAACCCTCAGGTGATCCCTAAGGGATTGAAGATAGCCATGCCGTTGGTAGCGCTGACATATGTGCTCCCTACGCTGGGTGGTCTTGCGTCCCTTCCTGAAGGAAGCTGGGAGAACTGGTCTACCGAAGGCGGATTCACATCGGCTAATGTGGGATACGCTTCCGTATTGACTCAGAATATGGGTCAGGCATGGGGATATGTGTTCCTGGTAGTGGCCATCGTATCGCAGTGCGCTATCTTCAATACGTACCTTGCTTCCGGTTCCAGAGGATTCTTCGTTCTGGCTGACGACAATCTCTGCCCGAAATTCCTGGTAAAGGTAAGCAAGAAAAGAGGCGTCCCTTATGTAGGTATACTTTCGCTGGCTGTCGTTACGCTGATACTGGCGCAGTCCGACTTCACTACGCTGGTAAGTATGGAAGTAGTGTTCATGCTGGCACTGTACATCATACTCCCGCTGGCAGTCATCAAGCTGCGAAAGAAGCTGCCTGTGGAGGAGCGAAAGAAACGAAACCTCTACGTGATGCCCGGAGGCAATCTGGGGCTTATCTTCTACGCAGGCTTCCCTATGGCCATAGCGGTCATCGCGCTGCTGGTCAACGGTACAGATTATCTGGCGATGGGTCTCATAGCCATATGCACAGGGCCTGTAGCCTATATAATCTTTAAGAAGCTGTATGGCGGGCTTTCCAAAAACGATCCGGAGAATCATCCTGTCAACGGCGCCGGGCTTGCTAAGGGAGATACGGTGAGAATAGGCGTATTCCTCTTCTTCGCCGGACTGATGGCTTTCCTGGGACAGTTCTGGCTCAAGTGGTATGAGATAGATTACGGTGAATGGGGACCTGATGATTACGATATATTCTGTAACTCGATCCCTACGGTGATCGAAGTCCTCAAGTGGGCCGGTCTGGCTGCCATAATCATAGGCGCCATACTGTTCTTCGTGGGAAAGAAAAAAGACGCGCCTGTTCCGGAAAAGAAGGTCGATATGGATGCTCTGATGGAGAAATATCTCATGGAGGAGAAACACGAGTCCTTCTTTGACGACTGATACGCAAATAAGACCTGAGACTATAGAAAGGAGCCGAGTCCCTGCATCGTCGGGGGATCGGCTCTTTTCATAATTGAAAGAAATCTGGCTATGAGGTATAATGAATTGACTTGTTTTGTTTAACATTGTATGAGGAGGAGAAGAAATGGATTATTACAGCTATTACTATAGTGCCAATTATGATGCCGGCCTGGGAGCGGGCTACTATATCAGCATTGGCATCGTGGGTATCCTGAGCATCATCGCATGGTGGAGGATATTCGCCAAGGCAGGGGAGAAAGGCTGGAAGGCCATAATCCCATTTTACAACATGTACGTCATGTATAAGTTGTTCTGGAAAGTAGCCATATTCATCGTCATGCTGGTGCTCAGCGCATTGGCGGTCATAGGGTATATCATAGTGATATATGGGATCGTTGCGGCTTTTTACAGTGGCAGCAGCGGGATGTTCATGGCAGGAGTGTTGCTGCTGGTCGCCTGCGCTATCGTTGCTCTGGTATTGCAGATCATATTTTATAACAAACTCGCGAAAGCTTTCGGACACGGAGCTGGATTTACCGTTGGGCTCATATTCCTCAACGTGATATTCCTGCTGATACTGGCTTTTGGCTCATCCAGATATCTGGGAGGCGGGACGGAACGGCTTTCGGGATATGATAGCGCAGCCAATTACAGGTACAGGGAGCCTATGGACAGATAATGGAGGTCAGATCTGTGAAACGCAGATCCGACATGAAAGGATCGTGGGAAGACGTGCGGCGTCATCCCGCGGTCTTTTTTATATGTGAACAATGAGTGATAATTGGCATCGGTTTATTGAAAAGCCGGAAAATAGAATATATAATGAATTATCGTTGTAATACAGTAAAGCCATGTACGGAGCAGATATGGATGCCAGTCATCGAAACAGGAGAAAACACAGAAGAACAATAAAACGTAATAAATCACGAAACCAGAGGAAGATGAACCTCATCATTATCGCCGCAGCTATAGTGGTGATGGCGGTAATGGCACTGGTTGCCCGGGACTTTTATTTCTTCATCACAGGAAATGATGTGACGGAAGAGACACCGTATCCTGTAAAGGGCGTGGATGTCTCATCGTATCAGCTGGAAATCGACTGGCAGGGGCTTGAAGAGGAGGGATACAGCTTTGCTTTCATCAAGGCCACTGAAGGGAGCAGCCTGGTAGACGAGCGGTTTGAATATAACTGGGAAGAGGCAAGCAGCACAGGCATGAAGATAGGGGCATACCACTTTCTCAGTTACGATACGAGCGGCAGGAGCCAGGCGGAAAACTATATCGAGACTGTTGACAAGAAATGGGGCATGCTGCCTCCTGTGGTAGATGTGGAATTTTACGGAGACTACACTGAGGTACACCCCGGAAAGAAAAAGCTGAGGAGGATCCTTGATACTGTCCTTCAGGAATTGGAGGCTCATTACGGGATGCGTCCCATAATATATACCAACACATACATATATGATGAATATATCTCCGGCCGGTACGATGATTATGATATCTGGATAAGCGCCCATGATATACCGGAAAGCCTTAATGACGGCAGGGAATGGACCTTTTGTCAGTATACCTTCTACGGAAAATCAGAAAATGTAGCAGGCGGTGAAAAATATGTAGATCTCAACGTATTCAACGGCAGTTCGTGGGAATTCCGAAAGTACGACTGATAATGCGGGCAGATACAGTACCGGCAAGGTGTTTCTCAGAAGAAACATCTCGAAAAATTTCGAATCGAAGCTCTTGAAATATTATCCGTATGATGATATAATCAACACAATGTGCCGGCGTGATGGAATTGGCAGACGTGCGGGACTCAAAATCCCGTGGTGGCAACACCGTATGGGTTCGACCCCCATCGCCGGCACCAGTGTATTCGGATAGTTTCGGATAAACCAGTATTTTTAGAACAACTCAAATAGGAGGAACGTTAAATGAGTGGAACTTTAACGATGATATTGCCTTTAATCATCTTGCTGGCGATAATGTATTTCTTGCTTATAAGACCACAGAAGAAGCGGGAGAAAGAGATCAATGCCATGAGAAAGGGTGTTCAGGTAGGAGATGAGATCATCACTATCGGCGGCATCTGCGGCAAGATCGTAAAGACCAAGGAAGAATCTCTCGTTATCCAGGTGGGAGCGGACAAGGTGAAATTCGAGATCATGCGTTGGGCCGTTTCGAGAGTGGTTGAAGAGAGCAGAAAGCCTGCTTCAAAGGTGAGGTCTGAAGAACCTGATGAGGTGGAAGAGGCTGAGGAAGAAAAGAAGCCTGTGAAGAAGCCTAGAAGGATAAAGAAGGCCACTCCAGTCGAAGAAACTGAAGAAAAGGCAGAGACTGAAGAAGTCGAAGCTGAGGAAGCCGAAGAGGTTAAAGCTCCTGAGACGGACGAAGCCGCAGACAATGCTGACGATGCTGACGAGGCCGAAGCTCCGGAGACCGAAGAAGAAAAGGCGGAAGAAGAGAAAAAGGAAGATAAATAACGCTTCAGAATACACGTTAGGCTGTCGCATCGACACGGAAAGTCGTTGGTGCCAGCCTTTTTTATTATATGGGTAACGTGATACTGACCATTCCGGTGGCTGCCGCATTAACGGGAAATAACTGTTAGTGCGGCAGCTTCTTTTCGTATGGATGTTGGTGCATTTTCTTTTTTTGAAGGCCATCGCATGCTTTTACAGATATTTTGCAGAAAACGCGAAATATCTGTAAAGGAAAGCGCGGCGCGGGAAGAGGGGCAGCTTTCGTGCGCATAAAGCCTTGAAAGGAGCCATATATTTTACGGGAGGTGCATTATGGAAATATTGAGAAGGACGCTGAAAGTATACGTGCTGGCTTTGTGCGCATTTGCGGCGCTGAGTCTGATCCTGGCGGCGGTTATCAGATTCACAGGGTTTCCGGAGACATGGACTTTTGCGGGACTGGTGGCCGCTTTGTCTCTTGTGTCGCTCCTGACGGGCGCAATGGAAGGCGGTATAATAGGAAAAAGAGGAATGATCGTAGGGGCCGCGGCGGCGGCAATCCTGGTGCTGATAATACTGCTGCTGGTAGGTGGAGTGTTCGCCGGCTCTTTTGGTATGGACAGTTTCAGTGCTTTTTATATCATACCTGTGGTTTTTGGTTCGTTGGGCGGGGCCTTTGGGGTAAACCTCAGTAAATAGAGAAAATAAGCGGAATTTCCTTGTTTACGTGTCCAAAAAGTAGTAAACTATAAACAGTATGATTAAATGGATTATTACGGTCTGTTTAAAATAAATCATAGCCGGAGGATCAGATGAAGTACAAGTTGAAAAAGGTTTTAGCAGTATTATTTTTGATCATCATCATAGGGGGATGGTACGTCACACTTTTCGGTGTTGGTCCTGTGGAGCCTATAAACGACAGGATCAAACTGGGTCTTGATATCGAAGGCGGAGTTTATGTGGTGCTTGAGGCAGACACAGAGCTTACGGGCGATGAACTTCGCAGTGCTATGGAAGAGACTCAGGCGGTAATAGAGGAACGAGTCAACCAGATGGGTCTGGCTGAGCCTGTCGTTACTATAGAGGGAGAAAACAGGATAAGAGTAGAGCTTCCGGGGGCCAAGGATTCTCAGGAGGCTATAGACCAGATAGGCAGGACCGCTCAGCTTCAGTTCGCTCTTGCTGACGGTACTGTGGTCCTCGATGGCAGCAACGTAAAGGATGCGTCGGCAACGATGGACAGCGAACATGCCGGATATGCGGTGGCGCTGGAGTTTGACAGCGACGGCGCGGATCTCTTTTATCAGGCTACTCAGGCCGCATATAACGGAGAGGTCACATCGACTATAGAAGGTGTCCCTGACGATTCTATCGTGATAATACTGGATGGACAGATAATCTCATATCCTCAGGTAAACGAACCTATAAGCGGAGGGCAGTGCAGCATAACAGGAAATTTCACTCAGGAGGAGGCGTCCAACCTGGCAGCCCTCATCAGAGGCGGGGCGCTGCCGCTGGAGCTCCACGAGGTCAATTCATCTGTACAGTCGGCGGAGATAGGATACAATGCCCTTGAAATGGCCGTATATGCCGGGCTCATAGGTCTGGCCGCCGTATTGATATTGATGGTGGTGGCTTACAGAGGACTCGGCCTGATAGCTGACCTGGCACTGATGTTTTATGTGATAATCGTGCTCAATGTCATGGCCGCCATGGGAAGCGTACTGACGCTGCCGGGCATAGCCGGTATAATCCTGTCGGTAGGTATGGCGGTAGACGCCAATGTAGTGATCTTCTCCAGGATAAGAGAGGAAATTGAAAACGGCAAAACAGTGCGTTCGGCAGTACAGGCAGGCTTCAAGAGAGCGCTGAGCACCGTCATCGACTCTCAGGTGACTACTCTCATAGCCGCAATAATCCTGTACGAAATAGGGACCAGCTCTGTTCGGGGATTCGCGTGGACCTTCATGATAGGTATCGTCGTAAGCATATTCACAGCGGTAGTCGTTACTCAGCTGTACGTGAGCCTGCTGGCTGATGGAAAGCGGACCGGCAGCAAGGCGTTTTTCGGTATCAGGAAGACCGGCAAGGCTACCTTCTCATTCAAGAAGGAGCTGCACTTCATGAGATATAAGAAGATATATTATTCTATTTCTGTAGTGATACTGGTGGCCGGACTGGTATGCGGGCTGGTAAGAGGTCTCAATTACGGTATCGACTTTACCGGTGGAACCATGATACAGATGGATATGGGCAAAGAAGTGGCTATATCCGAGGTGCAGGACGCCATCGCTGATTACGATCTGGATCCGGAGATCATATATTCAGGCGAAGGTAACCAGCAGATAATAATCAGGACTATCGAGTCTCTGGGAAGTGATGAGCGGGCCGAGGTGATCGCTTCTATCAATGAAGCTTTCGGAACGACAGATGAGAATGTCATATCTGAAGAGCTCTTCGGACCGTCGGTGGGCAAGGATCTGAGAAACAACGCCATACTGGCCGTAGCGCTGGCATCGGTATGTATGCTCATATATATAAGGATACGATTCTCTCAGTGGAGCTTTGGCGGCGCTGCCTTGCTGGGCGTGCTCCATGACGTGCTGATAGTGATAGCTTTCTACGCCATCTTCAACGTCACTATAGATAATCCGTTCATCGCCGGTATCCTGACTGTATTAGGATATTCTATAAACGATACTATCGTAATATTCGACAGGATAAGAGAAAATATCAAATACGCGAAAAAAGGGACCATGGAAGCGCTCATCGACAGGAGCATAACTCAGACCCTGGGAAGATCTCTGATGACATCGGCTACTACCCTCATCGTGATGGTGCCGCTGCTGATAATGGCCGGGGAGGCTATAAGAGAGTTCGTCCTGCCGCTTATGGTAGGGATCATAGCCGGTGCTTATTCGTCCATCGGGATATGCAGTCCGTTGTATTACAGTTTTTCGCGGGCAGGAAAGCTGTCAGATTATGAAAAGCATGTGAAGGCCGGGAAGAAGAAAGCGCACAGGACAGAGAAAGAGGAAAAGAAAGCGTTGCCTGAAACGCCTGAAGAACCGGAAGTATCAGGATCATCCTCCGAAGTCACTGAAGCGTCTGAGGTTCCAGAGACACCGGACGTGACGGAGACGCCTGCGGCGGACGATCAGCGGCAAGAGGATGAGTCCGGCGGAAAAGACGAGAAAAAGGAAGAAAAGTCAGAAGAGAAAAAGCCGGCCAGCCCGGCGGAAGAGGCTGCGAAGAAGGAGAAGAACGCAAAGCGTTCAAAGAGATATGTGAAAGGAAATAAGAGGTAAAGGTCGACCACTGGAATGAAGAAGAGAAGTGAATTTCTGGATACTATTTTACAATTCAATCCACACTATGATATCGAGCTGATAGGGAGAGCTTATGATGTGGCTGAGGAGATGCACCGCGGACAGCTGCGAAAGTCGGGAGAACCTTATCTGATACACCCTATGGCGGTGGCGGAGATACTGGCTGATCTGGGAATGGACGAGGAGACCATAATAGCAGGACTCCTTCACGACGTGGTGGAGGATACGGAATATACCGAAGAACAGCTGGTATCTGAATTCGGCGAAGAAGTGGGGCTGCTGGTAGACGGCGTGACCAAGCTGGGTTCCCTCAAGTTCAAGAGCAAGGAGGAACGTCAGGCCGAAAATCTGAGAAAGATGTTCCTGGCCATGTCCAAGGATATAAGGGTGTTGATAATAAAGCTTTCGGACAGGCTCCATAACCTGAGGACCATCAACTATATGACCCACGACAAGATAATAGAAAAGTGCAGGGAGACTCTGGACATATACGCTCCTCTGGCAGCCAGACTGGGTATATACGCCATGAAGATGGAGCTGGAGGATATCGCCCTCAAGTTCCTGGAACCCGAGGCTTACTACGATCTGGCGGAACAGGTCAACGAGCGCAAGGAAGAACGCGAAAAATCCATCGAGACTGTAGTGGAGGAGATAAGGAAGTCTCTGGACGAGATAGGGATAAAGTACGACATATACGGAAGATCCAAGCATTTCTACAGCATATACAAGAAGATGAAGTACCAGCACAAAAACCTGGACGAGATCTTCGATCTGATGGCGGTAAGAGTCATCGTTGAGACTGTGAGAGACTGCTATGCTGTGCTGGGGATGGTCCATACTATGTGGACCCCTATACCTGGGAGGTTCAAGGACTACATCGCCATGCCGAAGCCAAACATGTACCAGTCCCTCCATACCACGGTAATAAGTGATGGCGGCAAGCCTTTCGAGATCCAGATAAGGACTTACGAGATGCACAGGATAGCCGAGTACGGTATCGCGGCACACTGGAAATACAAGGAGGGCATCAAATCCGATACGGAGGAGGTGAAGCTGTCGTGGCTGAGGCAGGCGCTGGAGTGGCAGAAAGACGTCAACGACCCGAAGGAATTCATGGAGTCACTCAAGATGGATCTGTTCTCCGGGCAGGTGTTCGTTTTCACACCGCAGGGAGATGTCATCGAGCTTCCGGCCGAATCGACGCCGCTGGATTTCGCCTTCAAGATACATTCTGACGTAGGCGCTAAATGCGTAGGCGCCAAAGTCAACGGAAAGATGGTCCCTATAGATCACAAGCTGGAAAACGGCAATATCGTGGAAATAGTCACATCGCCTAACGCAGCCGGTCCTAGCATCGACTGGCTCAAGATGGCCAAGAGCAGTTCCGCCAGGAACAAGATCAGGCAGTGGCTCAAGAAAGAGAACAAGACCGACGTCATCGATCGGGGCAAAGATCAGATAGATAAATATGTAAGAAGAAAAGGCCACGACCCGAGGGAGCTGTTGAAGAACTCCTTCGTCAGCAGAGCCATCAAGGAGCTGGGATACAAGACCAGCGACGAATTGTACAACCAGCTGGCCAACGCAGGCACGATACAGAGCAAACTGCTGAATCTGCTGCTGAAGTATGAAGCCGAGGAAAAGGAAGAAGAGGCAGCGAAGGAAAAGAGCCTGCTGGACAATCTCAACGAGATAAGTGAAAAGACTCAGAAGAGGGCAGCGCAGGCGGCGGCCCACAGGAAAAAAGAGGACGACTCCGGTGTCATCGTCGAAGGAGTGGACAATCTGATGATACGGATAGCCAGATGCTGTAATCCTGTTCCCGGAGACGATATCGTCGGCTTCATCACCAAGGGACGAGGTATATCAGTCCACAGGAAGGACTGTGACAATCTGAAATCCCTGTCTCCGGAGGACAAGGCCAGATTCATAGATGTGAGATGGGCCAAACAGCTTGAGGACAAGTCTTTCGACGCGGAGATAAGTATAACGGCCAAGGATCAGAAGAGCATGCTTTCCAGCATCTCCAAGATATGCGAAGATATGGATGTCCGCATATCAGGTCTCAACGCCAGGGCTGACAAGGACGAAACGGTGAAGATAAATCTCACCCTGTCCATAAAGAACAAGGAGCAGATGGAGAAAATATGCCGTTCCCTCAAAGGGATACCCGGCATACTGGAGGCATACAGGACCAGCACATGAGAGCAGTAGTACAGAGAGTGAGAGAGAGTCGCGTGACGGTAGGCGAAAAAGTCACGGGAGAGATAGGAAAAGGACTGATGGTCCTGATCGGTGTAGAGGAAGGCGACGGGGAGCAGGATGCTTCGTACATCGCCGACAAAGTGGCCGGACTGCGTATATTCGAGGATGAAAAGGGTAAATTGAACCTGTCGGTGAAGGACGTCGGCGGCAGCGTACTTGCTGTATCTCAGTTCACGCTGCTGGGGGATGCTAGGAAGGGCAGACGTCCCGGATTCTCCAGGGCGGCAGCGCCGGAAGAAGCTGATGCTCTTTACAGGACAGTGATAGAGAAGCTGCGAGCTCAGGATATCCACGTTGAAGAAGGCGTGTTCCGGGCCGAAATGCTGGTGGAGATATACAACGACGGCCCTGTAACTATCCTGCTGGACAGTCGCAGGAATTTTTAAGAGACGGAAAAGACGGAGAGGAGACGGAGAAAATGATGAAAGTAACGTGCATGCCCAGCGGAGCATTGGGTGTAAACACATATCTGGCGGTAGATGAAAGTACCGGGAAAGGGTTCATCGTAGACCCGGGCGGATACAATCCCAAGCTGACAGAAAAAGTCAGAGAGGATGGAGTTGACATAAAGTACATTATACTCACCCACGGTCATTCGGATCACATATGTGGAGTCAACGATCATCTTGATGATTTCCCGCAGGCCAAGGTCGTAGCTGACGAAGCGGAAAAGCCGATGCTGGAGGATGCGCGCCTCAATCAGAGCACTATGTTCGGATCACCGCAGACTGTGAAAGCCGACATCTGGGTGAAGGACGGTGATGAGCTGGAGGTAGGAGATCTGAAGCTCAAGTTCTTCCATACTCCGGGCCATACTCCGGGTGGGATGTGCATATATGTGGCATCGGAAAACATCCTGTTCAGCGGCGACACTCTGTTCCGCCAGTCCATAGGCAGGACGGATTTCCCGGGAGGCTCTTTCCAGCAGCTGGCGGACGCCATTCACAGCAAGCTGTTTGTGCTCCCGGATGATACGGCCGTACTTCCGGGCCACATGGGGGCTACTACTATAGGATTCGAGAAAGGTAACAATCCTTTTGTATAGATGTGTGTTAAAAGGTGTGGAAAAACTGCACCAGTATGAAGAACTGATAAAAGTGTTCCTGCCTAAAGGAGAATATGAGATATGGTCGGAGTCTCCGGAAGAGACCGGCAGCGATGCGGAAGCGGACGATGACGACAGCTTGTTTCTGGCAAATTTTGACGGAGACAGGGACAAGCTGAGGCGCAGCCTCTACGAGGGCCTGGCGCGATACACAGGCAAGCGGCCAAGATGGGGGACCCTGACAGGAATAAGGCCTGTGAAGCTGGCAGGTGAAATATATGATTCCTGCGGTTCCATGGAAGATGTGGAGAATATCCTGTCGGATCGGTACCTGGTGGACGAGAGCAAAGTGCGGCTTACTGTCGAGACGCTGAGATACCAGCGGCAGATCATAGGCAGACCTCCTGAAAAAAGCGTCAGCGTCTATATCGGGATACCATTCTGCCCCACCAGATGCCTTTATTGTTCATTTACATCCAATCAGGTGAGCGATGATGAGGTGGAACGATATCTGGAAGCATTGTACAGGGAGATAGACTATTGCGGGGAAAATCTTCGCAGAAGAGGCCTTTCGATAGAGTCCATGTACATAGGCGGAGGTACGCCAACTTCCCTGGACGAAAGCCAGCTGGAAAAGCTGCTGGACAGGATAGAAGCAAGCTTCGGTCTGAAAGGGATCGGCGAATTTACTGTGGAAGCAGGACGGCCCGATACTTTTACGGAAAAAAAGCTGAAGATCATCAAAGAGGCGGGGGCTGGCAGGATAAGCATCAATCCCCAGACCATGAAGCAGGAGACCCTTGACCTCATCGGACGCCGTCATGCAGTGGAGGACACGGTCAGAGCCTTCGAGCTGGCGAAAAGAGTCGGTATAAACTGTATCAACACTGACCTTATCGCGGGTCTTCCGGGTGAAAATGCAGCGGATTTCCGGGACAGTCTTGAAAGGATATGGAGCCTGGGCGCCGATAACATAACGCTCCATACGCTGGCTGTCAAGAGAGGCTCCGGACTGAAAGAGCTGGATCAGGAGTACAATTACAAGAATGAAGAACTGTGTACGGAAATGCTGGACGATGCCCGTCTTTTTCTGACTGGGAAAGGCTACAGGCCTTATTACCTGTACCGGCAGAAGCACACCTCCGGGAATACGGAGAACCTGGGATTCTGCCGTGCAGACAGTGTTTCCATATACAATGTGCGCATAATGGAGGAGGCACAGTCCATACTTGCGCTGGGAGCAGGGGGCATCAGCAAAGTCTATTTTCCTGAGGAAAACAGGCTGGAGCGGGTGGCCAACGTTTCCAATTATCAGATATATATAGACAGGATAGATGAGATGATAGAGAGAAAGGAAAAGGAATTTTGGAGGTGACGGAATGCTGACTAAAGCGCCGAAGGGCACCAAGGACATGCTGCCTGAGGAGGCATACAGGTGGCACTATATAGAAAAGGCTTTTGCCGATATCTGTGAGAGATACGGATTCACGGAGATCAGGACG
The DNA here is from genome assembly GCA_900543485.1 of uncultured Eubacterium sp. GTDB lineage: Bacteria > Bacillota > Clostridia > Peptostreptococcales > Anaerovoracaceae > Lentihominibacter > Lentihominibacter excrementipullorum. The sequence goes on along the minus strand of UQRM01000008.1, from coordinate 52,473 downwards.
CCCATGTTCGAGCATACAGAGCTGTTTCACCGGGGCGTAGGAGATACTACCGATATAGTCCAGAAAGAGATGTACAGTTTCCAGGACTATGGAAAACGGGATATAACCCTGAAGCCGGAGGGAACGTCGTCAGTGGTGAGAGCTTTCGTCGAACATAAGATGTATGCGGGACCGCAGCCCAGCAAGTTCTACTACAACATACCGTGTTTCAGATACGAGAAGCCTCAGTCGGGAAGACTGAGAGAATTCCACCAGTTTGGAGTGGAGACTTTCGGAGCCGCCGACATGATGGCGGATGCGGAGATAATCAGTCTGGCCAGTGATTTTCTGAAGGAAATGGGGATAAATGATATCCAGCTGAGGATCAACAGCGTTGGATGCCCCGAGTGCAGGAAGAAGCACAGAGAAGCGCTGAGGGAGTTCCTGAAGCCAAAGTACGATCAGCTGTGCGATACATGTAAGGACAGATATGAAAGAAACCCGATGCGTATCCTGGACTGCAAGTCACCGGTTTGTCAGGAGCTGGTACAGGGAGCTCCGGTGATGCTGGATTATCTGTGCGACGACTGCAGGGGCGCCTTTGAGCAGCTCAAGACCGACCTGACAGCCATGGGTATAGAGTATGTGGTCGATCCGGGCATCGTAAGAGGGCTGGATTATTATACCAAGACAGCTTTCGAATTCGTTACGGACAGTATCGGGGCTCAGGGCACCGTATGCGGCGGAGGCAGATATGATCACCTTGTGGAAGAGATAGGCGGTCCGGCTACAGCCGGAGTAGGTTTTGGCCTGGGAAAGGAACGTCTGCTGATGACCATGGACGCATGTGGAGCCCGGATACCGGAACCGGAGGGTATCGATGTATTCATCGCCTTCATGGGAGATGAAGCCAGGGCCGTTGGCCTGGGATTGATGAAAAAGCTGAGAGATCGTGGCCTCAAGGTCCAGATGGATATAATGGGAAGGAATATAAAGAACCAGTTCAAATACGCCAACAGGATAAAGGCGAGAAAGACTGTCGTCATCGGACAGGATGAGATAGATAATGACAGCTTCGCTATCAAGGATATGGACACTTCCGAACAGGTGACGGTCCCTATGGCCCATATCATCGACGAGCTGGTGAAATGATTACAGAGAGCAGGAGACGAAACAATGAGTGTATATAAGAGAAGTCACATGTGTGGAGAGCTGAGGGAGACAGATATAGGGCAGGATGTGGTGCTTAACGGATGGATACAGAAGAGGAGGAACCTGGGAGGTCTCATCTTCTGCGACCTGAGGGACAAGACAGGGATCACTCAGATCGTGTTCAACGATAAGATACCAAAGGAACTGTTCGATAAAGCCGACACCCTCAGAAGCGAATATGTGGTAGGCGTCAAAGGCAAAGTAGCTGAGAGGGAATCTAAGAATCCCGATCTTCCTACGGGAGATATCGAGGTGCTGGCCGACGATCTCATCATATATTCCACAGCTGATACTCCGCCTATCTATATCAAAGATGATGACAATGTGGATGACAACCTGAGACTCAAGTACAGGTATCTGGATCTGAGAAAAAAGAAGATGCAGGACAACCTGACCTTCAGACATGACCTGGCCAAGCTGACGAGGGACTATTTCTCTGAGCAGGGCTTTACTGAGGTGGAAACGCCGGTGCTGATAAAATCGACACCGGAGGGAGCCAGAGATTATCTGGTGCCCAGTCGTGTCAACCGGGGCAAGTTCTATGCGCTGCCTCAGTCGCCGCAGATGTTCAAGCAGCTTCTGATGGTGGGAGGTACCGACAGGTATATGCAGATAGTCAAGTGCTTCAGGGACGAGGATCTGCGAGCTGACAGACAGCCTGAGTTCACTCAGATAGACCTGGAAATGTCTTTCGTGGACGTGGACGACGTGATAGAGATACAGGAAGGCTATCTGAAGCGTGTCTTCAAGGAGATGAAAGGAGTGGACATCGATACTCCGCTTCCGAGGATGACATATGACGAGGCCATGGAAAGGTACGGCAGCGACAAGCCTGATACACGAGTGGGTTTTGAATTACAGGATATCACCGACATGGTGAAGGACTGTGGATTCAAGGTCTTCACCGACGCTATCGCATCAGGCGGCAGCGTGAGAGGCATCTGTGTGACGGGAGCCGCTGAGATCTATACGAGAAAGAAGATAGATAAGCTGACGGAACAGGTAAAAAGCTACGGCGCGAAAGGTATGGTGTGGATGAAGGTGACCGCTGACGGAGTCTCATCGTCGGTCAACAAGTTCTTTACGCCGGAACAGCTGGGAGAGATAGCGGAGCGCATGAGTGCTTCGGCCGGAGACCTGATACTGATAATCTCCGACAGGAACAAGGTGGTCTTCGACAGTTTGGGATTCCTGAGAAGACATATCGCTGATGAGATGGGACTGCTGGACGACGAGCAGTATAATCTGCTGTGGGTGGTGGATTTCCCTCTTTTCGAATATGATGAAGAGGCGAAGGAGTATCATGCTATGCATCATCCTTTCACATCGCCTAAGGAAGGAGACGAAGAGCTGCTGAAGACAGATCCTACCAGAGCCAGAGCCAACGCTTACGATATCGTTCTCAACGGCGTAGAGCTGGGAGGCGGGAGCATCAGGATACATGACAGGGACATGCAGGAAGACATGTTCAGGGCTCTCGATATGTCTCAGGATGAGATAGACGAAAAGTTCGGCTTCCTGGTAGAGGCCTTCAAATACGGGACGCCTCCTCACGGTGGGCTGGCTTACGGCATGGACAGACTGGTGATGCTCCTTACAGGGGAGAAATCCATCAGAGAAGTAATAGCATTCCCTAAGAACCAGAACGCTCAGTGCATGGTCAGCGAAGCGCCGGGGACGGTAGACGAGATCCAGCTGGATGAACTGGGTATAGAGATAAAGGGTGAGTAACGATGAATATAATGAGAAAGTGGACAGAGACCAGCCTGATACTGAGGATAGTTATCGGATTGATATTGGGTGTGATATTGGGCCTTGCAGTCCCGAACGCCACAGGCATAGGTATATTGGGAGACCTTTTCGTAGGGGCGCTCAGGGCATTGGCACCGGTGCTGGTATTTTTCCTGGTGATGCACTCACTGGCCAATAAAAAGGATACTGCAGAAAGCAATATGAGCACTGTAATAATACTGTATCTCATCAGCACCTTCATGGCAGCTGTCACAGCGGTAGTGGCGGGATTCATATTCCCGTCGGAGGTGACGCTGACCCAGGTGGCTGAGGAAGCCGCGGCCGCGCCGGAGGGCATCGTCGAGGTGCTCCAGTCCATGCTGATGAACATCGTCGATAATCCTGTCAATGCGCTGGTCAATGCCAACTACCTGGGTGTACTGGCGTGGGCGGTCATACTGGGTCTGGCTCTGAGGAAAGCCAGCCAGCATACGGTGGATCTCATTGGAGATGTTTCCGAGGCGCTGTCGACCGCCATCAGATGGGTCATCAATTTCGCGCCTTTTGGTATCCTGGGTCTGGTGTTCGTCACTATATCGGAGACGGGACTGAGCTCTCTGCTGGATTACGGACACCTTATCGCAGTACTGGTTGGCTGCATGATAGTAGTCGCACTGGTGATAAATCCGTTGATCGTCTTCATAAATATAAGGCAGAACCCGTATCCGCTGGTATTCAAATGTCTCAAGGACAGTGGGATAATGGCCTTTTTCACCAGGAGCTCAGCTGCCAACATACCTGTCAACATGTCTCTCTGTGAAAGACTTGGACTGGACGAGAAGCAGTATTCCGTCTCCATACCGCTGGGAGCGACTATCAATATGGCGGGAGGAGCGGTCACCATAACGACGCTGACATTGGCCACGGCCAATACTCTGGGTATCACAGTCGATTTCCCGACGGCGGTGCTGCTGAGTCTCGTAGCGTCAATATCGGCTTGCGGCGCATCAGGCGTCGCGGGAGGCTCACTGCTTCTGATCCCGCTGGCATGCAGCCTTTTCGGGATCTCCAATGAGATCGCCATGCAGGTAGTCGGCGTCGGTTTCATTATCGGAGTCATACAGGATTCCTGTGAGACTGCCGTAAATTCATCATCTGATGTAGTGTTTACGGCTACGGCCGAGTTCAGGAAATGGAGAAAAGAAGGACGGCCGATAAAGTGGTAGAAACGGAAGGTAACAGAGAAGATGGGCGGAAGACCATCGTAAAGAGCAGCAGGATAGGGATACTGGGCGGTACTTTCGATCCTGTCCATTACGGGCATATAAATCTGGCGCTGGACGCCCGCGACGAAATGGATCTCGATAAGGTGATCCTGGTGCCGGCCAGACTGCAGCCGTTCAAGCAGAACAGGAAGACGGCCTCGGGCTACGACAGGCTGACCATGATAAATATGGCCATCGACGGGACGGATGGCCTGGAAAGCTCTTCATGTGAGCTGGACGCGGAGGGCGTATCATATACTTATCTTACTGTGAGAGCCATGCGCAGGCGTTTCGGTGAGGAATGCCGGCTTTACTTCATTACAGGGACTGACTCTTTTCTGAAGATAGAGACATGGAAGAACGCCGGAGAGCTTCTCAGGAGCTGTGGATACCTGGTAGGGACACGCCCCGGTTACAGGCAAAAGGAGCTGGAGGACTGTATATCCAGGATACGCCATGACTATAATACAGAAGTGAGAAATATCCACAACAGCCAGTACGACATCTCATCGACTGAGGTCCGGCAGCGGTTGGAAAGCGGCCGGCCGTGCGGCGATCTGATCCCGGAAAAGGTGGAGAGGTATATCAGAGAAAATGGACTGTATAAAAAGTGATATAATAGGATATATAGAGAGAAACCTGAGCGAAAAACGACTCAGACATACATATGCCGTGGCCGACGAAGCGAAAAAACTGGCCAGGCGATACGGAGCCGATGAGAAGAAGGCGGAGCTGGCGGCGCTGTTCCACGATATGTGCAGAAGCATGCCAGTGAAAGAGTCTGACCGATACGTCGATGAGCTGGGACTTCCTTCCAGCCTGAAGGGGAACGTCAACCTGGCTCACAGCAAGGTGGCCGCCGCCTTGATGAAACGGGATTTCCACATAGATGATGAAGATATGATAAACGCTGTAGCATTTCATACTACCGGCAGAGCCGGGATGTCGACATTGGAAAAGATAGTATTTCTGGCCGATGCCATAGAGCCGGGCAGAGATTATCCATCGGTGAAGGAGCTGAGAATGCTGGCATATGAGGATCTGGATGAAGCCTGTATCAGTTCTTTGTCTCATACTGTCGGATATGTGGAGAAGAAAGGGGAGCTTATGGATCCTGATACCATAAGCGCACTTGATTATTTAAAGGAGAAACGAAATTTATGATCGAAGCAAAGAAAATGGCACTGGATATCGCGAAGCTATTGGACGAAAAGAAAGCGATGGATGTGGCCGTCATCGATATATCGCCTAAGGCCTCATTTGCTGATTATTTCGTCATGGCCTCCGCCGGAAGCGAGAGACAGCTGGACGCCCTGGTAGATAATGTGGAGGACGCGCTGGAGCCGCAAAAGATATTTCCCAAGAGCGTAGAGGGAAAACGCAGCTCCGGATGGATATTGATGGATTACGGCGATGTGGTCATCAACGTGATGACAGTAGAGATGCGGGAAAAGTACAACATTGAGCGCATATGGGGCGATTGCGAAAGCCTTGAGATAAACTGAGCGGAGGTAGAAAATGATAGAGAGGTATAATTTCAGCGAGATCGAGAAAAAGTGGCAGGAAAAGTGGGAAAAAGAAGATACTTTTAAGGTGACCGAGGACGGGGACAAAGAGAAGTATTACGTCCTGGAGATGTTCCCATATCCGTCGGGAAAGCTTCATATGGGCCACGTGAGGAACTATTCCATCGGAGACGTGCTGGCCAGGTTCAAGAAGATGAAGGGGTACAACGTACTCCATCCGATGGGATGGGACTCCTTCGGACTTCCGGCCGAAAACGCAGCGATAAAGCACGATGTCGAACCAAGCGTATGGACCTGGGAGAACATCGACGAGATGAGGAGACAGCTGAAGGAGCTGGGACTTTCATACGACTGGGACAGAGAGGTGGCCACGTGTCATCCTGACTATTACAAGTGGATGCAGTGGATCTTCATCCAGTTCTACAAGAAGGGGCTGGCCTACAAGAAGGAAAACCCGGTAAACTGGTGTCCCAGCTGTCAGACAGTGCTGGCTAACGAACAGGTAGTAGACGGCAAGTGTGAACGATGCGGAGCGCTGGTGGGAAAAAAAGAGCTGTCTCAGTGGTATCTGAAGATAACCGATTACGCTGAAAGGCTCCTGGACAATCTGGAAAAGCTGCCGGGCTGGCCTAACAAAGTCAAGCTGATGCAGAAGAACTGGATAGGAAAGAGCACAGGCGCGCAGGTGACCTTTGAAATAGAAGGTTTCGACAAGGGTCTGGACATATATACCACCAGACCTGATACGCTCTATGGCGTCACTTACATGGTGCTGGCTCCGGAGCATCCGTTCCTGAAGGAGCTGGTAAAGGGCAGTCAGTACGAAGAAGCCGTGATGGCGTACGTAGACAAGGTACAGCATCTGAGCGATATCGAGAGGACATCTACCACCAAGGAGAAGACGGGTGAATTTACGGGAAGATATTGTATCAACCCTCTCAATGGCAAGAGAGTGCCTATCTTTATTTCCGATTATGTCCTGATGGATTACGGAACGGGAGCCATCATGGCGGTACCGTCCCACGACCAGCGAGACTTCGACTTCGCGAAGGCATTCGATCTGGAGATAATCCCGGTAGTCGATCCTGAGAGGGACGATATAGATCTCGACAATCTCACGGAGGCCTTCGAAGCCGAGGGAAAGCTGATAAATTCCGGGAAATTCAACGGGATGAACAACAAGGAAGCCATCGTCAAGATCACTGAGTACCTGGAAGAGCAGGGGATCGGTGAGAAAAAGACAAATTACAAGCTGAGGGACTGGCTCATCTCCAGACAGCGTTATTGGGGAACTCCGATCCCGATGATCTACTGCGAGGATTGCGGCTGGGTCCCTGAAAAAGAGGAAAACCTCCCTGTAATGCTGCCTACAGACGTGGAATTCACCGGCAAGGGCGAATCCCCGCTGGCTACAAGTAAGACATTCCGTGATACGGTATGTCCTGTATGCGGTAAGCCGGCCAAGCGTGAGCTGGATACAATGGACACATTCCTGGATTCCTCCTGGTACTTCCTCAGGTATTGCGATGCCAGGAACACAGAGGAAGCGTTCAGCAAGGAAAAGGTAGATTACTGGATGAACGTGGATCAGTACATTGGCGGTGTGGAACACGCCATTCTCCACCTTATGTACGCCAGATTTTTCCAGATGGCGCTCTACGACCTGGGATATGTCAGTCAGGAGGAGCCGTTTGAAAATCTGCTGACTCAGGGCATGGTGATCAAAGACGGGGCAAAGATGAGCAAATCCCTGGGCAACGTGGTGAGCCCGGCGGAAATAATCGAAAAGTACGGTGCCGACACGGCCAGACTTTTCATACTGTTCGCCGCACCTCCTGAAAGGGAGCTGGACTGGTCCGATCAGGGCGTGGAAGGCAGCTACAGGTTCATTAACAGGGTGTACAGGATGGTGTACGAGTTCTCCCAGAAGTACAAGGACGTGCCTGACACCTACCAGGTGAAGAACGAAGCCGACAAGAGCCTGGCATACTGGATGAACTATGCCATCAAGAAGGTGTCGGACGATGTAGGCGACAGATTCAACTTCAATACTGCCATAAGTACCATAATGGAAATGGTCAACGAGATGTACAGGTACAAGGAAGGAGATATCAATCCTGGTCTTTACGGCGCTGCTGTCAAGACTCTGATAATACTCCTGGCACCTTTCGTACCTCACGTCACGGAGGAAATGTGGGAGCATCTGGGATACGGCGGTTCTGTCCACGATCAGAAATGGCCTGAATACGACGAGAAGGCACTGGTGAAAGACACTATCGAGATCGTCGTCCAGATAAATGGCAGGATAAAAGAAAAGATAAACATAGCAGGAGATTCTTCAAAGGAAGAAATGGAAAAGATCGCTGTAGAAAACGATAAGATAAAGGCACTTACGGAAGGCAAGAACATCGTAAAGATAATAGCGGTTCCAAATAAGCTGATAAACATCGTCGTGAAATAGCGACGGCCCGTAATTTCTACAGCGGGAAAGGATATTTATGAACGAACAGAACAATACTACGTCCACGAAACCGCGCAGAACAGCCGCTTCCGGAAACAGAAAGACAAACAGCGGCAGAACTGCCGGCCGCGGCAGAGGAACGAAAACTAATGCTACTGCCGCCGGTAAAAGGACAGCGCAGACGCCGGCAAAAACAAAGCAGACCGGCGCCAAACAGACTGCCGCCCGCAAGAAGCAGCCGGCAGCCAACAGAAAGAAGAAAGCGGACAACGCGCCGCAGGTCAGGATCATCCCGTTGGGTGGTCTTGGTGAGATAGGGAAGAATATGACCGCCATCGAATACGAGAACGAGATAATGATAATCGACTGCGGTCTCTCTTTCCCGGATGATGATATGTTCGGTATAGATAAGGTCATCCCGGATTTCACTTATCTGACCGAAAACAGAAGGAAGATAAAAGGGCTGGTGATAACTCACGGCCATGAGGACCACATCGGAGGGATACCGTATCTGCTGAAGGAGATAAACGTTCCCATCTACGGGATGAGATTCCCGCTGGGACTGATAGAGAACAAACTCAGGGAACACGGGCTCAAAGCCGTGATGCATGTAGTAGAAGCAGGGCAGACCTTTAAGCTGGGACGGCATTTCAAAGTAGAGGCGTTGAGGATAACCCATTCCATAGCCGATTCCATGTGTCTGTCCATAACCACTCCCGCCGGACGTATCTTCCATACAGGAGACTTCAAGATCGACTATACTCCGGTAGACGGCAATCCGGTGGATTTCGCAAGACTGGCCCAGATAGGTTCGGAAGGCGTGCTGCTGATGATGGCCGACAGCACCAACGTATTGAGGAGAGGATATACTCCTTCCGAGAGAGTTGTAGGGAGGACCCTGGAAAATATATTCAGAAGATCTGACAGGAGGATAATAATCGCCACATTCTCCTCTAACGTCCACAGAATACAAAAGATAATAGACCTGGCGCTGCTGTGCAAGAGAAAGGTGGCCATCTCCGGACGCAGCATGGTCAACGTGGTGGATCTGGCTAAAGAGCTGGGATATATAAAGATACCGTCCAACATGCTGGTGGATCTCAATAAGGCGAAGAACGTCCCTGACAAGGAGCTGGTGGTCATAACGACAGGGAGCCAAGGCGAGCCTATGTCGGCTCTGGCCAGAATGGCTTCTTCGGATCACAAAGCTATCAAGATCAAGCCGGGTGATATGGTCATCCTGTCATCGTCCCCTGTACCGGGCAACGAGCTGACAGTATCCAACGTAGTGAACCAGCTGGTGGAAAAGGGCGCGGAGGTCATATACTCCGATATAGCTGATACTCACGTTTCAGGCCATGCCTGCCAGGAGGAGCTGAAGCTGATGCATTCTCTCATCAGGCCGAAGTTTTTCATGCCGGTCCACGGGGAATTCAGACATCTGAAAACTCACGCAGAGCTGGCCCATTTGCTGGGGATGCCTGAAGAAAACATATTCCTGTTGGAGAATGGGGATTCTCTCACCGTCTCCAAAAACAGCGCATTCATAACCAAGCATGTGGCTGAAGCAGAAGGGATAATGGTAGACGGCCTTGGAGTCGGCGATGTGGGCAATATCGTCCTTCGGGACAGGAGGCTCCTGTCGGAGTCGGGACTCATCATCGTAGTGGCCGCCATAGACAGACAGACCTGCACGCTGGTATCGGGTCCTGATATAATCTCCAGGGGATTCGTGTATGTCAGGGAGAACGAGGATCTGATAGATGGGGCCTGCAAGGTGGCTGACAAGATGTTGGATGAATGTCTCAGCAAAAATATGAAGGATTGGAACGGATTGAAAACAGCAGTCAGAGAAGGTTTGAGAAAGTATATCTACAGCAAGACCAAGAGGAGTCCGGTGATACTGCCGATATTCCTGGAGGTGTAGCGGAAACGGAAAGGAGTATAGGATGAACGTATATGACCAGGCTCATTCACTGGCCCAGGCCATAAGAGAATCGGAAGAATTCAAGCAGTACGACCAGTATAAGAAGATAGTGAAGGAAAATCCGCAGCTTGATCAGTCGCTGAAAGACTTGATGAAGAAGCAGATGGAAATGCAGGCCGCTCAGATGATGGGTCAGGAAGTTACTCAGGAAGCTTTTCAGCAGATACAGCAGCTTTCAACCATCCTGATGCAGGATCCGACAGCGGCTCAGTATCTTCAGTGCCAGATGAGATTTTCCATGATGATGGCTGATGTCTACAAGATAATAGGCGAGACAGCGGATCTGGGACAGGATCTGTTCGGCGGAGCCGGCGGGGTGCCGACTCAGGGATAGACAGGAACAATGGTGCTTTAGCGGTATTTTTATGGTGTTTTAGGGCTGGATAGCGAGATCTTGCCGTATCTTCCGATTTTCTAAAGAATCCGGCAGCGCCTTGCCGGATTTTTGATTGAATGCGAATATCCGGCACATGATTTTACCATTGCAGCCCGGAAGACGAGCTAGGATCCCGATATTCGCTGTTTAAGCTGCCGGATCTGCGCTATTTCTTCGATTTTCGGCAAGCAATCGTGTTTCGCGTGCCGGATCAGACGCTTCGAAGCATTTTTCGGCAGCAGTTGGCCTGAAGGCGCCGCGCGAAAAAACAGAGAGAAGATCGAAGGAAGGTTCGCTGCCGGAGGCCGTGCCGCAATTGAGGTATTGGCAATAGTAAGGTTGCATGGTATAATGAATGCTGTGATTGGACACGGCTTTTCCGGGAGGTAGTATTCATTGAAATGTGCTTCGACAAGCTCGCACATTATAACGAATACTGTGATTGGACACGGCTTTGCCGGGAGGTAGTATTCATTGAAATGTGCTTCGACAAGCTCACACATTATAACGAATACTGTGATCGGACACGGCTTTGCCGGGAAGTGACGTTCACTACAAAGGTTGTTAAGATTAAGGAGAGGACGATAGATTTATGATTTACGCAGGTGATTTTAGAAAAGGTATTACGTTTGAAATAGATGGTGATCCACATGTTGTGTTGGATTTCCAGCATGTAAAGCCGGGAAAGGGCGCGGCCTTCGTGAGGACCAAGCATAAGAACATACTTACGGGTGCCATCAAGGAAGAGTCCTTCAACCCTGACGCCAAGTTCCCGAAGGCTCACATCGAGACCAAGACCATGCAGTATCTGTATAACGACGGAGAACTCTACTATTTCATGGATCAGGATACTTACGATCAGATACCTCTCACTTATGACCAGGTCGAGGATGCCATGAAATACCTGAGAGAGAATGATGAAGCAACGATAAAGTTCTACAAGGGCGACGCGTTCCTGGTGGAAGCTCCTAACTTCGTGGATCTCAAGGTAGTTGAGACAGAGCCGGGAGTAAAGGGCGATACGGCTACTAACGTTACCAAGGCGGCAACGGTTGAGACGGGAGCGGTTATACAGGTTCCTATCTTCATCGAAGAAGGTGAAGTCATCCAGATAGATACCAGAACAGGAGAATACCTGGGAAGGTCAAAATAGCGCGTGTGTACTGCAGACGTACTGACGAAGGGGGCGCGAACGCGTCCCTTTTTGAGAAGGACGAAAAAATACGGATAAGATCCGGGAATGAGGTAATAAATGTTTAGATCCAAGATCGGCAGGACCAAATTGATATTGATAATCCTCGCTGCCGCAGTAGTACTTATTACGGGGAGCACCCTGGTTTATCTCAACGGTATCGGAGCTGTGGATTCGAAAAACGAAGAGACGGTGACGGTGGAAATACCATCGGGCAGCGGTGCTTCGGCCATAATAGATATCCTGGATGAAAACGGGCTGATAAAGAGCCCTACTTTCGCCAAGATCCACGCCCGAATTGGAGGATACGACACGCTGCAGGCCAACAGCTACATGTTCAGCAAATCAATGACTTTGCCGGAAATGATGGATGCCATAAATACAGGAGATTTCCAATATATTTCTAAAGACAGGATAATAATAAGAGAAGGACTCACCATACCGGAGGTAGCGGCGGCCATCGCTGAAGAGATGCCGTTCACCGCTGAGGAGATAATAGCCAAGTGGGCTGATACGACCTATCTCAGACAGCTGATAGACCAGTACTGGTTCCTCAGCGATTCCATACTTGCTGATGGAGTGATGTATCCTCTGGAAGGATATCTTTATCCAGAGACTTATTTCATCACGGAGGAAAACCCTTCCATAGAGAGCATCACCGAGACGATGCTGGATATGACGGCCACTGAACTGGAGTCCAGGAGAGAAGCCATCGACGAAAGCGGCTTCACAGTACATGAATTGCTGACGCTGACTTCCATAGTGGAGAGAGAAGGCAGTAACGTCAAGGATGAGATGCCGGCCATAGCCGGAGTTTTCATCAACAGGCTCAACGAGGGCATGAATCTGGGCAGTGATGTCACCGTAGGCTACGCTCTCCAGAAGACTTCGCTGCAGTTTACGCAGTCGGAACTGGATGTCGATTCCCCTTACAACACGAGAAGAAACGCCGGACTTCCGATAGGCCCTATCTGCTGTGTGAACGGGGAAGCGATAGACAGCGTCCTCAATTATGAGGAATCGGATTACCTTTACTTTTTCGCTACGGAAAACGGTGAGATCATCTATTCCAGGACCAATGAAGAACATGAGAAAGCGGTAAGCGAAAACATATGGTATTGATATGAATATAACCAACGATATAATAACAGCATATATAGATTCCCTCTATAAGAGCGGTAATCCTCAGCTCATGGAGCTGAGACAGTTCGCGGAGGATAAGCATATACCTATCATCCTTAAGGAAACTGAAAGCCTGCTGCTCAACATCCTCAGGATAAAACATCCGGAACGGATGCTGGAAATCGGCTCGGCGGTAGGATATTCCGCCTGCTGTTTCGCCGACGGCTGCGGCTGTCACGTAACGACCATCGAATCCGATGAGGAGACTTACGAAGCAGCTAAAGTCAACGTGTCAGAGCTGGGGTTTTCTGACAAGGTAGAAGTGCTGTATGGCGATGCCAGGGATATTATGCCGGCTATGGCCAAGTCGGATGTCGATCTTTACGATGTGGTGTTTATCGACGCGGCCAAAAGCCATTACAGGGAATTCTGGGACATGGCTCTGCCAATGTGCAGACAGAGCGCTCTCATCATATGTGATAACGTGCTGATGAAAGGTATGACCGCATCGGACATATATGATACGAATAAGAGATATAAGACCAGCATCAGGAAGATGCGGGAATTCATCAAGTATATAAATCATCTGGAGTATGCTGATACGTGCGTACTGCCGGTAGGAGACGGGGTCTCTGTCAGTGTTATAGACAAAGATATCTATGATGGATGGAAAATTTCATCGAAGCAGACTCTGCCGGACGGAGACGATCATGATCAGCAGGAGACAGGGAAAGTCGAAGCAAATGCAGCCAATAAAGAAAATGGAACTTTTAGCTCCTGCGGGAGACCTTGAAAAACTTAAGATAGCAGTCGACTATGGGGCTGACGCTGTATATTTCGGCGGTGAGATGTTCAGCCTCAGGGCGGGCGCCGGAAACCTTTCAACAGACGAAATAAAGGAAGGCGTTGAATACGCTCATCGGCGGGGAGTCAAATGTCACATGGCTTTCAATATTTTCGCTCACAATGAGGATATCGGGCCTATGACAGAATATCTCAGGAGGATAAGTGATATACCCATCGACGCTTTCATAGTCTCGGATCCGGGTGTCATGGCTATTGTCAGGGACGCGCGGCCTGATGCGGAGCTTCACCTTTCGACCCAGGCCAATATGACCAACTACGCTACGGCGAACTTCTGGTACAGCCAAGGGGTCAAACGGCTGGTGCTGGCCAGAGAGCTGACTTTCGACGAGATAAAGGAGATAAGGGAAAATATCCCTGAAGATATGGAACTGGAGGCTTTCGCCCACGGCGCTATGTGTATCTCTTATTCGGGGAGATGTCTCCTCAGCAACTTCATGATAGACCGAGATGCTAACAGAGGTCAGTGCGCTCATCCGTGCAGATGGAAGTACAGACTGGTGGAAGAGCAGAGACCCGGAGAATACTATCCTATCGAAGAAGATGCCCGTGGTACATATATCATGAATTCCAAGGATCTGTGCATGTTGGAGTATATACCTGAGCTGGCTCAGGCCGGGATATCGTCGCTGAAGATAGAGGGCAGGATGAAGAGCATATTTTACGTGGCCTCTGTGGTAGGAGCTTACAGAAAAGCCATCGACGCCTATTACGATGATCCGGAAGGATACAGCTGCGATCCGGCGTGGATGAGCGAAATGGAGAAGGCCAGCCACAGAGAATTCACCACAGGCTTCTACTTTCACAAGCCTACCGATAAGGATCAGAATTATCAGACCAGCGACTACACCAGAGATTACAGTTTCGTGGGACTGGTCAGAAGTTACGACTCTGATACGAAGATGGCCGTGGTGGAGCAGCGGAACAAAATGGTCCTTGGAGACGAGATAGAGGTTTTCGGGCCGGGTGCTGATTTCTTCACGCAGAAGCTGGAGATCATGGAAAACGAGGACGGCGAACCGATTGAATCGGCGCCTCATCCTCAGCAGATACTCAAAATAAGAATGGAACAGCCTGTGGCCGCAAGCTTCATGCTGAGAAAGAAAAAATATATTTAGTTCACAGACCGCGAAGACGCGGTTTTAAGGATATTGCTATATTGGATGAACAGAAAGAAAGGAGAAAAACATGTCATCTGACGGCGGGCCCATGTGGGGCCAGATAATTTTATTAGTAGTACTGATAGCGGTGAACGCATACTTTGCCGCGGCGGAGATCGCGATAGTTTCCGTGAACAAGAACAGGATAAAGACACTGGCGCAGGAAGGGAACAAGAAGGCGGAGCTTCTGGAAAGGCTGATAGAAGATCCCAACAGATTTCTTTCGGCTATACAGGTGATAATAACCCTGGCAGGATTTCTGTCCAGCGCCAACGCTGCCACCAGTTTCTCCGACGACCTGGGAGAGATCCTGGGAAGCTGGGGCATACCTCACGGTGAAGGAGTAGCCGTAGTGGTGATAACCATCATCCTGTCATTTTTCACACTGGTGTTCGGAGAGCTGTTCCCTAAGAGGATAGCTATGCTCCACGCCGATAAGGTCGCTATGGCGGTGGCGAAGCCGCTGCAGATCATCTCTGTGGCCTTCAAGCCATTCGTATGGCTGCTTTCCGTATCGGTCACCCTTGTGCTGAAAGTCTTCAGACAGCGGACCGACGTGGCGGACGACGAATATTCGGAAGCAGACGTAGTGTCAATGTTAGAGACGGGCCAGGAGAAAGGCGAGCTGAAGGAGGAAGGAAAGAAGATGATAACCAGCATCTTCGCCTTCGACGATATGCTGGCCTATGAGGTAATGACTCCGAGAACGGAGGTGTTCTCCATAGATGTCAATGCTCCGACGGAGGAATATATCGACGAACTGATGGAGATGCGATATTCCAGGATACCTGTCTACGAGGACGACAGCGATAATATCATAGGAATACTCTACATCAAGGACTATCTGATAAAAGCCAGACAGGACGGTTTTGACAACGTAGAAATAAGACCGATACTGAGAAAACCTTACTTCGTGCCTGAGACGAAGAACATAGACTCGCTGTTCTTCGAGCTTCAGACGACTAAACAGCATATAGCCATACTGATAGACGAGTATGGTGGATTCTCAGGTATCGTTACTATGGAGGATATCATCGAGGAGGTAATGGGCGACATCGACGACGAATACGATGAAGAAGAACCGGATATCCAGAAGATATCCGACGACACCTTCGCCATGGAGGGAAGTATGGATCTGGACGACATAAATGAAGAGCTGGGCACCGATCTTGAGTCGGAAAACAGCGAGACCATCGGTGGTCTGATCCTGGATATCCTGGGAGAGATACCTGACGAAAATGATGTGGGCACCGAGGTGGAATACGAGAACTACAGGTTCAGGATAGATTCCATCAAGGACAGGAGAATAGAGAAGGTGACCATGACGGTCCTCCCCGCAGAGGAGACGACGGTCGAGGACGAGGAAAAGAGCGACAGAAGCGAACGTCACGAGCGGCGTGAACGTGAAAAGCGTGAAAAACGCGAAAAGAAAAAGGAAAGTACAGGCAAATAGGTATTCGTAAAGAAAAGAAGCGATGACATCTGTGTTGTCGCTTCTTCTTTCAAAGACAGGGAGGGGCAAATGGCGTTATCCGTAACGTTTTTTCTGGGGATTTTCATAATGGTCGGAGCGGTCATCGCCCGGCAGGCCAAAAATAAGGCGCTGGTAGAGCAGCTTTCCATTTCCATAGCCTTCGGGACCATGACGGCGCTGGCGCTGACAGATCTGATGCCGGAGGCTGTGGAAAATCTGGGTAATGACAATATGTACGTCATGTACTTCGGTGTAGCAGCAGGGATACTTGTGCTGAAGCTGCTGGACCGTTTCATTCCGGATCACGACAGTGTCCGCGGCTTCGACCATCAGTGCACCGACGCCAATGTGATACACATCGGGATAATCTCATCGGTGGCCATAATCCTGCACAATGTCATCGAAGGAATGGCTGTCTACAGCATATCATCGGAATCCCTTCATCTGGGCCTTCTGGTCAGTATCGGCGTGGGCCTCCACAATGTACCCATGGGTATGGTCATCTATTCCACTCTTTCCAGGGAAAAACGCGGCAGGAAGATTGCGCTGCTGCTTGCGGCGGCCTTGTCTACCTTCGTCGGCGGATTGCTGATGAAGATGATGTGGTCCATGATAGATGATTTCATCACAGGCATACTCATTTCCCTGACGCTGGGAATGATAGTGTACATCGTCCTTTTCGAACTGCTGGTACACCTTATGCATACGAAGAACAAGCTGCTGTCCGCCGCAGGCGTAGCCATAGGCGTGGCTATCATACTTGTAAGCGGGCTGTTCGGATGATAAAATCATAGAACAGGAGGTGCAAGACCGATCATGAACTTCGATACGAAACGTCAGACGGAGTTTTTCTCCGAAATGTCGGAACGGCAAATATCTGCCAGGGAGTTTTTCAGCGGCGTGTTGCTGGAGTCTCTCAGCAGTTGTTACGGTCTGGAGAACGGCCTTATCATGTGTTTCGATACGAATAACGGCTTTCTTTCATGGACCGACAGCGACGGCGTGCGACCCAACAGCAGGACTCACCCCTACAGGGCTTTCCAGCAAAGGGATACGGTGAGAGGGAGGATATACAGGGAAGCCGTGGCCCAGAACCTGGATTATTTCAACATTGAGCCAAGGCTTTACAGAGCCACTGACTACATTGACGAGTCTCAGTATCTCCAGTCGGATCACGTCCGCTTTCTGGAAGAAAATTTCGGAGCCGGCTACAGCGTCACCATGGCCTTCGGCATAAACGCCTACATACAGATAGTATTCTTCAGAAGTGCCGATGAAGGCGATTTCACCGACGAGGAAATGAAGATACTGGCTGACATATATGTAGCCATAGCCAACGCTTACAAGGGCTTCAAGAAGTACGAGCAGTCGAAGATAGTTTCGGCCATACAGGATGAGATAATACAGTCAGGAGCCAGAGCATATTTCATAACCGACGATTTCATGCATATATTGGGAGGCAATAGTCTGGCCGCGGAGTACATCGAAAACATATTGGGTCCCGGCGCCGGCAGGGCTATCGACAGCGATGGTCCGTGCATATGGCTGCCGTTTCTGCTGGAAGGAACGGAAAAAGGCGGTGCGGTCGCCAAAGCCAAGATCATCAAGGGATATGTGTTCAGGATATATAACTATGACCAGCAGTATTCTCACGGTATCGTAGACAGGTATCACTGGATAACCATGTCGCCGGGAGAGGGCCGTGAGGACGAAACGGCCAGAAAGGCTGACGTCTACGGTCTCACCAGGAGCGAACAGAAGGTGGCGAAGCTGCTGCTGAAGGGTCTTACCTACAAGGCTATCGCTGAAGAGCTGTTCATAAGCTACCACACAGTCAAGAAGCATGTGGAGAACATATATGCCAAATGCGGCGTCAAGAGCCGCCATCAGCTTTCCAGACTCTTCGACGAAGAAATATAAGTAAAACTCCTTATATTGAATAAGGAATCCTGATTTTGCAAATAAGGCGAAAAGGCCGATGGAATTTCATCGGCCTTTTGATATCATCATAATATACTGAAAATGCGGTGACAGACGGGAGGGAAGAGGATGACGGACACCGGAACCGTATTCAACATACAACGCTTCACCATCCACGACGGGCCGGGCATGAGGACCGAGCTTTTCCTCAAGGGGTGTCCCCTGAGATGCCGCTGGTGCAGCAATCCCGAGAGCCACAAAGCATATGTGGAGCCGGGAGTATACAAGAGCAAATGCATTTCTCCGAAGAAATGCGGCCTTTGCCAGAAGGTATGTCCCGAGGAAGGCGCCCTCGTATTTTACAGAGGGAGGCTGACGGCTATCGACAGGGAAAAGTGTACCAATTGTATGGAGTGCGCCGCGGTCTGTCCGGCCGACGCTATAAAGCAGTGGGGCAGGGAGATGACGGTAGACGAATGCATGAAGGCGATCATGAAGGACGTGGACTTCTATCAGCGCTCAGGCGGAGGTGTCACCGTATCGGGCGGAGAACCGCTGCTGCAGAGCGACTTCGTGGCGGAGCTTTTTAAGAGGTGCCATCAGGAAGGCATCCACACCTGCTGCGAATCCACATTCCATACAGGATGGGACAAGGTAGAAAAGGTGCTTCCGTATACGGATCTGTTCATCTCTGACATCAAGCACATGGATAACGATGTACACAGGGAATATACGGGATCCGGCAACGGACTGCTGCTGGAAAACCTGGCGAAGCTGGCGGAACGCGGCTGTGAGATGATACTGAGGATCCCGGTGATACCGGGGATCAACGACGATACGGACAACGTGGAAGCCACCGCAGATTTCATTATCGAAAGGCTGGGAAACAGCGTCAGAACGCTGCAGCTTCTCAGCTTCATGCGGCTGGGAGAAGAAAAATACGCATCCCTGGGGATGCCTTATGAGATGAAAGAGCTGAAGTTCAACAGGAGGTCCCTCCAGAAGCGGGTGAGAGAGATGGCCGATTACTTCAACGGCCGGGGTATCCACTGTCTGGTGGGAACGAAGGAGAGATAGTTATGGAAAATATCAGGAAAGACAATCAGATTCACTGCACCGCTTGCGGTACGGAAAGCTACGACCACAGCTACAGCCTGGGCTACAAAGTAGGCCACGAGGACTGGTCGCCATTCCCCAGGGTCAACAGGCTGCGTCAGACTTTCCTGGACAGGGAGTACGACGTGGACGTGGAAAGGCTGAGACTGGTGACCGAGGCCTATCAGGACAACGAAAAGAGCCCGCTGAAGGTGAAATGCGCCAGGGCTTTCGAGAACATACTCCTCAACGTCAGCCTCCACATATACGACGAAGATCTGATACTCGGAGAGATAGCCGCGCCGGCCAAGGCCGCGCCTATCTATCCGGAATTTTCCGTGGACTGGATAATCGATGAGGTGCTCAACGAGCCTTTCGAGGAGAGGGAGCACGACCAGTTCTATATACGAAACGACGAGGAGAGAAAGGAGATCGTCGACCTGTGTCGCTGGTGGCAGGGCAGGACTGTAGACGATCTGATAAACGCCGAGCTGGACGATGATCAGCTTAAAGGCTCCGAGGTAGGCAAGAAGATATTCCAGACAAACCTCTACCACTATGCGGGAGTGGGCCATCTTGTGATGGACTACGAGAAGCTGATGAAGAACGGCTTCGACGGATTTATAAAGGAGGCGGAGGCCGGTCTCGCCAGGATAACCAAGGAAGACCCGGACTACGGCGACAAGCGTGATTTTTACGAAGCCATGATAATTTCCCATCAGGCTGCCAAGAAGTACATACTCAGGTATGCGCAGCTGGCCGACGAGATGGCGGCTGCCGAAAAGGACGAGACAAGGCGCGGCGAGCTGGAGACCATGGCCGGAAACTGCCGTCAGATAGCCGGAGGCCCGGCAAAAACTTTCTGGCAGGCGCTGCAGCTGTTCAATTTCGCTACCACCCTTACTCAGATAGAGGGTAACGGTCACTCCATCTCATACGGCAGGATGGACCAGTGGCTCTATCCGTACTACGAGGCCGACATGAAGGCGGGAGACATCACCAGGGACTTCGCCCTGGAGCTGATAGAGGTGCTGTACGTCAAGATGAACAATCCTACCAAGCTGAAGGACGGCGGAACCGTCAAGGTCCGTCAGGGCAGGGGATTTGGCGGCGAATGCCTCACCATCGGCGGTGTCGACAGAGACGGCAACGATGTGACCAACGATCTGACTATGCTGATGCTTGAAGCATCAGCCCATACCAGGATGATGAACCCATGGCTGCTGGTGAGGATGCATGAGGAGACCCCTTATGAGCTGAAGGTGAAAGCCGTGGAATGTATCAGAGCCGGATACGGTCATCCTAAGCTTTTCAACGATGAACCTACTATCAGAGCCATGATGAGGAAGGGCATGAGCCTGGAGGAAGCGAGGGACTACGCCGTGGTAGGGTGCGTGGAGCCTGACCTTCCGGGAAGAGAATATGGCTGGCATGACGCGGCCTATGTCAACACGGCAAAGATGATGGAGATGGTCCTCAACGGCGGCAGATGCCTGGACTGTGGTCCTCACTGCGCCAGATGGGAAAAATGCGGAGCGTTGGGCGGCCACCTGGGACCTGACACGGGAAGCCTTGAGACCTACGAAAACTTCGACCAGGTGCTGGAGAGCGTCGACAAACAGTTCAAATACTGGACCGACCAGATGTGTTCCAGCCTCAATATCATAGATAAGGCTCACAGAGCCAGGAAGCCGCTGCCGTACGTGTCCTCCTTCTTTCCGGACTGCGTGGAAAACGGCAGGGATCTGACGGAGGGAGGCGCCAAGTACAACGGTATTGGACCTCAGGCCAGCGGTCTGGCCACCTGCGCCGATTCCCTGGCGGCAATAAAGCAATTGGTCTTCGAGGAAAAGCGGTTCACGGGAGCAGAAATGCTGCAGGCGGTAAAGGACAACTGGCAGGGGCATGATATACTGTACGCTCTGGTCAACAGCTCCAAGGTCCATCATTACGGCAACGACGACGATTACGCCGACGATCTCTTCAAGTTCATGTTCGAGTGCTACTGCCGCAATGTGGCGGGACGTACAACGCCGAGAGGCGGCCAGTTCAATCCGGGAGTATACTCGGTCAGCGCCAACGTGGGGATGGGACTCAACACTAACGCCTCCCTGGACGGACGAAGAGCTGGAGAGGCCATCTCAGACAACCTGGGACCTGTCCACACCGACGGAGGCTCTCATGATACAGAGGGGCCGACAGCCCTGGCCAATTCCGTCGGCAAGGTGGATCACAGTCTGGCACCTAACGGAACACTTCTCAATATGAAGTTCCCTCAGGAGGCTGTTGGAGGTATCGAGGGCAGAGATAACCTGGTGGACTTCATCGACGCCTATTTCTCCAAAGGAGCAATGCATGTCCAGTTCAACATCATGAGTTCCGCTACTATGAAAGCGGCCCAGAAGAAACCGGAGGACTATAAGGACATGCTGGTCCGTGTAGCGGGTTACAGCGCTTATTTCGTGGAGCTGGGCAAGGCTCTGCAGAAAGATCTGATACAACGTTCCGAACTGCATTTTTAACGACTTGCTCATATCGGCGGACTGATGGATACCAACTCAGCAGCCAGTTCAGCAGTTCGTTGATCCGGTAGTTTGACGCTCCGGCACCCGACGGGTTATACGGGATTTGGCTTTTCAGACCCTTTCCCGTATAGCAATTTGCCCACCATCTCCTCAAAACAGCACTGTTTTTATACAGTTTTTCCTGCTGACAGGCCAAATCAAGTATAAAAATTGCGAAGAAATCGACGTTGGCTTATACGGGAAATGGATAAAACCTTTCGAAAGAGTATAGAGGTTCGTGGTAATTATTGTAAAATATTGAAGCTAATAAGATATATGCACCAATGGATTGCAGTACAGCATTTTCATTGGTGCTTTTTTTGCGGGATTCTCTGTCATATTTTTTGGGACAAGGAATATGATTTAGTATCAACTAAAGAAAAAGGGGTGAAGAGATGGACAGGAATACGGAAAAGATATTCCGCAGGCTGCCGGTATCTATCAAGGAAAGGGTAGACGAGCTGCCGGAAATCATACGCGACGATTTTGAAGAGATACGCATCAGAGTCTTCAGCGACACGCTCATCATAAGCGGCGGCAGGGAGATAAGTCTCCACGACGGGAGGTCGGTGACGCCTGAGGTGCTGGACGAGACGCTCAACAGATTGCTGGATTATTCATATTACGCTTACGAAGAAGAGCTTTCCAAGGGCTACATAACTATAGAAGGCGGCCATCGAGTGGGGATATGCGGCCGGGTGACGCTGAAAGAAGGAAAGGTGTATCTGATAAAGGATGTTTCTTCTCTCAATATAAGACGAAGCAGACAGATAATAGGAGCATCGGAAAACGTCATAGGGGCGGTATGGGACGAGAAGACAAACACCATCAGGAACACTCTCATCATATCGCCGCCTAAATGCGGAAAGACGACTATACTGCGGGATCTGGCCAGAAGCCTTAGTCACAAAGGGTTTCGCGTCGGCATATGCGACGAGCGTTCAGAGATAGCCGGCTGCCACAATGGAGAGCCCAGCTATGATCTGGGCGGCAGGACAGATATCCTGGACGGCTGCCCCAAGGCTGAAGGGATCCTGATGTTGATACGCTCCATGTCTCCGGACGTGATAATGACTGACGAGATAGGGAAACGGGAAGATGTGAGCGCTGTCGAAGCCGCTCTGTGTGCCGGGGTCAAGACCATCACCACGATACATGGAAACAGCTACGAGGATGTGGCCAGCTCCTCCGTAGGAGAGCTTGTCAGGAACCATGTGTTCGAGACTCTCATATTTCTGTCCGCCCAGCCTGTTACAGGAACAGTGAAGCGTGTCATGAAGCTGTCAGGGATAGGGAAGGACGTATGATATGCTGAAATTTGCGGGATGTATCCTCATTTTTATGAGCTGCGCCGCGCTCGGCTTCATGAAGGCTTCTTCCTATAGGGACAGAAGGATCGAATTGGAAGACACGCTGGAGCTGATAAGGATGCTGGACATGGAGATATCCTACAGGCGCGACCCTCTCGCCAAGACATTCGGTAACGTAGCGGCCATGAAAAACTGCTGGTTTTCCCATATACTCAGAGAATGTGCCGGAGCCATGAAAAAGCAGGAACCATTGGAGGCGGCGTGGCGAAGAGCCATAGATGAAAATATCAGCGCTTGTCCGCTGGATCAGAGAGATATCGCGATACTGAAGGATATCCCGACAGGACTGGGAAAAAGTGACGTGCAAGGACAGCGAAACGTCATAGAACCGGCGGTAATGAGGATACAGAGTCATCTGACCGAGGCCGTGGAACAGGAGAAAAAACAGGGCAGGATGTACAGAGGTATTGGCATCGCGTCCGGTGTCGTGATAGCCGTCATGCTGCTGTGAGCGAGGAGTGTATCGATTATGGAAATAGATGTTATTTTTAAAATAGCTGCCATTGGTATTGCCATCGCCGTCCTCAACCAGGTGCTGGTAAAGGCGGGACGAGAGGAACAAGCTATGCTGACCACCTTGGCCGGTGTCATTGTGGTATTGATGCTGGTGATACAGATGATAGGCGAATTTTTCGATACTGTAAGGACCTTCCTCCAGTTTTAGGTGGCCCTATGGAAATACTGAAAATCGTGGCGACAGCGCTTACAGGCCTTATCCTGGCCATTGTAATGAAAAGCGTCAATAAGGAGATATCGATCTACATAGTATTGGGGACCGTGATGATAATCTTCCTTTCAGTAGCTGACAGACTGGCAGAGATATTCGGTTTTCTCCAGGGCATATACGATAATGTCACCTACGGCCGTACATTTTTCCCGGTGATATTGAAAGTACTGGCAGTGGCTTACATAACAGATTTCACCGCTCAGCTGTGCCGGGACGCGGGAGAGGCATCCATAGGTTCCAAAGTAGAGCTGGCCGGTAAAATAATAATATTCTATCTGGCCATGCCCATACTGACGGCCATCCTTGAGCTTATAAAGACGCTGCTGGGGTGATAGAAAGAACGGAAGAGATCAGCACATAACAGAGAAGAAACAGGAGGCGTGAAAAATGGATTATGAAACCGTCATAGAAGCGCAGCTGGACTCCATGGATCTGTCAGGACTCGAGGATATCATGGGGGATGCCGCCGCAGGAGGAGGTATCTTCGAAGGTATGACAGTTGATCAGGTGATAAATAACCTGATCAACGGCGAAGCGCTCTTCGATTCGGAGAGGATAATGGACAATCTTATCAACCTGTTCCTGATGGAGGTGAAGGGCTCTGTATTCCTTGGATGCGAGATACTGGCCATCTGTATCGTTACAGGTCTGCTTTCAAATTTTTCCAATACATTCGGCAGCAAGACAGTCTCGTCTCTGGGGACTATGATATGCGGTGTGGTGATAACAGCTCTTTGCATAAGCAATTTTTATCAGACGTACCAGTATTGCCAGGATACTATCAACACCATGACAGCTTCCATGGAAATACTGCTGCCGGTCATGATACCGCTGCTGATATCCATGGGAGGTATATCGTCAGGGAGTATCATGAGTCCTGCCATGGCAGGAGCTGTCACCGGATTCAATTTTATCATGGAGCATGTGATACTTCCATTAGTCTTCCTGTCGGCTGTCTTCGTGATGATAAACAGCATCACGGAAAAGGACTATGTAAAGAAGCTGTCAGGTTTTCTGCGAAAAGGGGCTATATTCCTGACAGGACTGATAATAACCGTATTTACAGGGATCACAGCCCTCCAGGGCGTCGTGACCAAGTCGGCTGACGGCATACTGATAAATACCGCCAGGTTTTCCATAGATAATTTCGTACCAATAGTTGGCGGATTCGCCGCTGACTCTCTGGACATGGTCATCAGCTGTATCGGATTGATAAAAAACGCTGTAGGACTGATAGGGATACTCATCATCATCTCCCTGCTGGCGGTGCCAGTGATAAAGCTTCTTTCCATAGCTGTCATATATAAAGTCATCGCCATAGCTGCCGAGCCTGTGGCGACCAGGAACATTTCCGACAGCCTCAGTGAGATAGGCAGCGCGGCGGTTACCATGACGGTAGTGCTGGCAACAGGAGCCTTTATGTTCCTCATATTCATAACCATACTGATGGGGATGGGAGGTGGCGGCACGTGGACATCGTAAAGCAGTGGGTCAGCAGTCTGTTCATCATGATATTGGCTCTGTCATTCATGGAAATGCTGCTGCCGGACAGCTCCATGGGGAAATACATAAAGTTCATATTTTCACTGGCCATAATGGCTGCCATATTGTATCCGGTAATTTATCTTACAGGGGAATATTGAAAGAGCTGACAAATATATTCTATATAGAGGATGCTTCCGGTGGGACCGGTTTTGCTGAAGGGGGAAAATACTTTGCTGGACAAATTGAAGAAAGACCCTGCCTTTAAGGAAAAAGGGCTGAAGGTCATAGCACTTTTCATCATATTAGCGGTCATACTGCTTTCTCTGGACGTATTTACTCAGAGCCGGGACGGCAGGAGTCAGATAATAGATGAAGACGGAGGAACAGAGGCGGAGCTGTGCGCTATCCTCACCGATATAGATGGTGTTGGGGATGTAGACGTGATGCTCCAGTACGACGATGAGGAAAAAGTATCGGGCGTCATCGTGACAGCCCAGGGAGCAGGCAATCCGGTGGTGAAGAACGATCTCATCAATGCGGTGATGGCTGTCTTCAACATATCACCTGCCAGTGTGGAGGTTTTCGAGAAGAAAAGTGTCGACAGATATGAGGAGGAAGATGCAAATGAGTAACAGGAGATCCGTGTTTTCTTTTATAAAGTCCAATCGCAGGAAAGTGGCTGGATTACTGGCGCTGGCTCTCGCCCTCGGAGCGTGGACAGCGATCGGCGGGCCTTTTTCAAAGGAGGCGTCCAGCGATGACATACCTCTTCACGATGGTGATGTGCTGGTGGACAGCCTCAACGTCAGCGAGGAAAACGATAAGGCTGAAAATAAAGTGGACGAATCGTCTCTGGTCACGTCAGACGACGTATCAGAACTGGAGAACAGCGATACATATTTCCAGGAACTGCGAGCCACCCTGGATATGGACAGGAACAAGATAATCTCCATGCTGACAGATGCTGAGAATTCAGCATCGGGAAGCAAGGAAAAGGAGGAAGCGACGGCTCAGAAGATGCAGCTGCTGGAGTACATGGAGCAGGAAAAGACCATTGAAACATTGCTGAGAAACAAAGGCCTGCCTGAATCTTTCGTGGTGATAACGGAGAGCGGAGTCAATGTCACCGTCAATTCAGAGGAATTGGATCAGAGCATGGTGACCAAGATATGTGATATCGTCATGCGGGAGACTGGCAGAGAAGCAAGTCAGATCATCGTACAGGACGCGTCGTGACCGGATCCCAGACATTGGCGTTACGACGTTCACAGCTTCCCGGTTGCAGTTTCGCTACCGGCGGTTGGGGTTCTGCAACTTTCGAAAGCCCTGAAAAAGCTGAAGAATATACTGAAAAATCCAAAGGTTGCAAAGATTCAACCAAATATATCGTAAAAGAATAAAGCGCATCTGTCATCTGGAAATACATTCTATCTAAAATCATTGATATTTCAACGTTTATCACTGTCCGCCGCTGCGGTGAATGCATCTGGCATACCTGTTGCATCTATATTTACAGAAAGAAAAACACATAGAAGGAGGGAAAACATATGAAAGTACTTATTGTCGGAGCCGGCGGACAAGGCGGATCATGCGCCTCCATACTGGCGAGACAGGACAGCGTAGACGAGATCCGTCTGGTAGATCTTAAGGAAGAGACCGCCAAAGCTGTGGCCGACCATATAGGCGGCGGGAAAATCAGGACGGGAACTGTCAACGCGCTCGACCCGGATGATGTGGCCAGAGCCGCTGAAGGTGTAGATGTAGTAGTTGATATGGTCATGCCGTGGATGGTGCCGTACGTGATGGAGGGTGCTCTCAAGGCAAAAGCCAATTACATCAATACAGCCTTCGATGCTCCGTTCTGGGACAAATTCGTGGAAGGTGTATCCATCGAAGACATGCCTCTGTGCAAGGAATTCAAGGAAGCAGGCCTTACAGCTCTCTTTGGCTGCGGATTTGCTCCGGGATGGACTAATGTGCTGGCCAGAAGGCTGGCCAACAGGCTTGATAATGTGGACAGCATCAAGATGAGGATAGGAAAAGCCACCCATCTGCCCGGCGAACACGAGTATGACTGGGTACTGAGACCATGGAATCCTGGCTGGTCACCTAAGCAGGCCCTGATAGACTGCGCCTCTCCTACATACGCGCTGGAAGGAGGAAAATACGTCCAGTATCCGCCGTTCGGAGGACTTGAGATGTGGGACTTTCCGGAACCTGTAGGCAGACTCCCCGTGACTCATCACTCCCACGAGGAGATATACAGCATGCCGGCCACATTCAAGGGCGTGAAGGATATAGACTTCAAATACTATCTGATGTATCAGCCTGCCATTTTCTACGCCATGGGCTTGTGCTCCCAGGATAAAGTAAAGGTAGGCGATGCGGAAGTCGCTCCTATCGACGTGGTGACCGCCATGGTGCCTCCTCCTCAGAACAACATATTCGGAGCTACCGACGAGGAACTGGAGTATGCCGACAAGACGGCTTTCATAGAACTGGTGGTAGAGGTTTCGGGAGAAAAGGACGGCAAGAAGGTGACATGGACTGCCAACTGTCCTAAGATGAATGCTCCCGGACCGGAGCTGAAGAAGCTGTATGGCACTGCTCTCGTATATGTATCACTTCCTCTGGCTACAGGCACCATGCTGATAGACGAGATCGATATGCCTAAGGGCATCGTTTTCGCCGACGAGCTTGACCCTGAGGTATTCATTGACAAGATGATGGGAACAGGATACCCGTACAAGTGGAAGGAGACTGTCAAGGAAGGCTGAAGGAAGGAAAACGTTTGACAGAAAGGAAATCGGTGACGAGAGATGAGGGAAGAAAAGAGGCCGGCGGTGAAACGGCTGAAGAAAGCCGTAAAACCTGCTAAGTCAAAGGATAACATATTCCATACGAAACAGGTGGCCGACAGACAGGAAGCCATAGACAGCAAGCTAAAGCTGCTTCACGGCAGTATCTTCGGCAAACCCATCATAAAGTTCGATATAGGTGCTGTCAGAGATGTCTGGGTTCCGTACTGTTATCTCGAGTACGATTTCCATGTCGAACGGAGCGTCATGTTCAAAAAAAAGGGACTGGTAAAGGAGGGGAAGGTGGCTGTAGTTCTGGATGTCAATGAGATGCATCCTTTCCAGTACGACATCTACGAAAGCGGCGAGCTGCCTCTCATCAAAGGAGTCCCTGAAACAGGAAACAGAGAAATAATAAAGACGGAAAATTCGTTCCACGACATGGATGAAAAATCTCAGGAATACATCCAGTTCAAGATAATGAGAAAGTTCTACGGCCGCAACGGTAAACTGGATATGGCTAAATGCCGGTTTTTTTACAGACCGGCCGTAGAGCTTGAGATAATATACAAAGGAGAAAATTCCAACATGAGATACGCCTATCTGGACGAATTTGCCGTGGAGAGCGAACACGTGTTGGGCCTCAAATACAGAGTCGAAAACAATTTTTGATATATTTGATTTATCGGAAGGAGGAAATGCATGGCTATAAATTTTGCTGAGATCTGGTCGACCTTTGACTGGATCATCATCGTCGCCTATTTCGTAGCGATCATATCGGTCGGCCTGGTGATGCGTAAAAGAGCCAGTAAGAACATGAAGAGCTTCTTCGTGGCTTCAAGACGGCTCACCATACCTGTGCTGGTCGGCGTAGGAGCTGCCAGCTGGTACGATTCCTGGACCATCGTAGGTCTGGCCGAGTGCGGCACTACCATGGGTATCTGCATGATATTCATTTACATAATACCAACTGCTATCCTGAGGCTGCCGCTGGCAGTGTGGATAGGGCCTCTTGTGAGGAACAAGATACCTGACTGGGTGCTGACGATGCCTGATCTGATGGCCTATATGTATGACAAGAAGACAAAATTCGTGATGGCGCTGGGAATGCTCCCGCCATTTCTCTATGAATCGGCGCTGCTGACTGCAGGCGGTTCAGTTATTGCTTACGTTACAGGCATGAATATGTGGGTCGCCTTCGTACTGCTGGGAATAATAATCATATTCTATACTTCTCTGTCAGGTCTGTGGGGACTTGCGGTAACCGATATGATGCAGTTCGTGGTCATGTCGGTAGCTGCCGGTGTCCTCTGCTTCGGTCTGATGGCTCATTTCGGCGGATTCGGAAGCTTATTCGATCAGGTCGGCGAAGTGAATCCTGAGTTTCTGACTGTTACGGGAGGCGAGAGTCCTATGTCTATCCTGGGATGGATAATAAGCGCTCTGGCCATGTACGCCAATTCCCAGTCATATCAGCGATTCGGATCATCGAAGTCAGGCGGAGATATCAAGGTTTCATACACCTGTATCATGATATTCGGATTGTTCTTCAGCTCCATAATGGTTATTGCCGGAATGGCTGCTCTCATACTCTTTCCGGAGGCAGCGGCAGAAGCGCCGTCGGAAGCTTTCTGGGCTACCGTATTCACAACACTGCCTGTGGGGCTGCGGGGACTGTTCGTAGCTGCCTTGCTTTCCGCAGTGATGTCGACAGTCAGCGCCGATTATCTCATATGCGGCGCAGTGATCGTCCACGATATCATAAAGAGCTTCTTCAAGCCTTCACTCAGCGACAAGGGCGAAGTATGGGGCACTCGTATCGTCATCTGGATAGTAGGACTTCTCATAATCATATGCACCTATTTCTGGGAGGACGGTATATCCAAAGCTTACTATTACTGTGGAGGATTCCAGGTAGCAGCCTTTATCGTCCCTCTCATGCTGGGGCTTTTCTACAAAAAGAAGACCCCTGCGGCCGGATTCTGGAGCCTGCTGCTCACCATTGTGGCTTACGCCGTATGGGAATTCGTTCTGGGAACTCCTTGGGGCATACCTGCCAATGTGGCCTGCATCATATTCAGCGTCATCGTATATGTCGTTGTTGCCAAGCTTACCTATAAGGATGAAGAGCAGAAGCAGATAGCTGCGTAAGGTTTACGGGACAAGGAGGATATGTATTATGAAAAAAGAGATTAGCGAAGAGAAAAAGAACAAGCTGGCCGTGATATGGGCCATCATATGTATCGTTTGCTCTGTATTGATATGGTGCCTGACCATAGGACAGTCGGATATAATACTGCCTGTCTTCATGGGAGCCGCAGCTTTGCTGTACGGACCTATCACTGCCTTCCTGTATCTGAGGGAAGTCAAGAATGGTGTGTTCAGTGTGGAGGATGAAGATGAAGAAGAAAGCGCTTAGATGCAGGAATATCTACACCTCGTTGAGTCCTGCGCTGACAGACGGGTACGTGATATGCGGGGATGATGAGATAATATTCGTTGGCAGCGAAGCTGACGGAAAGGAACTGATCGACAGCGAAACGGAGGTCTTCGATTTTGAGGATAATTTCCTGATGCCCGGGTTTAACGATTTCCACGTCCATCTTCTATCCGGCGCGCTGATGGAAAAGGACGGAGTGCTCCGTTATGCCGAGTCAGAGGAGGAAGCCGTACGGCAGCTGTTAGCTAAGAATCCCGAAGATACGGGAGACAGATGGATTCTGGGAGGAGCCTGGGATAATTTCCGCTGGCCGGAAGGAAAGCTTCCGACCAAAGAGAGCCTCGACAGATATTATAAAAAAACGCCTGTATTCCTTCTCAACAAGGAATGCCATGGAGCGTGGGCCAACAGCGAAGCGCTGAGACGTTTCCATATCACCGGGGACACCCCTGATCCGGAAAACGGCAGCTTCTTCAGATACGACGATGGAGAGCCGACAGGATATATCCATGAAGCCGCCGTGATACCGATGCTCAAAGGGATACTGGAAGAAATGACGCCTGAGGAGATGTCGGGATATGCCAGAGCCTTCGCGCAGATGGCTAACAGCTATGGTGTCACATCGGTAGGAGACCTGCCACTGTACGGCATAAGAGGCGAAAAAGCATATAAGCTGCTGGAAGACGCAGGAGATCTGAGTGTCAGGATAAATTTCGCCGTCGCTTTCAGCGAAGAATTGGATGAAGTGCTGAGGACCAGGGAGGCATATCATTCTGATATGCTCCGCTTCATCGGCGTCAAGGATTTTCTGGACGGCACGCCGATGGGCCATACAGGATTCATGCTGGAGCCCTATACCGATATGCCCGATTTCAGGAGCAACACCATGATAGAACCTGAATACCTGAAGACAAGAGTTGCGATGATGGCTGAAAACGACGTTAAAGTAAGGCTCCACGCATGCGGCGACGCTGCCGTACGCCTGGGACTTGATGCCTACCAGTACGCACTGGAGCTCCATGGAGATAAAGACCTTCGCCATTGCATCGAGCATATCGAAGCTATCTCGCCTGACGATATAGTCAGGTTCGGGAAGCTGAAAGTCATAGCGTCTGTACAGCCTGATCACCTGCCAAAATACGATTTCGAGGGACACCCGTTCCACACCATGATAGGAGACGAGCGGATGAAGTATTCATGGCCTTTCAATTCTATAAGGAACACGGGAGGAAAGCTGGCCTTCGGCACCGACTATCCGGTGACGGAGCTGAATCCGCTGAGAGGCATATTCAGAGCCGTTACCAGGCTTACTGACGAGGGTGAGCCTGACGGCGGATTCTCGCCGCAGGAGAAGCTGACCATCCATGACAGTCTCAGAGCCTATACCTACGGCTCCGCATACGCGTCTGACTTCGAGGACAGGAACGGCAGCCTGGAAAGCGGTAAACTGGCCGATATCGCAGTTTTCGAAAAGAATATCTTTGACTGTGCCGATGACAGAAGCGGAATGTTCGACATGAAAGTGCTGATGACCATGGTAGGCGGGAAAATCGTTTACGGTAAGTGAGGATGGCCTGCCGCTGCCTGGGCGGCTCGGACACTATTTGGATGCGGGCGGAATATCGCCACCGCATGATTTCCCACCTTTCCACGATAATATGAGGCTCTCAGAGGGCTGTTTTGAAGCAAGTCAGGATATTCGCCATGAAAATCATCCTGAAAAACAGAGGAAAATATCGTGAACCCCTGTCGAAGCGACAACTGGCGATAATCCGGAAAAACCGATGCCGCAACTGATGATAATCCATAATCCCGAAAACCCTGTGCCGGTGGAATCACCATCTGCACAGGGTTTTGTCGTGGGCATTTTTTCACTTCGAACATAATGAGAAGCACTACAGCGACCTGACTTAGCTCTGCGGCTGTCTTTTAATTGTCTTTTATGTAGTTTTTTGGTATAATAACTACGAGGTGATTTTATGAATGTCTCAGATGAAGTCATCGCCGTCTGCGCCGTAAACGCTACCCTCAGGACCAGGGGAGTGGCTGAAATGGAGGGCGGCATACCTAATGCCTTGTCCAAAAACCTCCTGGGCAGAGAACTGCTGGCAAAAGGAGTCAAAGTCAATCAGACAGAGGAGGGCGTTGAGACAGACGTATTCATAAAAGTGGAATATCGTGTCGGGATACCGGCCGTGGCATGGGATATACAGGAAAACGTAAAAAGGGAGATCCAGTCCATGACAGGTCTCGACGTCAAAGCTGTCAACATACACGTACAAGGAGTTAAAGTACCTTCGGAGGAAGATATATCAGATGACGAGAAATGAAGCACGTGAAATTTTGATGCAAATACTGTATGAGATGGACGCTACAGGTTCTATGGATCATGAGACGGCGGCCAGACTGACGAGTGAAAGGCTTACGGGAAACAACAGAGAACGGGGCCTCAATATCCTCAACGGCATAGTGGATCAGTTGGAACAGATAGATGGCAAGATCAATGAAAAGAGCCGGTCATGGAAAACCTCCAGAATGCCTAAGGTGGATCTGGCCATCATGCGGCTGGCTGTCGGTGAGATGATGGTGGATGACCAGCTGCCTGAAGCCGTGGCCATAAACGAAGCTGTGAACCTGGCGAGAAAATTCAGTATGGAGAAATCGTCGCGCTTTGTCAACGGTGTCCTGGGCGCGATAGTGAATTCTGATGAATGATAATAATTATATATTAGGGATAGATACCAGCAATTACAAAACATCCGTCGCGGTAACGGATAGAAAAGGCAACATTGTATGCGATTACAGAGAACTGCTGAAAGTCAAGCAGGGAGAAAAAGGGCTGAGACAATCCGATGCCCTTTTTCAGCATATAAAAAATCTTCCGCGATTGCTGGAGGAAACTATGAACATTCATCAGCACGATTTTGACGCTGTCGCCTATTCATCGAAACCAAGACCGATGGAAAACTCCTATATGCCGGTGTTTCTGGCGGGAGAAGGATATGGAAAGGCTATCGCAGCGGCTCTCAGAGTGCCCGCCTTCGAATTTTCTCATCAGGAAGGCCATATAGAAGCCATCAAAGCCTATTCAAGACACAGGGACAAAGAGCGGGTACTGGCGTGTCATTTTTCAGGAGGGACATGTGAAGTCCTGCGCGTGAAGGACAATGACAGAGGCTATGATATAGATATAGTTGGAGGATCCATGGACATCTCCTTCGGCCAGGTGCTGGACAGACTGGGAGTCCAGCTGGGGATGCCGTTCCCGGCCGGAGAGGAGATGGACAGGATTGCCGTGAATGCAGACAGTGAATCCCAGTGTCTGACACCTGTAAAGGTGAACGATGGATGGATAAATCTGTCGGGAATAGATACTCAGGCCAGGAGGACATTGGCAGATATGTATATATCCGACGCCACACCCGTCATAAGGGAGCTTTTTCATAAGATGAGCGACGCCATCGTGGCGATGATAAAGCAATGTACTGAAAAAACAGGGATAAGCGATGTCATAATGGCAGGAGGTGTCACAGCCAGCAGCTTCATAAAAGAAACGATCAGCAGGGCTCCGGAAAGTACAGGCATAGATGTGGAGTTCGGAGACGGTAAACTGGCTCAGGACAACGCTGTAGGCATAGCATTATTGGGAGGCAGATTTCTATGGCGATGAAACCGATAAGCGTTTCGCAGCTCAACAACTATATAAAGCGGACACTCCAGACTGATCCGCTCCTGGGTAACGTCTCGGTCACAGGCGAGATATCTAATCTGAAATTTCACGATTCGGGTCATGTGTATTTCTCACTTAAGGACGAAAGCAGCAGGATAAACTGCTTCATCGCCTCCGATAATCTGATGACACTGGGATGTATGCCCAGTGAAGGCATGGAAGTGGTGATCGGAGGATATATATATCTGTATATGCGGGGCGGCAGTTATTCCCTCAATGTGAGGACCATGGAAGAATCGGGGCAGGGAGAGCTGGCGGCGGCCTTCGAAAAGCTAAAGAGAAAGCTGGAGGCCGAAGGTCTGTTCGATAAAGAGCGAAAACGGGAGATACCACTTTTCCCGGGGAAAATCGCACTGGTGACTTCGCCTACAGGCGCAGCAGTCAGAGATATGATAAAGATAATAACCGGGAAAAATGATTTCGTTGACATCCTGATCTGCCCGGTACTGGTACAGGGACCCAACGCCGCAGGTGAGATCGCGGCGGCCATAGATGATCTCAACAAAAATCATCCCGACGTGGATGTGATAATAGCAGGCAGAGGCGGAGGCTCCATGGAAGAGCTTTGGGCGTTCAACGAAGAAATAGTAGCCAGAAGCATCTACGCGTCCCATATCCCCGTCATCTCGGCTGTAGGGCATGAAATAGATTTCACTATTTCCGATTTTGTCGCCGATATGAGAGCGGAAACACCGACAGCCGCCGCTGAAAGAGCCGCTCCTGACACGGGCGGCATCCGGGGACAGCTGGAAACTATGGAGCAGGAGATGAAAAATCGGCTGACTGCCATTGCCAGGGAGAAGAGAAGACTGCTGGAAGCCCTGGATCCCGAAGTCTTCGGCAGGAACCTCAAAAGCCGCATCGCCTTTGACAGACTCAACGCCGATAATATCATGTCGGATGCCGAAAGCAGGATGAGATCGATGCTGACGACACTTCGCCACAGGACACAGCTGGCCGGTGAGGCGGTAGAATCATCCAGTCCAAAAGCGATCATGGATCGAGGCTACAGCATCGTCACCGATGAGGACGGCAAGGTGGTGAAGAACGCCGACGCTCTCGCAGATCGTCAGCTGATAAACATAGAGGCCGCCAAAGGACGGGCGACAGCCAGAGTAGAACGATGATGCGGAATGATGATCATATAAGGAGAACAGATATGACTGAGAAGAAGAAAAACTTCGAGGAAACGCTGAAGAAGCTGGAAGAAGCAGCCCAAAAGCTCAAATCAGACGACATTCCCCTCGAAGAGGCCATGAAGAGCTACGAGGAAGGAATAAAATATTACAGGGAATGCGTCGATATCCTGGACAAAGCTGAACAGAAGATCGAGACCCTGGCCAAATAGGAGGTGCGTGATGAAGGATTATACCTTTAACGATTACAGAAAAATGGTAGAAGATCATCTGATGGATTTCATTCCTGATGTGGACCACAAGAGCATCACGCTGTACGAATCGATGAAATACAGCCTGATGTCAGGAGGAAAGAGAATAAGGCCTGTACTGCTGCTGGCAGCGTGCGATTTCTGCGGCGGAAACCTGCGGGAAGCGCTGCCTTACGCCTGTGCCATAGAATACATCCACACTTATTCGCTCATACACGACGATCTGCCGTGTATGGACGATGACGATCTGAGGAGAGGAGTGCCTACCAACCACAAGGTCTATGGCGAGGCTGTGGCCACCTTGGCGGGAGACGGACTCCAGTCGGCCGCGTATGAAGTCATGAGCAGGGATATGCTCTTTTACTTCGACGATGCCGAGGCTCTCAAGAGGAAAGTCAGAGCCGCTTACGAGATCTGTAAAGGAGCAGGCTGTCGCGGTATAGTG
Source organism: uncultured Eubacterium sp. (assembly GCA_900543485.1). Taxonomy (GTDB): domain Bacteria; phylum Bacillota; class Clostridia; order Peptostreptococcales; family Anaerovoracaceae; genus Lentihominibacter; species Lentihominibacter excrementipullorum. The sequence goes on along the minus strand of UQRM01000008.1, from coordinate 16,163 downwards.
GCAGGGCAGATCGCTGATATATCCGTAGGGGATCAGAACTGTTCCAGGGAAATGCTTGATTATATACACCTGACGAAGACTTCCGCCCTCATCGTAGCAGCCATCCGGGCAGGCGCCCGCCTTGGGAATGCCGATGAAGACACGCTGGAGGATCTTACGGTATATGCCGAGAATCTGGGCCTTGCTTTCCAGATACGCGACGACATCCTGGATGTCGAAGGCAGCGAAGAGGAGATGGGCAAGAAGTCAGGCATGGACTCCAAGAACAAAAAAGCCACATATCCGGCTCTGTCCGGGATGGAAGAATCAAAGAAGTGGCTCAACACTCTTACTGAAGTGGCGATAGACGCCTTGAGCAAGTATTACGACAATGCCGAAGTATTCGTCAAGTTGGCGAAAGACTTGGCTGTAAGAGATAAATAGACATTGAAGAGGTGCAACATACATGAGCGATTATTTGAACAGCCTTTCTCTTCCCGGCGATCTGAAGGACATGAGCTACGACGAGCTGGAGCTTCTGACTTATGAGATACGGGATTTTCTCGTGGATAAGGTGTCCAGGACGGGAGGTCATCTGTCGTCGAATCTGGGCGCTGTAGAGCTTTCCATCGCCATCCACAGGGTTTTCGACACTCCGAAGGACAAAGTGATATGGGACGTAGGCCATCAGACATATGTCCACAAGATACTGACAGGCCGTGCCGACAACTTCGACACGCTGCGTCAGATGGGAGGTATGAGCGGCTTTCCCAAAAAGTCCGAAAGTCCTTTTGATACCTTTGATACGGGCCACAGTAGCTCTTCCATCTCGGTGGCGCTGGGGATGGCTGCTGCCAGGGATATTTCCGGAGATGATTACGAGGTCATATCGGTCATAGGCGATGGGGCAATGACAGGCGGTCTGGCCTTTGAAGCCCTCAACAACGTAGGGAATCTGAACTCCAAGGTCATCGTCATACTTAACGACAACGGCATGTCCATATCACACAACACTGGAGGCTTCCCGAAATATCTGGGCAAGCTGAGGAGCTCCGGCCGGTATATATCGGCCAAGGAGCGGGTGAAGCGCGGTATTTCACGTGTTCCGCTGATAGGAAAGGGCGTAGTCTCCGGGATGCAGCACGTGAAAGATTCTCTGAAATACGCCATGATAGACGGCGTCATATTCGAAGAGCTGGGATTCAAATATTTCGGGCCAATAGACGGTCACGACATCCGGGAAGTATGTGAAGTCCTGGAACTGGCCAAAAGGACGCCAGGTCCGGTGTTCATACACGCCATAACGAGAAAGGGGAGAGGGTACAGTAAGGCTGAAGAAAGGCCCAACGTGTTCCACGGCATAGGCCCCTTTGACATGAAATCGGGAGAAACGGTCAAGAAGGCAGCGGGCCCGTCCTATTCAAAGGTTTTCGCCGGCAAGCTGACAGAGATGGGGGAGAAAGACAGCCGGATCGTCGCTGTCAGTGCCGCCATGATGGAAGGGACCGGACTGGACGTCTTTCATAAGCGTTTCCCTGACAGAGCCTTCGATGTAGGCATAGCCGAAGGCCACGCGGTGACTTTCGCTGCAGGGCTGGCCGAGGCAGGGATGAAGCCCTTCGTCGCCATCTACTCAACTTTCCTGCAACGCGCCTATGATCAGATCATAGAGGATGTCTGCCTTCAGGGACTGCCTGTGGTGCTCTGCATCGACAGGGCAGGGATAGTAGGTGCTGACGGAGAAACTCACCATGGAGTATTCGATATAAGTTATCTGAAACACATGCCCAACATGACGGTGATGGCACCTAAGGACGGAAAAGAGCTGGAAGCCATGATGGAACTGGCCGCTTCTCTGGATGGTCCGTGCGCCATAAGATATCCGAGAGGTGAAGCCGCCCGGATGGAAGCTGACGCTCCGTTGGAACTGGGAAAAGCTCAGCGGATAGCGGAAGGCAGCGATGTGGATATATGGGCTCTGGGCGCCATGACGGAAAAAGCCCTGGAAGCGTCTCGCATCCTCAAAAGAGCTCATATCGATGCTGGTGTGGTCAACATGGCTTTCGTACGGCCGCTGGACGTGGAGCTGCTGAAAAGCTCTGCTCGAAAGACACCGCTGCTGGTAACGTTAGAGGATAACGTCATCACCGGAGGCGCAGGTCAGGAGATCGATGCCGCGCTGATCAACGAGGACGTGAAGATCATCAATATCGGCTGGCCCGATAAATTCATCGAACATGGTACCTGCGACCAGTTATATGAAAAATACGGGATGGACGGCGCGTCCATAGCAGAAAGGATAATAGAAGAACTTGAAAGAGAGACTTGATATCATACTGACAGAAAGAGGCATCTTTCCGTCCAGAGAAAAGGCAAAAGCCTCTGTAATGGCAGGACTCATATATGTAGACGGGCAGCGAACAGATAAACCGGGAACTCCTGTCGATACAAAGGCGGAAATATCGGTAAAGGAGGATCTTTGCCCTTATGTCAGCAGAGGCGGCCTTAAGCTGGAAAAAGCCATAGAGGTCTTCGGTTTTTCGCTGGACGGAAAAACTGCGGCAGACATCGGCGCTTCCACCGGGGGCTTCACAGACTGTATGCTGAAAAACGGAGCCAGGAAAGTATTCGCCATCGACGTAGGATATGGCCAGCTGGACTGGAAACTGCGAAACGATTCCAGAGTCATCAACATGGAAAAGGTAAACGTGCGTTATCTGGACACCGGAACGATTCCGGATATCATAGATTTCATCAGCATCGACGTTTCGTTCATTTCCCTGAAGCTTGTCTTTCCTGTGGCCTCTTCACTGCTGTCGGATGACGGCAGCCTGGTATGCCTGGTCAAACCTCAGTTTGAGGCAGGAAGAGAGCAGGTAGGGAAGAAAGGTATCGTCAGGGACGCGGCAGTGCACGCGGAAGTGATAACGAAAGTCATTGGCTATGGCGAGGACAACGGCCTCTACAGCCACGGCCTTACATATTCGCCGGTGACGGGCACTAAGGGTAACATAGAGTACCTTCTCTATATGAAAAAGTCCCCAGCCTCGTCAGCGCCGGATATATCGACTGTAGTCAGCGCCTCCCACGGAGAGCTGGACTGACACATCGGCGCATCTGGGCGCCGGGTATTGGAAAAGAGGATAACAGCGAAGAAAGGAGCTAAAACGTGAACATATCAGAAAGAATGCTTAAGATAGAACATTCACCCATAAGAAAATTCAATAAGTATGCGCTGGAAGCGCAGGAGAGAGGGATCAGGATATATCGTCTCAACATAGGCCAGCCTGATATAGCGACTCCCCAGTGCTTTATGGACGCTGTAAAGGATTTTGATGACAAGGTCATCGCCTATTCGGAATCGGGAGGAGAGGCTGTGCTCCAGAAAGCCATATCCAAATATTTCGCGGGATATGGTATAGACTTTAAGCCCGATGACATCATGGTAACCAACGGGGGATCGGAAGCCCTCAGCATGATCTTCACCAGCATCCTGGATCCTGGCGATAATGTGATAACGGCAGAGCCTTATTACACCAACTACAACACCTTCGTCACAGCGGCAGGAGGGGATATCGTGCCTGTGACAACCCGGGCTGAAGAAGGCTATAAAGCGGATCCGTCTCTTATAGAAAAAGCCATAAATGACAGGACCAGAGCTATAATCTGCACCAACCCGGGGAATCCTACAGGCCGTGTCCTGTCCCTGGAAGATGTGAAGACGATCGCCGAAATAGCGAAGAAGTACGACCTGTGGATGATAGCCGACGAAGTGTACAGAGAATTTGTCTTCGACGGCAACAAGGTAACGTCCTTTGGCATGCTTCCGGAGTTTTCCGACAGAGTGATAATCGTGGACTCCATATCCAAGCGTTTTTCAGCCTGCGGAGCCAGAGTGGGATGCATCGCCAGCAAAAATCCTCAGATAATGGATAATGTCATGAAAATAGCGCAGGGAAGACTTTCTTGTCCTACGCTGGACCAGATAGGAGCCGCGGCCTTATACGGCATCGAACATTCCTATTACGATGAGATGAAGAACGAGTACGAGAGCAGGAGAGATGCCGTCTACGAAGAGCTCAGCAAGATACCGGGTATAGTTTGCAAGAAGCCGGGCGGGTCCTTCTATATCATGGCAAAGCTGCCTGTGGACAACGTGGAGGACTTCCTCATGTTTCTCCTCACGGAGTTCGATGATAATGGAGAAACTGTAATGTTTTCACCGGCGGAAGGATTTTACGCCACTCCGGGCCTGGGCAAAGACGAGATACGGATAGCCTACGTCCTCAACAGCGATGACATGAGGCGAGGCGCGGAACTGATAAGGCTGGGAATGGAGAAATACAATGCCCGCAGATAGAGAAAGGGTGACGGGAGGAGGACAGAGATAATGGCGGCACAGAAGCTTTCGCCTATGATGCGCCAGTACATGGAGATAAAGGAAGAGTACAAGGACTGCATCCTCTTCTTCAGACTTGGCGATTTTTACGAGATGTTCTTCGAGGACGCTAAGCTGGTGTCCCGTGAATTGGAGCTGACACTGACAGGGAAGAATTGCGGGATGGAAGAACGGGCGCCCATGTGCGGAGTACCGTTCCATTCCGCCGAGACATATATAGCGCGCCTGGTGGAGCGTGGATACAAGGTGGCCATATGTGAGCAGACGGAAGATCCGGCGTCGGCCAAAGGTATAGTGAAACGTGAAGTCATCCAGATTGTCACGCCCGGTACCGTCATCAGCAGCTCCATGCTTGACGAAAACGAAAACAACTACATCGCGTCAGTGGTAGCGGACGATCGGGCTATAGGGCTTTCTTACTGCGATGTTTCAACCGGAGAGATACGGCTCACATCCATAAAGGGATCCGGCATGGCAGAGAGCCTGATCAACGAGCTGGTAAAGATCAACGCCAGAGAGATAGTGCTGGACGAGACTACGGGACAGCTGCTGGATGCAGACAACATGAAAAATATCACAGGAGCATATTTCAACGTACTCGCCGCTTCCTACTATGAACCGTATGCCGTCCGCTCGGCTATATTGAGACAGTTTGATGTTTCGGCACTGCTTGGACTGGGGATCGAAGAGGATTCCGCTTCGGAAGCAGCTCTGGGTGCGCTTCTCATATATCTTCATGAAACGCAGAAGAAATCCCTGGGTCACATAGCCCAGCTGAACGTTTATTCCATGGGACAGAACATGTCTCTGGACAAAGCCACCATAAAGAACCTTGAACTGACCGAGACCCTTTTCGAGAAGAAGATCAGAGGGTCTCTTCTTGGTGTTCTCGACAAGACTCATACGGCTATGGGTTCAAGAAAGCTGAAGCAGTGGATAAAGGAACCTCTCAACGACGTGACAGCTATAAACGATCGCCTGGACGCAGTCGAAGCGCTGCTTGATCAGGTCATCATCAGGAACAACATCAAAGAATCGTTGAAGCGCGTGTATGATTTCGAGAGGCTCACAGGCCGCATCGCATGCGGTACAGCCAACGGAAAGGATTTCATTGCCCTGAGGAACTCCTGTTCGGTCCTTCCTGACATAAAAGATGAGCTGGCGTCGATGGAAACGGCTCTCGTTTCAGGTATAGCAGAAAACATCCACTCGCTGGAACACGTATACGATCTCATAGACAAGGGCATCGTCGAAGACCCTCCTTTCTCAGTCAGGGAAGGCGGTATCATAAAGGAGGGCCATTCCGATCAACTGGACGCCCTGAAAGCTTCCATCAAGGACGCTCAGGACTGGATAGCCGGTCTTGAGCACAGCGAAAGAGAACGCACCGGGATAAAAAATCTTAAAGTCGGATATAACAAGGTGTTTGGTTATTACCTGGAGGTCACGAGATCTTATTATGACCTCATCCCGGACAACTACATAAGGAAACAGACGCTGGCCAACTGTGAGCGTTTTATAACACCGGAGCTGAAAGAAACAGAGAGGCTGGTCCTCAACGCTGAAGCAAAGATAAACCAGATGGAATATCAGCTGTTCACAGAGATAAGACAACAGCTTCAGGGATATATACGCGAGATCCAGGAAACGTCAAAAGCTATCGCTGCGCTGGACGTGCTGGTATCCTTCGCGGAAATCAGCGAGAAAAACGATTATGTCAAGCCTTCAGTGGATGGAAGCGATGTGATAGAAATAAGGAAAGGGAGACATCCTGTCATCGAGCAGACCATCAGAGATGGCATTTTCGTCAGCAACGACACCTATCTCAACAGAAGCGACCAGAGCCTGCTGCTGATAACAGGACCTAACATGTCAGGAAAATCCACTTACATGCGTCAGACAGCCCTCATCGTGCTGATGGCACAGGCCGGTTGCTTCGTACCGTGTCAGGAAGCCAGGATAGGCGTATGCGACAGGATATTTACCAGGATAGGTGCCTCCGATAATCTGGCTCAGGGTCAGAGTACTTTCTTCGTGGAAATGAGCGAGCTTTCATACATACTCAATACGGCTACTTCAAGGAGCCTGGTGATACTGGATGAGATAGGCAGAGGGACCAGCACTTACGACGGGCTTTCCATCGCCTGGGCGGCAGCGGAGTTTCTATGCAGACCCCAGCGGATGATACGGACCCTTTTCGCCACTCACTATCACGAGATGACCCGGCTGGAGGATTCCATTGAAGGAGTGAAGAACCTCAACGTTGATGTGGCCGAAGAAAACGGTGATGTGGTTTTTCTCCACAAGATAGTTGAAGGAAGCGCCAGCAGAAGTTACGGCATCCATGTGGCCAAACTGGCAGGAGCGCCTAAAGAACTGCTGGAAAGGGCCGAGGAACGGCTCTTCGAGCTGGAAAGCGGAGCAGAGGCGGCGATGGCGAAGCCGTTGGCTGCGGAGCTGACAGTTACCCCGGTGGCAGCCGCCGGCGCCGCGGAAGCTGAGGAGACTCAGCTTTCCTTCCTTGGCTCTATCCCCGACCCGGTGACAGAGAAGCTCAGAAACCTGGATCTGATGAACACCACGCCTTCTGAAGCTCTCAGAATACTGGAAGAACTCAAGGAGCACATATGATAAGGATACTGGATAAGAGCACAGCCGACAAGATAGCGGCTGGAGAAGTCATAGACAGACCTGTCTCTATAATAAAGGAGTTGCTGGAAAACTCCCTGGACGCCGATGCTACCAGCATCACCGTAGAAATAAAAAATGGCGGCAAATCCTATATACGTGTCACCGATAACGGCTGTGGCATAGAAGGAGACCAGGCTGAGCTGGCGTTCACACGTCACGCCACCAGCAAGATCTCCACCGCTCAGGATCTGGACGCTATACATACCCTGGGATTCCGAGGCGAAGCGCTGGCCAGCATATGTGCTGTAGCGCGAGTGGAGCTGATAACCAGGACAGATGGTGCAAAGACCGGACGCAAGATATCAGTGGAAGGCAGCCAGGTGCTGGAAAACAACGCTACAGGCTGTCCTGAGGGCACGACAGTGACTGTCCGTGATCTGTTTTACAACGTTCCCGCCAGACAAAAATTCCTCGCTTCCGACAGCGCCGAAACCAGACGAATAGTCGATATGGTATCCAGGCTGTCGCTGGCCTACGGCGATGTGAAGATAACACTTATAAACAACGGTAAACATGTGTTCTCGACACGCGGCAATGGAAATATATACAACAATATCGTGACTGTATACGGGAACGAAGCCGGAAAGGATCTGCTGCCGGTGGAAGGAGCCATGAGCGGATACATCCTGAAGGGCTTCGTATCTGCCCCGTCCGCTTCCTCACCATCGAGAAGCAGACAGATATTCTGCGTCAATGGCAGGATAGTCTCCAGCAAGGTGATGGAGAAAGGACTGGAAGCCGCCTATAAGGAAAAACTGTTTCACGGCAGGTTCCCCGTAGCGTTCCTTTTTCTCAGCATGCCGGCCGAAAAGGTGGATGTCAATGTACATCCCACCAAGAAAGAGATACGATTCGACGATGACTTCGAGGTGGAAGATTTCATAGAGAAAAACGTCCAAAGAGCGCTGACCGCAAAGGAAGCCCTCCCTCAGGTACGCTCGGAAAATATAAGATCAGCCGCGACCGGAAGTCCTGATATTCCGGCAGAGACTGCAACAGCACAGGAACCGTTGCGTTCTGCCGCTCCGTCTCCTGCGGTTGCCGAGGAAAGGGGCGGATATGCCTCCCGGTCGATATCGGCAGCGCCGGCAGGAGAGAAGCAGGGCTGCGATCGGGACGGCGCGGAGCACGAGTATGAAGAGCATCAAGTTGACATAAAATCGTTATTATCCAGCATGCGTGAAAGACATGATAATGAAGAGCGTGCCATACACCCTGAACCGGCAGAAAACATGTATTTCGATTTCAGGGAACTGGATTATACAGGCACACTGTTCAACACTTATATCATGGCCTCAGATGAAGATGATTTCTACCTCATCGACCAACATGCGGCTCATGAGAGGATCTTTTACGAAAAGCTGTTGAACCAGTACAATTCTGCTGAAAAATCCAGTCAGCAGCTGCTGCTACCGATAAACATCGGCGTCTCTGTCAATGTAACGGCTTCAGAGGAGACATGGATAGATGATCTGAGGGCAATGGGCTATGATATCGAATTCTTCGGCAACAACACATACATCGTCAGAGAGATACCAGCTTTCATGGACATATCCGAAGCCGAAGCTTTCCTTTCGGATTTTTTCAGTGCTCTGGACGACAAACCGGATCTGACCGACAGGAGGATGCTGGAGAAGATAATCATGAAGTCGTGCAAAAGTGCCGTCAAAGGCGGGGACGTATTGTCTTTCCAGGAGATAGACAGTCTCATGAAAGATCTCTCATCGTGCGTCAATCCTTTTTCTTGTCCTCATGGAAGGCCAACATTCATAAGGATGACGAGATACGAGATAGAAAAAATGTTCAAAAGAGTATAAAAAGGTAATCGATATGAGCAAAATCGTTGCGTTGGCAGGTCCCACCGCCGTGGGAAAAACTGAATTCGCCATAAAGCTGGCGGAAGAGCTGGACGGTGAGATAGTATCATGCGATTCCATGCAGCTTTACAAATACATGGACATAGGCAGCGCCAAGCCCACTCCTGAAGAGATGAGGCGGGCGAGACATCACCTTGTGGACATCATTGACCCCAGGGAGGATTTTTCCGTGGCTCAGTATCAGAAGCTGGCCAAAGACGCCATCAGCGACATACTGTCCCGCGGCAGACTACCCATAATATCCGGCGGAACAGGACTCTACCTCAATTCGCTGTTGTACGACATGGACTTTTCATCGTCTCCCGGCGACTTCACCTATAGGAGGGAGCTGGAAGCCCTGGCGGAGGAAAAGGGAAGCGGATACCTGCACAGCATGCTGGCGGAGCAGGACGAGAGGGCCGCTTCACTGATCCATCCCAACAACACAAAGAAGATAATAAGGGCGCTGGAACGGCTGAAAAAAGGGGAGGAAAGCGTCAGACAGTTCAGCGACATACGCACCGAGACCTCTGACTACGACGTGATACTCATCGGCCTTACCCGCAACAGAGATCAGCTTTACGACAGGATAAACAAACGCGTCGACGTTCTGGTGGAGCAGGGACTGTTCCAGGAGGTGCAAAAGCTGGCAGCCTTGGGACTCACCGCCGATAACATTTCCATGAAGGGCATAGGATACAAGGAGATATTCGCTTATCTGGATGGCCGATATACGATGGAAGACGCCATCGACAAAATCAAAAAAAATACGAGACATTACGCTAAAAAACAGTTAACCTGGTTCAGGAGATATGGTAAAATGGAATGGTGCAATATCTCCGATTTTGACAGCGATGAAGATGCTGCGGAGGAAGTCATATCATGGGTTCGGAAAAGCATATAAAAATCCATAACAAGAGCGATAAGCCGGACAACGTGGTCCTGAACGAGCACGATCTCGTTTCCCGATGCGAGGCTCTGGAAAAACAGCTGCCGTCGTTTCTCAGGGGCTTTTTCGCCTACTTGAGGGGAAATGTGCTGCCCAGGACCAGGCTTTCATATCTGCGCGATATCAGATTCTTTTGTCAATATCTGATAGAGCAGACTGATTTGACATCAGCGAAAAATATATCTGACATAAAACTGACAGATTTTAATAAAATAAAAGCGACAGACGTAAACCTGTTCATGGACTACTGCAGGAGATACACGGTGGAGAAGGATGACAGCATCGTCGTGTATGAAAACGGCAACAAGACCCTGGCAAGGAAAAAATCTTCCCTCTCCGTCATGTTCAAACAGCTGTACAGAGATGAACTGATGAAGACCAACATCACCGACGGGTTCGACCCTATAAGGGTCCCCAAGGCCGGAGAACGGGAAATAAAGGCCCTGCAGGACGATGAGGTGATGGTGATGCTGGACGCGGTATCTACCGGAGAACATCTGACCGACAAGGAGCGTCAGTACTGGAAAAAGACCAAAAGGAGAGACAAGGCCATTCTTGTCCTTTTTCTTACTTACGGTCTGAGACTGTTCGAGCTGCAGCAGCTCAACGTCTCATCCTTCAACTTCTCCAGAGGCGAGTTCAAGATATACAGAAAGCGGGACAAGGAAGCCGTGATGCCCCTCAACGAATCCGTGACACAGGTGATCACAGATTATCTGGAAAATGAACGAGCGGATGACAGTATCCTGGATGAGACTCACAAGGACGCGCTTTTCCTTTCACTTCAGGGGAAGCGGATGACAGAACGGCAGATACGCCAACTGGTGAAAAAATACACGTCCATCGGGATGGCTACGTCGAGAAAGGCCGGATACAGTCCTCACAAGCTGAGGGCTACAGCTGCCACCAGTCTGATAGGACGAGGCAATTCTATCTTCGACGTCCAGGCGCTGATGGATCACGAACAGGTCACAACCACTCAGCTGTATGCCGCTCACAAGATGAATGTGAAAAGAGATCTGGTTAACGATATGGAATGGGAATTGGAAAGGAAAGAAAGGAAATAGCTATAATGAGACGATCGGTAGTTTTATCTTTGACGGTTATGTTCGCGGCCAGCGCAGTGGCTGCCGCGCCCGTTTCCTTTGCGCTTGACGGAGAGGGCAACGACAGCGATGGCTATGCGGAGTCCTATGATGAATATGAAAATGACGACCAACAGCAACAGCAGTACGTCGAAAAAGATACATCCTGGTTCGACTATTACGATCAGCAGGATACATACGAGATATCCACGGAAGCTGACCTGCTGGGCCTTGCCAGTCTGGTAAACGAGCAGCAGGTCGATAAATGGAAGCCGACGAGGCTGGAGAATTTCGAGGGCATCACCTTCGTTCTGACCAGGGATATAAAGCTTACCTCGTCCGATTGGTCTCCTATAGGCACAGGCGGCGCTTCTTACTTTGCCGGGATCTTTGACGGCAACGGCCATACCATCAGTGGTCTTGAAATAGACATTGAGTCCGGCTCTGCCGGTCTCTTCGGATATCTGGTGGGAACTGTCAAAGATCTGACTGTCGAGGGCAATATCTCGTCCGGAGACGGAAATTGCGGCGGTATAGCCGGTATCCTGGCTGACACAGGACAGATAACAGGCTGCTCTGCCAACGTTTCCGTATCGGGCAGAGACAAGGTAGGCGGTATTGCCGGATACAACGATGGAGGGCTCATCGAATCCTGTATGAATTACGGAAGTATTTCGGGCGCGTACAAAGTGGGCGGTATCGTCGGCGAGAACTGGGGAGGGACCGTGAACATGTGCGGGAACCGTGGAGATATAGAATCGACCAGAAGAGGTGTAGGCACCTATGGTACCGGCGGCATTGCCGGACGTTCTGTTTCGTCCGACTCCAGGGTGACGGAATCTTTCAATTCGGGCAAGATATCGTCCAACACCGAGGCCACCGGCGGCGTGGTGGGATATGTGAACGCCTCAGGAGCCACAGTGAGCGAATGCTACAACACCGGGGAGATAACTGTAAAGGGCAGGAACGGTAACAAGAACATATCCGAATCCTATGCCGGCGGTGTCATCGGAACAGTCGGCGCCGTAGGAGTGGTGGTGGAGAACTGCTATAACTCCGCGACGGTTACAGGAGCCGATATCAGCGGAGGTGTGATAGGATATTACATCAACGAATCAGGAGACAACAGCGAAGATAAATACATGAGTCATAATTACTATCCGGGCGGTACTTTTTCCTCGGGGATAGGCGCTCTGTACAACAAGGACGACAGGCAGGCGGAAGACGCGACTACAGGCATCTCCGCCAGAAGCTTCAGCAACATATCTTCCAGTCTGTCTACAGTCTATAAGAACGACGACGGGATATACGGCAACAATGGCTATCCTGTCCTCGTATGGCAGGAGGCTGTGGATGAAAGCGAGAAGGTGTATATGGAAGAAATACCGGAAGACGTACAGAGAGAGCTGGACGCTTACCTGGCGGAAAACGCCGAAACTTCACTGTATGGACACAGTATCGTCAGATTATTTTCGCTAAGCAGCTATATAAACGATGCATTGATAACTTATAATGAAGAAATGGAAAAAGCAGAAAAAGCAACGAAATAACGGCAACAGAGGGATTGAACATGCAGAACAATACTTATAGATTACTCAATGAAGAATTCGGCATCTCGGAGAAGGTGTTGGAACTGATCGACAAAAGTGAAAAACAGGTCTCGGGACTCTTTGAGGAGCTGGACGACATCATGGCTTACAACCAGTACAAGGTGCTGGACGCCTTCCAGAAGAACAGCATAAGAGACATGCATTTCTCATGGAATACAGGCTACGGCTACGACGACCCCGGAAGAGAGGCGACAGAAAGAGTATACGCTGATATTTTTCATACGGAAGCAGCCCTCGTAAGACCTATCATAGTAAACGGCACTCACGCACTGACCCTGACGCTGATGGGCATCCTCAGGCCCGGAGACGAGCTGATATACTGTACCGGTGCTCCTTACGATACACTGGAGGAGGTCATCGGCATAAGAGGGCAGGGCAAGGGTTCTCTCAAAGAATACGGCGTTTCATATAAACAGGTGGAGCTTACATCCGACGGAAGGATAAATCTGGCCGCCCTCAGGGACGCCATCAGTGAAAAGACCAGGATGGTCACGCTGCAGCGAGCCACCGGCTATGGCTGGAGAAAGGCCATTTCCATAGAAGAAATAGAGGAATGGGCCGGATTCGTCAAGTCTATAGATCCTGATATAATATGCATGGTCGACAACTGTTACGGTGAATTTCTCCACACCAAAGAACCTACCGATGTGGGCGCTGACGTGATCGCAGGCTCTCTTATAAAAAATCCGGGAGGCGGACTGGCTCTTACTGGCGGCTACATCGCCGGGAGACAGGATCTCATCGAGAAAATTTCCTACAGGATGACGTCTCCGGGTATCGGAGGAGAGTGCGGACTCACCTTCGGACAGACCAGAACTATGCTCCAGGGTCTCTTTATCGCTCCAAAGACGGTCAACGGAGCTGTAAAAGGAGCTATACTCTGTGCCAAAGCGTTTCAGCTGCTGGGCTTTGATGTATGTCCTGATGCAACTGATACCAGGAGCGATATAATACAGGCTGTCAAGCTGGGGACTCCCGAGGGAGTTATCGCCTTCTGCAAGGGTATCCAGGCTGCCGCGCCTGTAGATTCCCAGGTCTCTCCGGAACCGTGGGACATGCCGGGATACGATGACCCTGTCATAATGGCGGCCGGCGCATTCGTACAAGGTTCATCCATCGAGCTGTCAGCCGACGCCCCTATAAGACCTCCTTATGTGGTATATTTTCAGGGCGGTCTGACTTATGAGCATTCTAAATTTGGCGTCATAAAAGCTTTACAGGAGCTTTATGACAGAGGATTGTTGGATATACAGTAATAGAACTGATAAGTGAGGTCTGCTTCAGGCCTCACTTTAGCTGATGGAGGGAAAATGGCAATATCGACCGAGAAGAAAGCGAAAGTCAGAAAACACGTAAAGACATTCAGCGCCATATTCAAGCTGGTGCTGCTTCTTGTTATTTTGATAGGACTGCCGTTGTACATCTATTTTTTCCAACGGGATTTTATCAATAATTTCTCAAATCAGGAAAACATCGAGGTCTTCCTCAATGAATACAGAGCTCAGAGCGTGTTCATATATATCGGGTCACAGATACTGCAAATAGTTATCTGTATCATCCCGGGCCAATGGCTCCAGTTTGCGGCAGGATATATGTATGGATTCTGGCTGGGGTATCTCTTTTCGCTGGCAGGAGCGTTCCTCGGTACCATAATAACATATTATGTAGCTAAGATCCTTGGCCATGACGCGATGCATCTGATCTTTGGAGAGGAAAAGATACAGAAAATGCTGGTGAACCTCAACAGCAAGAAAGCTGTGGTTCTGGTGTTCCTCATATTCCTGATACCCGGTGTCCCAAAAGACCTCTGCAACTATGTAGCCGGGCTATCCGAAATGAAACTGAAGCCATTCCTGGTGGTATCCCTTATCGGCAGATCGCCGGGGATGATGGGAAGCCTTCTCATAGGAAGACAGATTTATTCCGGCGGATATGTCAGCGCTGCAGTTATCGCGGCTATCGCCATCGTATTATGTATCCTCGGTGTGGTCTTCAGGAAAAAGCTGACCATCCTGCTTGACAAATTCTACGCCAGACTTATGAAGATGTAATGATTCGGAATAACCATTGTCCGATTACCGCGATTTTTCCATGCCGCCCCTTGCCGGGCGGCTGTTATGATAAAGAGGAGGAGAAGAAAATGCTTACACTCGACAAGATATACCATGCCGCATTCGTCCTGAAAAACGTAGCGCGAAAAACTGATCTGATAAAAGCTACCAAGCTTTCTGACAAATGTCAGCTTTACCTGAAGACGGAAAACCTTCAGGAGACGGGAAGCTTCAAGCTTCGCGGCGCCTATTACAAGATAAGTCAGCTGACCGATGAGGAAAAGTCCCGCGGCATCATCGCCTGCAGCGCCGGCAACCACGCTCAGGGAGTGGCCATGGCCGCGTCCCACAACGGGATAAAAGCCGTCATCTGCATGCCGGACGGCGCTCCCATAAGCAAAATAGAAGCTACCAAACAGTTAGGTGCGGAGATCCGCCTGGTGAAAGGCGCCTATGACGATGCTTATAACGAAGCGCTGCGGCTCCAGGAGGAAACCGGCGCCACCTTCATACATCCTTTCAACGATGATGAAGTCATCGCAGGTCAGGGGACCATCGGTCTGGAAATACTTGACGAAGTGGAAGATCTGGACGCTATCGTCGTTCCCATCGGAGGCGGGGGCCTGATCTCCGGCGTGGCTTACGCCGTCAAGCACCTCAGACCTGATATCAAGATATACGGCGTGCAGGCGGCCGGAGCCGCCAGCATGTACGACAGTGTGAAAGCTGGTCATCCGCTGATGCTGGACAACGTCGAGACCTTCGCTGACGGCATAGCGGTGAAACAGCCGGGAGACCTTACCTTCAGTCTGGTGGAGGAATACGTGGATGACGTGGTCACCGTTACAGAAGATGAGATCGCAGCTACCATCCTTGCTCTCATAGAAAAACAGAAAGTGATAGCTGAAGGGGCAGGGGCCGTCGCCGTGACAGCCATTCTCTTCGACAAGCTCCCGGTAGAAGGAAAGAAAGTCGCCTGTATCGTATCCGGAGGCAATATCGACGTGAATATCCTCAGTCGTGTCATAACCCGTGGACTGGTCACCAGTGGCAGGAACGCCAATCTGACCATCGCACTGACCGATAAACCGGGGCAGCTGCAGGAAGTTGCTGAGATAATAGCCGGATGCGGCGGCAACGTGGTAGCGGTCCATCACGACAGAGGCGACGCCAACATGGCCATCACCAGCTGTTTTCTTAAAATAGCGCTGGAAACGAGAGACCACGCCCAGATAGAGGATATAAAGAACAGGCTTTCGGAAGCCGGATTCACCCTGGTCACCGAAAGAGTGTAGATTTTCCATATCGCAATATTTTCTGTGCGGCCCTGTCCGACACAGACACAGAAGTAGAATTCAAAAGGCGTATTGCGCCCGTTTCGATACGGGTGTGACACGCCTTTATTGCTGCTGTTATGCTCTCCGAAAAAGCCTCAGCCTTCTTTATCTGCGCACTTTACGAACAAAGGTTGAGTGAAAAAGTAGATTCCACATGTAAAAGTAAATTCCATACTGAAGACTAAATTCGATATTTAAGGGTTTGA
>UQRM01000007.1 GCA_900543485.1 uncultured Eubacterium sp. | reverse complement strand
GCCGAAAGGCGTGTCATATGTTAAGTTGGTTGAACCGCCGCTTGCGGAACCGCATGAGCGGTGGTGTGAGAGGTCGGAAATTCCCCAATCAGAGGAATTTCCTCCTACTCGATTTGTTGGAGGAGAGAAAAACGATGAACGAGACTTTCATGAAGGAAAGGCCGGTATTCCGGCTCATACTGTCGATGTCCCTTCCAATGGTGTTGTCGATGCTGGTCAACTCGCTGTACAACATAGTGGACAGCTTCTTTGTAGCCCAAATAAGTGAGGAAGCCATGACCGCCCTGTCGCTGGTGTACCCGGTACAGAATTTCATAAACGCCCTGGGGATAGGATTCGGAGTCGGGATAAATGCAGTCATCGCCTTTTACCTGGGGGCGCAGGACAATGTCAGAGCCAATATGGCGGCGACCCAGGGCCTGGTGCTGGCAGCTGTTCACGGCGCGGTGATGACTATCGCCGGTATCGCTGTGATGCCTGCTTTTTTGCGGATGTTTACATCGTCGGAAGTTGTGGTACAGTTAGGTGTCAGATATTCCAACATCGCATTTCTCTTTGCACTGGCGATCATGCTGGGTCTTGTATTTGAAAAGATATTTCAGTCAGTAGGAAGGATGAATGTGACTATGCTGGGACTGACCAGCGGCTGTGTCGCCAACATCGTGTTGGACCCTGTGCTGATATTCGGATTGGGACCTTTTCCCGAAATGGGAATGGAAGGGGCGGCTCTCGCCACCGGCATAGGCCAGACTCTTTCGCTGGCCATATATCTGGTGGTCTACAGGGTGAGCCCGATAAACGTGCGGATAGACAGGAAGCACCTGGTCCCTCGCAGGAAGATGGCAGCAAAGCTGTATTCCATAGGGATACCGGCGACGCTGAACCTGGCTCTTCCTTCTTTCCTGATATCCGCCCTCAATGCCATCCTGGCGTCATATTCGCAGGTCTACGTTCTGGTTCTGGGTATCTATTACAAGCTGCAGACATTCCTCTATCTTCCCGCTAACGGCATAATACAGGGGATGCGTCCGCTGATAGGTTACAATTACGGGGCGGGCGAACACGGACGGGTGAAGCGTATTTATGGTATCGTGCTGTGTATGAGCGGCGTCATCATGGTTGCAGGTACTGCCATATGCCTCGCCGTTCCGGGGCAGTTGATGGGGCTTTTCACGCATACGGAGGCAACTGTGGCGGCGGGGGAAACGGCCCTTCGCATCATCAGCGCGGGATTCATCGTTTCGGCCGTCTCCGTTACATCGTCAGGAGCATTGGAAGGATTGGGGAAAGGCCTGCCGTCCCTCGTCATTTCCCTGTGCCGCTATATCGTCGTCATCCTTCCTGTTTCCTTCCTGCTGAGCCGCCTCTTTGGCCCGACGGGCGTGTGGAACGCCTTTTGGGTGACAGAGGCGGTAACAGCTGTCGTCGCCTTTGCAGTGTACAAGGGGGCGGTCATCCCCGTCAGTGAAGTCTAAAGTATGTCTATGTATTCTCCTGAAAGGGCCTTGTTCATGCTGCGGACCGCGCAGAATTTGCCGCACATGCTGCAGGCTTCCTCATGATCTTCTTCAGGCTTCCTGCTGTCACGGATAGCTCTGGCCGTTTCGGGATCCAACGCGCATTCGAATTGTTTGTCCCAGTCCAGTTCGCGTCTGGCATCGCTCATCCGGTCGTCTATGTCGCGGGCTCCGGGAATCCCTTTAGCTATATCAGCTGCATGAGCCGCTATCTTGGATGCGATGATACCTTGCTTTACATCTTCTACGTTTGGAAGAGCCAGATGCTCTGCAGGCGTCACATAGCAGAGGAACGCAGCGCCGTTCATAGCAGCCACGGCGCCGCCTATAGCGGCGGTGATATGATCGTAGCCCATAGCGATATCAGTAACGAGCGGCCCCAGCACGTAGAAAGGAGCTCCCATGCAGATAGTTTGCTGCACCTTCATGTTTGCTGCTACCTGATCGAGAGGAACATGTCCGGGACCCTCTACCATAACCTGTACGTTGTGCTCCCAGGCTCGCTTTGTCAGCTCCCCAAGGCGTACCAGTTCTTCTATCTGGCATACGTCGGTGGCATCGGCAAGACATCCTGGACGGCAGGCATCGCCCAGGGAGATGGTTACGTCGTATTCTTCGCATATATCGAGTATTTCGTCGTAGTATTCGTAAAAAGGATTTTCCTCTCCTGTCATGGACATCCAGGCGAAGACCAGACTGCCGCCTCTGCTGACGATATTGGTCTTTCTCTTGTGTTTCTTTATCTGATCGATGGTCTTTCTCGTTATACCGCAGTGGAGCGTCACGAAATCCACCCCGTCCTCCGCATGAAGACGGATAACATCGATGAAATCTCTGGCCGTCAATGTCGACAGGTCGCGTTGATAGTGTATCACGCTGTCATAGACAGGTACTGTCCCTATCATGACAGGGCATTCGGAAGTAAGCTTTCTCCTGAAAGGCTGAGTGTTTCCGTGACTGGAAAGATCCATGATAGCCTCGGCTCCCATGTTGACAGCGCTCATGACCTTTTCCATCTCTATGTCGTAGTCCTTGCAGTCTCTGGAAACTCCGAGGTTCACATTTATCTTCGTTCTGAGCATGCTTCCGATGCCTTCGGCATCCAGGCATGTATGCCTTTTGTTGGCGCATATGGCTACTTTCCCTTCGGCTACCAATTCCTGCAGCTTTTCCACAGACATGTTTTCCTTTTTCGCGACAGTTTCCAATTGCGGTGTGACGATGCCTTTTCTCGCGGCATCCATCTGAGTAGTGTAGTTCATCATTACCTCCCGTCTCAGTTTTCCTACGTGGATATATGGAAAAAGCGTACACGCCGGGGCATGTACGCTTCTGTTTATCGACATATACGTATGATGTGCGAAACACATCTTCATATCCCTACGTTGGCATTATCCACATCAGGTTCATGGGTCGAAGCTCCTGCTTCCTCTCAGCCTGTTCCACAAGCTCCCCGTTAAATTGTCTATGTGTTTATTATATCCCTGACTGAGCGATTGTCAAGCTGATTTCAGATGAGTGAAGCCGCAGTTTCGATACAGTCCAGGTGAATCGCCGACGCTGCCGCGGTCGTCATCCCGCGGCCATAAGTCCGCGTCTACAGACCCTTTATATAACTGCCGGGGGCTACAGGATCTCCGTTTTTCCTCATTTCGAAGTGAAGGTGATCGTCTTCGCCGAATTCAAACAGAGAAGTGCGGCCTACTTTTCCGATAGTATCTCCCCTGGAAACGATCTCACCCAGCTCGATAAGGTCATCGCCTGCCAGATTGCCGTAGACTGACAGCAGGTTGTTGCCGTGATTTATCTCTACGACGATACCCAGCTTGTCGTCCTCCTCTATCCGTGTTACCGTACCGGCGGCACAGGCGCTCACTCCGGTCCCTTCAGGGGCGGCGATGTCTATACCACTGTGGGTCATGTACTGGTCGAGAGTCTTTTGATATATGGGCATGTCCATGGAAAAATCCATGATGATCTCTCCTGAAAGGGGAGCGGTGAATTCCGCGGCGTTCTGGCTTTCGGTATCGTCTGCGCCGGAGTCTGTGCTGTCAAGGCTGTCCACTATATCGGCTTCTGTTTCTGTGTTTTCCTCGACGGCTTTTTCTTTTACGACATCCGCTGCTTTATTGCTCTGGGCGGTATCGCGGATCTTATCCACATTAGCTTTTACGACGAAAACGGAAACGAGCGCCATCAGACAAAAACACAGCACCAGAGTGATGGCGGGGATATCTTTTTGCTTTTTGTCCTGTCTCATGTGCATCTTACCTCCTATGGATTTAGTATCGACAATGGGAGGAAAATTAATACCGTTAATTACTTGTAATAAAAGGATGAAATGTTGTATTATATTAAATGTTAAAGTTCAATGCGGGAAAAGGCGTCAGGCGGCGCACGGCCGGCTGTTTTGGAAATTTTGGCAACTGCGGCGGCCTGGCAGTCTCGACAGTTTCGGCGCGTCAGACGGAGCGTAAACCTGTGTGAGAATGGATACAAAAATAATTTTCAGAGGTGATTTTAAAGTGGCGGAGTACATTTTAGCCAGACAGAACGACAGGAGCATACCAAAGGAAGATAAGATTTTCGGGATAAGCAACAGAGCGAAGAAGATGATAGCCGAAAAGGGTGCCGATAAAGTCATAAATGCGACCATAGGCTCTCTTCTGGATGATGACGGCAAGCTGATAGTCCTTTCTTCAGTAGATGAGGTCTTCAGAGGACTGAAGCCTGATGAATACGCAGATTACGCGCCTATATGCGGGATACCTGCTTTCAGGGAAGCAGTACAGAAAGCTGCTTTTGGAAAATTCCGGCCCAAAAGCTTTACAGATGCAGTAGCTGCTCCGGGAGGAACAGGAGCTTTGAGAAACGCCATCGCCAACTATTCTCAGCCGGGAGACAAAGTATTGACTTCGGACTGGCACTGGTCGCCATATAACACTATCGCGGGAGAGATAAGACGGAGAGTGGATACGTTCAGCCTCTTTACCGAAGACAGAAAGTTCAACTGGCAGTCCTTCAGGGAAAAGGTCCTCCAGCTTCTGGATACACAGGACAGTCTGGTGATAATACTCAATACCCCGGCTCACAATCCGACAGGATATTCCCTTACGCTGGGCGACTGGGACAAGGTCACAGAAGTCCTGACGGAAGCGGCAAAGAAAGGCAAAGCCATTGCGTTGGTAGTGGACGCGGCCTATATAGATTTTGCCGGAGACGAAGAGGAATGCAGGAGATTCCTGCCAAAGCTGGAGACTATGCCGGAAAATGTCCTTCCGATAATAGCCTATAGCCTTTCGAAGACGTTTACCTTATATGGGACAAGATGCGGAGCTCTCATCTGCATGGCGAAGACGAGAGAGATAGCTGATGAATTCAAGCGTGTCTGTGAGTTTTCATCGAGAGGATCCTGGTCCAATGGTACCAAAGCGGCCCAGGTGTTGCTGGCCAAGATATACGCCGATGATAAGCTGCTGGCAAGAGTCAGCGAGGAGAGAGCTCGTTACAGGGATATGCTGCTGGCCAGAGGCAGGGCATTCGAGGAGGAAGCGGCTAAAGTGGGACTGGAGATGGTGCCTTTCGACGCCGGTTTCTTCGCCTCCATACCGTGCAGTGATCCCGACGGCATAAGCGCTCAGCTTGAAAAGCAGGGGCTGTTTATCGTTCCGCTGGCCAAAGGGCTCAGGGTCTCGGTAGCTTCCGTTTCCGAGGAAAAATGCAGAAGGATCCCAGCCATGATAAAGGCTGTGATGGGATAGCTGATCCGCGCTGACGATTCATGTGCGGTTAAAGAGCTCCCGGTCTTGCGTTGCAAGGCCGGGAGCCCTTTTAAGATGGCGACGCTCCATGACCTGACGGAGCGGCCGACTGCGAGATATTATCATCCTGCTGACATCGGAAGCTGTTGAAAAAAGTCAGCTGCTGTAGTAAATTGATATCAAAATGAGGGAAGGAAGGCCGGGTAATGAACTGCGAAAACATCATCAAGATCGGAGATACTCCGCTGAGCGTCAGCGTATACGCGGTGAAAGAAAAGGAGCTGCAGATGCATGAGGCTGGCATGCTGGAGATAATCCTCTGTCTCACAGGAACGGTGACTTTTTCGTACGCATACGAGGAGTTCACGCTGAACAGCGGCGAATATATATCCGTAGACAGAGACGCTTATTATCTTAAGAGTGATGGGTATAACATGTGCGTGTCATTTTATGTCGATTTAATGGCTTTCGAAGAAAAATACCCTGATATAAAGCATCAATTGTTCGTGTGCGAGGGATGCAGTCAGTCCACCATGTCAGTCTATCCCAGCGAATACCACGACAAGCTGAGAGGAAAGCTGATAACATTGCTGAAGCTATTTTTAGATGGAAGGGCGGAAGAGGATACAGGACGGATATGGAAGATAACCGAATCGATGGTGGATCTCTTCGTCTTTCATTTCAATATCATCCTCTACCATTACGGCGGCCTGGAAATGAAGCGGGAATTCTTTGACAGGTGCCGGGATATATACACGTATATAGGGGCGCATTTTGAGGAGAAGATAACACTGGACGATCTGGCCTCCCATCTTGGAATTTCCAAGAGTTACCTGTCGGAGTTCATGTCAAAGGTCTCCATCGGATTCAGCAATATGGTGTCGTATATCAGGGCCAATAAATCCGAGTGGTTCCTGATAAACACCAATCACACCATCGTCGAGATAGCGGAAGAATGCGGCTTTTCTGATCCGCAGTATTATTACAAGGCCTTTAAGGAATGGTACAAATGTACGCCGCGTCAGTTCAGGGAGAAATACGTGAAGCAGTCGGAGAACAATATGGTGTACTATGAACCGCGGATAATCAGGAGCATAGTCGACGACATGATGGTGGAACACTACATCCAGCTCTTTGAAAGATAAATATTGTTGATATTGCTTCCAAACACAGGAAAACAACAATAAAACGCCATTGTTCCTCTGAAATTCACTGAATATTATGAAAGAGTAATCATATCAATATTCAGGGAGGTATAATCATGAGTGAA
Source organism: uncultured Eubacterium sp. (assembly GCA_900543485.1). Taxonomy (GTDB): domain Bacteria; phylum Bacillota; class Clostridia; order Peptostreptococcales; family Anaerovoracaceae; genus Lentihominibacter; species Lentihominibacter excrementipullorum. The sequence continues at coordinate 92,141 of UQRM01000007.1, read as the reverse complement.
AAAAATCAAATGGGCGAAACTACGCTGAAACGAACATTGACGTTGCCTCTTATCATCATGTTCGGTCTGGCGTACCTGGCCCCGACGGTAGTATTCAATTACTACGGTCTCTTTACGCCGAGCACCGGCGGGATGTATACGCTGTCGATATGTGCTACAGCAGTGGTGATGGCATTTACGGCGTACAGCTATACTCAGATGGTAAAGGCATATCCATCAGCTGGTTCGGCCTATACCTACATAAGCAAATCGGTACAGCCCCATGTGGGCTTCCTGTCAGGCTGGGTCATGCTGGTGGATTACCTGTTGCTGCCGATGATCTGTTATCTGCTGCTGGGAGTCTATATCAACGAATATTTTCCTATGATACCTGTATGGGTCATCGTGATAATCGTAGCATTGATAGGCATGGTGATAAATATCGTAGGGATAAAGACGGCAAGTATCGTCGATACCATCGTAACATGTGCAGCCATCGGATTCACGATACTGTTCATCGCCTGCATCGTGAGATACGTCACGGATGGAGGCGGCTCAGGCACACTGTTCGATCCTTCAGCTTTTTACAATCCGGAAAATTTCCAGATAAAAGGGATCCTTTCCGCTTCGGCAGTTCTCTGTGCATCCTTCGTTGGCTTCGACGCTGTTACGACGCTGGCCGAGGAGGCGAAGGAGCCGGAAAAAGTTATGGGCAAGGCCATCATGGGCGTGGTGATAGGAGCGGGGATCATCTTCGCCATCGTCGCCTACTTTTCGCAGATAGCGTGGCCGCAGGCCTATGCCAACATCGAAGATCCTGATACCGGTATATTCGAGCTCTTCCCTCATATAGGGATGTCGTGGCTGGGAACTATATTCTTCATCATAGACAACTGCGGCAGCTTCGTATGCGCGCTGGCCGGGATGGGCGCTGTTTCACGTATCCTGTACGGAATGGGGCGTGACAACATCCTGCCGAAGAAATTCTTTGGGAAATTGTCTCCTAAGTTCCAGACTCCGGTCAACAACATAGTGCTGACTACGATAATCGCGCTGACCGCCATCTTCTATCAGGACAATGTGATGGGAGCGGCGTCGCTGGTGTCCTTCGGTGCCGTGTGCGGGTTCTTCATGGTGAATTTCTCAGTAGTGGGACATTACATCATCAGAGGAAAGGAGCGGGGTGCATCCGCGATGATAAAACATCTCGTCATCCCTGTCATCGGGATGATAAGTCTGATCGTAGTATTTTACTTCATCGAAACACCTGCGAAGATATTAGGCGGGATCTGGCTGCTGGTAGGTATCGTTTATCTGGCCGTCAAGACAAAAGGCTTCAGGCAGCTGCCGCCAGAGATGAAGATAGAGGAATAGCAAAATAAAAACCGACCGGAGGAAAAACATGACTACTATAATCAAAAACGCGAGGATTTACACGTCCGCCGAAGGCTGTCCGCAGGCCGACTGCCTGGTCTTTGACGGCAAGAGGATAGGATTCGTCGGAACAGCGGCGGATGTGGACATGGAGAAATATGGCGACGCAAAGATATATGATGTCGGTGGCAGGACGGTGCTGCCCGGCATCATCGACAGTCACATCCATCCTGGATGGGTAGCTAAGAGCCTTTGGCATGTAAGATTGCCGTGGACAGAAGATGTGGATGAGCTGCTGGCGTTTATAAAAAAATACGGAGAGGAGCATCCTAAGGAAGAATGTCCGTTCCTGTATTTCGAATATTATCCGACATCCATGTTCGATGAAAAAGGGCCGACGAAAGAGCTGCTGGACACGGCTATAAGCGACAGGCCGGTCCACTGCCAGGATTTTGGAGAGCATCTGTGCTGGGTCAACAGCAAAATGCTGGAGCTCCTGGAGGTAGATAAAGATACGCCCGACCCGGGCCCGCTGGAGACCTTCGTCAGAGATGACGAAGGGAACCCGACTGGCTGGATAAGAGAGATGGCGTGGTACAAATTCGTGGACAACATGTACAAAGCGCTGGGGTGGCAGCCGCCGGAGGAACTGAATGCCGAGACGATGAAAAGCTTCTTCGATTTTCTGGAGGAAAGCGGGATAACCGCCATGGCCGACGGTTTCATCGAAAACGACGATCAGATCCGAGGGATATATGAGCTGGATAAGGTGGGAAAGCTCAATGTGTATTACGACGGTATGGTCAGATTCTGGAATCATGAAGATCTGCCGGAGAAGATAGCAAAGCTGAGAGAATATCAGAAGCTGTATACGACCGACCATATAAAGATCAATACCATGAAGCTGTTTCTGGACGGGACCAACGAAAGCGGCAATTCCGCGTCCCTGCATGAGCATATCCACGACCCGGGCAATTTCGGAGAGATAATGATGGAAACGGAAGAGCTTGCTCAGTGCATGGAGCTGTGCAACAAAGAGGGTCTGGATATACATATCCATATGGTGGGAGACAGAGCCTTCAGAGTAGGCTGTGACGCAGTGGAGATGGCGCAGAAAGCTGCCCGGGAAAAGGGAGAGCCGTGGGTGTGCCGTCCGACCTTTGCACACTGCGAGGTCGTCGACCCTTCAGACATGGGGCGCCCTGCCCAGCTGGGGATATTCATCAACTGGTCATGCCACTGGTCAGGAGGATATTTCGGCGAAGAAGCGATGAATTACTACACGGAGGAAAAATGGAGAAGGATGTATCAATTCAATCCGATGATAGAGAGCGGCGCTACTATAGATTTTTCCAGCGATGTAGTGACAGGGTATGAGCTCCACAGGGCATATCCGTTCTTCGGCATGCAGGTGGCGGCTACCAGGGTGGATCCTGAGTTTCCATTGGATCCGGAGCGGTATCCGGGAAGCATGAGACCTGAAGAGTCGGCAAAGCTGAGCGTACCTGTGCTGCTGAAAGGCTACACCATAAACGGCGCGAAGCAGCTGCGTTGGCAGGATGATATGGGATCACTGGAAGTGGGAAAGCTGGCCAACATGATAGTCGTGGACAGTGATCCGCTCCACACACCTGCGGAGCAGCTCAAAGACATAAATGTGGACGCCGTCATATTCGATGGAAAGATTATAAAGGGCAGTCTATGAGAAAGCTGTTCGATATGGAGCTGAGCCAGCAGGATGAATTGCTTATGGAAAATACGGCAAGAGGAGACATCCTCCTGTCGAGCACCCAGGGAGGGATGTTCCGGGGCGAAAGGCTCAGAGGGAATGTGATGCCGCTGGGTATGTGCGTCACATGTACTCCCGGCAGCGGCAGGAATCACATAGACATGTCTCTGGCTCTGGAAACCGATGACGAATCACAGATATTGATGAATGTATCGGCGCATCTTCATCTGGAACCGGAGCTGGAACAAAAGCTCATAGAAGGGAAGGCGATCCCGCCGGATGAATACTATTACAAGGGCGTCGTCAAATTCGACGCAGGCAAAGCCGGATACAAATGGCTGGAAGAGAGGGTATTCGTCTGCGACGGCGTCATCTGCGACTGGAGCCGTCTGAGATTTTCGGTCTATGAGGTGTGATGCTGCGCGTTTGTGAATGCTGCGTGCAGCATTGCCGCACCGCCTGGTTTTACAGACATTTTGCCTTTTCGCAGAATGTCTGTATTTTTGCGTTTATGTGCTGACAAGTCTCCGCCTTGCGTACGGCTCGCCGGCCTGCCGCGCCCAACCTTGACACATGCCGCTGAGGATGTGTATAATTGAGTCGATAAATGTAGAAATATATGTCCGCGGCAGAAAACGGTGCCGCGGAAGTTTATATGGAGGTTGGATGAATGATAAATGACAACTATTATGATAAATTCGATCGCAAGGAGAAGCTGAAATTCGACTCGAAGGTGGTCCACGGCGGCCTGGGGTGCGACCCTATCACAGGAGCTGTCAGTTTCCCGATATTCCAGACAGCCACCTTCCGTCACAGGAAGTTTGGCGTATCGACGGGATACGACTATTCGAGACTCCAGAACCCTACGAGACAGGAGCTGGAACGAACTATGGCTATCCTGGAGGAGGGGGAGGAAGCCTTCGCTTTCACCAGCGGTCAGGCGGCTAACATGTGCCTCTTTGGCATATTGAAGCCGGGCGATCATGTCATACTTTCCGATGATATCTACGGAGGGACTTTCCGTATCTGCGACGAGATCTTCAGCAAGCTGGGCTGCGAGTTCACATATGTTGAGATGTCAGATCTGGACAAGGTCAAGGCAGCTGTTCGGCCGTCTACGAAGATGTTTTTCGTTGAAACACCGACCAATCCGATGATGAAGGTGGCTGACATCAGAGCCATAGCTGCTATCGCAAAAGAGGCGGGAGCGCTGCTGACAGTGGACAACACCTTCCTGACTCCATATTTCCAGAGACCGCTCACTTTGGGAGCGGATATCGTGGTCCACAGTGGCACCAAGTACCTCTGCGGTCACAACGATGTGATAGCGGGTATCGCTGTGGTGAAGGATAAGGCGCTGGCGGAGCATTTCAGAGGCGAAATGAAATCACGGGGCAACGGCCTGGGACCGTTTGACTCCTGGCTCATCCTCAGAGGTATCAAGACTCTCTCCCTGAGGATGGAAAGACATAACGAAAACGCCGCCAAGGTAGCAAGGTGGCTCAGGGACCACGAAAAAGTGAAGAAGATATATTACGTGGGTTTTGAAGATCATCCGGGATATAGCGTGAATCTGAGCCAGGCGACAGGTTTCGGAGGGATGATATCCTTTGAGGTGGACAGCGAGGAAACTGCTCACAAGCTCCTTTCAGACGTGGAGATGATCCTTTTCGCCGAAAGCCTTGGGGGAACCGAGACGCTGATAACTTACCCTATCACACAGACCCACGAATCCATTCCGGACGACATCAGACGAAAGCTGGGGATCAATGAGAAATTTGTCAGGATATCCATCGGTATAGAGGATCCGGACGATATAATCGCTGATCTGGCTCAGGCGATGGAGTGATCAGGGGTCAGTGGCAAATGACAGGAATAATGGAAAAGATGGAGAAGATGGAAAAAATAAAGTTCACCAAGATGCAGGCTTTCGGCAACGATTATGTGTATATAGACGCGACGAAGGAAATCCCGGAAGACCTCGGAGGGCTGGCGAAACGCATGTGTGACAGACATTTCGGGATAGGCTCTGACGGGATAGTGCTGCTCTGCTCGTCCGAGAGGTGCGATTTTCGGATGAGGATATTCAATCCTGATGGGACTGAGGCCGAGATGTGCGGCAATGCGTTGAGAAGCGTATCGAAATTCGCGTATTTTCATGGGCTGACAGATAAGACGCGCCTTACTGTCGAGACCCTGGGCGGGGATAAGACGGTGGATCTCCGCGTGGAAAACGGTCAGGTGGTCGATATAAGCGCATCCATAGGAAAGCCGGAACTGAGGGCGGATCAGGTGCCGGTCAGGACGGAAAAGGAGCGATTCATAGATCAGCCTCTTGTTGTCGGGGACAGGATCTTCAACGCGTCATCGCTTTCCTGGGGCAATCCTCATACGGTGCTCCGGATCGAAGACGCGGAGCACATCGACGTGGAAAAATATGGACCCATGGTAGAAAACATGGAGTGTTTCCCGGAACGGACCAATGTCACGTTCGCTCAGCCGGTAGATGACGGACATATCAGGATACGTGAATGGGAACGCGGTACAGGTGAGACCCTGGGCTGCGGTACTGGCTGCTGTTCGGCAGTAGTGATATTCAACATGCTGGGACTGTGCGGGAGGACTGTGGATGTGGAACAGCCGGGAGGGATCCTTCATGTCCGGTGGGATGAAGAAGGCGTTGTCCATATGACGGGGCCGTCACATGTGGTTTATGAAGGGGAGTTTTATTTATGAAATTAAAAGATCTGTTGAAAGATGTGACCAGCTCCTGTCTCAGCGGAAGTATGGAGACTGAGGTCACTTCCATAGCATATGATTCGAGAAAAGTGTCCGAAGGGACGCTTTTCGTCTGCCTCAGAGGGTTCGCGACGGATGGACATAAATACATAGACGATGCTGTGAAGGCGGGAGCTGCCGCGATCCTGGCCGAGGAGGATCCCGATCACCATACCGGAGTGACAGTGGTGAAGACGGATGACACAAGGAAGGCTCTGGCGTTCATATCAGCCCGGTGGTTCGGTCATCCGGCGGAAAAGATGACGATGATAGGACTGACAGGGACGAAGGGAAAGACCACCGTCGCTCACATGATAAAAAAGATTCTGGAAGAAGAAGGGCGCAAAGTCGGTATGATAGGTACTTTGGGGGCCTTCATCGGCAGTGAGAAGATGGAGACCAGGAATACCACGCCTGAATCCTACGAGCTGCATCATATGTTTCGTCAGATGCTGGATGCCGGATGCAGCCATGTAGTCATGGAGGTTTCCTCACAGGGTCTCAAAATGCATCGCACCGATGGCATTACCTTCGATTATGCGGCCTTCCTCAATATCTCCCCGGATCACATCGGGGCAGGGGAGCATGAAGACTTCGACGACTACCTTAACTGCAAGAAACGGCTATTCAGCCAGGCCAGAGTCACCGTCGCCAATATCGACGACAGTCACTGGCAGGAGGTGACAGCTGACGCTGATGAGGTGTATACTGTGTCGCTGATCCGGGACGCGGACTTCATGGGCAGGAATATACGCAATATATGGGAACCGAAGATACTGGGGGTCGAGTTCGAGATAACGGGAAAATTCGACGAGAAGATCGTACTCAATATGCCGGGAGCTTACAATGCTGAGAATGCGTTGACAGCGGCGGGGATAGCGTATCTTATGGGAGTATCTCCCGATATCATAGCCAGAGGTATCAGCGAGACGCGGGTCAAAGGAAGGACTCAGCTGTTGACCGACGTACATTTTTCCACATTCCTCATAGATTACGCTCACAATGCGCTCAGCATGGAAAATCTGTTGAAGACTCTGAGGGAATATGAGCCGAAGCGCCTCATCTGTCTCTTTGGAGGCGGCGGCAACAAGGCTCGCCAGCGACGCTTCGACATGGGAGAGATGGCTGGGAAGTACGCTGACCTGACTATAATAACGCTTGATAATCCGCGCTTCGAATCCACAGAGGAGATAAACAAGGATATCATCCGTGGTCTGGATGTATACGGCGGGGAATACAAGGTGATCATGGACAGGGAGGAAGCCATACATTACCTTATCGACAACTGTGGAGAGGGAGATATAGTAGCTCTCATTGGCAAAGGTCACGAGGAATACCAGGAGATAGAAGGCGTCAAGCACTTCTTCTCGGAGGAAAAGATAGTGTCTGAATACCTCAGGACCAAATAGGGGAAGAACGTCAGTATATCACTGCGCTGTCTATCATATTTTCGATACATCCCGATGGAAATCACGGTAATCCTGCTGCCATTCCTTTTTCTGCTGGTCCGTAAGCTGGCTTTCCGGAAGCTTCAGGTCGTTTTTCAGCTTCAGACCGAAGTCCCGGGTCACCGTCACAGCGCCGGCGTAGTTGAGATGATTGCCGCCGTCTGTAGTGTGTAGTTTCCAGTCGAAGCCGGGCGGGAAGGAGCGGTTGTAGTCGTAGTATGTGAGACCGCTCTGCTTCGCCAGCTCACGGACAGCCTGAGATTTGGCGTCGCTCCAGGTGTTGGCGGAAGGAACGGTGATCAGGACGAGGCGGATGCCGTTGTCGCGGCATTTTTCATTGATCTCGTCGAAGGCCGCCTTGTTTTTTCCGCTGAGAGCGGCCGACTTCCCCTCGGAAGGCTCCATATAGCTGTTGCCTGCAGTGTAAGGACTGACCTTTTCAGAGTAGGCCATCCCTTTGTTCCGGAACTTGTAGAAGTTACGGTTCCTGTCGATGAAGGAGGAAAGGCTGAGCTTTTTCCATCTGTCATGGTATTTTACCAGAGGGAAGTAGTAATTGATGGCGGAAATGATCGCGCTGTCGGCATCGCCGGCGGCTTTTTTTATTTTAGTGAAAATAGTCGTCGTTTCGGCCTTATGTTTTTTGTAGTGAGAGTTGGTCCCGGAAAACATGCAGTCAGTCTCCAGGACGACCACTTTTGGCTTCTGATATTTCAGGATGTCGTCGATATCAGAGGATATCTCCTTCAATGTATTATTGGGGCGGCCGGCGACCGCAGAGGTGATGCCTGTATCGTGGTACAGATCGACAGGAGAAACACCTCTGTATACGTCGCTGTTGCCGACGAATATCACGTCCAGAGTGTTTTCCGCCTCCCCGCGGTAAGCGCTGGATATCCTGGATTCCATGCCATCCTCGGAGGAATTTCCACTGACTGCGAAGGACTTGGACAGAAAGATGAATATCATCACCACCAGACTGATGAATATCACAGCTCTGGCAGCATTTTTCAATGCCGAGATCTTGGTTCCCATGAAAGCCTCCTTAAAATTCTCCGTATATGAAAGTAGTATTTACGAAATCGCCTCCATATGCGCCCAGTATCACGATGGAAAATATCAGCAGCATATAGGCGGTCCAGCGTATGGGCAGGATCTTACGGGAGAGAGACGAACGAAGCTCTATCCCCCGTTCCTTGGCCATCGAGACAGCCAGCAGCAGGAGGACGGAAAGGAAAAGTATCATATAATCCCATCCGTCGATCCCCTTGATAGCTGAAAGCTCGCCGACTGTGCGGCTCAGCCCCGGGTGCAGGAAAAGCCGTGAGAATATCGAAGCCGCCTGGCTAAGGCTCTCTGAGCGGAAGATGATCATGCCGAAACATACTGCGGCACATGTCCTCAGGATCTCAAAAATGTGATACGGCTTGCTGTCTCTGGAGACCCCCAGGGATGAAAGGCATTTGTCCGACAGAGGTTTTAACGCCTGACCCAACATCATCAGCACGTAATAATAGAGGCCGTAGATGATGAATTTGATCCCGGCTCCATGCCACAGCCCGTTGCAGAACCATACGAAAAACAGAGCGTAGGCCGACGGGATGAGGGTGAGCAGATGTCTGGAGGAAATGTGCTTCCTTGCTTTCTCGTTTATGGCGCGAAAGTGCCTGGAAAGACTCACGGGATAGAATATGTAATCCTTGAGCCATTGCCCCAGCGTGATGTGCCAGCGTCTCCAGAACTCACTGATGGAACGGGAAAAGAACGGCTGCCTGAAATTTTCCGGCATATTTATTCCCAGCATCTGGGACGTCCCGCATACTATATCCATACACCCGGAAAATTCCGCGTATATCTGCAATGTATAGAGTATGGCGGCGATGGCCAGCGCGCCGCCGCTGTAGTCACTGTGGTGGGAAAATATGGTGCTCACGATGAGCCCGGCTCTGTCGGCTATCACCAGTTTTTTGAATATCCCCCACAACAGTCTTATGCCGCCGCTTTTTATCCTGTCGTAGCTGATCGAATGAGCTTCTTTCAGCTGAGGCCCCAACTGTCCATATCGTTCGAATGGACCTTCTGTGATATGGGGAAAGTAGCAGAGGAACAGCAGCAGCCTCAGTGGATTCCGCTCTGCCGGTATCGATTTCCTGTACACGTCTGTTATGTAGCTGATGCCCATCAGTGTGTAATATGAGATGCCCAGCGGCATGATGATGTGGAATGTAGGCAGGAGCTTACCGAAGCCCAGAAGCCCGGCGGCGGAATTCGCCGCAGAACCGAAGAAATTGCAGTACTTAGTGGACAATATCATCAGTATCAGGAGGGCGACCGAAACAGCTACTATTTTTTTCTTTTTGCGTTCTGTCTGCTTTTTCAGGGCCTTTTTAGCGGCTTTGTTATCGCTTCTGATCGGAACATCGTCTCCATTGCCTGCGGCGGTCATGGCCGTCATATCGGCTGCTTCTTTCAGCCGGAGCGTCAGTCTGTCATCCTCCCGCGAGAGAAGGAGCCCGGCCGCGTATACGACTGCGGCCGCGGCTGGGAGGAACATCGCCATGATACCACATGACAGTATGTAGAAAAGCAGAGATGCGATGAGCAGTACCAACCACTGGAGCTTTTTCGGCACGATGAAATAGACGATGCCCGTCATCAGAAGAAAGCACAGGAATGATATAGTTGCGTAATTCATTGTCTGTCCCTTTCCCTATCTATGCCTCTTCTTTTTTTAGCCTTTTTATCAGCGCTAATATTCCGTCCGGAGAATCAAAATTTTCCGGTGTTATGTCGATGGCGCGAAGCTCCACGTCGAACCTGTCATTGATCTCCGATGCGATCATTATTATATTCATGGAGTCCAGATCCCCTGACGAGAAGAGGTCGGTCCTTCCTTCAAAGTCGACGGCAGGGTTGGCCATCCGCAGTATATCAAGTATTTCTCTCATTTCATCCATATTCGTAATGTTGCTCATATCTGTACCTCACTGTTTCTTTTGATGTAGATCTCATTCAGTTTACTTCTGTCTATTTTGCCGTTGGCGTTGTAGGGCATGGCGTCGACGCTGATCAGTCTGTCGGGGAGCATGTAGTCGGGCAGCATATCCTTGAGATGTTCAGATATGCTTCCGGCCTCTGCTCCTCTGGCGTCGCATACCAGGAGCAGCTGCTTCGAGGCGCTGTCGTATAAGGCGGCCGAAGCTCTTATGCTGCCCATTGAATTGGCGGCAGCTTCCACCTCGCCCAGTTCGATGCGGTAGCCCATCCGTTTTATCTGGTTGTCTTTTCTCGATATATATACGTATTCTCCTCTTTCATTGAGCCTCACCAGATCGCCGGTACGGTATATCCTGTCGGGATATGCGGTGTTGAGAGGATTCTGGCAGAAAGCGGCGGCTGTCTTTACCGGATCATTGTAGTATCCGTCGGCCAGGAAGGCTCCGCGCACTACCAGTTCGCCCTCCTGACCCGGATTCGCCATGCGTCCGTCCTCCGTCAGCAGGAAGACATCGCAGTTGTCGCACGCCTTGCCTATGGGGAGGATCTCGCTGTCATCAAAGGAGCGGTCCACCACGTAAAAAGTGCATATATCCGTGGTCTCCGTCGGGCCGAACAAGTTGGCATATGTGCATTCAGGAAGGTGGGACATCCAGTAGTTGAGATGGCGTGTCGGCATCACCTCACCCGCGAACAGTACTTTCTCAAGATGCTCCGGCATGGCGTACTGGAAAAGATCCCAGTTGGGCGCGATGGCCAGAGCTGAAGGGACCCAGTACAGAGTGTTGACGCGTCTGCTGTTGAGATGCTCTATCAGCTTTACCGGGAAAGAAAACAGCGCCTTCGGGATGATGTCATAGGTGCATCCGCATTTCATAGTCGAATAAAGGTCGGTCACTGACATGGAAAAATACAGAGGCGTCTGGGAGCCAAAGACGGTGGCGTCGTCAAAGCCGAACTCCCCGGTGACCCAGTCGATATAGCTGATGACGCTTCTGTGGGAAACCACCGTTCCTTTCGGAATGCCTGATGATCCGCTGGTAAAGAGGACGTAAAGCGGATCCGCATCAACCATACGATCCCTGACGCCTTTTATGAACCGGAGGTCTGCGGGAGCCTGTATCGCCTGTTCGTAGACTGTTATCGTATTTCCTTTATATACCCGGCCTGCAAGCTCCAGGTGTGCCAGATCGGTTATCACCGCCTGAGGCTTCAATGTCTTGAAGATTTCCGTGATCCTGTTGATCGGAGAATCGATATCGATGACTGTGTAGAAGCAGCCGGCGTATACGGCGGCAAACATGGCCTCCACGCATTTCGCACTCCTGTCTGTCATTATGGCTACAGGGCTGTTGCGGGAAAGATGCTTCAGTGCGCTGGCGATTTTTTGCGAGTTGTTCATCAAACTGAGAAATGATACCTGGCGGTTTTCGTCCGCCAGAGCTATTTTTGAAGGGTATTTGAGTACCGTTTCTTCGAGATGTTCCAGTATGTTCTTCATATATGGCCATCCTTTCTTTTGTTGTTGTGGTCATGGCCATTATGAAAGAATTTCTTTTAACATTAAAGACGGTAAAGTATTAATAATGTTTTAACGATTTATTAACCGGAAAAAGAAAAAGTCGATCCGCCTGCTCCGTTTGAGCCAGGAGGCGGATCGACTGCTTTTTATATGAGCTTTTCACGGATAAGGAAATTGGCAGCCTGGATTTCCTGCTCCAGCATTTTGAATATCATCGGATGAAGGAAGGCGCTGTCTTCTCCTTTTTCTTTCAGACTGTCAGCGATGGAAAGGACGAGAGCCATCCGTAAGTCGGCGTCGTCAACCAGCTCTCTGGCCATGTCCATTACGCGTTTCAACGCGGCCTTTGACCGGCCCGCTGTTTCGGCACGGGCTCCGCCTGTGTAGGTGTCGGCATTGGAGACGACTTCCTTCAGAGCGGAAAACGCTTCGGACAGACGCGAGGTGTCGGTGATGCGCTTGAGGCGTGTTGAAGCGGCGGCTTTCAGTTTCTTTTCCGTGTAAACTTCGCCGGGATCCAGCTCCAGAAAATAGGCTGCATTGTCAGCGCCCAGCAGCTGGTGAGAGGAGAACTCTCCTTTTTTGAATGTATACCTGATGCCGTCGTATTTTCCAAAGTGGCGCAGAGTATCGAGATAGCCAAGGCGCATGATCCTTGCAGTGTTCAGCCTGTCGAATGTGAGGAAGTTTCCCAGTGGCAGCGGACTTTTTATCAGATGGAACTCCTTGCATTCTCTCGACGCCCTGTTCAGAGATTCCCGATCCACGGTACCTACCGCTTCCAGGTCGACAGCTATTATTCTGTCCGCGCCCGCCGCAAGAGCCATTGATACGGGCAGATTGTCCCTGTAGCCGCCGTCTATGAAGTATTCGCCGTCTATGTCATATTTTCTTACAGCCGGAAAACACGAGGCACTGGCCATTATGAAGTCTGTCAGCCGCCCTTTCGGGATGTCGCGGGCATACAAGGCATGCTTTTCGAAGGATGGGAATTGGACTGTGACCAGACCGTATTCGATGGAAGAACGCCGGATCTTATCCTCATTTATATACTGATGGAGGAGTTTGGCAAGACCGGTGCTGCCCGCTCCGCCGTGAAGAACGATTTCCCTGGCGTAGGCTACGGCGTCCTCCGAAGGGATACCGCTGGATTCGATGTCGAATATCATGTCTGTTTCCATCTGGAGCCAGAGGTGTTCGGCTTGTTTCAGGGCTTTCTGGGCCACCATGGCACCGTTGATGGCGCCTACCGACGTTCCTGCTGCCATGTCTATGGAGATCCTGAGCTTTTTCAGCCCTTTCCAGACGCCTATCTCGTATGCTCCGCGGCTCCCGCCTCCGCTCAGTACCAGCGCAGTCTTTTTCATGTCATTACCTCCCTGCGCTGCCATGAGGGCAGCGCTGTCCTTGTTGTAAGGCCTCTTCGCGTATTCGCGGGGCCCGGCTGTCATATTGAATTATACTATATGAGCCGCGGCGCGTCTATCGGCAGGAGGATGTCATCGCGGAGATCCCGGATTTTTACGGCGCCGGGATCTGAAAGGCGTGAGAAAGAATTTTTTAAAAATATATTGACAATATATTACAAATATGGTATTTTATAGACAAGGCCGGGAAAGGGGTATACCTGATGAAGATCATCGTGAAAGGAGAAAAGAGATGAACGGAAATGATACGGGCAGGGAGATATCCTTCGATATCGTAGAGGAGATAGGAGTGCTTACCACTTATACTACGGGGTGGAGCAAGGAGCTGAATCTGGTCAGCTGGAACGGAGGCGCGCCAAAATACGATATCAGGGATTGGTCTCCCGATCATCTGAGGATGTCCAGAGGAGTGACTCTTCATGAGAAGGAAATGAGATTCATTCTGGATATGATGAGGAACAGGAACAGAAGGCAGTCTTATGACAGCCGCCGCGAAAGAGAGACGGGTCAGTGGGAAGCGGATGAGGACACGGCCCTGGAAGCGGGGATTGAGGCGGAAGAGAAGGTGGTATGATATCATTGTAATAAAAATCACAGGTGCTGTCCTGTGGTTTTTATTTTGCGCGTATGATATACTGATTTATATTCATGGGGAAATAAACGGATGTGTTTAGAGGTGACATCATGAGGATAATGTTGAAGACGAGGCCGGACGGCGAGTATCGTGAAATCATCAGAGAAGGGCGCGTGACGCTGGAAGAATTGGCGGGAGAATTCCGCGGTGAGCTGCCGTATACTGTATTGCTGGCTAAGGTCAATGGAAAATACGAAGAGCTGAGTTTTTCGCTGGAAAAGGATTCGACTGTGGAGCTTCTGGACATAAGGAACCACAGCGCCGACCTGGCATATCAGAACAGCCTGGCGCTCATTTATCTGAAAGCCGTATGGGATACGATGGGGGATGTCCCGGTGAATATCGAGAATTCCCTCAACAAAGGACTGTATACGGAGATAGAGGTGAGTCCTCACGTGACGGAGGAACAGGTGCGGGCTGTGGAGAAGAGGATGAGAGAGCTGGTGGCTGAAGATCTTCCTATCGTCAGGGAGATATATAACCGGCAGGAAGCCGTGGAGATATGGGAGCAGTACAACTGCTCCGAGAAGGCCAGGCTCCTGAGAGAGTCGACGTATATCACGGAAGCGAAGTTTTACAGCCTGGAAGGCTACAGAAACTTTTTTTACGGGCTTATGGCGCCATCCACAGGATATATCAAGTATTTTCAACTGGAAAGATACGGCCAGGGCGTGGTGATGCGATTTCCTCAGCCGTCTCATCCCGACAGTCTGCCGGAGCCTGTGGACGACAGGAAAATATACAGAGCCTTCGCGGAAGCCAAGAATTGGCATCGTCTGCTGGGCGTCGCTTATCTGCCGGATCTCAATGACAGCATAAAGGCTCACAAGTCCAAGGAGCTGGTGCTGTTGTCGGAGGCGCTCCATGAGAAGAAGATCGCGGAGATAGCCGACATGATAAGCCGGGAAAAAAAGCGGATGATACTGATAGCGGGGCCTTCATCCTCCGGCAAGACGACTTTTGCCAAGCGGTTGTGCGTGCAGCTGAGGGTAAACGGGCTGCAGCCCCTTTACATGGGGACTGATGATTATTATCTGGAGCGGAGTCAGTCTCCGGTCGATGAGGACGGACATTATAATTTCGAAAATCTGGACGCCCTGGATATCGATTTGTTCAACGATAATATGAACCGATTGCTGATGGGCGAAAAGGTAGATCTTCCGCGATTCGACTTCAGGACGGGAAGGAAGGTGTTCGGGACCAGGATAACATCCATAGGGCCGCTTCAGCCTGTCGTGATAGAGGGGATACATGGTCTCAATGACAAGCTGACTGAGCGAATAGATGATGATGAAAAATTCAGGATATATATAAGCCCCTTCACCCAGCTGAACATCGACAGGCATAACAGAGTGACGACCACGGACGACAGGATGATAAGGCGTATCGTCAGAGATAAAGAATTCAGAGGAAGCTCGGCAGCCGAGACCATTTCCGTATGGCCCAAGGTGAGAGCCGGAGAAGACAGGAATATATTCCCTTACAGTGAGAAGGCCGATGTGCTTTTCAATTCGGCTATGGCCTATGAGTTGTCAGTGCTGAGAAAATACGCGGTGCCGATCCTGAAAGAGGTCAGGGAGGATCAGGACGAGTATGCGGAAGCCGTGCGGCTGCTGAAATTCATCGAGTTTTTCGATCCGATGGAGGAAGAAGAGGTCATCCCTAACAATTCGATAATAAGGGAATTTATCGGTGGCAGCATTTTCGTATGATGGAAAAGGAGAAAACTATGATCGCAGTGATAGGATGTGTAAAGGAGACTGTCAGCGTAAAGCTGCTGCCTCCGAAAGAGGATGAACGACAGCAGGAAGGCTTTGGCGGATACGGATATCCGGGGCCTTACGGTATGGCGCCGCCGCAGGAGATGCCGCAGGAGGAACCGGAAGAAGAGGATGATGAGATAACTGTGAAGGGCAGCGGATGCGGTTACAATATCGCTGTCAATCTGGCTGCCTGGGGATATGATACTGAATTTATATCGGCGATAGGCAATGATACTATGGGCTCTGCCGCAAGAGCCGGGCTGGACAAAGCGGGAGTGGGCCGGGAAGGTCTGGCGGTATTCGAAGACAGTACGGCGGTCGACGTGGAGCTGGTGAACATATTCGGAGATGTCAGTATGGCAAAGAAAAACAGGCATGTGATAAAGAATATCACGCCGGAGTTTATCCGTGACAGAGCGAAAATACTGGAAAAGGCTGAAGCCATCGTCGTGGACGGGACCATACCTGGGGAGACTATCGATTATGTGCTGAAGACATACGGCGGCAGATCCGGGGTGAAACTGTTCTTCGATCCGGCCAGCAGCCGGGGAGGGAGAAAAGTCAAGGATTCTCTGGAGGGATTTTATTGTGTGATGCCGGGCAGGATGGAAGCGGAATCCATGAGTGGAAAGACCGTTTTGAGTGAAGAACAGCTGTCGGAAGCCGGCGTGTTTTTCGGAAAGTCAGGAGTCGAGAGGATCGTCATAACCATCAAAGGCGGCGGGCTGTATTACAGAGAAGGAGACAGAGAAGGGATATTGAGACCTGAGCGGCTCATAACGCTGGGGAGCACATCCGGCGCAGGTGATGTGGTGTCCGCTGCGGTGGTTGCCGGAGCCGTGGATGGAAAGACGATAGAAGAGATCGCCGCAGACGCCATGGAAAAAGCTGCGCTGTATCTGGCGGACGTAGGCGTAAAAGCAGTGGAGTGACAGGAGAAAGACTATGATAGAATACGGGAATGAAATATCCGCAGATGAATACAACAGCCTGAGAAAATCTGTGGGCTGGAAGGAACTTGACGCTGCGCAGGCACGCAGAGGTCTGGATAATTCCATGCTGGTGGTCGTTGCCCGCCGGGGCGGAGAAGCTGTCGGTTCAGCGCGGGTGATAGGCGACGGAGGCTATATGTACCTCATCGCGGATGTGATGGTGAGACCTGACTGTCAGAGGCTGGGGGTCGGGAAGGCTATGCTGGTGCGGATCAACGAGTGGCTGGAAATGGTGGGAAAAGACGGCCTTTGTGTCATGGCCAATCTGATGGCTACCAAAGGAAACGAAGGCTTTTATGAAAAGCTGGGATTTACCAGCAGACCTAACGAAGAGATGGGCGCCGGCATGGTGAAATGGATAAACCCGTGATGCCGTTTTGATTCCGCCGCACTGATGAAAGGCTGTCATCAGTGCGGCAGTTATTCTTTTTGACCTTCAGCGTTTTGCGATTTGCCTGTGAAAAGGGGGGGGCAGAAAGCCTCGATTATAAAATATTCCATAGAATTTATACTTTTCTAAAGAGGTTTGTGGATTTTTCGTATAAGGCGAAGCTGATTTTTCTTGCGATTTTTATACCTGAATTAGGATGTAAGCAAGGAAACCGTATAAAAACAGTGGTGTTTTGAGGGAAAAGGAGGCGGATTGTTATACGGGAAAACGCTTAAAAGAGCGGATCTGGTATAAAACGCAGCATAGCATAATATAAAGCGCTGGAATGCCGGTTCTTTAAAAGGCATAACTTGTTGGAACAGTCCGATAAAGGGCATAGCCGACGCCCGCAGATAAAATAAAATTTCTGAATTTTTGTTCTTTGCCTCCTGAATAGAAACGCAGGAAAGCGTGTGCGTAAAATGCGACTGAAAACGGTTGAAAACAACAGGTTTATAGTGATAAAAAAACGCAAAAAAATTTCCGGAAAACTCTTGCATAAATTGGGATAATAGTTTATACTACAAAGGCTTGTGTAAGGCGATGAGGTGGGAAGTTACCGTGCTATAGGAGAATTTCCACTGAGAATTGTCCTCACTTCAGATGAGGGCGAAGGGATTCGCTGATTTTTTGTTTTGTGTAAAACTTAGGAAACACACGAGGCCGTGTACGAAGCAAGCGAAACCACTGTATGCGCCGGGAATGGAATGCCGCAGGCATTGAAAATACTGGATATGATCGATGTATGCGATGCGGACGCCGGGAAAAGTCAGGAGACGGGATCCCCTGTACGAGCATAGCGAAAACAGTACAAAAGAATTAGGAGGAAAAGCAATGAGCGAATTACAGAAAATCAGAATCAAACTGAAGGCTTACGACCATGCGCTTCTCGACCAGTCGGCTGCGAAGATTGTCGAGACAGCCAAGAAGACGGGCGCTGAGGTTTCCGGCCCGATCCCTCTTCCGACGGAGAAGGAAGTCGTGACCATATTGAGAGCTGTTCACAAGTATAAGGATTCCAGAGAACAGTTCGAGCAGAGGACTCATAAGAGATTGATCGACATCACCAGCGCGACGGCGAGGACGACTGATGCCCTCACGAAGCTGGATCTGCCTGCCGGTGTCGACATCGAAATAAAGCTCTAACTCACGAGGAGCAGAAAAGAAAAGCGAAGGGAACTCCCTTAGTATGACCGCTGCCGCGGTCCGCTGTAAGAAACAAGGAGGAAAGATAAACCATGAAAACGATTTTAGGTAAAAAGATGGGCATGACTCAGATATTTACCGAGCACGGTGCTGTGATACCGGTTACGGTCATCCAGGCCGGCCCTATGACGGTAACGCAGATCAAGACCGTTGAAACGGATGGATACGACGCCGTACAGTTCGGTTTTGAGGACGCCAAACCGCAGAGAGTGAACAAACCGATGACGGGACACTTTTCAAAGAACGATATCGCCCCTAAGAAGCATCTTGCCGAGTTCAGACCGGAAGAGGGCGAGACTTACGAGATAGGACAGCAGATAACTGTAGCCGACTTTGAGGTCGGAAAGAAGCTGGATGTGACGGGTACTTCCAAAGGTAAGGGGACCCAGGGTAACATCAAGAGACATGGACACCACAGAGGCCCGATGAGCCACGGTTCAAAACACAAGAGGCTGGCAGGAGCCCTGGCGGCAGGTACCTATCCTTCAAGAGTCTTCAAGGGTAACGCGGGTCCGGGAAGAATGGGCCGCGAGACTGTGACGGTGCAGAATGTCGAGCTGGTAAAAGTTATAGAAGATCAGAACCTTATGCTGGTAAAGGGTGCGGTTCCGGGGAACAAAGGCGGACTTGTTCGTATCCAGTACGCGGTAAAAGGTCAGGACAAATAAGAGATGACTTCAGGAAGGAGGAAGTAAGATGTCAAAAGTGACGATGCTGAATATGGAAGGCAAGGAAGCCGGACAAATCGAGCTGAAAGACGAGATCTTCGGCATAGAGCCGAATCAGAACGCGGTTCATGCGGTAGTGAAGAACATTTTAGCGAATAGAAGACAGGGAACACAGTCTGCGAAGACCAGAGCTGAAGTCAGAGGAGGAGGCAGAAAGCCTTTCAGACAGAAGGGAACTGGACGCCACAGACAGGGAAGCTCCACAGACCCTTCACAGGTAGGGGGCGGTGTGGTATTCGCGCCGAAGCCTAGGAGCTACAGATATACGCTGCCTAAGAAGCTGAGAAGACTGGCGATGTTGTCGGCCCTTTCGTCCAAGGTAGCTGAGAACGAGATCATCGTTATGGACGAGATCAAATTCGATCAGCCTAAGACGAAAGAAATGGTGAAGATGCTGGAAAACATCAATGCCGGAAAGAAAGCGCTGATAGTGATGGCCGAGAAAGACGAAAATACCGTAAGATCGGCGGCTAACATACAGGGAGTGAGAACAGCCCTCGTTACGACGATGAACGTGTACGATATCATCAACCACACGAACTTCATCGTGACGAAGGAAGCGATAGAGAAGATTGAGGAGGTGTACTCATAATGAAAACGCCTTACGATGTAATATTGAAGCCTGTCATTTCCGAACAGAGCATGGAAGACGCGCAGGCGAAAAAATACACGTTCAAGGTTGCCGTAGACGCCAACAAGACAGAAGTCAAGAACGCCATTGAGGAGATCTTCGACGTAGAAGTGGCCAAGGTGAATATCATGAACGTGGTAGGAAAGCAGAAGAGAATGGGAAGATACGTCGGCATGACTGCCGCCAGCAAGAAGGCAATCGTGACCCTTACTGAAAAGAGCAAGGAAATCGAGTTCTTCCAGAGCCTGTAATATAGGAGGTACGAAACGATGGGAATTAAAAAATACAATCCGACAAGCCCGGGCTTGAGAGGCATGACGGTTTCCACTTTCGAGGAGATCACCTGTGACAAGCCGGAAAAGTCGCTTACGGTAACTCTTAAAAAGCACTCGGGAAGAAACTCCAGAGGTAAGATAACCGTAAGGCACAGAGGCGGCGGATACAGACCGAAGTACAGAATAATAGACTTCAAGAGGAATAAAGACGGCGTCCCTGGAACGGTCGCTACGATAGAATATGACCCTAACAGGACAGCCAATATCGCTCTGATAAATTACGCAGATGGAGAGAAGAGATATATCATCGCTCCTAACAAGCTGACAGTCGGATCGGTGATAGAGTCGGGAGCTGAGGCCGATATCAAGATCGGTAACGCCCTTCCGCTGGCAAATATCCCTGTAGGTACTATCATCCATAACATAGAGCTGAAGCCTGGAAAGGGCGGCCAGATGGTGAGATCGGCAGGGAATGGCGCGCAGCTGATGGCGAAGGAAGGAGATTTCGCTCAGGTGAGACTGCCGTCCGGAGAGGTGAGAAAGGTGAGGATCGAATGCAGAGCCACTATCGGCGAAGTCGGCAACCTGGATCACCAGAACATCCAGATCGGTAAAGCGGGAAGAAAGAGACACATGGGCATAAGACCTACCGTAAGAGGTTCTGTAATGAATCCTAACGATCACCCTCACGGCGGTGGTGAAGGTAAGGCCAGCATAGGACGAGTAAGTCCGGTAACGCCTTGGGGTAAACCTGCACTGGGTTACAAGACCAGAAAGAAAAAGAAGGAATCCAACAAATATATCGTGAAGGATAGAAGAGTAAAATAACAGGAAGGAGCAGAAACAATGGGTAGATCGCTTAAAAAGGGCCCTTTCGTAAACGCCAAGCTGCTTAAAGCCATCGAAGAGATGAACGCGGCTAACGATAAGAAAGTGATAAAGACATGGTCCAGACCATCGACCATATTCCCACAGATGGTAGGACATACGATAGCGGTACATGACGGGCGTAAGCACGTTCCCGTATATATAACGGAAGATATGGTAGGACACCGTCTGGGAGAATTTGCTCCGACGAGGACCTACAGAGGCCATGCTGCCGACAAGAAAGTAGATAAGTAAGAAAAGGAGATAAAAAATGGAAGCAAAAGCAGTTGCAAAATATGTGAGAATGTCTCCTATCAAACTTAAGCCTGTTACCGATCTGGTAAGAGGAAAGGATTTAAACGAGGCATTGAACATTCTGAAGTTCACTCCCGGTAAAGGAGCTGAGATAGTGGAAAAGGTTGTCAAGTCCGCCGCTGCTAACGCGGATGTGAAGGAAATGAACACAGACAATCTTTATGTCGCCGAAGTTTATGCCAACCAGGGGCCGACTATGAAGAGATGGAGAGCCGGATCACAGGGCAGAGCGTCGATAATACTGAAGAGAAGCAGCCATGTGGGCGTTACTCTCAAGGAAAGAAATTAGGATAGGAGGTTCAATAAATGGGTCAGAAAGTAAGTCCTCATGGGCTGAGAGTAGGCGTAATAAAAGACTGGGATTCAAAATGGTACGCAGATAAGACTAAGTTTGCCGATTACCTCATTGAAGATAATAAAGTAAGAGACTTCGTAAAGAAAAAGCTGTATGCCGCGGGAGTATCAAAGATCGTACTGGAGAGAGCCGCGGAAAACAAGCTGAAGGTGATCGTAATGACAGCCAAACCCGGCATGGTAATAGGAAGGTCGGGGACCGGCATCGATGAGCTCAAAGGAGAGCTGGAAAAGATGACGGGAAAGACTATCATCATCGATATCAAAGAAGTGAGAAGATCGGAGCTGGACGCTCAGCTGACAGCCGAAAGTATCGCTCAGGCTCTGGAGAGAAGAGTTTCCTTCAGAAGAGCCATGAAGCAGGCCATAGGCAGGACCATGAAGGCCGGAGCCAAGGGTATCAAGGTCCTCACATCGGGAAGACTGGGCGGTGCGGAAATCGCCAGATCCGAAAAGTACAGCGAAGGTAACGTTCCACTCCACACCCTGAGAGCCGACATCGATTACGGATTCGCGGAAGCGGATACGACTTACGGCAAACTGGGCGTGAAGGTATGGATAAATCACGGAGAGATACTCGACAAGGGCCTCAAGAGCGCAGTGCCTGAAGAAAAGAATGACAGAAGAGACGGCAAGAAGAGAGGCGACAGAAGACAGAGAAGAGACGGTGACAGAAGACCTAGAAGAGATGACAGAAGACACGACAGAGCTGAAGCCGC
This sequence comes from uncultured Eubacterium sp., assembly GCA_900543485.1. Lineage (GTDB taxonomy): Bacteria > Bacillota > Clostridia > Peptostreptococcales > Anaerovoracaceae > Lentihominibacter > Lentihominibacter excrementipullorum. The sequence continues at coordinate 69,973 of UQRM01000007.1, read as the reverse complement.
GCCTAAAGCTGTCAACATGAGAGTTAGAAAGCCGAAGGTAGATCCTGAGGAGGAAGCGGCCAAGAAGGCAGCTGCCGAAGCACAGGAGGCTCAGGCACAGGAAGCACAGGTCGAAGAATCACAGACTGCCGCGGAAGCGCCTGCTGACGCCGCATCTGAAGAATAGACGAAAGGAGGACGTTGTCATGTTAATGCCAAAGCGCGTTAAACGTAGAAGAGTCCACAGAGGCAGAATGAAGGGCAAGGCAACGAAGGGCAACACCGTAACGTACGGTGATTACGGTCTTGCAGCCACTGAATGTGGATGGATAACTTCGAATCAGATAGAAGCAGCCAGAATTGCGATGACCAGATCCGTCAAGAGAGGCGGTAAGGTATATATAAAGATATTCCCGCACAAGCCGGTAACGAAGAAGCCGGCCGAAGTACGAATGGGTTCCGGTAAAGGTGCTCCTGAGTACTGGGTAGCGGTTGTAAAACCGGGCAGGATAATGTTCGAGATAGAGGGCGTTACTGAGGCGCAGGCCAGAGAAGCGATGAGGCTGGCGGCTCACAAGCTGCCTGTCAAGTGCAAATTTGCCATCAAAGACCAGGAATTAGCAAAGGGTGGTGAAGCATAATGGAATTGAAGAAAATCAGAGAAATGTCAGAAGCTGAGCTGAACGCGGAACTGTCAAAGATGAAGAAGGATCTCTTCAATCTCAGATTCCAGCATGTTACGGGACAGCTTGAAAATCCGATAAAGATGCGTGAAACGAAGAGAGACATCGCGAGAGTCAAGACCATTATCAGGGAAAAGGAACTCGCGAAGGTTCAGGGCTAACGGAAAGGAGGATGTATTATGGCAGTTGAAAGAAACAGAAGAAAGACAAGAGTCGGCATGGTCGTAAGCGATAAGATGGACAAGACAGTTGTCGTAGCGGTTGAAGACTTCGTAAGACATTCCCTTTACGGAAAGGCTGTAAAGAGAACCAAGAAAGTCAAGGCTCACGACGAGAACAATGAATGCCAGATCGGCGATAAAGTTAGAATCATGGAGACGAGACCTCTGTCCAAGGACAAGAGATGGAGACTTGTCAACATCGTTGAAAAAGTTAAGTAAAGGAGGCGCCTAACGATGATCCAGACTGAAACGAGATTAAAGGTCGCTGACAACTCCGGCGCTAAAGAACTTTTATGCATACGTATCCTGGGTGGAACCAGCCGTCAGTACGCTCACATCGGAGATGTGATCGTCTGCGCGGTAAAGGACGCTACGCCGGGTGGAGTTGTGAAAAAGGGCGAAGTAGTCAGAGCCGTTATTGTTAGAACGAAGCAGGGTGCCAGAAGAGTGGACGGCAGCTATGTGAAGTTCGATCAGAACGCGGCTGTAGTTATAAAGGAAGATTTACAACCGGTTGGAACCCGTATCTTCGGACCTGTAGCAAGAGAGCTGAGAGATAAGGGATTCATGAAGATAGTGTCCCTGGCACCGGAAGTATTATAGGAGGTGTACGAGATGCGAATTAAGAAAGATGACACTGTAATAGTACTGACCGGCAAGGACAAAGGCGTTACCGGCAAGGTACTGAAGGCCATGCCTAAAGAAGGCAGGGTGATAGTGGAAGGCGTTAATGTGCAGACGAAGCACCAGAAGCAGACTCAGAAGGAAGCCGCTGAGATAAAGCATCAGGAAGGCCCTATCGATGTTTCGAACGTCATGTACTATGATACTAAAGCAAAGCAGCCAAGCAGAATAGGCTATAAAGTAGAGAACGGCAAGAAGGTCAGAGTAGCTAAGAAGACCGGCGCCGTAATAGACTAGGAAAGGAGGAGACGGTTTTGGCAAGATTGAGAGAGTCTTATAAGAACGACGTGTTTCCGGCATTGATGGAGCAGTTTAAATATACCAACGTGATGGAAGTGCCGAAGCTGGAAAAGGTCACGATCAACATGGGTCTCGGCGAAGCTAAGGAAAACGCCAAGATAATGGAAAGCGCTATAGAAGAGATAAGCCTCATCACAGGGCAGAGACCTGTAGTGACCAGAGCGAGAAAATCCATAGCCAACTTCAAGGTGAGACAGGGAATGCCTGTCGGAGCCAAGGTCACCCTCAGGGGCGAAAACATGTACGATTTCATCGACAAGTTGTTCAACATCGCTCTTCCGAGAGTAAGAGACTTCAAGGGCGTGAGCAAGAACTCCTTTGACGGCAGAGGAAATTACTCCATGGGTATAAAGGAGCAGCTCATATTCCCTGAGATCAACTATGATAAAGTTGATACCATAAAGGGCATGAATATAGTATTCACGACATCAGCGAAGACAGACGAAGAGGCCGCAGCGCTGCTGGCAGGTCTGGGACTGCCGTTCGAGAAGTAAGAGCAGTTCACCGATTGCGCTCGGAGATTATATAAGGAGGGAAAAAATGGCTAAAACATCTCTCAAAGTGAAGCAGCAGAGAAAACCTAAGTTTTCGACACGTGCATATACGAGATGCAGGATATGCGGAAGACCACATTCTGTACTGAGAAAATACGGCATCTGCCGTATCTGCTTCAGAGAGCTTGCCTATAAGGGAGAGATCCCAGGCGTGAGAAAAGCAAGCTGGTAATACGAGTTAAAGCACTACTATCCGTTAAGCAGCTTGATTGCTGAACTGGCGGAGGAAGGAGAATATATAAGATGACAATGACAGATCCTATTGCAGATATGCTGACAAGAATCAGGAACGCAAATACTGCAGGTCATAAAACGGTCGATATTCCCGCTTCTAAGATGAAGAAAGCTATCGCGGGCATATTGAAGGAAGAAGGATACATCGAGGACTTCAAGGTGACGGAAGATAACAAGCAGGGCATGATCACAGTCACTATGAAGTACGGTCCTAATAAAGAAAGAGTTATAAGCGGAATCAGAAAGATTTCAAAGCCGGGCCTTAAATCGTACGCCAAGGCCAATGAGATCCCAAGAGTTCTGGGCGGACTGGGCATCGCGGTGATTTCCACATCCAAAGGAGTCATCAGTGACAAGGAAGCCAGACAGCTGGGTATCGGCGGAGAAGTAATCTGTTATGTATGGTAGGAGGAAAGAACAATGTCAAGAATAGGTAAGAAACCAATCACTCTTCCTGCCGGCGTTGAGGTCAAGGTCGATGATAAGAATGTCGTGACCGTTAAGGGACCGAAAGGCGAATTGCAGGAAAAGGTAAGCGATTTACTGACTATAGAGAACAAGGACAACGTAGTGACGGTATCGAGAGACGGAGACGATGCCGAGAAGAGAGCTCAGCACGGACTGGCAAGAGCGCTGATAAGCAACATGGTGATCGGCGTTACCGAAGGGTACGAAAAGAAGCTCCAGCTGGTAGGCGTAGGTTATAAGGCCGAGAAGAAGGGCAAGAAGCTGGTGATGAACCTGGGATATTCGCACCCTGTTGAGCTGGAAGACCCGGAAGGCATCACTACAGAGGCTCCGGATGCTACAACTGTCATAGTTAAAGGTATAGACAAAGCTAAGGTCGGAAATTACGCTGCGAACATAAGAGCCTGGAGAGCTCCTGAACCTTATAAGGGCAAGGGGATCAGATATGAGGGCGAATACATTCGCAGAAAAGAAGGTAAGACCGGGGCTTCATCATAAGGAAAGGAGTAAAGTAAAATGGCTAAAGAAAGCAGAAATGATAAGCGTGTTGCCAGACACCAGAGAATCAGAAAAAACCTTTATGGAACTCCTGAGAAGCCTAGGCTCTGCGTTTTCAGAAGCAGTAAGAATATTTCCGTTCAGATTATCGACGATGTAAACGGAGTTACGCTTGCTTCAGCATCTACTGTCGACAAGGAATTAAAGTCACAAGTCGGATACGGCGGCAACAAGGAAGCTGCCAAAGCAGTAGGAGAAGCTATCGCGAAAAGGGCACTGGCCAAGGGTATCGAAGAGGTTACCTTTGACAGAGGCGGATTCCTCTATCACGGAAGAGTAAAGGAACTTGCCGACGGAGCCCGTGAAGCAGGTTTGAAATTCTAACAGGAGGTAAGTTGAATGCGAAATACTATAGATGTATCAAAGCTGGAGCTGAGCGAAACTATCGTGAGCATCAGACGTGTAGCGAAGACCGTTAAAGGCGGAAGAAATATGAGATTCAGCGTTACGGTAGTCGTAGGCGACGGCGAAGGTCACGTAGGCGTTGGCCTCGGCAAAGCTCAGGAAATTCCGGAAGCGGTGAGAAAGGCCACTGAGGACGCAAAGAAAAGCATCATAGAAGTTCCTACTGTGGGTACGACTATCCCTCACAGGAATCTGGGGATTTTCGGAGCAGGCAGAGTGCTGCTGATGCCGGCTATGCCGGGTACCGGAGTAATCGCCGGTTCATCGGTGCGTACTGTTCTGGAAGCCGCAGGGATCAAGGATATCAGAGCCAAGTCCATCGGTTCCAATAATACGGGAAATATGGCGTACGCCACGCTGGAAGGACTTAAGAGCCTCATGACCGTGGAGCAGGTGGCAGCCAAGCGAGGAAAGACCCCGCAGGAAATTCTAGGATAAGAGGAGGCAGAAACAATGGCAAAGATGATAAAAGTCACATTGACGAAAAGTGTTATTGGCGCTTCCCCAAAACAGAAGAAAGTTGTAGAAGCGTTAGGACTTAAGAAGATGCACCAGTCGGTTGAACTCATTGACTCTCCGGTGACCAGGGGAGCTATAAACAAGGTTCCGCATCTTTTGACTGTAGAAGAGCTATAGGATGGGAGGTGCAAGCGAAATGAAACTTCATGAATTAAGAGCTGTTCCGGGAGCGACTAAGGCCCCTAAGAGAAAAGGTCGAGGTACAGCTACGGGACAGGGTAAGACTGCCGGAAGAGGTATGAATGGACAGAAGTCCAGAAGCGGCGGCGGTGTCAGACCTGGATTCGAAGGAGGTCAGATGCCTCTTTACAGGAGAATTCCTAAGAGAGGATTCACCAATATCTGGAGAACGGAGTATACAGTTCTCAACGTGGAAGATCTCAACAGGTTCGAGGAGGGCACAGTGGTGACTCCGGAACTTATAAAGGAAGCCGGAATGGCCAAACAGGTCAAGGATGGCATCAAGATCCTCGGAAACGGTAACATCGAAAAGAATCTGACGGTTCAGGCCCATAAATTCAGCAAGACTGCAGTAGAGAAGATAGAAGCTGCCGGAGGAAAGGCCGAGGTGATCTAATGGAGATGATCAGAACAGTCGCAAAAGCTTGGAACATTCCTGACATCAGAAAGAAAATCATATTCACGCTGCTTATGCTGTTGATTTTCAGAATCGGATCCCAGATCCCTGTGCCGGGGATCGACAGGGAAGTGCTTGCCCAAACTTTTGACAGCGAAACAGGGCTCTTTGCTCTGTTCAATCTGTTCTCAGGAGGCGCGTTCAGTAACTTTACCATATTCGCGTTGAGTATCACACCATATATTACTGCCTCCATCATTCTTCAACTTTTGACCATCGCTGTTCCGTCTCTGGAACGGCTGGCGAGAGAAGGAACCGAAGGAAGAAAAAAGATAGCGCAGTATACTCGTTATCTCACAGTTGTACTGGCGATAGTTCAGGCCATCGGAGTTTCCATAGGGCTCTTCAGGCAGGCGCTTATCAGCACCGATGTGTTTTCCGTCGCTGTGATCGTTCTGGTGCTTACGGCGGGAACCACATTCCTCATGTGGCTGGGTGAGCAGATAAATGAATACGGTATCGGAAACGGCATATCGCTGATAATATTCGCGGGAATAATCTCCAGACTCCCGTCAGGTATCCAGGAGATCTGGGTAAGAGTACAGGACGGGACCATGAGCATCGTTACGTTGATCTTGTTCATCATCTTCTGTGTGCTGGTAATTGTCGGTATCATAGAAGTACAGCAGGGTCAGAGGAGGATCCCGGTACAGTATGCAAAGAGAGTCGTAGGAAGGAAGATGTACGGAGGACAGGCAACTCACATTCCTTTGAAGGTGAATCAGGCCGGCGTCATCCCGGTAATATTCGCCATGTCATTCCTGCAGTTCCCACTGACAATAACATATTTTATGGATAGCAGCAGTGGTGTGGCAGCATGGATAGAAAAATGGCTTTCTCCGACGGGAACGCCGGGAGTGTGGGTATACGCCGTGTGTAATGTAGCTCTGATAATATTCTTCACCTACTTCTACACTTCCGTGACCTTTAATCCGCTGGAGGTAGCTCAGAACATGAAGGCCAACGGAGGCTTTATCCCGGGTATCAGGCCGGGTAAGGCTACGGTTGAATACTTAAACAGAGTTATGACAAGAATTACCTTTGTGGGAGCGATTTTCCTGGCGGCAGTCGCCATACTGCCTACGATAGTGAGCCAGCTGGGCGGACTCAATTTCCACTTCGGCGGGACTTCACTGCTGATCGCTGTGGGTGTGGCGCTTGATACCATGAAACAGCTGGAACAGCAAATGGTAATGAGAAATTATCAGGGATTCCTGAAATAGTGCTCTTTTGAAGAATTGGAGGTTGAGCATGAATTTAATATTATTAGGGCCTCCGGGCGCGGGAAAAGGCACCCAGGCTGCGAAAATCGTCAAGAAGTATGATATCCCCCACATTTCGACGGGAGATATATTCAGGGCTAACATCAAGGAAGGCACGGAGCTGGGGAAGAAGGCGCAGGAATACATGAACAGAGGAGAGCTGGTTCCCGATGAGCTGGTCGTTGAGATAGCTACCGACAGGTTAAAGGCTGACGACTGCAGGAACGGATTCCTTCTGGATGGATTCCCAAGGACAGTCTTTCAGGCTGAAAAGCTGGATGAGTTCCTGGAAGCACAGGGTAAAAAGGTAGACCACGTACTCGATATAGATGTCAATAAGGAAGAGCTGATGATACGACTGACGGGAAGAAGAGTCTGCAAGAAATGCGGCGCCTCCTATCATGTTGTCAACATACCTCCGAAGAAGGAAGGCATCTGCGACGTATGCGGCGCTGAGCTGGAACAGCGAAAGGACGATAACGAGGAGACCGCGGCTAACAGGATCGAAGTATACAACAAGGAAACAAAGCCCCTCATAGATTATTACGAGAAGGCGGGGAACATAGCACATATAGACGGAACCATCGGTCTGGAAAATGTGTTCAACGCTATCGTGGACATATTGGGTGAGTAGATATGATAATAATCAAATCGGATGAAGAGATAGATCTGATGAGGGAATCAGGCAAGGTGACAGCGTTTATATTAAAGGAGCTGGAAGATTTCATCAAGCCTGGTATATCTACCGCAGACATAGACAGATTTGTTGAAGACACCATCAGAGGAAACGGGATGATACCTACCTTCAAAGGGTATGGCGGATTTCCGGCCAGCGCGTGCGTATCCATTAACGAAGAAGTAGTCCACGGGATCCCGGATAAGAAGAGGATAATAAAAGATGGCGATATAGTCAGCGTGGATGTAGGATCTACCTACAAAGGGTACGTCAGCGATGCGGCCAGGACCTATCCCGTAGGTAAGGTGAGCGATATAGCGCAGAAGCTTATAGACGTTACGAGAGAAAGCTTTTTTGCAGGGCTGGAATTCTGCAAAGTGGGATGCAGACTGTCGGACATTTCACATGCGGTGCAGGTGAAGGCAGAGAGCGAAGGCTTTTCGGTGATACGTGATTTCGTAGGCCATGGCGTGGGACAGAACATGCATGAGGAACCGCAGATACCTAACTACGGAAAGGCCGGCAGAGGTCCGCGTCTGGCAAAGGGCATGGTATTCGCCATCGAACCGATGATATGCGAAGGCGGGTACGACGTAAAGACCCTTTCCAACAACTGGACTGTGGTCACTCTGGACGGTAAGCTGGCAGCACATTATGAGAATACTGTGGCGATAACCGATGGTGAGCCGGAACTGCTCACATTGGCTTACTAAAAGCGAGGTGTTAAGAATGGCGAAGAAAGATGTCATAGAGGCGGAAGGTAAAGTAATAGAGGCGCAGCCTAACGCGATGTTCATTGTTGAGCTTGAGACCGGTCATAAAGTATTGGCACATGTTTCGGGCAAGATAAGGACTAATTATATCAGGATTATCCCAGGGGATAAGGTGAAGGTGGAGCTTTCGCCGTATGATCTTACAAGAGGCAGGATCACATGGAGAGGCAAAGCATAAGAGCATAGATGAAGGCGGATACAAAGGAGGATTAAAATGAAAGTCAGAGCTTCCGTAAAGCCTATCTGTGAAAAGTGCAAGGTGATCAAAAGAAAAGGCAAGGTAATGGTTATCTGCGAGAATCCTAAGCACAAGCAGAGACAAGGCTAAAAGAACAGAAAAGAATTTGTATTGAAAGAACATCCCGTTTATATTACTATCTGCCGATGAGATATCGGTGAGAAAGGTGACGGAAGATGGGAACAGGAGGAAAATATGGCTCGTATAGCCGGTGTAGACTTACCAAATGAAAAAAGGATAGAAGCAGGTCTCACCTATATCTACGGTATAGGATGGGCGACTTCAAGAAAGATTTTAGAGAAGACCGGAATCAACCCAGATACCAGAGTCAAGGATCTGACAGAGGAAGAAGCCGGTAAGATCAGAAAGGTCATCGAAGCTGAGTACATGGTGGAGGGTGACCTGAGAAGAGATGTCAATATGAACATCAAGAGACTGATGGAAATCGGATGCTACAGAGGAATCAGACACAGAAGAGGTCTTCCTGTAAGAGGACAGAAGACAAAGACGAACGCCAGAACTAGAAAAGGTCCTAAGAAGACCGTAGGAAGAAAGAAGAAGTAAAGGAGGTAGAACGATATGGCTAAAGCTGTAAAGAAGGCTGTCAGAAAAAAGAGAAAAGAACGTAAGAATGTTGAAAAAGGCCAGGCTCATATCCAGGCTACCTTTAACAATACATTGGTGACCCTGACTGATATGGCGGGAAATGCTCTTTCCTGGTCCAGCGCAGGCTCACTTGGTTTTAAGGGTTCGAGGAAGTCGACTCCATTCGCGGCGCAGTCGGCTGCCGAAGAAGCTGCTAAGGCGGCTATGGAACACGGTTTGAAAACAGTAGAGGTTTACGTGAAAGGTCCTGGATCCGGCAGAGAAGCTGCCATAAGAGCTCTTCAGACGGCAGGTCTTGAGATCACGATGATAAAGGATATTACACCTATACCGCACAACGGATGCAGACCGCCTAAGCGCAGAAGAGTCTGATAGGAAGGGAGGAAACGAATTATGGCAGTAAACAGAGACCCGATTTTAAAGAGATGCAGATCTCTTCAGATAGATCCCAGCCACCTGGGTATTTTCAAGGAGTCGAAGAGAACTTCTCAGAGAAATACGAGAAAAATGAGCGATTACGGCTTGCAGCTCCGTGAGAAGCAGAGAGCTAAGTTCGTATACGGAGTTCAGGAAAAGCAGTTCAGGAACACGTTCGAAAAGGCCGCAAAGAAGAAGGGTATCACAGGTGAAAACCTTCTCATCATGCTGGAAAAGAGGCTGGACAATGTGGTTTACAGGATGGGGCTTTCGACTACGAGAAGAGAAGCCAGACAGCTGGTTACTCACAGCCACTTCCTGGTAAATGGAAAGAAGGTCAATATTCCTTCTTATCAGGTAAAGCCGGGGGATGTGATAAAGGTCAGAGAAAAGAGCTTAAGCTCTCCTAAGTTCCAGGAGATCAAGGACATGACAGTAGGCATCCCGGCATGGCTCTCCGTAGACAGAGATAAGCTGGAAGGAAAAGTACTGGCTGACCCGACCAGAGATCAGATAGACACGCCAATAGAAGAACACTTGATCGTCGAATTGTACTCCAAGTAGTCTCTTTGCCAGGAGACGGAAGGCAGTTATCGCGCGGATTTCTGCTCTTCTGATCCTGACAGAAGGCTGACGCGGGTTTCGGTCCGGACCGGATCTGCGATAGTTCAGGTAGCGATAAGTTATCGTTTTGAATGAAAAAGGAGGGTTTTGAGTGATAGAAATCGAAAAACCGACAATCGAATGCATATTTTCAGACGAAGATCCCAATTACGGAAAATTTGTGGTAGAGCCTCTTGAAAGAGGATATGGTACTACTTTAGGGAACAGCCTGAGAAGAATTCTTCTGAGCTCATTGCCAGGTGTTGCCGTTACTTCCGTTAAGATCGACGGTATCCTTCACGAGTTTTCGACCATTCCGGGCGTCAAAGAGGACGTTACCGAGATCATATTGAATCTCAAAAAATTGGCGATAAAGCTCAACGGAGAAAATACCAAGAGAGTGCTGATAAATGCTATAGGGCCTAAGGAGGTCACTGCGGCTGACATCCTGGGAGACGCGGATGTGGAGATATTCAACCAGGATCTTCATATAGCGACTCTCGAGGAAAATGCTACACTCATAATGGAGATCAATCTGGCCAGGGGAAGAGGATATGTTCCTGCGGAGATGAACAAAGACGAGAACACACCGATTTCGGTCATCCCTACTGATTCCATCTATACGCCTGTAAGAAAGGTGAATTTCACGGTGGAGAACACTAGAGTAGGTCAGGTGACGGATTACGACAAGCTTATACTGGAAATATGGACCGATGGCTCCATCACCCCTAGTGAAGGCGTGTCCATAGGTGCCAAGATAATGCAGGAGCATCTGAACCTGTTTGTTGAGCTTACCGATTCCACTGAGAGCATGGAGATCATGGTGGAAAAAGAAGAAAACCAGAAGGAAAAGGCTCTCGAAATGACCATCGAAGAGCTGGAACTTTCGGTAAGGTCCTTCAACTGCCTCAAGAGAGCTGCTATCAATACGGTAGAAGAGCTTACTCAGAGGAGTGAGGAGGACATGATGAAGGTAAGGAACCTCGGAAAGAAATCTCTCGACGAGGTAAAACATAAACTCGAGGAGCTGGGGCTGAGTCTCAGACAGAGTGACGAATAAGAATAAATAATACAGGAGGAAACAGCGATGCCAGGATATAGAAAATTAGGCAGATCTTCAGCTCACAGAAAAGCTATGCTGAGAAATCTTGTTACCGACCTTTTCAGGGAGGGCAGGATCATGACGACTGATACGAGAGCTAAAGAAGCCAGAAGACAGGCAGAAAAGATGATAACACTTGCGAAGCGCGGCGATCTTCACGCCAGGAGACAGGTGTTGGCATATGTATACGATGAAGCCGTTGTAGCCAAGTTGTTCGATGAGATCGCACCGAAATACGAGGACAGACAGGGCGGCTACACGAGGATCCTTAAACTCGGACCTAGGCAGGGAGATAACGCCGAGATGGCGTTCCTGGAACTGGTTTAGGACAGACGCATAAAAAATAATACTATCGGATAGAGGCGCGGGATTTATCAGTAGCCTTCACGGTCCGGCAGAGGGAAGCCGGGATACCGTGGAGGTGAAAGGAAATTTCGCCGAAGGAGCTTACGCGCCCCGCGCAGCTCCTGGGACGCCGTAAAATATGCGGCGTACTGTCACATTAAGTGGAGCACTATCGATATAGCGGAAACGCGGAGCAAACGCCATGGATGCTGTTTCGATAGTGTCCATGGCGTTTTTTCATATTTTGAAGGAAGAGACGTTATCACACTAATATATGAAGTAAAATCGGAGGGATAAAATGGAGAAGGTTAAAAGCAGAGCTTTCAGAGTTATCATGATAGCAGCTCTGCTGGTAATGGCCTTTCCTCTGCTGGCTTTTGCAGAGGATGGAGCCGGGGAACCGGCGCTGTACGCTACGGCATGGGCGGCATTGCCACCTATAGCGGCTATATTGCTGGCTATAATCACTAAGGAGGTATACAGCTCGCTTTTCATCGGCGTGGTGATCGGTGGAGTCATTTATGCCGGAAACTTTGAAGGGACTATGACCCATGTCATAAGCGACGGGATAATCGCGTCGCTGTCGGATTCCTATAACGTAGGTATACTGGTATTCCTGGTGATACTGGGCGTCATCGTAGCGTTGCTGAACAAATCAGGCGGATCGAAGGCTTTCGGCGCCTGGGCCAGTCACAGGATAAAGACGAAGATGGGCGCGCAGTTCGCTACCATAGTTCTGGGGATACTGATTTTCGTAGACGATTATTTCAATTGTCTCACCGTAGGGAGCGTTATGTCGCCGCTGGCGGAAGCTAACGGCGTACCCAGGACGAAGCTGGCTTATCTGATAGATTCGACGGCAGCTCCCGTCTGCATCATCGCGCCTATATCTTCCTGGGCGGCAGCCGTAACCGGCTTTGTGGAAGGCGAGAACGGGTTCACTCTGTTCATCCAGGCCATTCCATTCAATTTTTACGCTCTACTCACTATCGCTATGATGTTCCTCATCGTGGGGATGAAATTCGATTATGGCAAGATGAGGGAGTATGCCAATAAGATACAGGAGTCCAAGGGAGACCAGGCCGCGGACTTTTCTGCGGAAGAGAAGAAAGGAAAGCGCGAGGGTAAGGTCATAGATCTGGTGTTCCCTATCATAATACTGATCATCGCATGCATAGTAGGAATGATATATACAGGGGGATTTTTCAGCGGCACCAGCTTTGTCCAGTCCTTCTCCCAGTGTGACGCTTCTGTGGGGCTGTCTCTGGGCAGTGTGTTCGCGCTCATCGTGATAGTTATCATATATGTGGCAAGAGGTGTGCTGACCTTCAAGGAAAGCATGGACTGCGTGCCGGAGGGCTTCAAGGCCATGGTAGCGCCTATCCTCATTCTTACGCTGGCCTGGACTCTTAAAGCTATGACCGACAGCCTCGGGCTGGCTGTGTTTGTATCGACAGCTACCGAATCTGTGGCCGGATCCTTCATGAGCCTGCTCCCGGCTATCATATTCGCCATCGGATGCGGCCTGTCATTCGCGTCAGGCACATCCTGGGGAACCTTCGGGATACTGATACCTATCGTCGTGGAAGTGTTCCAGGGAAGCGATCCGCAGCTGATGATAATATCCATATCGGCCTGCATGGCGGGAGCCGTGTGCGGAGATCACTGTTCGCCGATCTCGGATACCACTATCATGTCCAGCGCCGGTTCCAGATGTAATCATATGGCTCACGTAGTGACTCAGCTGCCGTACGCCCTGACAGTAGCATCGATATCCTTTGTTACATATATCGTAGCCGGATTCACAAGAAGCGCGTGGATATCCTTGCCGGTGGGACTCATCATCCTTATCGCCGTATTGGTAGTGATAAAGAAGGTGCAGAAACCATTGGAAGATGATAACGCTGCGGCTGAAGCGTGATCTACAGGAACGTTAAAGCCATGCAGAAAAAGAAGCCGTCACGACGGGAATGCTAAAATGGATCTGTTATCGATGCGCAATAGGCATAAATTACGGTCGAGTGATGTTCACAGATGGTGCAAAATGCCTAAAATCCATAAAATACTCGACATTTTGGCATAAAATCAACGGAACCTATCCGAAATATGCCTAAAACAGCATCTGAAACTGATTTTTTATTATTTCGTCATCAGAAGGCTTTGAAATACAATGGGCATTATGCCTATTGGGAAGCAAAATCCTCTGTTATAGGCATTTCTTGATGAAGCGATAACAGGATCTTGCAGCCGACAATCCGTATCGAAACGGGGCCGCCGCATTAACAGTTACTTTCCGTTAATGCGACAGCCCCGTTTTCAGTTGCATGATATCATTCGTATTGCCTCATCGTTCATAGACGATCTGACCGTCGATCACCGTCATATCAGCCTTTAATGATTTCAGCTCCTCTACAGGAGTGTCCAGGATATTCTCTGAGAGGATCACAAGATCCGCCAGCTTGCCCGGTTCGATGCTTCCCTTGATCTTTTCCTCCAAAGAGGCGTAAGCACCATTGTAGGTATACATCCTGATGGCATCCATGATACCGATCCTCTGATCTTTTCCGGCAACGATACCGCTGCATTTATCGGCCCGTGTCAGAGCTCCGTATAAGCCTATCATCGGATCTGCTTCTATGACCGGAGAATCAGATCCCAGAGCAGCTGTGATACCATTGTCCAGATATGCCCTCAGAGGGAACATCCAGTTCACTCTGTCTCCGTAATATTTGACATATATCTCGGCGTTTTCATTGAAAAATCCGGGGTTCGGGACAGGTACGATGCTTGCTTTTTTTATTCTTGAAAGCAGATTTTCGTTGATGATGCCGCAATGCTCTATCCTGTGTCTGCATGGACGCGGATTTTGCGCCATGGCTCGTTCGATGGCGGTCAGTATCACATCGACTGCTACATCGCCTACAGCATGGGCGGAAACATTGAAGCCGGCATTGTGGGCCTTTATTATTATATCGTCAGCCTCTTCCTGTGTGTAAAGCTGTATACCCTTGAGAGCAGGGTCGTGGCTGTAAGGCTGGCTCGTGGCGCAGGAAGGACCGCTGGTACTTCCGTCTATCAGGATCTTTACGTGTCCGAGCCTGAAGTGGTCGTCACCGAGGCCTCCGTGTATCCCCGTGGAAATGAAGTCGTTGACCCATTCGATAGTTTTCTTCTTTCCATAGGCATGATACAGAAGGTTGTACATGCGGACTTTGATGATGCCGTTTCTGCAGGCGTCCTGATACAGACCTATGGTTTCCTCTCCATAGAAGCTGCCGTCGTGCATGCTTGTGACTCCGTAACTCAGGAGAATATCGTTGGCAGCCTTGAATGATCTGAGATATTCATCTTTCGTATATATCACTTTGTCCCACATGTAGGTGCATGCCGTTTCTTTAAGAAGTCCTGTCATGCGGCCGTTTTCATCCACTACCACTTCTCCGGGAGCGAACATCTCAGGACCCGTGATCCCTCCGGCCTTGAGAGCAAGAGTGTTGTAGACGCCCATGTGAAGGCAGCATCTCGTGAGCTGGACAGGGTTATTGGGAGCGGCTTCATCCAATTCATCTCTTGTCGGATGTCTGCCCTCCTTGAGTTTGCTCTGTTCATAGCCTGTCGCTTTTATCCATGCACCTTTGGGCGCCTTTGCGGCAGCTTCACGGATCTTTTGCTGGATCTGGCTTATGGAAGTGACTTTATTGCTGTTACAATCGATTATGACGGCTGCGTTCTGACCTGTCATTCCCAGATGCATGTGAGAATCTATGAATCCGGGAAGAAGAGCTCTTCCGGCCAGATCAATGACGCTGGTATCAGGACCCAGCCACATTTCCACTCCGGCGTTGTCGCCGACGTATACTATTCTGTTGCCCTTTACGGCGACAGCCTCACACAGTGAGTTTGCGGAGTCGACGGTCACTACGATGCCATTTTTGAATATCATGTCCGCGTATAATGAAAGAGATCTGTTCATATTTTCATGCCTCCTTTCTTGCATTTGATATGATGCGGCTCGTGGCTTCATGCCTCTTCTGCGGCTTCCGATTCTTCGTACAGCTGATCCATGATATAGTCAGGGAAGAATTTTCTCAGAGTTTCTTCAGAGGCCGGCTTTGTGACAAGGCTCACGATGATGAATATTGGGATATTGACCATCAGACCCCATATCCCTGCATGGATGTATAACGGATTAGGCCATATGATATTGAAGATAGCCACTACGAATACGCCTGAGGCAAGGCCTGCGACAGCTCCGGCCTTAGTAGCTCTCGGCCAGCACAATACGCCCAGCATACAAGGAAATAACTGGCCTATGAAGCCATAACATACGAGAAGTATGTTGACCAGCTCACCCGGATTCGTCACTGAAAGAGGGAAGGCGATGAGAAAAATGACTACCAGCAGCAATTTTCTCTGGAGTTTTCCCTCTTTTTCCGGAGACAGCTTCGCCGCCGGAGCGATGACATCGTGGGTCAGCGTGAATGTGCTGGTGTGGAACTGCGGCTCGGCAGATGATTGGGATGCGGCAAGGATCCCCGCTCCCAGAAGGCCTGTGAGCCACCATGGCAGATTATCGAGGCAGTACTGGAGCGCTACCTGATCGGTGGATTCCCCGTTAAAATCCGTATATGCGAACACACATACCAAGCCCACTATCATCATCGGGATCATGACGAAGTAAAAGACCGGAACGTAAAGGTACTGCTTCCTGGCGGTGTCTTCGTCCTTTGCTCCGGAAGCCCATACCCAGAATTGAGGCCAGAAGGAGAAGATACTGATGAGTATTGAAGTGGTCCAGTATATCGGAGGGAAATTGTCCATCGCGCCCGGCAATGTCAGATATTGGGGTGAGGTCTCCTGGAGCGTCCTGAAAGCTTCGGCGATGTCAAGATCTCCCATGGCAGTATAGACGACGAAAAGACCTACCATTATGGAAAGGCAGAACATCAGTACGCCCTGGAGGACGTTGGTCCAGCCAATGGCTCTCAGACCGCTTTTATATACATAAAATGCGATGGCTGAGACGATGATCAGTTCTCCCAGCCACAGCGGGATAGTGCCATGGCTCATTACATACAGTATATTACCTGATCCGATGACCTGGACGAGAGAGTTGCCTATGACGGCAAAGGCTCCGACGACACCGCAGAGTATACGGAGAAACGGTGATTCGAACCTGGCGCCGATGCCTTCAGCCTGTGTCCTGTACCCGCTTTTGAGAGCAAGTCTGGTCACTCTTGGGGACATGAGATAACAGGCGTACACCATGAAAGCCATATAGATGACCACATACAGACATGCTACCCCTCTGCTATAGCCCCAGCCGGGAGCCCCGAGAAAAGTGTAAGAGCTCACATTCCCGGCTCCTGTCAGGAATATCATGACGATTATCCCCATGGTATTCCCTGAAGATGACCAGTTTTCCACTTTGTTCATATCAAGCTTCCCTTTGGCGCTGTAGCCGAGGATGCAGGCGATCACGGTATACATTATCGTGATGATGAACGGTCCCCATGAAGTCAGGAAATCCATATCAGTGAACCCCCCATCTGTAAGCGACAGTCAATACGATGATGACTACCAGAAGCGCACCTATGGCCATCCAGAGCATCAGAGGCAGGCCCAGGAACAAGATCGGCTTGTTGAAAATATTTACGACAGGTGAGATGGTGAACAGAAGACTCGCCACCATCAGAGCGAAGATTATCCACTCTTTCGGCTTGCGGGGCCTTACCATGACCCAGCTTTTCATCTTTTTTTCTTTCATTGTGATAAAACCTCCTTGGTGATAAATGATGATATGTCGTCAACTGTCTTCATATATTGTAGAACTGTGGGAAAAATACTGCAAATGTTTTAAGCGGTGACAGGCGTATATGGTGCAAAATCAGCAAAGTAATCTGAGAAAAGTACAGGAAAAACGAAGAGAGCAGGTCAACTTTTCAGAACTGCTCTCTTTTGTTGTTATCTGTTATCGTTTGTGCTTTCTTTATTTTTTTCCACTGCGCCGGGCTTTCCAGCATCCTCTTCTTCAGGATCGTAGACATATTCTATTATGTCTGATACGCCGCATTGGAGGATGGAGCAAAGCTGGCAGACCGTGTTAGTGGTAATGCTGTTTCCTCGTTTGATGGAATAGTAAGTAGACCGCGGGAAACCGCGTTTCGCCAGCTCATATGAGCTGACATTCTTTTCGCGCATCGTTTTGAAAAGGGGTTCGTAACTTATCATATCTGTGCACCTCACATGTCTATTGTACCCGTATACTCGGAAATCAAACATGTGCTAAAATACGCACATATCATGATGCGGACGTTACTCATCTGTATCGATGTATTCCATCACATCGGAGACGGAACAGTCCAGTATCCGGCAAAGCTGATTTATAGTGTTGGTACTGACGCTGTTTCCCTGCTGGATAGAATAATAGGTAGCTTTTGAGAAACCGCTTTTAAAGAGAGCGTAAGAAGACATATTCTTTTCTGACATCGTTTTAAACAGTGGTGCGTAGCTTATCATATCTTTCCCCCTTCGATCATGTTCAAAATAATTTTAAACTTATACTCGGATATTGAAAATGTATAAATATTCGAGTATAATTATATGAAACCGATGGCATGTTTTTGTGAAGTTTTCGAAAGAGGAGCAGTAATGTCAGAAATTAAAGGATTGTTTGAGAAGGTAAAGATCGAGAACCTCATGGCATTTCTTGTATACGGCACTGACTCGGAAGGCGAGAGCATAGACGATTACGAAGAAAAGCTGGAAGGTTCTTATGATAGCTTTCTGTCAGGGCTGGAACGGAAATATCCGGGGATCGACAGAAATGACAATGAACTGATGGATATGATATCGGATTTCGCGGGAGCCCATGATCATGTGTATTTTGAGGCGGGCGCGCTGACAGGATTCCGGCTCTGCAGGAATATGGACAGAGAATACGAGAAGCGTTTCAATGAGGAGGAGCATGACGGAGCGGCAGACGCAGAAAAGGCAGATCCGGAAAAGATGCTGTCGGCAGAGACGCCTGGCAGGAGAAAAGCGCGGGAAGAAACGGGTCATATGGAAGGCGGCCTCAACGGAGGCAGGTTCACGGCCAGGCAATGGGATATCATAGAGGAGACGTTGTTCATGAATACGGAAAGTGGAGCTGAGTATGGCAAGGCGGCGTACCATCAGGGCTTTGCTGACGCGCTGAAGCTCATGAGCGATATGTTCAAAACCATGTGATCGATCGGGAAATCATACGAAATTTACAGTTGGGAAGGGCAAAAGCGGACCAATTAATTCTTGAATATTATTCTTGATATGTGTATAATTATAAAAGTGATGAAAATATCGTAAAAAAGAATAAAAATATGAAGAAGGAGAACTGGATATGAAGAAAAGTGTAATTGCAGTTTTACTGGCTATGGTTCTCGTCTTTTCACTGTCGGCATGCGGCGGTGACAGCGAGGACACGAGCTCGGATACGGTAGTATACAAAGTCGGAACAGAGCCTACATTCCCGCCTTTTGACACTACTGATGAAGATCAGAACATAGTGGGTCTCGACATGGATATCATGAAGGCCATCGGCGAGGATCAGGGCTTTGAAGTCGAATTTGAGAATCTGTCCTTCGACGGACTCATCCCTGCTCTCCAGGCAGGTAATATCGATATCGTAGCCGCCGGAATGAACAAGGATGACCCTGAGAGACAGGAGCAGGTGGATTTCAGCGACGCTTATTATGAATCCCAGCTGTTCGTAGCCGTACCTGTGGACAACGATACGATAAACAGCATCGATGATCTTACTTCGGATATGAGAGTAGCGGCTCAGACGGGTACTACCGGTGCGGAGAAGGTAAAGGAACTGGCTGATTCAGGACAGATCGGTGAAGCTGTTATCCTCGATGGACTGGATACTGTAATGATGCAGCTGATAAACGGAGATGTACAGGCAGTCATCAATGACAAGCCTGTTACGGAAGCTTATATGGCTAAGCAGCCTGATAAGATCAAGATGGTAGGCGAGGCTCTCAATGCTGAGAATTATGGCTTCGCTGTACAGAAAGGCAATACGGAGCTTCTGGAGAAGATCAACGCCGGTCTTGCCAACATCAAGGAAGACGGAACCTTTGACGAGCTGGTGGACAAGTGGTTCAATATGTAAACGCTTTGCGGCTCTGAAATATCGAAATATGATAATCAGTCGACCTTTGGCTGTCGGTGCAGTCAGAGGTCGTTTTTTTGGTAACACTCACTTTGCATAAGGAGGCGTTGTTAGTTTGGAAGATTATTTGCAGGGAATAATGGTCGCGGCGAGAGGTGTGCCGATGACGTTGGCGATCTCTCTGGTAGCGGTCATGGGAGGGCTGGTCATCGGTCTTCTCGTGGCAATAGCGAAACGGTCGAAATTCAAAGTGCTCAGAGCGCTGGCGACGGTATATGTGGATGTGCTGAGAGGGACACCTTTGCTGGTGCAGGTGCTGATACTGGCCTATGGCGTACCGCAGATGATACGCCTTATTTTCGATATGCAATTCAATTGGGAGCATATGATAATAGTGGGCTTCATAGCCTGTGGAATAAACAGCTCGGCATATATGGCGGAAATAATAAGGAGTGGGCTTCAGGCTGTCGATATCGGACAGACGGAGGCGGCCAGATCTCTTGGACTCAGCAATGGCCAGACCATGAGATATATCATCGTGCCCCAGGCGTTTAAAATCATTGTTCCGGCTCTCGGCAACGAATTTGTGACATTGATAAAGGAAACATCCATATTGTCTGTAGCAGGAATAGTGGAGGTGACCAGACGTGGTACTTTATGGGCGTCATCTGATTTTCTGTACTTTCAGGCATATATAGGCGTGGCTATAGTTTATCTGATAATGACCCTCACATTGTCCAGGCTGGTGGCATACATAGAGAGGAGGCTGGCGCAAAGTGATAGAAGTTAGAAATCTGGAAAAATCTTTCGGAGATCTGCATGTACTCAGAGGAATAAGCGAAACTATAAAGGAGCAGGAGGTGGTGTGCGTCATCGGACCTTCAGGTTCCGGAAAGAGCACATTCCTCAGATGCCTCAACCTTCTGGAGGAGCCTACCGGCGGGGAGGTATATATCGACGGAGAGCGGATAAATGTCCCGGACGTAGACATAGATAAGATAAGAGAAAAACTGGGTATGGTGTTTCAGAATTTTAACCTCTTCCCTCATATGACGGTCATGGACAACATTACGCTGGCCCCTGTAAAAGTCAAAGGACTGAGCAAGGAAGAGGCGGAAGAAAAGGCGAGGACGATCCTGGAGACAGTTGGCCTTTCCGATAAGGCGGAGTCATATCCGGCATCTCTTTCGGGAGGGCAGAAGCAAAGAGTGGCTATCGCCAGGGCGCTGGCTATGGAGCCTGAAGTAATGCTGTTTGACGAACCGACCTCGGCGCTGGATCCGGAAATGGTGGGAGAGGTGTTGAGCGTGATGAAAGGTCTGGCGGAAAACGGCATGACCATGGTCATCGTTACCCATGAGATGGGCTTTGCGAGAGAAGTGGCGGACAGAGTTTTCTTCATCGATGAGGGAATCGTGATGGAGCAGGGCTCTCCGGCAGAGCTGTTCGGGAACCCGCAGAACGAGAGGACGAAAAGCTTTCTGAGCAAAGTACTGTAACGCAGAGCAGGCAGCGAGATAGTTTATAAGGAAGATTTGGATATTGACGCGAATCTTCCTTTTTAGTTTACATCTTTGCCGGGATGAAAATTTGCGGAGCCTGCCTGAACGGAAATTTGTGGAGCAGTCGTTGAAAAAATTCGAAAAAGAAAATATAATAAAAGTATTCGCAGATACGAACAGAAATCTATATAGTATTTCAATGGGGAATATACAGGAAGAGATCATATGGAATACATGACAGTACGTGAAGCAGCAGAAAAATGGAATATATCGGAAAGACAGGTACAGAAATACTGTGCACAGGGAAGGATAGACGGCATAATAAAGCTGGGCGTCTCCTGGGGAATACCTGATGACGCGCAGAAGCCCGTTGATCCGAGGAAAGTAAAAGGGAAAGACAGGAGAGAAAGACCGGGAGGCAAGAGCCCGGCGGAAGGTCTGTATCGGGGATTGATGCCGCTTTTGAATACACCTTTTGTTCCGGGACACTGCCTTGAGAGCATAGAGGCTATGGAGGAGAACTCCGAAAGGGACATAGCTTTTGCTGAATACCATTATTTCAGCGGCCACGCGGAAGAAGCTGCAGGTGAGGCAGAGCGTTACCTGACAAGTTCTGATATGTACATCAGGCTTTCCGCATGTCTCATATATGCTTACGCTAATCTTTCCATAGGAAAGATACAGAGGGCAAGATACGCGTTGGAACAGGTGAAGGATATGTTGAGCAGCAGTGATGAGGCGTCGGCTGAAAACCGTGTGGCCGGAGCCTTTATCAACGTAGCGTCAGCTGTGCTCCTGCATCTGCCGCTGCCGGAAGGGATGCCATCGAGCAAGGACTTTCTGCCGGCTTTACCGCCGGGCGTCAGAGCCTTCGCTCTTTATGTGCAAGCCCATTATCTCTATCTTAAAAAAGAATATGAAAAGAGTCTGGGGGTCGTGGAGGCTACCTTTGCCATGGGAGCGCAGGAATATCCGATACCGGCGATATATCTCCACCTGGTCGCTGTCATGGATTATATGAGTCTGAGAGAGAAGGAAAGGGCAGAGGAGCATATGCTGGCGGCATGGGAGCTGGCAAGACCCGACGATCTCATCGAGGGGCTGGGAGAACATCATGGCCTTCTCGGCGGTATGCTGGAAGCGGTGATAAAGCCTGAATGGCCGGAAGATTTCAAGCGGATCATAGATATAACCTACAGGTTTTCCGCCGGCTGGCGCAAGGTCCATAATCCTGACACGGGGCACGACGTCGCGGACAACCTCACTACGACAGAGTTTGCCGCTGCCATGCTGGCGGCACGAGGCTGGACTAATCAGGAGATCGGTGAGCATATGAACATATCGCAGCATACGGTAAAAAGACATTTGTCCGCAGCCATGCAGAAGCTGGGGATCAGCCGCAGGCAGGACTTGAAAAAGTACATGCTCAGATAGGCGACATAAAAGGATATCGATAATATCGGATCTGAAATTACCCATTTTACCTCTTCAAACGGGTGATGTCAGATCCGTTTTTTTCTGTTATAAAGATTGTGAAAGGATCGATATGTTCTAATACTTTTTACAGGAGGGATGATAATGGGACGAATATTAAAGAAGCGGTCTGTAATGATACTGCTTGCTCTTATGCTGATCATGGGTCTTGCTCCCATGACTGCGTCGGCGGAGCCGGGAACGGAAAACAAGGCGACAAGCGTTACAGTGAGCGATGTGACGCTGAATAATGGTGATCGTGCGACCACGGATAAAGATGGAACAGTTAGGAAACAGGACCCCGGCGAGGAGAATTACAACGTAATGTTTTCTGACGGTGTTCTGTACCTCAGTAATGCAACCATCGTTGCACCTTCCGAACGTCACGGAATCAGTGCCGAAGGGGATATCACTATCGATATTTCGGGAACAAACAGCGTGACTGGCGGCAGCAACAGTCAAGGAGCAGAAGAAGCGAGTGACGGTATATTCGCAAAAGGCGATATAATCATCACCAGTACATCTGACAGTAATGGTGGTAGTCTGACTGCAGCCGGAGGAGCCGCAACCTACAGCGGCGGGATCTACAGCTCGGGAGGCGATGTGACCATCAACGGAGATGTTGAAAAAATAACTGCCGAAGGTGAAAAGGCTGCATCCGGAAGCGTCGGTATAGGCGCGGAAGCAGGAAATGTCATCATCAACGGCGGTACTGTTGAGGCGACCGGTGACGAAGCGACTACCAATGGCGCGAGCAATGGCATCTGGGCCGCCGGAGATGAGGCAGGTGAGATCTATATCAATGGAGGAAGTGTTACTGCCAACGGCGGCAAGGCTGTAAACGGCGATGGTATCTGCGCGGAAAACCATATAAGGATCAATACTACCGGTAATGTGAAGGCTAACGGCGGAGAAGGAAAGCACAGCAATGGTATATGCAGCGGAAGCGGAGACATTTCCATAAACGCCAACATCGAGGCTAAGGCCGGAAAGGCCAATACAGACAGCAGCGGCACGGAAAGCCAGACAGTACGTAAAGGTGGACATATCGTAGGAACGGATAATAACAGCAGCGTTGGTATCAGCGCTGAAGGAGGAGCCGTTTCTGTCAACGGTGGTACTGTTGTAGCCAATGGGAGCGAGGCGTTGGATAACAACGGCGTAAGCGATGGTATCCGCGCTGCGGAGGGCATCACCATCAAAGACGGAGTTGTATCCGCTGCCGGTGATAAAGCCAAGTACAGCGGCGGCATCTTCAGCGAAGCAGGAGACGTCATCATAGAAGGTGGTAAAGTGAGCAGCTCCGGAGGTCACGCAAGTGGAGAAAACAGCGGTAGCGTAGGGATCGGCTCAGATACCGGCAGCGTCAATATATCCGGCGGCAGCGTAGAGACTGAAGGATGCTGCGCCGACGGCACCGACAGCGTAAGTGATGGCATCCGTGCATATGAGGATATTATCATCAGCGGAGGCAGCGTGTTTGCTGAGAGTCAGAGGTATACAGTGGAGGCAGATCCGTCCGGATATAGCGGCGGCATCTTCAGTGAAGCAGGAGATGTCATCATAAGCGGAGATAGTACTGATGTCACTGCTCTCGGAGGAGAAGGAAGCGACGGCAGCGTTGGTATCAGCGCTATGAACGGCAATGCGATAATAAAAGGCGGTGTCGTGCTGGCTTTCGGGGCGGAAAGCAAGGGAGAAACCTATGGCATAAATGCATCCGATGTAATCGCTTCGCCGGCTCAGGGAAAGATGATAGCAGCAGAGACTGGCAGTGATATTGAAATCGACAGCACCGGAACAATCAGCGTGATCGGTGCGGCAGCCATAGAAGGCTCGCCTTTCAAAACCGAGACTTCTATGGGCAAAAGCTTCGGTCCGGTATTCCACAGCTATACAGCTGATGTCACTGATGTGACTCCGGGAACCGACGATCCCGCAGGTAAAGATGATACTACCAAAGGAAAAGCCGGGACGCCGGGAACAGGCGATGATTTTAATGCCGCTCCTATGATAGCACTCATGGCTCTTGCGGCTGCGGCAGGAGGGATTGTCGTATATGGGACAAGGAAAAAACACAGAGCATGATATCGGTTGAGCAGATGTATGTGATGAAGAAAACAGATATCTGATTTTAATAAAAAATATGGGAGCGTGGGCTTGTTGACGATCCGCCTCCCTTATTTTTTTTCGCGAAATATAGCGAAATATTCCGAAAAGTGTTCGCGGCTCCGAACATGTGAGCCTTTGGAAAAGGCGGATATAATGCGGGATCCCGGTTCAATTCAGGGAGCGGCCTTGAAAAAGTGCCGCTTCGATATCCGATTTACCTCCTCAAACGGGCGATGTCAGAATCGCTTTTTTTTGGTATAAATAATATGGATTAATATGTTTTATGTCAAGGGGCATTAAGGGTAAAGGGTTTGACATTTGGAGGAAGAGGGTATGAAGAACATTACGAAAAGGATCATCGCCGTAATATTGACAGTCACGCTCGCAGTCACGATCTATCCTGCTGTAGGCTCGGCAAGGGCGGAGGCTGCACCGGCGGATAAGGTTGAGAAGACGGATGCGGCTAAGGCAGAAACGAAAAAGGATACAAAGAAGGCGAAGGATCAGAACACCGCAGAGGCCGGAGATGTGAAGACCGTAGGAAATACGACGATCGCCGGCAATGGGACGGCTGTCTCTGCGGGGGATGAAACAGAGGCGGGGTTCAATAGCGTCAAAGTCGATACCGATGCAAAGACTGCCGAGATCAACTGGATGGGAGATGCCCGTAAGATCGTCGTGAATTTTTACGATGACAGTCATGATGGCGAATACAAGGAGAAGCCACCGGTATATACAAAGAGCGTGGAGGTAACGCCTTCACCCGACGAGCTCACCACGACAAATGTGACATTTGATGAAAAAATGCCGGAATATTTCATACTGGAAATACTGCTTCAGGACGGTTTGGGAAAAGACCTGACCGATCCATACGTGACAAATCAGTATACTGAGGCGATCCGTGAAGTCAGCGACAAGACAATAGACGATTTCAGAGATGAGGGGGATCGTCTCGTTGAGCTTGCTGAAAATGCCGGTGCGGAGGAAGGCAGCTTCCTTATCCTCGCCGACGATGTCATCCGCATAGATGAAGGTTCTGCCGGTCAGGAAGGGGCGGAAGGCGTGGAAAGTACAGGCGGGCTTCAGGTTGAAATGATGCCTGCCAACGGCGGAGATCAGCTTTGCACTCTCAATAACATAGACAGCGAGCTATCCCGTCAGCTCGAGGATATCGAATACGGCGCACCGGTGTTCATAACGGATGAGACTGTAGGCGCCAACGGAACGGAAACGAGCTACGCCATGTTCAAAGCCAAGAGTGCGAATGTAGACAGGAAATCGGCCAGTGCGGTTTTGCGCGGTGAAGTTCTGGACAGCGCCGGCGAAAACGGAGAAGTCAACGGGGAGGAAATGGCAACATATCTCAAGACAGCGAATATCACGAACAAGCACGATTACGATGAGGAAATTGATATATGGCTGCCTGGTGGTATAACCTTCAAGGCGCAGATGAAGGGAACCATGAAGACCCAGTTCATAGGCAATATCTATACGCCGACATTGTTTGAGTTTTCGATTATCATTATAGATGACAGATACTTTGAAGATGCAGAAGTCGATGTGAATCTGCCGTCCACAGTGTTCGATATCCCTCTCAAGACGTTCTCCTTAGGAGTAAAAGGCGTTGTTGAATTTGAGGTCAGTATAAATGTGAGGTTTTCAGGCTCGGCGCATGGCGGCGTCAGGTTTGATCTGTATCTGCCGACATATTTGATGATAGGTGTCAGCTCGCGGACAGGACTGAATCTGAATTGTATTTCACCTGACAGTGAATCTACATTTGATGGGATTACTCTTGGAGGGGAGCTATTCGTTGGGTTTGCTGCGGGGATCGCGGGGAAATGCGTGGAAATACTCTCTATCAGCGCCGATCTGGAAAGCGGACTGGTGTTTTCCGCTGAAATTACGAGCGGCCAATACTGGGAAGGAAAGCGAAAGTATCATGCGTGCGAGGATTTCAAGTGCATAGACGGTGATATAAGCTTCAAGAAACTGGGCTACAGCATCTGTGCAAATGCGGGGAATTTCAGCAACGGCATTTCCGGAGACTTACTGGCACCTGCATTGCTGACAAATTTCTATATTTCGGATACATACGATGACTCTGGGTTTACGGAATGCCCGCACTGGGGATACAGGCTCAAGGTGCATGTGACAGATCAGGACGATAAGGATGTTGCAGGCGCAAAAATAAGCTATGATATAACTTACGGAAACGATTACGGGGAAAAGGATAAGGAGCGGTTCGAGGGTCTTACCAGCGGAACTACCGATGCCAAGGGTATTGTAACGATCTATTTGCCGAAGAATGCATTTAAGCTGGAGATTACGGCAGAAGATGAATACGGTCACCAGTTCAAGGTTTCGAAAGATTTTAACGAAACGGGCGAACCCGAAAAAGAGAATCTTGAGGTCGAGATCGATATGTCCCGTAACAAGTTATCCTTCATAGATACGGATCAGAGCGGTGAGGCTGAGGATATGCCGGAACCGGTATATGCCTATAGGGATGATACGAAAGCAACTATCCCGAATAAAATACCGATGAAAAAAGGTCGTGTTTTCGTAGGCTGGGCAAAAGAGCAGGGATCGACAACGGCAGATTATAAGCCGAGAGATAAGATCGAGGTAAATGAGGACATGCAGCTCTACGCGGTCTGGGCGTACAGTACATATACGATCAACTTTGACCCGAATGTGCCGGCAAATGCGACTAAGGAACTTCAGGGTAAGATGGAGCCCATGACGATAATTTACGATTTCGATAAAAAGTCTTACTCTATTGAAAATGGATATGATCTGCCGGGCTGGACATTCAGAGGCTGGAGCAGGGAAAAGTACGCGCCTTATGATGAGGATATCATAAAGGATAATACGATAACTAACGAGGATCTGCTGAACAGCGATACGGATACCATCACCCTCTATGCCCAGTGGGCTCCGAAATCGTATGAAGTGATATTCCAGAACAACGGTGAAAAGGTAGGACAACAGGGAATATACTACGACACCCCGACGCAGTTGCTGTCCGCCGAACAGCTTAAATTAGAAAAAGAAAACAGCATATTCGCCTACTGGACGGTAGAAGGTGATCCAGCAGAACAATATCCAGACAAAGCCAAGGTGACGAATCTGTGCAACGTGAACGAAGACGGCAGTCTGACGGGAACAACTCTCGAAGCCACCTGGATCAACAAAACAGGAGCTACGATCATCATAACGGACAACGGGGAGTTTGTGAATGCCGGTGAAAGAATAAGCGTTACATTGAAGGGCTTCAGTGACGATACGAAAAAATACGATGTGACGTTCGTTGAGCAAAGCCCGGGTATCTACTGCGTGGAAAGTACAAGTGCAGCTATAGATGAGGGGGCATACAACGTCATATTTAATGATGAAGCGCTGCAGGCCTATAATACCGACAGGACGATAGATGTTGATGAAAATTTCGGAGTATACAATTTTGATTACTATACGGTGAAAGCCGCATGTGATGGCAAAGGAACGATAAGCGTAACGAAGGAGGACAGCACTCAGGTCGATTCGGAGGACAAATTGATCCGGGGAACTGAGATCAATGTTACTGCAACTGCGTATGCAGGCCATCACTTTGAGCAGTATACGATCCTGGGAAGCGACAGCGGCATGAAATGGGATCCGACGGGAGCGGAACAGAAACTCACCGTTACCGGAGATATGGATATCGAAGCACATTTCGCCCCTAATCGCTACCAGGTAGTATTCCACGACAATGACGGTGGCGAAGATAAGACGATAACCCAGGACATGGTTTACGGCCAGCAGCAGAATCTGTTTGCCAATCAGTTTGAGCGGTACGGATATAATTTTGCGGGCTGGACGAAAACCTCCGATTGGCCGGGGCCTGCTTCGTGTGACTATGAAGATAAAGCCCAATTAAAAGAGAAAGATATTCCTGTTGAAAACGGCGGTGAATTACACCTGTACGCCCAGTGGAACCCTGTGTCCGTAATGATAAACTTTGAGCCCAACGACGCAGAAGGAGAGAAGTATGCTCAGGAAACCTTTTATGAAACAGAGCTGTTAAAGTGCGCCTTTAATAGACCTTACTGGGAT
The DNA here is from genome assembly GCA_900543485.1 of uncultured Eubacterium sp. Classification (GTDB taxonomy): domain Bacteria; phylum Bacillota; class Clostridia; order Peptostreptococcales; family Anaerovoracaceae; genus Lentihominibacter; species Lentihominibacter excrementipullorum. Next base: position 41,372 of record UQRM01000007.1, on the reverse strand, counting down.
TTCGTAGGGTGGAATACCCAGAAGAACGGTGGCGGCATATCCTATCCTGATGGCGCTAAATTTGTCTTGGACGACCCTGTGAAAAATCCTGAAATCACATTGTACGCCCAGTGGGAGCCGACGGAGTACACCATCGACTATGACCTTGCAGGCGGCACTGTACTGAAAGGAAATCCGACGACATATAATATCAATACGGAAAAGTTTCGTCTCAACAACCCTCAGCGTGTGGGATATGAGTTCCTGGGCTGGACGGGAACAGGTATAATCGAACCTGAAAAGACAGTCACGATAGAGAAAGGCTCTCACGGCAACAGAGAGTATACTGCCAACTGGAAGGCTGAGGAAAAGACGCTGAAATTCGATCCGAACGGCGGCGAATGGGAAGACGGGAAGGCAGGGATACTTGCAAAGAAGGCCGATTATGACAGCACCGTTACCATCCCTGATTCACCTACGAGGGAGCACTATACTTTCGAGTTTTGGGAAGATGAAAGCGGGAATAAATACATACCCGGACATGAGTATAAAGTGCGAGACAATCAGGAGTTCAAAGCCCTGTGGGAGCCTGTACAGTATGTCATAGAATATGACCTTGCGGGAGGAACGATAGCGGAGGACGCTAATCCGGCAGTATATACGACGGAGACCGACGACTTCACTCTCGCGGCACCGGAGCGTGATGGATATGTATTCCTGGGCTGGACCGGCTCCAACGGCGACAAGCCTGAAAAGAAAGTTACGATAAGTAAAGGCTCTCACGGCAACAGAGAGTATACGGCCAACTGGAAGGCTGAGGAAAAGACGCTGAAATTCGATCCGAACGGCGGCGAGTGGGAAGACGGAAAGACAGAGACGCTTGCAAAGAAGGCTGATTATGACAGCACCGTTATCATCCCTGACGCGCCTGCGAGGGAGCACTATACTTTCGAGTTTTGGGAAGACGAAAGCGGGAACAAATACATACCGGGACATGAGTATAAAGTGCGAGACGATCAGGAGTTCAAAGCTCTGTGGGAGCCTGTACAGTATGTCATAGAATATGACCTTGCGGGAGGAACGGTAGCGGAGGACGCCAACCCGACCGTATATACGACGGAGACCGACGACTTCACTCTCGCGGCGCCGGAGCGTGACGGATATATATTCCTGGGCTGGACCGGCTCCAACGGCGACAAGCCTGAAAAGGAAGTTACGATAGAAAAGGGATCAGGAGGCGATAAAAGCTATACAGCCAACTGGGAGCCTGTGAAGACGGCAACACCGGAAGATGAGACAAAGGATAAAGGAACGCCTACGGGAGACAGTTTCGACCCATTGCTCTGGGGAGTTCTCCTCTTGAGCTCCGCAGCTGTGTTGGCGGTTCTGTATGGCAGAAGGCGAAGGAGCAGATAAAGGCTGCCTGTTTTGTTGCGATCCCGGTTTGTCATGAAAAGCGGGAGGATATCATAGACCAGTATTTCCTGCATTGATAAAAAAGCTGCCGCGGAATATGTTCCGCGGCAGTATATGTATCGTATGTGAGAACCTTTTAGCCGAAGTATCTCTTGAGGAGACCCTGGAATGCTCTTCCGTGTCTTGCTTCGTCCTTGGCCATTTCGTGAACTGTATCGTGGATGGCGTCCAGATTCTGCTGCTTAGCCTTTGTTGCCAGCTCTTTCTTGCCTGCACATGCGCCGGCTTCGGCTTCTACTCTCATCTCCAGATTCTTCTTCGTGGAATCAGTAACTACCTCGCCCAGCAGTTCAGCGAACTTGGCGGCGTGCTCTGCCTCTTCCCATGCAGCCTTCTCCCAGTAAAGCCCGATCTCAGGATATCCTTCTCTGTGGGCAACTCTTGCCATAGCCAGATACATTCCGACTTCTGAGCATTCGCCATTGAAGTTGTCTCTGAGACCCTGGATGATCTCAGGATCAACGCCCTGAGCAACGCCTACAACGTGATCGTCAACGAATTCGATAGCGCCTTCCTTTACCTCAACGAATTTGTCCGCAGGAACGCCGCACTGTGGACATTTTTCCGGTGGCTGAGGTCCTTCATAAGTGTATCCGCATACTGAACAAGTCCATTTCATAATCATCTTCCTCCTTTTACATTTAAGTGTTTATTGATTTGAGTGTGTGTAATCTTTGATATATCCGTATAATATACCATTTTGGTAAAGAATGCAATACCTTTTGGAAAAATTTTTTAAAAAATGCATGGAAAAGTCCAAACACTGCTGGCCGTATGAGCCGCGTAAAAAGTACACAAGCTTTACACTTTACCTGAAGGTCGGCGTCGTGGTATAATAATTGTGATAATTTAACAGTACAGAAAGGTGAGTACCGTGAAAATATACAGGATAACAGCGGCGTTTTTACTGATAGTTTTGAGCATAGCGACATTTTCCGGATGCACGACCTTCGATAATTTCAAAACAGCATTTATAGATAAACCGGAGGAAAATACGGCGACGATACTCATCGGAGTATACGAGCCGATGACGGGAGTCGACAGTGAAAGCAGCCAGGCGGAGATAGAGGGGATAGAACTGGCTCATGAGATGTATCCTACCGTAAACGGGAAATTCGTACAGCTGGAATACGCGGATAACGCTTCCGATATATATGCTGCGGAGACGGCGATAAAGGAGCTTATCCTGAAGGAACCGGCCGTCATTCTCGGCAGCTATGGAAGCGTGTATTCCATGGTTGCGGGAGAGTATATCAATGAGGCTCAGATACCTGCCATAGCGATAACCAATACCAACCCTCTTGTTACCAGCAATAACGACTATTACTTCAGGGTATGTTACGTCGACTCCAATCAGGGAGATATATTGGCCAGGTATGTGTTGGAAAGCAAGAAGGAGACTACGGCCGGGGTATTGCTGCCTGAAGGTGATGACGCGGCTATGGCTATGGCTACGGCCTTTACCGACAGGATAAAGGCGGAGACAGAAAATGAAGATGCCATAACGGTATACGAGGAATATACTCCGGGCGATAAAGACTTCAGCGCTCAGCTGGAGGCGGTGGAGAAAGCAGGCGTCAAAAGTGTGCTGCTGCCGGGAGACAACATAGATTCGATCAACATAATAAAACAGGCTTCGGATATGGGACTTGACGCAGTCTTTCTGGGGGATAAGGACTGGAGCAGTGATGAATTTCAGGATCTTGCCGACGGAGTGGCTACTGATGCCAACACGGCTTTCGTGAATTTCTATGCTGCTGATGAGGCGGTGAACGAAGAGGCTGAGAAATTCCTCAAAGCTTATCACGAAAAATATGGCGAGAACAGTGTTCCTGAGGATGCTGTCGCGTTGGGATACGATTCATATATAATAGCTCTCGATGCCATTGACCGGGCGGACGATGACGCTACCGGCGAAGAGATACGGGATGTGCTAAAGGAGGAGAGGAGCTTCCAGGGCGCTTCGGGAACGATAACGTTCAACACGACGGGGGATCCTATAAAGACCGCCTACATAAGCACATGGAGAGATGGGGAACTGGTTTCTATCTACACGGTAGATCCGGTTTAGTGATGTATTTGTAACATAAGCGGTCATAAATTTTGTCCGTTTGTAAATAATAATGATAAAGGAGAAGAACATGGAACAGAAGATCAAAGATGCGTTGGAGCAGATAAGACCATTTTTGCAGAGAGACGGCGGAGATATCGAATTCGTGGAGTATACCGACGACAATATCGTCAAGGTGAGACTCCAGGGACATTGTGCCGGATGCCCGGGCGCTCAGATGACTATCAAGGGCGTTGTGGAAAAGATACTGAAGGAAAGTTATCCTGAGGTAGCCGGTGTGGAAGCGGTGCTGTAACGTCATGGGCTTGCTTAATGATGTAAATGATAAGATAGCCGAAAACAGGGCAGAGATGCTTGCGTCTCTGTCCGCTCTTATATCTGTACCGAGCGTAGCGGTCGGCCCTGATGGAGATAAGCCCTTTGGAGAGAATGTCCACAGAGCGCTGGAGTACATGCTCCGGCTGGCGGAACAGGAAGGCTTTGAAACATACAATGCTGACAATTATGGAGGACATATAGATCTTAAAGGCACAGAAGACGGCGTAGTGGCCATAGTGGGACATCTGGACGTGGTTCCGGAAGGCGATGGATGGGATTTCGACCCTTATGGCGGATCCATAGAGGACGGATATGTATGCGGCAGAGGCGCTGTCGATGACAAAGGCCCCGTGATAGCGTCTTTCTATGGGATGAAGGCTCTCAAAGACTGTGGATATCAGCCAAAGAGGACCATCAGGCTCATTTTGGGGCTTGATGAGGAAACCAATTGGGAAGGAATGGATTATTACCTTTCGCACGTGGAACAGGTGCCGGAGCTGGGATTCACGCCCGACGCGGATTTTCCTGCCATTTATGGGGAAAAAGGCATTATCGTATTCGATATAGTCAGGAAATTCGATGCTTTTGGCGGGAAGGGGCTGGAACTCAGTTCGATGAAAGGTGGTAACGCGGCTAATTCGGTGGCGGACTTTGCCCGCGCAGTGCTCCATGACAGCTCAGGAGCCGGGTATGACAAGATAAAAGAGCAGGTATCGGATTTCCGTACCGAAAAAGGCTGTGAGATCAATTGCAGAGGGATGGGAAAAAGCCTGGAGATTATAGCCAGAGGTGTTTCGGCTCACGGCGCGACTCCGGAACAGGGAAAGAACGCTGTTTCCATCATCATGGAGCTGTTGGGGAGGATAAATTTTGCCAACGAGAGCACCAATGATTTCATCGCATTTTATAATGACCATATAGGATATGATCTCCATGGGGAACGGATAGGCTGTCCGTTGGAGGATGAGCAGTCGGGCAAGCTGGTGTTCAACGTGGGGATGATAGAGGCTGATAAGAAGACCGCCAGACTGACGGTCAACGTCAGGTATCCTGTCACGGCGAGCGATGAGCAGGTATATGAGGATATGATGACTGTATTGGGAGATTATGAACTGGGGATAGTCAAGGGGAAGACCCAGGAACCGATATACATCCCGAAGGACGATCCGCTTGTCGAGACGCTGATGGATATATACAGGCGAAATACAGGTGATGATGAAAGTCAGCCACTGGTCATAGGCGGTGGTACCTATGCCAGAGCTGTCAAAAATACAGTAGCTTTCGGCGCAAGATTCCCCGGTGAACCGGAGCTGGCTCACCAGAGAAATGAAAAGATCCCGGTAGAAAATATGACGAAATTGGCTCAGATATATGCTGAGGCAGCATACAGACTGTCGGAACTGGAGGATGATGACAAATAGAGACATATATTGAATAATTGTGCATAAATATTCAATATCTTGGAAAAAAACAGGAGCATAACAGTGTCAGGAACCGCAAAACTTGACAAATGCTCCTTTTTTGTTACAATGGTCTCACATGCATATAAGTGTATAAATCTGATGTTGGGAGAACAGATATGAAGATAAATATCAAGGATGTCTTTGAGCGAGAGGAAAAGGATGTCCATATACATACTAATGACAGACTTGACATAGATGAGATATTTGCTGAGGCTGGAGCAGTCGCGGAAGAAAATGAGCCCGCGGACGATATGGGGGAAGAACAGGCTGAGTCGGAGGAGCAGGCTGAGTCGGAAGAATCACCTGAGCTGGAAGAGTCGCCTGAACCGGAAGAATCACCTGAGCCGGAAGAGTCGCCTGAGTCGGAGGAGGCGTCAGGGCCGGGAGAACAGCTGCGGGAACAGGCCGGTCAGGAGGAGGAAACGGAGACAGCTGCTGAGGCGCAGGAGACAGAAGAGCCACCTGAGACGGAAGAACAGACTGAGTCGGAAGAGTCGCCTGAACCGGAAGAATCACCTGAACCGGAAGAGGTGACTGAACCGGAGGAACAGTCTAAATCGGAAGAACCACTTGAACCGGAGGAACAGGTTGAACCGGAAGAAGAAACTGAAGCGGCAGACGCCGGTCACGAGAACAGTGAAGAAACCGTGACATCTGAGGCGGATGAAACGGACAGCAAGTCCGGGCCTCCGTTTTATAAGAGATATATGACACAGGGAGCCATCGCAGCATCCTTCGTGGCATTGCTGGCGGTGGTGGTCGTTTACACCACAATGATCCCGAGGGAGGTATACGCCACTATAAATGGTGAGGAGTTCACTTTCAACAGCAAGGCGCATACGGTGGAGGGTTTTCTTGAGGAAGAACAGATAGATTTCGGCGACAATGATTATATATCCACACCGCTGACGACTTTTATATACGACGGGATAGAGCTGGATATCCAGCATGCAACTGATTTCAAAGTGACGGCGGATGGTAAGACGAGATCGTACGAGAGCCTGGCCAATACAGTGGGCGAAGCGCTTGATGACGCGGGTATCAAATTGGATGAGGACGATATAGTCACTCCTCAAAAGGATGAGCTTCTCACCAGCGATCTGGAGATCGTGGTTCAGAGAGTTGATGTCAAGGTGGAAGTGGTAGAGGAAGCCGTCCCTTTCGAGACAGTGGAGAAGGATGACAGCTCGCTGGACGAGGGGACCAGTAAAGTGGTCACGGAAGGCGTCGAAGGGAAGGACCAGGTGACGTATAGCGTCACATATGTTGATGGAAAAGAAACTTCCCGCAAGGAAACAGCAAGGACTACACTGACCGCTGCTGTCGATAAGGTCATCGCCAATGGGACCAGGATAAATTACAATGGGCAGACCTACAGCAGAAAGCTGGTCGTAAAGGCTTACGCCTATACGGGAGGCGGAAGGACGGCTATGGGGACAAGAGCCAGAGTGGGAGAGATAGCGGTAGATCCGAGCGTCATCCCACTGGGGACTAACGTATATATAGAGGGAGTAGGAGCAAGGCGTGCCGAGGACACCGGCGGAAACATAAAAGGCAATACTATAGATATTTACATGAATACTGAAAGCGAGTGCAGGAGCTGGGGCGTCAGGTACGTGACGATATATATTCAATAAAAGGGGAAGGGTGATATCAATTGTACAATCCACAGCTGGAAACATTTGTATGTGTCGTGGAAGCGGGCAGCTTCAATAAAGCCGCGGAAAGGCTGTACATCTCTCCTCCTGCGGTGATAAAACAGATAAATCTCCTTGAGGAAAACCTGGATATCAGGCTTTTCATACGCACTCACAGAGGGCTGCAGATGACAGAGGCCGGAAAGTCCTTTTATCAGGACGCCAAATATATCATCCAGTATTGCAAGGATTCCGTTACAAGAGCCAGGAATGCCATGCAGGAGAGCGAAGAGATAATCCGCATCGGTACATCCATGATGACGCCGGCGCAGATACTGGTAGATCTTTGGCCCAGGCTGCAGGAGTATTGTCCTGACATCAAGTTCAGGCTGGTACCTTTTGAGAATACTCCGGAGAACGCCAGGGAGATCCTGGGCAATCTGGGACAGAACATAGATGTGGTGGCCGGTATCTTCGATGAAACCATGCTCCAGCTGAGGCGTTGCGCGGGACTGGAAATCTCCAGGGAATCCATATGCTGCGCGGTGTCCATACACCACAGGCTGGCCGTTAAGGAAAGATTGACAGTAAATGATCTGCATGGGGAAACGTTGATGTTGATGCGACGCAACTGGAGCCATTATGTGGATATGCTCAGGGACGATCTGCGTGAGAATCATCCTGAGATATCGATAGAGGATTTTGATTTTTACGATGTTACGGCATTCAATAAGTGCGAAAACAATAATTGCGTATTGATGGCTATAGAAAACTGGAAATATGTACACCCGCTTTTGAAGATACTTCCGGTGGACTGGGGATATACCATTCCGTTCGGTCTGCTCCATTCGCCTGAACCTTCGCCGATGGTGAGCAGGTTCCTCAAAGCGGTGGAAAAGGTATTGGTTCAACAGCGCTGAAAACAGCTGTTAACTTTAAGGTATAAACAGGATAACGAATCGAGACTTCCAATCAGGTCTCGATTTTTTTATTATGTAATCAGGAAAAGGGAAGAGGTGTAAGAGCTGTGGAGAGGAAACATGGATGAGCCTTATACGGTGGATACGAAGATATCGGAAGTGATAAGTGATCCGGTATTGGGAGAGTATGGAAGACTGATATTCCCGGTCGACAGAGGATATTGCAGCGGCGATACTCTGGGAGATCTGCGATTGGCATGGTATAGCGATACAGATCCGGACAAGACCGTGGAGATAGCCAATTATCTAAGAGCGCGTGCGGCGGCAGGCCAGACGGTGTTTTACGATATATATACCGATGAGAAAAAAGCGGATGACCCGGCAAAGGAAGACACAGGGCTGTTTTTCTTCAAAGGAAAGGCGGGAGCGCCTTTCGCCGTATGCAACGCAGGCGGCGGGTTCGCATATGTAGGCGCGATGCAGGACAGCTTTCCGCACGCGCTGGAACTTTCGAAGAAAGGGTACAATGCCTTCGCTTTGATATACAGGCCGGGCGCTCAGACAGCCTGTGAAGATCTGGCCAGGGCCATCAGCTTCATATTCGAAAATGCCGATAGACTGGAAGCAGGTACAGATTGCTACTCACTGTGGGGCGGCTCCGCGGGAGGCCGTATGGCGGCGTGGTTGGGATCGTACGGGCCGGCTGCCTTCGGAGGAGATGTGCTGCCTCGTCCGGGAGCCGTTATCATGCAGTACACAGGTCATTCGGAATATACGGGAAACGATCCGCCGACATATGCCTGCGTCGGAGAGGAAGACTGGATAGCCAACTGGCGGGTAATGGAACGGCGCTTGCGGCGGCTCAGCTCTTTGGGGATCGCGACGGAATTCCATCATTATCCCGGTCTCAGCCACGGTTTCGGGCTGGGGACGGGAACAGTCGCGGAAGGATGGATTGATGAGGCGATGGATTTCTGGGAAGCGCAGATGGACAATGATCGAAAGACAAGAAAGGAGATATTGAGATGAAAAAAATTGCGGTATTGTTGATGAGTTTTGTAATGGCAGCAGGGCTTGCGGCCTGCAGCAGCGGAGGTTCTACAGACACTTCGGCGGCATCGGGACAGGATACACAGGAGGCATCTTCCGGTAACGGGAACACATTGGTGGTATACTATTCCGCTACGGGCAACACTGAGAGAGCAGCGCAGTATATAGCTGATGCGACAGGGGGAGACATATTCGAACTGGAACCGGTGGATCCGTATACTGATGAGGATCTGGACTGGACCAACGATAACAGCCGAGTGACCGTGGAGCACGACAATGAAGACCAGAGGGATGTGGAGCTGGTAGCCGATACAGTGGATAACTGGGATTCGTATGATACGGTATTCGTTGGCTACCCTATCTGGTGGGGTATCGCCGCATGGCCGGTGGATGGATTCATCGAAGCCAACGATTTTACAGGAAAGACTGTGATCCCGTTTTGTACATCATCCAGCTCGGATATAGGCGACAGCGGACAATTGCTGGCGGATATGGCAGGAACAGGCAACTGGCTGGAAGGTCAGAGGTTTTCCTCAGGAGTGAGTCAGGATGAAGTAGACCAGTGGGTAGAAAGCCTGGGACTGTAAGAACGGATAGTGATAGGTATGATCGTTTTGAGAAAAGAGTGATGATGAGATGCGAAAAAGACTTTTGGGAAAGGATCTGGAAGTATCAGCTGTAGGATTGGGATGTATGGGCTTTTCCCATGCTTACGGAGCGCCTACAGATGAGAAGACAGTTGTTGAAAGGATAAGACAGGCTGTGGAGATTGGGTATACCTTTTTCGATACGGCGGAAGTATATGGCACGGCCGATGATCCCCATGTCAACGAGCGACTGGTGGGAGAAGCGCTGGAACATGTGCGTGATAAAGTTGTCATAGCCACCAAGTTCGGACTGAGCTTCGATATGGAAAGCGGAAAAGTCCCTTATCCGTTGATCCCGGATTCCCGGCCGGAAACCGTCAGGAAGTCGGTCGAAGGCTCATTGAGAAGGCTCGGGACCGATCACATAGATCTGTATTACCAGCATCGTATAGATCCGAAGGTGGCTCCGGAAGAGGTGGCGCAGGTCATGTCGGAGCTGATGCGCGAAGGAAAGATAACTCACTGGGGGATCTCAGAGGCGGATGAAGAATATCTGAAAAGAGCCAATGCCGTGTGTCCGGTGACTGCAGTCCAGAACAGGTATTCCATGATGGCACGGCAGCACGAAAAATTGTTTCCTGTGCTGGAAGAGCTGGGGATAGGATTCGTAGCTTTTTCACCTATGGCCAACGGGTTTCTGACCGGCAGATATGCCAAAGGCGAACCTTTCGACAGGAAATACGATTATCGGGCTTCGATGCCTCAGTTTGCCGATGAGGCGATAGATGAAAACAGGGAGCTGCTGGGATTATTGTCCGGGATGGCTGAGGAAAAGGACGCGACGCCGGCTCAGATATCCATGGCGTGGATGCTGTGTAAAAAGCCGTGGATAGTGCCAATACCCGGGACTCGAAAGCCGGACAGGATGAAGGAAAATGCCGGAGCGGCAGATATCATGCTTACGGCAGACGAGGTGGCGAGACTGGATAAGACCCTCGAAAATATGTCCATGTCAGATGTGTTTGGCGGGACGGGAACAGTGAAGAAACAGGAGGCAAAATGATGACAGATAAAAAATCACGGCCTTTTGTCGTATGTCATATGCTGTGCTCTATCGACGGGAAAATAGAGGGGAACTTCATGTCAGCTCCTGAGAGCGCCAGCTGCATAAAAAAATACGGTGATCTCAGAAGCACATTCGGGTGCGAGGCGGTCCTGTATGGGACGAGGACAGCGGCGGAATCTTTCGCGTCGGGAAGAGTGAGCGATTTTCAGGATAAAAGGATGCGGCTTACTGCGAAGGATTTCGTGGCCGAAAATGACGCAGATGATTATATCGTCGCCATCGACGCGGACGGAATACTGAGCTGGGATGGTGGATACGTGGAAAAGAAAGGGCGTCCGAGGGCTCATGTTATCGAGGTGCTGACTGAGAAAGCTGAAGGCTTTGTTTTCCATAGAACGGCTCATGCTGGCCGGAGGAGGTATAACCAACGGCTCGTTCCTTGAAAAAGATCTTATAGATGAGCTGAGCGTAGTGGCAGTTCCTGTCGTGGAAGGAGAAAGATCATCAGCGTCGCTGTTTGAGAACGTCTTTATGTCGGGCGGGGGTGGAAATAAAGCCTTTTCCCTCGAGAAAGCGGAGCGGCTCGGCGACAATGGCCTGTGGATCAGATATATCCGTGTCAAAGACGCTTCGGGAACAGGAGATGATCGACGATGAAATCGGTTCTTTTCGCAGGCCGTCTTAAATGGTCCCTGCTTATCCTGCTGATGATGTGCGTGTTGACAGCTGCTTTGCTGTGCTCATGTTCGCGGGGAGACGGCAGCGGGGAAGCAGAACGGTCTGCGGCAGGTGAAACGGTAAAAACAGGCATCATCGCCGGACAGATATTGGACGGGGCGGATGGCGAGATACATTACAGCTATTATATTCCCGAGGACTATGATGAAAACAGGATGTATCCTCTGATGGTCACGATGCCGGGATATGATATGATGTGGTTCGGTGAGGATTCGTCAGGAGCGAATCTGAGCTGGGATGGCTTTCGCGTGTGGACTGAGCAGGATGAGGACATGATAGTCGTCTTGGCTCAGCTTACTGACTGGGGCGAAACATCGGCCAGGCAGGCGGTGGAGCTTACAGAGCATTTCATCGATGATTTTTCCGTCGATCCTTCCCGGGTATACGCTGCCGGGTATTCCGCAGGAGGGGAAACCATGTCGCGGGCGGTATCCATGAGGCCGGATCTTTACGCGGCATACCTTCATGGCGCGTCTCAGTGGGATGGCGAATTCGCACCGGTAGCGGAGGCGGGAGTCGCTGTCTATATTTTCATGGCGGAGAACGACGAGTATTACGGATCTCGGAGGGCACGGGATGCTTACGATGGGCTCCGCTCGGCATATCTGGATGAGGGCCGTTCAGATGCGGAGATAGATGAAGTGCTCCAGATGGAGATACCTGACGATGAATATTTCAGTGAGCGCGGTATCTATGGCAACTATCATGGAGGAGCCAACGTGCTGTTTGACGATCAGGCGATAATCGACTGGATAACATCACAGCATAAATAGTTGGCTCTGAATCCATGGAGCAGCCGTTTGGCAGTAAGGCGAAGGATGCCGCCGGTCATCGGAGATGCTTTTCGATCAATTCGGCGAACAGTTGGGCGTCCTTCTGATCTGAGAAGATGGCGCGGGCGGATACTTTGTTTCCTCCGCCTTTCCCATTGTAGAAGGAAGCGTATTCTTTCACGAGAGAACCGCAGTCGGGAATACCGCCGGAAACCAGTATGTAGGATGTATCCTTTTCCGAATAGAGCATGATGAGTCTGTCGGTCTTTTCCATATAGTGTTTTCCCATCGTAAAGGCATCATCCATGGAGAGATGAGGAAGAGGATATACGATGACCTTCGAGCTCCCGCCGTCCTCCTCTGCGGAACGGCCTATCATCTCATCCAGTTTATCTATTTCGTTTTCTATGTAGGCTTTTTTCAGATGGAACAATTCGTCCTTCACTGCGGACAACTTCTTTTCCTGAGCTTTCAGCTTTTCGGGGAAATCCTCTATGGATGAGGAATACCTGTTGGAAAGAGCCGTCAGGATATCGTGTTTAACATTGTAGTCGGCGAGAGCGCGTTGCCCGGCTTCGAAATATATCCTGAACATCCCTTTGTACTTTTCGACCTTGAATATCTTTATCGCTCCTACCTGTCCGGCTGTGGACGGATGGGTCCCGCAGCAGGCGACGCAGTCTGCCGCGTTTTCTACGGAGCCGACGCAGACGATTGAAATATCTTCATCGAAGGCCAGCGCTTTTCGCAACGGCATCTTTTCCGCTTTATCCCGTGAATCAAATCGTATGACGGTCACGGGAGCGTCTGACCAGATGACCTTATTGGCTTCCAGCTGGGCAGCGAGAGCGTCTTCCCATGTTATGTCCTTTTTTTTCGGATCTTCTTCCAGGGAGATATCGATAGTCATGTATTCATGTCCCATATGAAATCCTCTGTTGACTCCGCCGAAGAGACTGTAAAAGACTCCTGAAAGGATGTGCTCGCCGCAATGGCGCTGCATGTTATCAAACCTTCTTTCCCAGTCTATGGAGCAGTGAACTGTATCTCCGGTCGCAATACCGCTGCCGGCGGCGCCTGCCACCGTGTGGAGGACCTGCTGCCCGTCTTCGCTTTCCTGGACATCGATCACATCAAGATCATCGATATGACCGATGTCACAGCTTTGTCCGCCGCCCTCGGGAAAGAAGGCGGTGCGATCCAGCGTGATGATGAAACGGTCATCCGCATTATCGATCTTTTCTACCGACGTTACGGAAGCGTCCCATTCTTTCAAATATGTATCACTTTGGTATAATTTTGTTGTTTTCATATTTTCAACACTCCCTTTTGACCGCAAGTATATTAATAAAATTTTATACAGAAAGTGCAAAAAAGTCAAATAAAATGCTGTTAAATTTACAAAAAGTGATTTATAATATTGTTGTAATTTATTAATTTGCTGTAATATAGACGCACCTGAAAAAATAGAATCTATCGAGGAAGATTGTGAGGTGCGTGATGAGGGGCAAAGGGATTTTAATAGCAGTCACGTTGGTGCTGATGTGTACGGTCTTTTGCATCCCGGATTACAGGGATATGGCATCATATGTGTGGAACAGTGTATCAGAGCCTGTGGTGGTATTGGATCCGGGGCATGGCGGAATGGACGGAGGGGCTGTAAGCGGCGACGGGACCAGTGAGAAAGATATAAATCTGGCTATAGCCAGGAAAATGAAGGCGCGGCTTGAATCGGAAGGTATCCGCGTCATCGTAACGAGAGATGGAGACAAAGGTCTTTACGAGGAGACTGGGAATGAGAGCATCAGGAGTCTTAAGACCCAGGACATGAAGGAAAGGAAGAGGATAATAGAAGATTCGGGGGCAGATCTGACGGTCAGCGTACATTTGAATAGTTTTACACAGGATACGTCCGTAAAAGGAGCGCAGGTCTTTTACCCTTTATACGGAGATCCGGAGGCAGTAGACGAGAGCGAAAGAGCGGCGAAAATTATTCAGGCGGGTCTCAATGACGAGATAAATATCAGCAAGAAAAGAACTGAGCTGGGAAAAGATGATGTGTTTTTGCTGAGAGAGGTGACGGTTCCGATCGTGATAGTGGAATGCGGGTTCTTGTCAAATCCGGAGGATGCGTCGAATCTTAAAGATAAAAAATTTCAAAGCAAGATCTCCCGAAACCTAAGTGACAGTATTTGTTCATATTTGAGTCAATGATTACATGTTCGGCGCGAAAGCGTTGAATTTACGGGATTTTCATTCATATGAAATAGAAAGAACAAAACTGTGGATAACTTTGGATCAAAAAAAGCACTTGACAGGTAAAAACGTTGAAAAATACACAAAGTCAAAAAAGTAATTATCCACAGCAACCTTTGGATAAAATTGTATACAATGCCTGAAAATTTGTGGATAACTTCTGAAAGGCTGATATTTTAAAAGTTATTGGGTTGTTGAAAGATGTCGAGGAAAAAGCGAACACAAGTTGACATAAAACATAATGCGAAGGTGGAAGAAAAATGCTTAAAGAAAAAATTATTTACAAAGATGAGCTGCCGATCAATGTAGTAACTGCCAACATAGAAGAGTATCCCATACATTTCCATGACGATATGGAAGTTGTGTATGTTCTGGAAGGAAGCGTCATCCTTCGGAACGGATATTATACCTATAATCTCAAGCAAGGCGATATTTTCATTCTGAATGACAGGGAAATGCATAGTTTCCAGAGGACCGACGAGGACAATCTGGTGATGATGTTTCAGATGGATCTCACGTATTTTTCCAGGTATTACGATAGTCTGAAGAATAATTTCTTTGTCACTGATGTGGAGGATGACAGCGATGAAAGTCTGGAGGTGCTGAGAAACCTCCTGGCAAAGATCATGATGGAGATCATCCAGAAAGGATACGGATATGAGCATAAGGTCATAGAGAGCACTCATAATCTGATAGCCTGCCTTCTGTCGGACTTCCAGTATTTCGTCATGGAAAACGGTCGTTTCAAGAACGAGATGAAGAACAAGGGAAATAAAATCCTGGCAGGAAGGCTCAACAGGATAACTGACTACATGTACGATAACTATACCAGAAAGCTGACCCTGAGCGAGATAGCCGACAGAGAGCACCTGAGTATATACTACCTTTCGCATATAATAAAGGAGGCGACCGGCCTCAGCTTCCAGGATCTGTTGAGCTACATCCGGGTCGAGGAGTCGGAACGGCTGCTGCTTGGAACCAACAAGAAGATAGGAGCCATCGCGGAAGAAACCGGATTTTCCGCTGTCAGGTACTATATCAAGCATTTTGAGCACTGGTTCGGTATGCATCCACTGGAATACAGGAAGAAGTATATAGGAAAAATAATAAGCCGCGATATAGAGGCGAAGTATAAGCTGGCGACCCCGGCTCAGATAGAGAGCGCCATAAGAAAACAGGTGAAGGGGATCTATGCCGATTATGCGGACAAGTTCAAGGCCAAGCCTGTCATCATCGATATAGATATCTATGATGACTATGCGGAAGTGGAAAGCGAGCCGCCTGTAATGTCGGAAATAATGGAAAGAGATGTCAATAAAGTATTGGCCGAGCCTTACAGGAAGATGATGGAAATGCAGGAGAACATCATTTCCTCAGGCGAAAACTACATCGTCTCTACTAAGTGCAAATATCCGGGAGCTTTGGACAGCCTCAGCATATTGATGTATAACTTCGATGAGAATACTGGACGAAATCTGAGAAAGATCCTCAACCGGGACGACCTTCTCAGGATAGTGAGGAATTATGAAAACGAGATGGAATTTCTGGTAAGGTGTACGGGACTTTCAGGGACCTTCAGGATAATACGATATCGACTGGGGAAGGAAAGCTTTCTGGCTAAGATCGCCCACGAGGCGGATTCCGGCGCCAGGGAGAGCGTTCGGGAAAATCTGATAAACAAGCTGACATCGGAAGGGAATATAAGTACAGGCAGTTATATAAGCTCTGACGCTCTCAGCGTGAGGACCATATTTGAGGGCATCGGCGCCGAACTGATCTTGATAGACAAAGTTTGAATACCGCAACGTCCTCTTCTCCTCTTCGAGGACTCCTCCGCCTGCGGCTACGCTGTAGCTTTTGAAGCCCTAGCCCGAAATCTTTGATTTCGCGGCAGGTCTCACGCAAAGCTTTCCCAAATCTTTGATTTGGTGAAAGCTACTGCGAGCTTAGCGAATCGCTGACGGTATTACCAACAAATTCTCTTTGGGAATTTGGGTAAAACCGCAACTTTGTACTTTTTTAGGACAATGGGGTTGTTGAAATTTTCAGATAAAGGATATACCATATTCAATAGGAGATAAACCGTAAAAACTTATTGTTTAAGCAATAATTATATGGAGGTAAAGAGATGAAATTACTTATTATCGGAGCTGGCGGAGTTGGTACATCTGCAGCAAAAATCATCGCAAGAGCAGGAGCTGAAGGTGACTGGGCTGAAAAAGTAGTTGTTTCTGACTATGATCCTGAAAGAGCAAAGAAAGTCGCTAATGAAATCTGCGGCGGCGGCAAATTCGTGCCTGCACAGATAAACGCAATGGATGCTGAAAGCATCAAGGCTGTAGTTAAAGAGCACGACATCGATTTCGCGATGAACGCTTGCGACCCTAGAATGAACGCAACGATTTTCGACACTTGTCTCGAGTTAAAGATAGGATACCTCGATTGCGCTATGACGCTGGGAACAGAGCATCCTGAAAAGCCTTACGAACTTACTAACATCAAGCTGGGCGACTACCAGTTTGCTAAGCAGAAGGAATGGGAAGCTTCCGGTAAGATCGCTATCTGCGGTTCCGGTGTTGAGCCTGGTATGGCCGACGTTTTCGCGAAGTATGCTGAAAAACACCTCTTCGATAAGATCGACAGAGTTGACGTAAGAGACGGCGATAACTACGGAAATACTGATTCTGACTTCGGATTCTCAGTATGGACAACTATCGAAGAGTGCCTGCAGCCTCCTGTAATCTGGGAAAAGAACGAAGAGTATCCTGATGGACACTGGTTCTGTACAGAGCACTTCTCCGAGCCTGAAATCTTCAACTTCCCTGGCGGAATCGGCGATGTGGAAGTAGTTAACGTAGAACACGAAGAAGTTCTTCTGGTTCCTAGAGAAATCGACTGTAACAGAGTAACATTCAAGTATGGTGTTCCTGCTGAATTCAGAAGAAAGCTTCTGGTTCTTCAGGAGTATGGCCTTGCTGACAAGAGAACGAAGATCAAGGTTGGCGACAGCGAAATCACTCCTAGAGATTTCGTCTGCAAGGTAATCCCTAGCCCGGTTGACGCTACTACTACTATGACAGGTAAGGGCTGTGCAGGTACTTGGGTAACTGGATGGAAAGACGGAAAGTACAGATCAGTATATCTGTATCAGGTTGCTGACAATCAGGAATGCATCAAGAAGTACACTACTAACTCAGTAGTTGCTCAGACTGCAGTAGGTCCTGTAATCATGATGGAACTCATCGCTAAGGGAATTTGGAATGAAGCTGGCGCTTGGGGTCCTGAGCACTTCGATCCAGATCCATTCGTTGAAAGACTTGCTAAGTATGAATTCCCTGCCGGAATCAGAGAGATGGATTCCGAGTATGCGGATGATCTCAACGAAAAGGCTTTCTTGGACGCAGTAAGCAAATAAGAGTGGGGCAGAGCATTTAAATATAAAAACCATGGAGGTTGTCGCATGAGCGGCAACCTCTTTTTTAATCAGAAAATATCGATTTTGTCGCTTCGCTTTTGGGAGGACGATTGGCAGAATGCACCTATAGGAACGTCATATGACGGGATATAGGTGCAGTTTTTTCGCTGATTTGGAGAAATATGCACCCATGATGAGGTTTTTGTCCGGAGTTATAGGTGCATCAACTCATGAAAACGTGGCTTAAACGCCGGATTTGCACCAATAGGATCCTATGATCATCGTACTTGGGTGCATTGCTTTTAAAAGGCATCGTCAAACATCTTTTCTTCATTTTGACACATTTTGATAAATATAATGAAAAACTTGACGGGGGGGGGTATAATTGGTATAATTACTTTATTCTATACACATTACAAAACGGAGGGAGATGGAAGGAAGTGAAGAAAAAGTTTTTTATATGTCTGCTTTCACTGCTGATGGTGTTTACCATGATGCCGGCGATGGCCATGGCCAATGAGTCAGATGCGGGCCGTACGATCGACTTCGCCACATTCTTAGAGGAAGTAGAAAAGGCAGCCTATGATTATGACGGAAAAGGAGTAACAGTTGAATGGAGTCCGTCATCTGCCTGTACGGATAACAGGCAAGACCACGATTGTCTCTTGGGAGGCGAGGACAAAGAGCCTGACGGCAACAATCCGCAGAGGGGACAGGCTCCCAATGCACAGTATCAGGTCTTTAACGGACAGACAGATGTAAGGATCACCAATGTGAACTTTAAATTTAACCCTGCTGACTTTACATTATGTATGAACAACACCGGATGGGGCGGCAGCTTTTCGGGGGAAAAAATCAAAAACGCAGAACTTCAGATGCTGAATACGGGGAATGTATATTTCAGCGGATGCAACTTTGACGGAGTCATTGCCAGTCCTTTTGGAAGCAGAGGAGAATCCGCTTTTACAGAGTGCGATTTTAAAAATGTCTATGATGCATATGCCATCAAAGACATCTATTCTCCTGATGCAAGTATAACAGGTTGTACTTTTGACAACTGCGGCGGCGGAATCTACTTTGAAGGAGATACTGCCAAAGGAGAAATAGTTATAGAAAACAATGTTTTCACCAATATTGATACTAATGCAGCAGAAGAGAAACAATTTACCCGGGGCCTGATCCAGTTTTCAGCCAATGGTGATTATTCAAATGCCGATATTACCATCACCGGCAATTCTTCCACCGGAGAGGCGGCTGTTATCAGACAGCTCAATACTACGATCACATCGGATGTATTAGACTTTGGTAAAGTTGAAGAAAATAACCAGTTTGAGGGAAATGTACTGCCGGATTCATCCTTTGGCAGCAATACGGTATATTATAACGGTACATATTATGCTACATTGAGTGATGCCTTAGTAGGCGTTTATATGAGCTCTCCTGAGGATACTGCCGAGATATACTGCAAACCGGGGGCTGATGTAGGGACGATGACCCATGGACATGTGGCGGATGATATCATCATTTACGGAAATGGTGCGTATGTTTCAGCAGGTGAACGGGATCTTGAGATCGATACCTATGAGTATGACAGAGAGACAGGCCAACAAAGCAGTGACGGTTCCTTCCTCAATAAGGATATTACCGTGAAAGTATTCGACTTGGACGGAATTGCTGCATGGGGACAGAGGAATACTGACCACACGATCAATCTGTTCTTTGAAAACTGTCAGAACATGCAGAGGATATACTTTACCAATACAAACAATAAGGATGGAAAGATCAACATTACTCTGAACAACTGCAGCTTTGACGGAAGCGATGAAAAGCTTAAAAGCAATGCCAATACATCAGTATATTCCAATGCAGCTGGAGATATTTCAATAAATAACACTACTTTTAAAGAGATAGCCGTAGGCCTGAACATCAACCATAAGTCAGAAGGCGTTCAGAATATAACCCTTAAAGATTGTGTTTTTGAGGATTGCGCTCTCAGCGATTCTTCTCAGGCGGTGAGTACAAAAACCTATGGCGCGCCTGTACGCGTTGTGGCACAGGATGGTGCAAGGACCAATCTGACGATAGAAAACTGCGAGTTTATCTACAGCGACGATAAGGAAAACTGCGGCAACGGCGATATACTCATAGGCGACGGCCGATATGATGCTGAGAAAAAGCAGGGTATAGTAACTTTGGCTATGACAGGAACCAAAGCAGATATAATGGTTCAGGAAGCCGGATATTATAATGCTGATGGCACTGTCGCAGACCCTGATAAGGCAAGGATGGTATCTGTAAACGAATCAGATGTAGTTTATGCGGATACGGAAAGCCACTTTACCGTTGACAAGCATGATACCTTTGAGATCGTAGGGGCGAAAGACGCGACCTGTACAAGTGAAGGATATACGGGAGATAAAGTCTGCAAGATCTGCGGCAAGACCATTGAAGAAGGCACGGTCATCGCCAAAACCGCCCATGCTTTCAAAGACGGCAAATGTACCGTATGTGGAGCGGCTGACCCGGATTATGTTCCGGCAGGGACGACTGATACCGATAAGGGAAATTCAGACGGTCCGGGAACAGGCGATGACAGCGATATGACATTGTGGCTGGCACTGCTGATGGCTTCGATAGCGGGAGCACTGGGTGCGACAGTATACAGCAGAAGGAAAAAAGCACAGTAGATACGATAAACGACCGATAATGAAAAATATCCTGTGATGACCTCACAGGGTATTTTTTTATACTGTTATAGGCAAAGCGGAGACAGCATAGGGGAAGACCGCAGGCGCGCGCCCAATTGTGAAAATTAGCGAAGAAGGTGTTAAAACCGTGTAAACCTTATTGCAGGCAGTTGGATGTTATGATAGCCTGTGACTGACGTGACGATATGTTTCAATAATAGAGAGGGAGAGAAAATGAGCGATATATTAGTCATATATAAATCGAAATACGGAGCCACTGAGAAATACGCCAATATGCTGAAGGCGGATCTTGACTGCGATATCATCGACGCGGGAAGCTTCAACAAGTCTATGCTGGCGGAACATGACCGTATAATATTGGCTGGTGGTATATACGCCAGCGGAATCGCAGGAATAGATATCCTTAAGAAGAACATAGGCGGGATGACCGGTAAAAAGCTGGCCGTTTTCTGCGTCGGAGCATCTCCCTTTGACGAAAAGGCCATAGAAGAAGTCAAATCACGCAATATGAAAGGGGAGCTTCAAAGAGTACCGCTATTTTACGGAAGAGGAGCCTGGGATGAAAGCAAGATGAGCCTCAAGGACAGGACCATGTGCAAGATGCTCCAGAAGATGGTAGCCAAGAAAGACCCGTCAGAGTATGAACCGTGGATGACAGCGCTGATGTCGGCTATCGGGAAGAGCTGCGATTGGACGGACAGGAAGTATCTTGAGCCGCTGATGGAATATATGAAGGCCGAGTAATCTTTTCGAGCTGGCGTTATCGATATTGGGAGAATACTTTATAGAGGTGTATGGAAATATCGTGAATCACTGATATTTTCAAAAAATATGCAGCCATAAAATCCGAAGCGAGCTGTCCAATGGGCTGACAAAATATCCTACAGGGTGTAAAATAAAGGGGAAAATCCCGACAGGTATAACCTGATGATAAAATAAGGAGGAAAGGGTATGAAGATAACGGTTTTGGCGGGCAGTCCCCGCAACGTGAACACTACAGCTATGGTGGAAGCCTTCAAGGAAGGTGCTGAGGGAGCAGGCCATGAGGTGACTGTCCTCAATGTAGGGAAGATGAAGATCGCCGGGTGCTTAGCGTGTGAATACTGCCACACGAAGGGAGACGGAGAGTGTGTACAGAAGGACGATATGACCAAGGTATATCCCGCTCTCAAGGAGTGCGATGCTCTCGTGTTGGCGTCACCGATATATTATTTTACGCTGACGGCTCAGATACAGGCGGCTATACAGAGGATATACGCCATCGATCATCCTCCTAAAGCTACAAAGGCGGCTATGATGCTGACTTCTATGTCGCCGGATGTCTACGAAGGAGCTATAGGCGAGTATAAAGGGATACTGGGGTATATGGGCCTCGAGGATCGCGGAGTAGTTATGATAAAGGATCCGGAGAATGGAACGGACGAGGCTCTCGATAAATGTCGCGAGCTGGGAAAGAACATGTAAGCCGGGAAAAGAAAGAGCTGTCATGCCGGGCAGGCAGATCACGATGGTGATCTGCGGATCTGCTCAGGGTCTGCATGGCAGCTCTTTTTGATACAGATATCAATTGATAAGCATCTACACTCCAAAAGTCTCGGCTGTTTCCTTCAGCGCCTGTATGATAGGCAGGTGCTGAGGACATTTTTCCTCGCAGGAACCGCAGCCGACGCAGTCGGAGGCATGGTGGCCTTTGGCGACCCACTGAGTATATTCCATCTTCGTCGCCGGGTTGTGGCCGTAGGTGTTCCACTCGTTGAAATACTCGATGAGGTCCGGAATGTTGAGCTTCTGAGGACATGGCAGGCAGTACTCGCAGCCGGTGCAGGAATACTTTATCAGCTTGTTGTATTCGGCCGAAACTTCATCGATGACAGCCAGCTCTTCAGCTGAGAGCTGTTCCAGATCTTCCGATGATATTATTTTTATATTTTCTTCGAGCTGCTGCTTTGAGCTCATGCCGCTCAGCATAAGAGTCACTTCCGGCATGCGGGCCAGCCATTTGAAACACCACTCGGCGGAGCTCCTTTTGACTGGAGCGCTGTCCCACAGCTCCTGTATGGCGGGAGGGATGTTACTGGTCAGCTTGCCTCCCTTGAGCGGCTCCATAATTATCACACCCAGACCTTTCTCTGAAGCCAGCTTCAGCCCTTTGACCCCGGCCTGAAGATCCTTGTCCATGTAGTTGAGCTGTATCTGGCAGAAATCCCACGGATACGCTCCAAGGACTTCTTCGAACAATTCATATGAATCGTGGAAGGAGAAGCCGATGTACCTTATCTTTCCCTGGGCTTTCATCTCTTCCAGGAACGGCAGCAGATTCAGCTTCCTGGCTCGTTTCCAGTTGGGGACATTGACGCTGTGGACCAGATACATATCTATGCAGTCCACATCTAGACGCTCAAGCTGCGTGTCGAATATTTCCTTCATCTTAGCTTCATCCTTGGCCATCCATATGGGCATTTTGTCGGCCAGCAGTACTTTCTGACGATAACCGTCTTTGAGAGCTTTTCCCACGATGACCTCGCTCTTTCCGCCGTGGTAGTTGTAGGCCGTGTCCACATAATTGACTCCTGAGTCCACAGAAGACCTTATTATGTCAATCGCTTCTTTTTCGTCCACTTCTCCGTCTGCTGTTTCCGGCAGTCTCATAGCTCCCATCCCCAGCAGTGAAACCTTTTCGTTTATCTTGTTGAATATTCTGTACCGCATTGCTTCACTCTCCTGTATAACCAATTAATTCATTGAAAGCACAAACTTCTATGGTATTATATACCATAAGTATACTTAAAAAGGAGCTGCATTTCAATGATAAAAGAGAGGGATAAACTCAAGGGGATATGTGAGGAGATCCTTTCATGTGCGGATCTGTCTCATATGGCGGGGCTGGCTGTGGGAGTAATGAAAGGAGAACAGGTCTTCACAGAGGCAGCCGGCTTCAGAAATACCGAAGCTGCCGACAGGCTTTCGGAAAACGCGGTTTTTCACTGCGCTTCGATTTCCAAGACTTTCACATCGACAGGCATCATGAAGCTGGTAGATGAAAAAAAGCTGAATTTACAGGATAGACTTGTCGATTTGTTGCCTTATTTGTCAATTGCTGATGAACGATGCGAGAAGATAAGAGTACATCATATGCTGAGTCACATCGCAGGGATACACGATGTGAAAGAGCTGGACTGGACGTCTCATGAAACCGGAGCAGGAGCGCTGAAGGAGCAGGCTCTTTCCCGAGAAGTGCGGGAGATGATCCTCAGCAGTGATCCGGACGAAGGGGTCTTCCTCTACAGCGATCTGGGTTATGATCTGCTGGGACTGATAATACAGGAGATCTCCGGTATGGATTTCGAGGATTTTATCGCGGAGAATCTCATAAAGCCTGCTGGCATGGAAAACACCACGTTCCTGACATTCGAGAGGACCGACGGAAGTCTTACGTTGAGCGATGTGGACAAGGCGGGGATGGCTATGCCTCACAGGCGCGAGAACGCCGGGAAGCTGGCGCTGGAAAGCGTCTATCCGTATTCAAGAGAGCACGCTCCCAGCTCTACGTTGACGTCGACGGTGGGAGATCTGCTGAAGTGGGCCAGGTTCAATATGGAGAAGAAGGCAGTGTCGCCGGGAGCCTACGAGAAGATGTGGACCGAGCGGGTAGACGCTCCGGATAAAGGTGCGGAAATGGGTATGGGCTGGTTCGTGAGGAAGCAGGGCGACTTGCGTTTCATCGGCCATGAGGGCGGCGACGTGGGATTCAGGACCAGTTTCTGGATGTGTCCTCAGGCGGATGCCGCGGCTGTGATATTGTCCAATACGACGGAGGCACCTATAGAATTGCTGAATGAAAAGTTGTATGAGGCTGTAGTGAAAGGAAGGATTTGAGTGATGGCGAAGGAAGGATTCAAACTTAACGAAATATGCGAGGCATTTCTCGACAAAGCGATGGAGATCTACGACGTTCCCAGCGTCGCTCTCGGAGTCATGGTAGGAGATGAGCGGTTTACGGGAGCGAGAGGTTACAGGAATTATCTGACAAAGGATCCGATAGATAAGGACGATGTCTACCACTGTGCGTCGGCGTCCAAGATGATGACAGCCATGGGCATCATGAAACTGGTAGATGAGAAAAAGATAGATCTCAACGACAGACTGGTGGATCTGCTGCCTTATTGGGAAATGGAGGATGAGCGATGTCAGCGCATAAAACTGTATCAGCTCCTGTGTCATACGTCAGGGATGCATGATGTACCGGTGGAGGATTGGGAAGAAAAATGGTCAGAAAAAGTGGTCGATCCAGGCTCCATAAAGAGATATGTCACGTCTGATGAGGTGATAAAGGGAAGGATGTTATGCGAGCCTGGCACGGGAGGCTTCATATACAGCAGCATAGGCTATGAATTGCTGGGCGCTGTGATAGAAGAGACGTCGGGAAAGCTTTTCAACGAATTCATCAAGGAAAACTGTTTTTTACCGGCAGGGATGGACAACACCACTGTCCTTACCATAGAAAGGACTGATGGGAGCCTTGAACTGGAGGACATAGATAAGCTGAGGATGGCGATGCCTCACGAGAGAGATGAAAACAGGAACTTCATAATGGCGAAGTACTATCCGTACAGCAGGCAGCACGCTCCAAGCTCGACTCTCACTACTAATGTGGCGGATATGCTCAAATGGGGACGTTTCAATCTCGACAGGAAGGCTTTTTCCGATGAAACCTATGATAAAATGTGGCAGGACTATGCGACAGTACCTAACAATGGGGAAAAGATGGGTCTGGGATGGTTCATGAGGGAGCAGGACGGGCATCATCTGATAGGCCATGAGGGGACAGACATCGGGTTCAGAGCCAGTTTCTGGATGTGTCCTGAGCTGGATATGACCATAGCCGTCCTGTCCAATGTTTCGGCAGCTCCTGTAAAACGGATAAATAAAGCTGCCTTTGAGGAAGTCACTCGTTCCTTATAAAGCTGAGAAAATCCTCGAAGTCTTCAAAATCGCTTTGGATGAACTCGAAGAGTACCGATTCCTTGAATTCGTATTTGGACGTTATCATGAGAAACGGCGCCAGCATGCTGGATTTCAGTTTGTTTTCCAGATATCTGATGTCAGACAGGCTGTAGGCCGATACTATCAGCTGGCCGAAATCCGTCAGGAAATATACGCCTTTGACATCATTGTTGAGACGGAAGACTCGCTCGTTGACGTGGTCATTATTCTTTTTGAAGGCCATGAACATCCGGCCGTTTTCATGAGACGTCATGATGGTATTGAGGTCGATCGTCAGTTCGCCTATATTGTTTTCCATATCTTCATCTGACAGGAGGACTTCGTAAACTGTTACAAATTCGGGCTTTGCTAACATCATCGCGGCTTCCGCGGTGCTGACGGCAAAGCTCGAACATTTTTTGAAGTCCACTACACGAAGATCTTTCACCACCACTTTGGAGATGACCGTTTCATAGCTGTTGGCCGATTCTATGAGGGATTCGCACAGATAGGAGATCGCTCCGTCCTCGTAGGCACGCTCGGTATCTATGACATTCTTGCAGAAGGTGGCGGGGAAATAGTTGTCATAGGTATCGAGAGGGACGCCGGCTTCCGCCAGATAGGCGGCCCCTTCATGATCTTTCCCGAAGCAGCGCATCAGAAAATAATTTATGGTTTGGTAGTCGGAGACCATATCGCCGCAGATATCATGCATCAGGGCTTCCTTTTCTTCGGTGGACAGGACTGTGGCCGGTTCCAGCAGAAAGCTGTATTCATCGTAGCCTTCCGGAAGCGGCAGGTCGTGGGTCTGATTGAATTCCTTGTAGTACGTCATCAGCCCTTTCAGACGGGTCTCTGAAAGACTGATCTTTTTTGCTCCCAGGCCTCCGATGAGACTCTGCTCTATGTAGCTGATCTCTTCAAGGTCGTTGCCGAATATGGACTTATAAGTTTCCAGCCCCGCTTCTTCGCAGTCTATGTAAAAAAACTGATGGAGATCATACTCCGGTTCTGTGTCGGAAAGCTTCCATCTGGCATATACTGAAAGCACACCCATCAGTCGGGTGTTGGTGACATAGGCTGAGACGAAATATTTGTCACGGTTTTCCATGGAGGCGGAGAGGCCGCCTTCTATAACTGTCAGTTTAGGCTTGCTCAAATCGTGTACCTCGTTGATATTTTCTGCTGCAAGTATTATGCGTCCGATACAGAAAGTATAACCCATTTTGGGAAAAATACAAGGGAAATAAAGTTAGAGCCGCCTATTGACATAGCATCTAATTCATATATAATTAAATGTGGAAAACTGAATGATATCCTTATTGAGAGCGGTGGAGGGACTAGGCCCAGCGAAACCCGGCAACCCCTGTACATGGAGTATGGAAGGTGCCAAATCCTACAGATTTTTATCTGAAAGATGAGGAAAGAATAATGATAACAATATCTCTTTCTGATTCTGGAAAGAGATTTTATTTTATGGAGGTCAATGATGAAGAAATTATTTACATCGGAATCGGTAACCGAGGGACATCCCGATAAGATCTGCGATCAGATATCGGATGCCATAGTGGATGCCATAATGGAAAAGGATCCCCAGGGACGTGTGGCGGCAGAGACGACTGTCAATACCGGATACGCGATGGTCATGGGGGAAATAAGCACAGAATGCTATATCGATATACAGAAGCTGGCCAGAGATGTGATCTGTGACATAGGGTACGACAGCGGTGAATATGGATTTGACGGTAATGTGTGCGCGATAATGACCGCCATAGATGAACAGTCGCCGGATATAGCCATGGGAGTAGACAAGGCGTTGGAATACAAGGACGGGGAGCTTGCCGATGAAGCGGAGATGACCGATGAGACGGGAGCCGGAGATCAGGGTATGATGTTCGGCTTTGCCTGCGACGAGACTCCGGAGATGATGCCGCTGCCCATATCGCTGGCCCACAGACTGGCCAGAAGGCTGGCGGAGGTGAGGAAGGACGGCACGCTGCCGTATCTGAGGCCGGACGGAAAGACTCAGGTTACTGTGGAATACGACGACGATAAGGTAAAGAGGATAGATACCATAGTGATCTCCACGCAGCATGACCCTGACGTGACTCTGGAACAGATAAGGGATGATCTGATAGAGCATGTGGTGAAGCCGGTGGTGGATGAAGCTCTGCTGGATGATGAAACCAGATATTTCATAAACCCTACGGGCAGATTTGTCATCGGAGGCCCTCATGGAGATTCGGGTCTTACAGGACGGAAGATAATCGTGGATACTTACGGAGGCTATGCGCGTCATGGAGGTGGGGCTTTCAGCGGAAAGGACCCTACAAAGGTGGATCGTTCAGCTGCTTATGCGGCTCGATATGTGGCTAAGAACCTGGTGGCGGCAGGGCTTGCGAAGAAGTGTGAGATACAATTGGCCTATGCCATAGGTGTAGCCAGGCCGGTTTCCATATTCGTCGATTCTTTCGGCACGGGAAAGGTCTCCGATGAACGACTGGCACAGATCGTCGAGGAAAATTTCGATCTGAGGCCTGCGGCTATCATCAGGGATCTGGATCTGAGAAGACCGATATACAGACAGGTGGCGGCATACGGTCACTTCGGCAGGACTGATATAGACGTGCCGTGGGAAAAGACCGACAGAGCCGATAAATTGAGAATGGCCGCAGATATATAGTTTCAGAGAAAGGAAAGTCGAAAGGAGAGCTTTGGTAAAGATGGGAGTTAAGGTGGCGAAATTCGGAGGTTCGTCGGTGGCGGACGCTCTGCAGATAGAGAAGATAAGAAAGATAATAGAAGATGATGGAGAAATAAAGTATGTAGTCGTATCAGCGCCGGGGAAGAGATTTTCCGAAGACAGCAAGATAACGGATCTGCTGTATCTGTGTAAGACTCATATCGAGCACAAGATACCGTATCAGCAGATATTTCAGGTGGTACGCGACAGGTTCATGGCGGTCAGAGTCAACCTGGACGTGGATGTGAACCTGGACAGGGAATTCGACGAAATAAAGAAGAATCTGGAAGACGGAGCCAGCGCTGATTATATAGCCAGCAGAGGAGAATACCTCAACGCCATGATAATCGCGGCGTATCTGGGCTACGATTTCGTCGATGCGGCTAAAATGGTCAAATTCGATGAAAAGGGAAGGTTCATGGAAGAGCTTACCAACAAGGAGATAAAGAAGGAGCTGGCAAACCACGAAAAGGCTGTGATACCTGGCTTCTATGGCTCGAAAGTAGATGGGAGCGTGAGGACTTTCTCAAGAGGCGGTTCCGATATAACAGGAGCGCTGGTAGCCAGAGCTGTAGAGGCGGATGTTTACGAGAACTGGACGGATGTATCGGGTTTTCTGATGGCCGATCCGAGGATAGTCGATAATCCTAAGCCTATAAGCACTGTATCATATAAAGAGCTGAGAGAGCTTTCCTATATGGGTGCGTCGGTGCTTCACGAGGACGCTATATATCCTGCCAGAGTTGCCAATATACCTATCAATATCAGAAACACCAACAGACCACAGGATCCGGGAACCATAATAACATCGGAGCCCGGTCAGCTGGAGGAAGGACAGATCATCGCCGGTATCGCGGGCAGCAAGGATTTTACCGTAATAGCCATGTACAAGAACCTGATGAGCAGTGAACGGGGTTTTATCAGGAAGATGACCGGGATACTGGAAGATTACGACGTTCCCATTGAACACATACCGAGCGGTGTGGATACGTTGTCGGTGGTATTGGATAATGATGGTATCGACGGCAGACTGGATGAGATCGTGGAGGAATTCGAGCGCCAGCTGAAGCCTGATACCATAGAGGTCTTTGAAGACATGGCTCTCATAGCCACCGTGGGACATGGCATGTCCTACAGACCGGGTGTGGCGGCGAAGCTGTTTGTCGCACTGGCACAGGAGAACGTGAATATCAGGATGATAGACCAGGGCTCCAGCGAGATGAACATAATCGTCGGCGTCGAGAACAAAGATTTTGAAACAGCGATAAAGGCCATATACAGGGCTTTCGTGTCCTGAGAGTGAAGCTTGTGTATAATCTTTGTATAATCCGTATATAATTGATGATTTGAATTGTAAATCCGAAGGATTTGAGATAAAATGTAATATTATAATCACAATAGAACGCAGGAGGTAACTATGGCATATATTTTTGACGAACCATCCAGAACATTCAACGAGTATCTTCTGGTACCGGGGTACTCTTCAAAGGAATGCAGGGTCGATAACGTTTCTCTACAGACACCGGTAGTTAAATTCAGAAAGGGAGAGGAGCCGGCTATAACAATGAATATTCCTCTCGTATCGGCTATAATGCAGGCGGTTTCAGGAGAAAAACTTGCCATAGCCCTTGCCAAGGAGGGTGGAATATCGTTCATATTCGGTTCTCAGACCATAGAGAAGCAGGCTGAAATGGTCAGGAGGGTCAAGGCTCATAAGGCCGGTTTCGTCACGAGCGATGCCAATATCAGGCCTGATCAGACGCTGAGAGACCTGCTGGCGTTGAAGGAAAGAACGGGACATTCCACCACTGCGGTGACGGAAGACGGTACAGCCGAGGGAAAGATGGTAGGTCTGGTGACCAGCAGAGATTACAGGATAAGCAGGATGTCCCTGGATGAAAGGATATGCGATTTCATGACGCCTTTCGATAAGCTGGTGTATGCGGAGGAGGGCGTGACTCTTTCGGAAGCCAACGATATCCTCTGGGACAATAAGTTGAACGCGCTGCCGATAATAGGAAAGAATCAGAGGCTGGCATACTTTGTCTTCCGCAAAGACTACGATACACATAAGGCGTATCCTGATGAATTGCTCGACGAACATAAGAGATATGTGGTGGGTGCAGGCGTGAATACCAGGGACTATGAGGAGAGGATCCCTGCTCTGGTGGAAGCGGGAGCTGATGTACTCTGCATAGATTCCTCCGAAGGGTTCACCGAATGGCAGAAGGCAACGCTGGATTTCGTCCGCGGTAAGTACGGAGACAGCGTGAAGATAGGCGCCGGTAACGTTGTGGATAAGGAGGGCTTCAATTTTCTCGCCGACGCGGGCGCTGATTTCGTAAAGGTTGGTATCGGCGGAGGTTCTATCTGCATAACAAGAGAGCAGAAAGGTATCGGCAGAGGTCAGGCAACGGCGGTCATAGAAGTGGCAAAAGCCAGAGACGATTATTACAGGAAAACAGGCATATATGTACCTATTTGCTCCGATGGAGGAATCGTATATGATTATCATATGACGCTGGCTCTCGCCATGGGAGCGGATTTCCTGATGCTGGGCAGATATTTCTCCAGGTTCGATGAGTCTCCTACGGCAAAGCTGATGGTAAACGGCAATTATGTAAAGGAGTACTGGGGAGAAGGATCTAACAGAGCGAGAAACTGGCAGCGTTACGATATGGGCGGCGACAGCAAGCTGTCCTTCGAAGAAGGCGTCGATTCGTACGTTCCGTATGCAGGCCCTCTCAGCGATAACGTGAGACAGTCTCTGCAGAAGGTGAAGTCCACCATGTGTAACTGTGGAGTCCTGACCATACCTGACCTGCAGAAAAACGCGAAACTGACGGTCGTTTCCGCTACCAGCATCGTGGAGGGCGGAGCCCACGATGTGATCCTGAAGGATACATCGGGAAATAACAACAGATAGCCTGAACACCGGACCCGGCACGGTAATCGTGGCGGGCCGTTGCTTTTCACGGGGGCATAGCCGACAGACCGATACCGTGAAGCGGATATTCAAAAATAAAACTATTCTATTTGGAAGGGAATCGATATATGGAACATGAAAAGATCATCGTCCTTGATTTTGGCGGACAGTACAATCAGTTGATCGCCCGCCGCGTGAGAGAATGCGACGTTTACTGCGAAGTGCACCCTTATTCCATGAGCCTTGAGGAGATCAAGGCGGAGGCACCGAAGGGCATCATCTTCACGGGCGGCCCCAACAGCGTTTACGGAGACGATTCTCCACAGTATCCGAAGGAGATATACGAGCTGGGGATCCCGATCCTGGGGATCTGTTACGGGGCTCAGCTTATCGCCCATCAGCTGGGAGGGAAGGTGGAAACAGCGCCTGTCAGCGAATACGGAAGGACAGAGGTCGACATCGACGACAAAAGCGGGCTTTTCAGGGATGTGGATGATAAGACGATATGCTGGATGAGCCATACCGACTACATAAGCCAGACTCCGGAGGGGTTTGAGGTGACAGCTCATACACCTGTCTGCCCTGTGGCAGCTATGGAAAACAGGGAACGCGGGATATACGCGCTTCAGATGCACCCTGAGGTAGTACATACGGCGGAAGGGGTCAAGATGCTCCGGGCCTTCGTAAAGGATGTGTGCGGATGCTCCGGCGACTGGAAGATGGGCTCTTTCGTAGATGATACGATAGCAGCCATCAGGGAAAGAGTAGGCAGCGGCAAGGTGCTGTGCGCTCTGTCGGGAGGCGTGGACTCTTCCGTAGCGGCGGTGCTGATGTCGAAAGCCGTCGGGAAACAGCTTACCTGCGTTTTCGTCGATCACGGACTTTTGAGGAAAAACGAAGGAGATGAAGTAGAGGCCGTCTTCGGACCGGAAGGCGAGTACGATCTGAATTTCGTAAGAGTGAACGCTCAGCAGCGGTTTTACGATAAGCTGGCAGGAGTCGAGGAACCGGAACAGAAGAGAAAGATCATCGGCGAAGAATTCATCAGGGTTTTCGAAGAAGAAGCGAAGAAAATCGGCGCAGTCGATTTCCTCGTACAGGGAACGATATATCCCGATGTGATCGAGAGCGGACTGGGAAAATCCGCCGTGATAAAGTCCCACCACAACGTTGGCGGGCTGCCGGATCACGTGGACTTCAAGGAAATCATCGAACCTCTGAGGATGCTCTTCAAGGATGAAGTGAGAAAGGTGGGCCTCAAGCTGGGGATCCCGGAATACCTGGTATTCCGCCAGCCGTTCCCGGGACCTGGCCTCGGCGTCAGGATCGTCGGCGAGGTGACGGAGGAAAAGGTGAAGATCGTCCAGGATGCCGATGCCATCTACCGCGAGGAGATCGCCAAGGCGATGGAAGCCGGACTCATTCCGAAGTATGGTGAAGAAGGGACCCTCGGCCAGTACTTTGCCGCTCTGACGAATATGCGCAGCGTCGGAGTGATGGGCGATTTCAGGACCTACGATTACGCCATCGCCCTGCGGGCAGTGCTGACCAGCGACTTCATGACAGCAGAAGCCGCCCAGCTTCCGTGGGACGTGCTCCAGACCGTCACCACCAGGATCGTCAACGAAGTAAAACACGTCAATCGAGTGATGTACGATTGCACAGGAAAACCGCCGGGGACGATAGAGTTCGAATAGTAAACAGGGAGCCGGGAGACCGCATAAACACTGGGTTTCCCGGCTTATCATATGCTCCGTGGTACTATTTTGGAACTAAAATTGCAATGAGTAAAAATGAATAAAGAGATAGAAATGTGCAGAAAGCCGTTTGTTCTTTTAACTGAGAGCAGGCGGCTTTTTGGCGTTCTATAAATATATGGCTGCCTGCCAAAAGAGAAAGAGAGGAATTATTTATGAAAAAAATGAGAAAATCCGCTAGTAATGTGAACAATGCTGTTAATCTGATCTCCGGAGCCTATACCTTGCCCCTGATCGACAAACTGTTTTCCAACAGCCAGAGGATTGAGAATATGGATGATGTTTATTTCGCCATAACTGCATTGGTGGATACAGACAGAATCAGCGAGGCGTTCCATATGATAAGAGGATTGTTTGGAATTTCCGGTATGGAATATCCGCAGGAGATTGCACAGTTGGAAAAATCGGAAGAACTGCAGGAATCTTTTGTGTCGGAATTTATTTTTGATTTTTATGATGTGATAGAGGATAAGAGGATAGAAACAGAAGAACAGGAAATTCCCGTTTAAAATGCGGGAATATTACATAGCCGGAAGGTTTTCAATTTGCGAAAATCATCCGGTTTTTTCATGCCTATTTTTATACATAGTCATTTCCCTACACGGGAAGATGGCTATTAAATTTTCAGGAAAGGAGGGAACCGTTATGGCGAATTGCAAAGTAATTGCGATTGCCAACCAGAAAGGAGGAACGGGGAAAACCACCACGACTGTCAACTTAGGGATCGGACTTGCCAGAGAAGGGAAAAAGGTCCTTCTGGTAGACGCTGATCCACAGGGCGATCTGACCACTTCATTAGGGTGGCCGGAGCAGGATAATCTTTCTGTGACGCTTGCCACACAGTTAGAGGGCATTGTGGCTGACCGGGAAATGGATAGCCACGCCGGGATTTTACACCATGAGGAAGGCGTTGATCTGATCCCGTCTAACATTGAACTTGCAGGACTGGAAGTTATGCTTGTCAATGCCATGAGCCGGGAACTGACGCTGAAAAACTATCTGAATGAAGTGAAAAACGGATATGATTATGTGTTGATTGACTGTATGCCGAGTTTGGGTATGCTGACAATCAATGCACTGGCGGCGTCAGATAGTGTAATTGTTCCGGTACAGGCTCAGTATCTTCCGGCAAAGGGAATGACACAGCTTATGAAAACAATCGGGAAGGTACAAAGGCAGATCAATCCGGCGCTGAAGGTAGACGGAGTGCTTTTAACACTTGCGGATATGAGGACAAATCTGGCCCGTGTGACCGCAGAAAGTATCCGGCAGAATTATGGGAGGATGGTCAAGGTTTACCAGACGGTCATTCCGGTTGGCGTGAAAGCAGCGGAAACGAGTGCCGCAGGACAAAGCATTTACAGCTATGACAAAAACAGTACAGTCGCTAAAGCCTATGCGTCATTTACAAGGGAGGTGGTACGGGATGGCGAAAGGCAGAGAAATAAAATTGCCCCTTCCCGCAGCCGATGATCTGTTCAGCACGCAGGAGGAACGTGATGAGGCTAAGCGGGAGTATGTGGCAGATATTCCTCTGATAGAAATCAGCGACTTTCCCAATCATCCGTATAAAGTAAAGCAGGATGAAAGTATGCTGGAACTGGCGGCGAGTATCCGGGAGAAAGGCGTGGTCAATCCTGCTCTGGTGCGCCCGAAACCGGAAGGCGGTTATGAAATGGTAGCAGGACACCGGAGAAAATTCGCCAGTGAACTTGCCGGGAAAGCAGTCATGCCCTGTATCGTGCGAAATCTGACAGATGATGAGGCTACGATTATCATGGTTGACTCTAACCTGCAAAGGGAGAAAGTCTTACCCTCAGAGAAAGCCTTTGCTTATAAGATGAAACTGGACGCAATGAAACGGCAGGGGAAGCGCAGTGATTTAACTTCTGTGCCACTGGCACAGAAGTTACAAGGAAAGACATCAAGACAGCTTTTAGGAGAGCAAGTGGGAGAAAGCCAAGACCAAATCCGCCGCTATATCCGTCTTACCGAACTTATCACACCTATTCTGGATATGGTGGATGAGGGAAAGATTGCCATGCGCCCGGCAGTAGAACTGTCTTACCTGCCGAAAGAGCAACAGCAGGTGCTTTTGGACACAATGGAGCAGGAAGACTGTACTCCAAGCCATGCACAGGCGATTAAAATGCGGAAATTTGCGGAGGCGGGAAAGCTGAATGAGGACGTGATCCTGTCGATCATGACCGAAGAGAAACCGAACCAGGTGGAGCAGTTTAAAATCCCGAAAAAGAGGATTGACAAATATTTTTCTCCGGGAACCACGCCAAAGCAGATGGAGGACACGATCATTAAGGCATTGGAGCTGTACCGCAGACGGGAACGAGGACGGGAAAGGTAAGAGGACGCCTGGGGGAAAGTGGGTTCCTTTGGTGCTTCCCTTTTTCCGGGGTTTCCGGAGTCTCCGCTCCGGTCAGTGCTAAACGTGTGTCACCGGCACACAGCACCCCCTCCCCACACCCTACCCCTTCCGGATTACCAGCAGTTTACCAGCCGAAAAGAAGAATAAGGAGCCGGTGGCTATCCACATTCCACCGGATCAGTACCCAGCCCTGCCAGCAAGCAGGGATTTTTTTATGTGGGCCGAAAGGCTCGGAAATGGAGGAGAATGAAGTGAAGAAAATCAAACAGTTATTCAGGAAAGGAGTCGCATTGGCACTGGCGGCGGTCACGACACTGTCCGTCCTGCCGGCGGCCACGGTATCGGCTGCGTCCCAGCGGGCAACGATCACATTCGCTTACTGCTATGACGGGAACGGGAATACCATCCGTTATCAGCAGACGGCGTCTCATAACGGAATTGCGTTCAGCCATGCGGGGGAGGCCAGAACCCGGATCTATGCAGACGGGGATAATGCCTACTGTATCGAGCCGGGAATCTCCCTGCATACCGGGAACACGCTGGAGAAGGACGCTTCTGTTGTGTGGAACAACTTAGGAAAGGCAAAACAGGACGCTGTGAATTTGGCGCTTCTGTATGGCGCACAGGGAAGTATGGGCAGCATGTCCGGTACAGAGGATGAAAAAGTCCTTGCCACACAGATGGTCATCTGGGAGATTGTGACCGGGTGCAGGAATGCGTCTGCGCCTTATGCCCAGACAGACGCCAAATTTTATAACAGCCTTTGCGTAGGCGGGGTGAACAGCGGGATTGCGGCGATAGCAGCCGAAAAGAAAATTCGGGAGATGGAAGAGGAAGCGGTTCGGCAGGCGCTCTCCGAGCAGGCACAGGGGCCTGGTATCGAGATAGAAAAACTCAGATTGAATTTTGATACCCTGCTGAAGACATTGTCCGTCAGCGTATCCGATCTTGCGCGTTTTTTGAGCTACGATCCTTCGTACCTGTCCCGTATCCGAAAGGGGCAGCGCAAGCTGTCCGATCCTCAAAAATTTACGGCGGATGCCTTTTTAAAGCTTGATGCAAAAACAGAAGGTACCAGGCGATCAATCCTGTCATCCCTGCCGCTCTACACGGCCGACGATGCGCTTGTCTTTCAGGTTTTGAGGGACAATCGTGTTTCGGAGAAAAACCAGATCAGGATCATGGAACATATTGCTTTTCAAAGGGAATTGACGGAAGAAATTCTATCCCACGACTCCATCTTTGAAGCGTATCCCAACTTTTCAAAAGATGAGTTTGCCCAATACCCCATGACGCTATCCTTGGCTGGCGCTTTTTATGAAGAGGATATCGTCTACACCTATGAGCAATATCGGGAACATCTGGAGATGATGAAGCGCTTTTCTCAGATGCATAAAAACTACCATATTGAGGAAAACAAATCTCCTGCGTTCCGCCATATCCAAATTCTTATCCATGAGGGAAGCTGGGTGATCGTGTCCAAGGAAAAAACGCCGGCGATTCATTTTGTTATCCGGCACCCCAAAATGCGAGAAGCCATGGAAAACATCACAATGCCCATTGTGGAAGGGGAAGAGTATAAATGAGGCTAAATCCGAGTCCCTTGCGTTTGAAAAATGGGTATAAATAAACCAGGCATTCCCTGCTTGCACAGCCTTAGCTGCATACAAGCAAGGAATGCCTGGTTTTGCGATTTACCTTTTTTACTCCATCGCTTCCCTGTCGCCGGAAAGGACATAGGATGTTCCGCCGGCGCCATGGAACCGGTTTTCATCAAACCAGAAGAGGCAGGTATCCCCATCCGCTGTCTCAAACTCCAGGATCCGGCTGTCTGTAGAGCCGCTGAAAGCTTTGGATACAATGGTCGTTTCCCGTAATGCCTGCAGGATTTCGGAGATGATTTCTTCATCCGTCGTTTCGTAGCGTCCCAGGATGTTATCGTTGTGACGATAGGTAAGCGCGACCGGCAGCTCTTCCAGCGACTGATCCAGAAATTCCTGCTGGCTTTCGGTGCAATAGGCCCGAAGCGATGTATCTTTTGGGGAACACCCCGCCAGTACGCACAATAATACCAGCAAAACAGCAATTTTAATCCTCTTCATCCGAACCCCTTTCTGGCTGTCATGGCCTGCGCTGTTTTTCTATGTAGAGCTGGTACAATCCCATGCGTGATTTTACACCTGCTTTCTCATAGATCGCCGCGATATGCCGCTGACAGGTTCGCCGGGATAGATACAGTCCATCTGCGATCTCCTGAATACTTTCCTCTGAATTGACCAGCTTGTCAAATACTTCGGTTTCCTTGGGCGTAAGGATAAACAGCTCCGACAAAAGACGGAACGCTTCCTGAGGGTCCAGGTCTGTCGGGATATCCTTGGGGGTGCCGGATGAAACCGGCATCCAGGCTGTATAAAGATAGATGACTACGCTGACGGCCACAAACAGGACCAGTGCCAGAATGATGGATGCCATGCCATTGCTGTCAGAAACAAGCAACGCTACAGAGGCGTTGGTAAGCAAAGCGGCGCTCACGTTATTCATGGCGCGCCCCATACCGGCCCACAGCGCTGGCGTGGGCATATGGCGGGCAAAATCCAGAAAGCTGGTGGTGAAGAATACCACAAAAAATCCAGCCGAAAGATAAAATACGATCAGGCCGATCAAAAACGGGCCGCCCAGCTTGAGTACTACCACACAGATGACGGACATCAGCATGACGCAGTACATCATCATGGCCATAAATTTCCGCTTTCGGATATCAAAAAGAAAGCCGGCAGAAAGGCCGCTTACCGCCAGCAAAAGCCGCGGCCATTGCCCGATGTCAGTGCCTGCTGCATGATGCATGGTGACCGCGTTGTCCAGCGTACTGAAGATACATGCCATCAGGATGACAAGCAGTGCAAGGAGTCCGCCGGCGGCGATCTTCTTTCGGGTTCCCTTCCCATCATCCTCTATGGCGGGGGACTGGAGTTCTTCCGCTTCTGCGTTTTCCTGGCGGCAAAGCCTTTCTGCCTTCAGCAACAGCGCTAACGCTACAAGGGCAAAGAGTGAAAGTATCAAGGCTTCCGCAGTTTCCAGATCCACAAGATTGTTATTTAGAAACTGCAGGAAGATCCCAAGGGCATAGGAGACACCAACCATACGCGCCAGATGGGTGCGATCCCTCGCCAGTTTGAAAAACAGGTAGTGGGCCGCGCTTCCCAATATCCCCAGAAACAGGAACAATGCCATTCCGGAGAGCAGAGTGGACGAATAAGAAACATGTTTTTGAACCAAAAAATTGCATACTGCCGCTGCTAGTACAAGGATAAAAAGTCCAACGATTTGTACCCGCCTTTTCAAAAAGCGATGAAACAGCGGATAGAGCAAAAAACCGACAGCGCTTATTCCTAACGCGTAGTTTTGCGCAATCACCGTTTTTTCTTCCCCTGCCGTAAGCGAGATCATATTCACATATAGGTACTCGGCGCCAAGAAATAGAAAAGTAAAAATACCAAGCAGCAGAATCGCATAAATGGATTTTGGATTTGTGAAGCTTTTCTTTATTATTACCATACGTCCCATTCCACTCCCTTTCTCCGCAATGGTACAGCTATAGATTATTATACTATAAACGGCATGGATTTTCAACGATTTCGGTCGGTTAGAGACTTTTTTCGCTGACGTTTTTGCGGAATATACAATCCTTCCTGTTTGACCTAAACCAGGGATTCTCCTGGATAAAACCGTATATTTTTGGAGCTGCGTTCCGCATCCGGGAACTACCGGTTTTTTGCGCCCGCACATGCCATTTTACCGCAGCCACACGGTGCAGCCGCGGTAAACAAGGAAATATCCTGAATGAGAGAAGCTGTCTAGTAGGTGATATTGTGGACGTAAAAATAAATCAGCAGGCCACCCAGCCCAGCGCCGCTTATCAGGCTTGCCCACGTCCAGAATAAAGACAGCAGAAGCCCCAGGAAAATAAACACGCAGAACACCACGACAAAAGCGTCTCTCTGGAAGAGCATGATGAATTTGATACAGGCGATCACAACCCCTGCCATCATAACGAGAGCCCCAAGAAGAGCCAGAACAAAAACATACACACCCGCCATCTGGAGAATTGAGATCAAGATATTAAAGCCAAGACCTATCCCCGCGATCAGGCTGCCTACTTTGATGAGGCTGTCACGGGTAGCGCTGAACGCGCCAAAGAAAGTAGTACGATGTGGAAACTGCCAAGCTAATAATGGCGGTGAGGGCAGTGAGGAACCCACCGATGGCGCCAATGAGATGGTACGGCCTGAACCTTGCATACATACGATATATCCCCTTTATATCCCCTTTCTGATCCTGCGTTCCGAAAAGGTCAGCTGAAGCTTTTTGGACATTCTGTGTCCTGGCCGGCCTTCCATCATGTGAACTTTTCGTTTTTTATCATAGCAGGAAGCTGGTGTTTTTAACAGGCCGTTTTAGCGCCAAACTAAAAAAACACTGTGGCGCACCTGCGCCATTTTGAGAAACGAAGCTTTGAGCGGAAAATTGAGGCCATCCACCCTGTACAGAGTGTAATACCTCTTAAGTTTACAGGACGTAGCAGGCCGCCTGTCATGATCGGCAATCCCTTTTGCACAATCAAGGTGTTTTGGAATTTTCACACAAAAAATAGATTGGCGCAGGTGCGCCACATAATTTTTGGGAAATTGGCGCTAAAGCGACCTGCACAAATCCCGAAAAAGGCGCTACAGTAAGAACAGCAAAAAACCAAGGATGGAAACGCCGTCTACATTGTTCTGTTGGCCGCGATACCGGCGGCTGTCCTGCTGGCGCTGCTGCTTGTATTCTTATACAGGAAAAAGCGGAAGGCACAGGATAACCCGCCAGCCGGAGGAAAGGATCCGTCCGGACCGGACGGCGGAAATACCAAAAACTGATTCTATTTGCAAAGGAGAGAATGAAGATGCTTCGAAAAAAGAGTTTGCTGGCGCTGCTGCTTTCCCTGTGCATGGTGTTGGGAATGCTGCCCATGACCGTGTTTGCGGCAGGCGCAGGTATGCCCCAAAACATACGATGGGCAGAGAGCCCTAAAAGCATGGTACAGTGGGACGCGCCCTCGGGCGGCGGCCAGTATCAATACGAGCTTCGGTTGAAGCTCGGCGAGACAATAATTGACGGTCCCGATTTGACAGTACAGAGATATCATCTGTTTAATGGCAGCCTGATGACGGAGGCTCGCGAAAAATACACAGTTGAAATAAGGGCGAGAAGCTGCATCATTGTCGGAGAGTTTCCCAACGAATACGTTACCAGCCCAGGAGAATGGGGTGACTGGGCTACACTTGAAGGCTCCGGCGGCGGAGAGGGGCCTACTCCCCCCCATGAACACAGCTTCGGCGGCTGGAAAAATAATGGAACCCAGCATTGGAAAGAATGCAGCTGCGGAGAGAAATCTGAAGAGAGCCCCCATAACTTCGGCGAATGGGAGCTGATCTATTATGATGTAAATACGAAGTATGACGTATGTGAAAGGCAGTGCCTTACCTGCGGCTATGAGCAGATTGATAGATACAGGGAACACCAACATTACTATACCGACGACTGGAGAAGCGGTTCGACTACACACTGGAAGGAATGCCTCTACTGCAAAGAAGTTAATCAAGATACTGTAGCCAACCATACTTTCGGCGACTGGACGGAAACCAAGCCTGCCACCACAACGGAGGAGGGTTTAAAAGAACGCACCTGCTCCGTCTGCGAATATACGCAGGAAGAGACGATTCCGGTCCATACGCACGATGTTCACGATAAAGCATGGAAATATGATGATACTAATCACTGGCAGGAGTGTTCCTGTGGTGAAAAGCTGAATGTGGCAAACCATGCCTACGGCGAATGGAGAGTGACGAAGCCGGCCACCGAGACCGAAGAAGGCTCCAAAGCACGTGACTGCACGGTCTGCGACCATGTTCAGACCGAAACCATTCCGATGCTTGAACATGAGCATGGCATCCATGATGAAACGTGGAAA
Source organism: uncultured Eubacterium sp. (assembly GCA_900543485.1). Classification (GTDB taxonomy): domain Bacteria; phylum Bacillota; class Clostridia; order Peptostreptococcales; family Anaerovoracaceae; genus Lentihominibacter; species Lentihominibacter excrementipullorum. The sequence goes on along the minus strand of UQRM01000007.1, from coordinate 113 downwards.
TATGACAAAACCCAGCACTGGCAGGAATGCTCCTGCGGTGAAAAGCTGAATGTGGCAAACCATGCCTACGGCGAATGGAGAGTGACGAAGCCGGCCACCGAGACCGAAGAAGG
>UQRM01000006.1 GCA_900543485.1 uncultured Eubacterium sp. | reverse complement strand
CAAGCAGAACTATGAGGTGGGAGCGGAAGCTCCGGTAGATGAAATGCGCTCTGTAGATGGTACGGTGAAGAACAGATAGAGGCTTTTCTGGCAAGTGGTATTGTTGCCGAACCTAAATAGCGACATACAGTCGGATAATAGGTTAACAGGAAAAAATGATAATATGAGGAGGTGGAAGAATGATAGATTTCACGGAATTATGGGGAATATGCGACTGGATAGTTATTTTACTTTATTTTGTTGGAGTCATGTCAGTAGGCTTCGTAATGCACAGGAAAGCCAGTAAGGACTTTAAAAGCTTTTTTGTAGCATCAAGAAAACTGACGATCCCTGTACTTATAGGGACGGCGGCGGCATCATGGTATGATTCATGGACTATAGTCGGATTGGCGGAATGTGGAGCAACGATAGGAATATCGATTATACTGGTATATGTTATACCTTCTACTATACTCCGTCTGCCATTGGCATTGTGGATTGGACCGATGACAAGAACCAAGATGCCGGACTGGGTAGTTACGCTTCCTGATTTATTTAGACATTTGTACAATAAACCGACCGGGCTTCTTTCAGCGATATGTCCTATGTCGTCTCAGCTTTACTGTTGTGCGCTGCTCTTTGCAGTCGGTGAAGTTTTGAACCTGGTATCAGGAATGAATATATGGGTTGCAATGATTATTGCAGGAGCTGTAATGGTAGTATATACATTCCTTGCAGGCATGTGGGGGCTGGCCGTAACAGATTTGATCCAGTTCATGATTATGACTGTCAGCGCCGGCGCGCTTCTGATAGGCATATTTGTAAACTTTGGCAGCGCATCTGCCATGTTCGAAGCCTCGAGAGCAATCGATCCTGAGCTTACTCAATTATTCGGCAATATGACAGGACCTGAAGCATTCGGCTGGATTATTTCAGCTCTGGCGATCTATACCAACGCACAAAGCTATCAGCGCTTCGGAGCAGCTAAAGGTGGCGGCGAGATAAAGATAGCGTATACTCTTATGCTGGCGATCGGAGCCGTATTCAGCGCTGCAATGGTACTCGCAGGTATCGCGTCAATAACCATGTACCCTGATGCGGCAACGCCGGCAGAAGGCTTCTGGGCAATGGTATTCTCAGTACTTCCGACAGGAGTGAGAGGACTGTTTGTTGCGGCATTGATTGCAGCAGTAATGTCTACTGTAAGTGCCGAGTTCCTGATTACCAGTGGTATATTGGTAAAAGATTTTATTAAGGATCTTATAAAACCTGATTTAAGCGATCAGGGTGTAATCAAAGGATCGCGAGTCGTTATCTGCTGCCTAGGTGTATTTGTAATTCTGGGTACGTATTTCTGGCAAAACGGTATAGCAAACGCATGGAACATCATAGGCGGATTCCAAGTGGCTGTATTCCTGATTCCGCTGCTGGGAGGATTCTTCTATAAGAAGAGCTCTCCTGCGGGAGGTTTGGTAACCGTATTCTTTAATATTTGCTGGTATATTCTCTGGCAGTTTATCCTTCAAATGCCGGCAGGAATTCCATCAAGCGTTGCAACATGGATAGCCGGTCTCATCGTATACTTCATTGCCTGCGCAATGTTCCCAAGAAAAGGCGAACCTGTAGATGCGCTGAATAGATAGGAGGAATACAAAATGACGGAAGAAAGAGCAAATAAAATAGGAAATATTCTGGCCATTATAGTAGTTCTCGTTGCATGTCTTCTGATTTGGGGATTAACGGTAGGGATTGATATTGTATTTTGGATATTCAGTATTATGTTGCTACTGTTTGGTCCGGGATGCTTTATTCTCTATTTAAGAGAAGTAAAAAATGGAATTTTTAAGGATGATGAAGAGTAAGTAGTCACAAAGTGTTGTAAGAGCTTAAGCCAGGGCAGTTCGATATCCGCTGCCTTGGTTTTGGTTAATGATTTTCGGTTTTGCAGATGGGAGGCGCGAAATTATGATCGAGAAAAATTGCGTTTCACGACCTAAGAGATTAAAAAAAATGAGGACGGACATCCGAAAAAATGTCTTTGTCACAACACCGTATCAGACGGATCAGGAGGCAATTGAGTGGAAAATGAAAAAAATACATCCAAAGCTGTTCGGCCTCTGGTGTCCAATAAAATATGAGCTTAAAGAGAGCGAAAAAGTACTTGTTCCATATACTTTGTTTATATTTAATTATGAACTGAAACGCGGGGGAAAGAGCAGAGCGCTTGACCGTAATGGAGAAATCGGAGTCATATATGATATGTACGAAGGACATTGTCTTCACTTTGATCTGAATGATGATCTGGGTCTGGAGGAAAGAGCTTTGGATTCTCTCAAAGGAAGAATTCTGAAAAGTAAGTATAACAGAGATGTTGCGCTTGAGGACGCTATGGAAACCGTTAAGTGGAGATATCTGAGGAAGGTATTCAGCACAATTCCCAATGTCACCGTAAAGAAAGCGGTACCGTTTTACAGAGAGGCGTGGAAAATGAACATGACTGCCAGAGGTGAAGAATATGAAAAATTTGCATATTTAGATGTCTTTGGAATGTGTTCAGAAAACATAAGTGGTCTGAGGGTGCGTATTAATTTGTAGATAAAATCAGAAGTGGATACAGGAGAAAATTATTATGAGTGCAGTAGGAAACTTTGAATTTGTATTACCGACAAGAATTATCTATGGTGCAGGATGTGTTCGGCAGCTTCCTGATGAAATCAGAAAAATGAAACATGAAAGGCCATTGCTTGTTACCGATAAAGGATTGATTAAGGCAGGCATTGTTAAACGTATTACGGATATACTTGATAAAGCTGAGATCGAATATGAAATTTATGATGGAATTCAACCGAACCCACGGGATACGACTGTGATGGAAGCGGCCAAATTTGCTGCAGAAAAGAAAATAGACATGATGATCGCGATAGGCGGAGGCAGTTCCATGGATACTGCTAAAGCTGTAGGCGTGATTTTAAAAGAGGGCGGTGAAATCGGAGATTATGAAGGCCTAGGAATGGTTAGCGAGCCCATAACTGATTTGGTAGCTATACCGACGACTGTAGGCACAGGCAGCGAAGTTACATTCTGGTCGGTAATTACAGATACTAAACGACATTTTAAAATGAGTGTAGGAAGCCCGCTTATCGCTGCACGGTTAGCCTTGGTGGACCCTGATTTGGTTGAAACGTTGCCACCTTCCATAATTGCTGCCACAGGCATGGACGCGTTAACTCATGCCATAGAAGGCTACACAGGTAAACTCAGCGAACCTATTACCGACGCATGCGGAATATATGCTATTGAAATGATAGGAAAAAACATAAGGAATGCCGTATATGACAGTGAACCGGAAGCTAGAGGAAAAATGCTGTTAGGTAGTCTGATTGCAGGCATATGCTTCGGAAATTCAGATATAGCAGGCGTTCATTGTATGGGCGAGGCGATGGGAGGACTTTATGATTTGCCGCATGGATTATCAATGGCAATAATGCTTCCGCACGTTATGGAATATAATTGTGTGGCCTGCATAGACAAGTTTATTCGAATAGCGAAAGCTTTGGGAGAAAATGTAGAAGGCCTTTCCGACAGAGAAGCCGCATATAAAGCGGTCGAAGCGATTAAAAATTTAAATCGTGACCTGGCAATACCGACTCTTGCAGAAATAAATGTCAGAGAGGAGGATATTCCGGAGCTTGCGGAGAGATCTGCTGCAAACGTATCTGTTGATAGTAATCCGCGTAAAGCCGAAAAAAAAGATTTTGAAAAAATATTTTTATCAGCAATGGCAGAATAAGGGGCAAATGAAAAGTCCGGTAGAAAGGCAGAAGCCGTGGGAGCAGCCTTGTACAGGAGAAGACAGAAGACTCAGTAAGAATTCAATATGATATCGATACGAGGAGTGAATGTATTTCCTTTGAGGAGATACATTCGCTCCTCCTTTTTACTCTGTTTTCTCTATCAAGTTCCTTGCATCGCAGTACAGCACCTTTGCCAGCATGGCAAGATATTCCGCCTGAGCCTTGTTGATATTCTTTTGTCGTTGCTCGTATTGCAGGATAATATGTACTGGTGCGCCGGATAAATCCGAAAGTCCGCGTTGACTCAAACTGGGTTTTTGCCACAGAAGTTTAAGATTTGTCTCTGATTTCGCCGCCTTATACATCGAATTCGCCTTATTTCAAAGCATTTTACAACGCTGGATTTAATGAATAAGTCGAAAATTTCAGCGATATTATATACTGCAAAGTCCAACATGCGGCTAAGGGTGGTACGGACTTTGTCAAGATAAACCCTATTGTAAGCGCAGATCATCGAGCATCATTTCCTCATCTATAATATGTGTGATATATAAATCGCCGCGTTGAAGGCAGTTCCGTTCCACACTGAAATTCTCGCAGCGGGCGTTCTTGTCGCGCAACATTTTTTTTGCGTATCATTCTCTACTTTCGGCAATATCGTTACCGGTTGTACTTCTAGAGGAGCAGCCAATCAATGAAGAACGAAGAAATACAGAAAAGTTTCCTCACAATAAAACCAAAGTTCTTGTATCTGATCTCGGATCTTTGATCAGATATGTAAACGAACGGGATATTTATCGTTTATTCTAGGTGTTGCCAAATCAAGATTTTTTAAGGCTTTATTTGGCATAAAAGGGCGGTTTGGGGCAAGTCTCATATCTGTTATATGCCAAGAATGATTGTTGATATGTTACTTGTTGGCATAAAATCTGCGAAAAGCATTTAAAATATGCCAAAAAACATTGATGCAAATCGGTTTATAGGCATTTAGCATCCGTAGGGCACATGGTTGACTTCCCGTTTGTAATAAAAGACGCTGGATATCTCAGGGAATTGGCATTCCGTACTGATGCGGTGGCGGGATGACGGAGAAGCTGATTTGTTTTTACTTACATTTAATGTAGGCCAGATAAGGATTTAACCGTAGTCGAATATAATTAACAAAGCAAAGGCGGATCTTAATATGAGAAATTGCCGGGAGACATTAAACCAAGGGGATTTTTTCCGGAATAACGACAAAAAGAGTCAGCCGGAAGGCAAGCGGAAAACGGGAGTTTTGTAGGAAAGGTACATCGAGGATATGAGTTCGGATTTTGTTCTTAAAATAAGGAAAGAGTACAGAATGCTGCGGCCGTCGGAGCAGAAGGTGGCGGACAGGATAATAGAAGGGGATTTTGACCCTACGGAACTGACCATAGAAGAGCTGGCGGAAAAGGCAGGGGTCAGTCAGCCGACGGTGATACGGTTCGCCAGGGCTATGGGTCTCAGCGGATTCAGGGAGATGAAGCGGATACTGATGAAGGAGAGCCTGATGGCGGAGGAGGAAGTTGAGATGACTGAGCTGATAACCTTCGACATCTCTCCCGACGAGAAGTCCGTGGACATTCCCATGAAAGTGGTCAACGCCAATATAAGACAGCTGGAGGATACCCTGAAGAACCTGTCGGTGCTGGAGCTGATGCGTGCTGCAAAGACCATATCGGACAGCGGTACAGTGCTGCTTTTGGCTGCCGAGAATTCGTCGACGGTGGCGGAGGACCTGGCCAGCAAGCTGATCTATCTGGGAATAAACGCCGTCTACTACCAGGATATCTACAGGCAGAACATGATGGCGGGAGACCTGACGGAAAAGGATACAGCTATAGGGATATCCTATACGGGGCTTTCGCGGAGCACCGTCAAGGCGCTGCAGAACGCCAAGGCGGCAGGGGCGGGGACCATATCGTTGACCAATTACGAGGATTCGGCCATCAACAGATACGCCGACATCATCCTCTGTACCGGTACGGAGCAGTATATCTACAGCAATGCGCTGTATTCGAGATGCGGACAACTGGCCATAGTGGACATGCTGTACGCCTGTATACTGCTGTCGGACTACGAGAAGTATTCCAGGAAGATAAAGAAGCAGAGCACCATATCGGACGGGTTCGCCATCGACGGCGACAATCTGTTGTAATTGCCGGTATCGGGCCGGCATCCGGCAGCAGCGGCCCAGTCACAGTACAGCAGGAAGCCAAGGCACAGGATGATGGGATGATGCGGACTGATTTGTAGAAAAGTTACAGAAATGAAGAGGCATACCGGGAGTGCCTTTCATGAGATTTTACACATCTGTGCTTGTTCGGCGCCGGGCAGGACGATAGAATGCGGGTGTGAAGCTGAGAGACATGCTGATGGTGAGAGCCTGGTCTACATACTCCGCTTCGGATCATGATTATGTACTTGAATATTTAGGAGGAAATCTGAACATGAAGAAGAAATTAGTTAGCGCTCTTTTGATGATGACGATGCTTGTTTCGGCAGTGGTCTTTACCGGATGTTCCGGCGGCGACGAAAATGCTGAATCGGGCGATAAGGCCACGGAAGGCGAGATAACTGTCTACACCGCACTGGAAGACGAGCAGGTCAGCACATATCTGGAGGATTTCAATGAACAGTATCCTGATATAACGGTGAACATCGTCCGTGAATCCACTGGAATCATCACAGCCAGGTTATTGGCAGAGAAAGACAATCCGCAGGCTGATGTGGTATGGGGCACAGCGGCTTCATCCATGATGGTGCTGGATGATCAGGGAGGTCTTGAACCATATGCCCCTGAAGGAGTGGACAGGATACTTCCGGAGTTCAAATCGGATAAAGAGGTTCCTACATGGGTAGGCATCGACGCATGGGAGACGGCTATCGTAGTCAATACTGAGGAAGCCGAGAAGCTGGGACTGCCGGAGATAACATCATATCAGGATCTGCTGGATCCGGCTTTCGAAGGTCATATCGTCATGTCCAACCCTAATTCATCGGGAACGGGATTCCTCACGGTATCAGCCATACTGCAGCTGATGGGCGAGGACGAGGGATGGAATTATCTTGACGAACTGGATAAGAATATCGCTATGTACACTCATTCAGGTTCTAAACCTGCCAAGATGGCGGCTTCCGGTGAATGCGCGGTAGGGATCAGCTTTGGATATGCCGGTCTCAGCCAGCAGGAAGACGGAGCGCCTGTAGAAGTTATCTTCCCTGAGGAAGGTTCCGGCTGGGATCTGGAAGCTAACGCTCTTATCAAGAAGGACGAGATAAATCCTGCCGCGTACACGTTCCTCGACTGGGCTATATCCGACAGCGCGATGGCCATGTATAAGGAGAATTACCCGATAATAACGACTAACGATGTAGGTGAATACGAAGGGTATGAAGGAAATCCGCTGGATCAGCTGATCGAGAACGACTTCTCGTGGGCCGCGTCCAACAGAGAAAACATCCTCAACACCTGGATGGAAAAATATGACGCCAAATCAGAGCCGGAAGAGGAATAAGCAATAGACTTACAGACTTCTGTACCTGTATAAATGCAGATGACCGCCGCCTGGCGGTCATCTGGCTGAGTAAAATCAATCAACTGAAAGGAGAGCGATCGATACATGTTTTTATCTGTACAAGGTATAAATAAGAAATTCGATGATCAGACAGTTTTAAAGGATATTTCCATAGATATAGAAAAGGGAGAGATGGTCAGCATCCTGGGTCCTTCCGGGTGCGGCAAAACGACGCTCCTGAAGATCATAGCCGGGCTGGAGCAGCCTACGGAGGGAAAAATCGTCATCAATGGCAAAGACTGTACCAAGCTGCCTCCTTCAAAGCGGAACTTCGGGATCGTGTTCCAGTCATATGCGCTGTTTCCCAATATGACCGTGGAGCAGAACATCATGTTCGGACTGAACGAGCAGAAGGAACTGGACAAAAAGGAAAGAAAAGCCAGATGTGAAGAGGTCCTGAAGATGGTGGATATGTATGAACATAGAAAGAAGTACCCGTCACAGCTTTCCGGCGGACAGCAGCAGAGGACAGCGCTGGCAAGAGCGGTAGCTCCAAAACCGGAGTATCTGCTGCTTGACGAACCGCTTTCAGCTCTTGATGCCAAAGTACGTGTAAAGCTCAGAGCTGAGATATGCCGTATCCAGAAGAAGCTGGGGATAACCACCATAATGGTGACTCATGACCAGGAAGAGGCCCTGACAATGGCCGATAAGATCGTTGTCATGAGGAACGCCATGATAGAGCAGATCGGCACGCCTCAGGAGATATACAACAATCCTAAGACCGTGTTCGTCGCCAATTTTATAGGGACTATGAATATATACAGGAAAAACAGAAACGAGCTGTACGGTGTAAGGCCGGAGAACATAGGCGTTTCCAGAGAGATGGGCGGTAATGGGACAGAAAACTGGGCCGGCAAAGTTACAGAGGTGGAATTCAGAGGGCCTGTCACCAGGATATACGGCCAGCTGGAATCCAATGAGCCTATCTGTGTGGATATATCGTCTGATGCAGTCACAAAGCTGGATCTTCACAGGGAAGACAGGATCTTTTTCCAGATTCCTGAGGCCGGAATACTCAAATATGCTGATGATGAGGTGTGCTGACGATGACAAGGCTTGGCGATACCAGTAAGATAAAGTCTGTAAACATAGTGATGGGGCTGATGACCATATGCTTCGTAATAGTCCTGATCTGCCCTCTCTACAGCCTTTTTTCCAAAGCATTCATTTCTGCTGACGGTACCTTCGTTGGCCTTGGCAATTATGCGGAATATTTTTCCACGCCGGCCCTGTCGGTGTCCATCGGCAATACCATATACATATCGGTGTTCACAGCTATCGTGAGCACTCTGATAGGATTTGTCTATGCCTACGGTGTGACGAGGACCAACATAAAGGGGAAGCAGTTCTTCCGCTATGCGGCCCTCATACCGCTGTTCCTCCCTACCGTGGTCCACGGACTCAGCCTTGTGTATCTGTTCGGTGTGCAGGGAGTAGTTACCAACTTAGGATGGGACATTGGCCTCTACGGTAAGACGGGCATAATACTTTCCGAGATCATATATACATTTCCACAGTCTTTCCTGATGTTTTACATCGCGTTGAACTATGCTGACGGAAGATTATACGAAGCGGCGGAGACCATGGGGTGCGGCAATCTGAAAAAGTTCAGATATATCACTGTACCGTCGGTGAAATACACACTGATAAATTCGCTTTTCGTATGCTTCACGCTGGCATTCACAGATTTCGGAGCTCCAAAAGTCGTAGGCGGCAGCTACAATGTCCTGGCTACAGATATATATAAGCAGGTGGCAGGTCAGTTCAACATGAACATGGGGGCAGTGGTAGGGACACTGCTCCTGATACCAGCCATCGTCAGCTTCGCCGTAGACAGGATAACGTCCAGAAAGGAAAGCGGGGCGATAAGCTCCAAGGCCAGCGCTTTAAGGATAAAAGACTCAACGCCTAGAGACGTGGTGTTTTATGTGATATGCGGCGGTGTGACGCTGTGCCTGTTCATCATGGTGGCAGTGTTGTTCATGGGAGCATTTACGAAATATTATCCATATGAAATGGGGTTCACGCTGGAACATTTCAATTTCAGCGAGTCGACAGGAGGGATCCAGAGCTTTATCAATTCGGTTGTGATGAGTCTCCTGTCAGCTGTAGCAGGTACGGCTTTTGTGTTCATATACGTGTATCTGGTGGAAAGGAGCAAGAGCTCCAGGGTGCTGAAGGTGATAGGAAGACTGCTGTCATCGATCCCACTGGCGCTGCCGGGGATGGTCATAGGCCTCAGCTTCATATTCTTCTTCAACAGCCCTGATAATCCGCTGAATTTCATATACGGCACCGTGGCCATACTGGTGCTGGCCAACGTAGTGCACTTTTATTCGGTACCTTTTGTCACTGCCAGCAGCGCGCTGAAAAAACATGACAAGGATTATGAGAATGTGGCCGACAGCATGCGGATCCCGCTGTGGAAGAGCTTCACCAGAGTGATAGTGCCGCTGTCTCTTCCGGCCATACTGGAGATATTCCTCTATTATTTCATGAACTCCATGGTGACTGTGTCAGCGGTGGTGTTCCTTTACAGCGCTCAGTTCAAGGTGGCATCTATCGCCATAACCCATATGGAAGAAGCGGGGGACATCGCTCAGGCGGCAGCTATGAGCTTGCTGATACTGCTGGTGAACATCGTTGCCCGAGGGATATATGAGCTGCTGGTGTACAGGATAAAGAAGAGAAATGAGAGGAGGAAGACAGATGTGGTCGAAAGTGCCTGATAACCCTTACCTGTTACTGACACCGGGACCATTGTCCACGTCTAAGAAGGTGAGAGCAGCTATGCTTCGCGACTGGTGTACGTGGGACGATGATTACAATATAGATGTAGTTGAAGATATAAGAAGGAGACTGGTGAGATATGCCACATCGTCACCGGATGATTATACGGCAGTGCTGATGCAGGGAAGCGGCTCATTTGGAGTCGAGGCATGTCTGGGAACAGCGGTGCCAGGGAGCGGGAAGCTGCTTCTTATCGCCAATGGAGCCTACGGCATGAGGATGGTCAGATTTATGGAGACCATGGGACGTTCCTTCCGACTGCTCAGCTTTGAGGAGACGGAACAGGCTGATCCGGAAGCGGTGAAAAGAGTGTTGAATGAAGATACGGCGATAACTCATGTGGCCGTAGTCTTCTGCGAGACTACCACAGGGATATTGAATCCGGTGGAAAGGATATGCAGTCTTGCCAAGAAAATGGGAAAAGCCACCATTGTGGACGCTATGAGCGCTTTCGGAGGTATCCCCATGGACATGGAAAAGATGGGGATAGACTACATGATAAGCTCATCAAACAAATGCGTCCAGGGAGTGCCGGGGTTCAGCTTTGTCATAGCAAGAAAGAGCGAACTGGAAAAATGCGAAGGTAACGCTCATTCATATAGTCTGGATCTGTATGATCAATGGAAAACCATGGATGGGAAGGGAAAGTGGCGATTCACATCGCCTACCCATACGGTGAGAGCTTTCCAGCAGGCCCTCAACGAGCTGGATGAAGAGGGCGGCATCGAGAAGAGATATGGCAGGTACAGCGAGAATCAGCGCATTCTCAGTGAGGGGATGGATGCGCTGGGGTACAGGCCGCTGTTGCCACAAAGCGTACAGTCCCCTATCATAACAGCATTTATGTATCCCTATGAGGACTTCGATTTCGGAAAATTCTACAGAGCCATGAAATCCAGGGGATTCGTCCTCTATCCCGGAAAGGTGTCGAAGGCGGAGACGTTCAGGATAGGGAATATAGGAGAGATATATCCAGAGGACATAAAGAGATTACTCAAAACTATAGAGGAGGTCAAGATATGAAAGTTTTTTGTCTGGGAGCAGCAGGTCGGATCAGCAGAGAATCTGTTCTGGATCTTGTGGAGCACTCGAATTTTGATAAAATAACCATAGGCGACTACAATGTGGAGGAGGCAGAAAAGGTGGCCCAATGGCTGGACGACGCCAGAGTAGACGTGGTGAAAGCAGATGTCAACGATGTAGCGGGAACGGCGAAGCTGATGGAAGGCTATGACGTGGTGATGGACGGGACGCAGATCACTCTTAACGGCAAGTCCACCGAGTGTATCGCCAAGGCGGGGTGTCACGGAGTCAATCTCAACGGTTTCGGTGACGAGAACCAGTGGGACGACCTGTTCGTAAAGGCGGGGAAGACATGTGTCCCAGGTTTTGGAATGACTCCGGGAACGACTCAGATGATGGCCATGCATCTGGCCAATCAGCTGGATACAGTGGAAGAGGTATATGTGTCGCATGGAGCATTCAGACCTTTCGCCTTTTCCAAATCGATAACGGAGACAACTACCTACGAGTACGATCCTGAGCTGGAGACCAGAGTGGTGTTCGAGGATGGCAAATTCATACAGGTGCCGCCTTTTGCCAGGCCGCGAAAGGTGAAGCTGCCGGAACCTTACGGGGAGACAGTACAATACATAATTCCTCATTCGGAGACGGTGACGCTGGCTGAGGCGCTGGCTGATAAGGGCGTGCGTCTCATCGAGGTGAGAGGAACGTGGCCGCAGCAGAATATGACACTGGTGAGAGGCCTTTACGACTATGGGATACTGAAAAACCCTGAGGTGATGGTGGGAGACCGACCGGCAAAGCTTATGGATATCATCGGCGACTACCTGGTGAACAGCCCGGAGGGAAAAACCACGAAGCTTTACGGATACAGTCTTCATATCGAAGTGATCGGTACAAAGGATGGAAAGAAGAAGCAGGGGATAATATACCATACCCATCCGGCCTCCGATGGTTCTGTAGAGAGCTGGGAGGGACTGAGAGCCTATACGAGGAACGTAGGGATCCCTTTGGCCATCGCCGCTGAACTGCTGGCCAAGGGCTGTGCTCCTCGTCCGGGGATACTGATACCTGAATACGCATTCCAGCCTGAAGTGATATTCCGGGAGCTGGAAAAGAGACAGATATACATGCATGAGGAATGGACTGACCTGTAAGGAGACGGACGGAGGAAAACATGAAGAAAATAGAAGCTGTGATATTCGACTGGGCGGGAACGACAGTGGACTTCGGTTCCACTGCCCCCGTGCAGGCCTTCATAGAGGCTTTTGGGAAGTTTGGCATCGCACCTACTCTGGAAGAGGTGAGAGAGCCTATGGGCATGCCTAAATGGGACCATATCCATAAGATGATGCAGATGGACAGGATCGCCGGGGAATGGGAGCAGGTATACGGCTCACCATGGACGAGAGCTGATGTGGATCAGGTCTACAAAGTGAGCGAAGAGGCGATCATGGAGATACTCCCTGATTTTGCCGGGCCTAAACCCTATGTAACTGACACGGTGAAGATGTTGAGAGGACGCGGTATATCCATAGGCTCTACTACAGGATATACGTCTGAGATGATGGGGATCGTCGCTCCTGCGGCAGCAGCAAAGGGCTATGAGCCGGATGTATATATCACTCCGGATGACGTTGGCGGCAAAGGCAGACCATACCCGTATATGATCTTCAGAAATCTGGAAAAGCTGGGAGTTTCATCGGTGGCTGCCGCCATCAAGGTGGGAGATACTGTCGCTGATATAAAAGAAGGGAAAAACGCCGGACTCATATCGGTAGGCATCGTGGAAGGCAGCTCGGTGATGGGGCTGACGGAAGAGGAATATGAAGCGCTGCCGCAGGAAGAGAAGGTAACGCGGCAGAAGAATGTCACCGAGACATATTTCAGATGTGGCGCTGACCACGTAATACTGAATCTGAGCAGACTGGAGGAACTGATAGATCTTATCGAGAGAAGATAGCGTATGGATGAAAGCGCTGCGAAGCTTCGGAGCAGGCAGCAGTTTTACGATCTCAGTCATCTCTGTCCGGAGGAGTCCTGACGTCTGAAAATGCCGGATCTGTGCTCCCTGCGTCCAGTCCGATATCGTTGTTGATGATCGAACCGAAACTGATGGCTCCGGTCCCGAATTTTTTCCTGATATTATCCATGGCACGCTCGACTTTTTCTCCTTTTTCTGCCAGCACGTTCTCGTTGGAGAAGAGAGACAACTGTTGGGCCTGGTTTTCATCGCACAGATTGATGGCGGTGATGGTCAGCATCCTGATGGGATCTCTCATGCGCCACGACTTCTTTATGGTGTCTATGGCGCTGGAGGCGATGACCTCTGATACATTGGTGGGATTGTCCAGCTGCTGCTGCCGTGATATGACCTTGAGGGAGGGATCTTTTATATCGACTTTGACGCCGAAGGCTTTGAGCCCGTGCTTTCTCAGCCGTGTGGCTACTGTGTCGGACAGGCCTGTCACGGCTGTTTTTATATCTTCCATACCGTGAAGGTTACGTCTGAATGTGATGCCATTGCCGACGGATTTTATCTGTTCCGGCTGATCATAGCGGGCAACCGGCGTAGTGTCCAGACCGTTGGCGTAGTCGTGGATGGTGCTGCCCTGTTTTCCGAGCATACCGGATATCATTTTTTTGTCGGCGGCAGCCAGCTCGCCTATGGTCTTTATGCCGAAGTCGTGCAGTTTCTGAGCTGTTGCTTTGCCAACGAAGAACATGGCCCTCACGTCCAGCGGCCACAGTATTTCCTTGAAATTTTCCCTGGAGATGACGGTGGTGGCATCCGGCTTCCTGTAGTCGCTGCCCATCTTGGCGAATATTTTGTTGAAGGAAACACCGGCGGAGAGCGTGAGACCCAGTTCCTTCTTTACCGTTTCTCTTATTTCATCAGCCATATGACTGCCGGTACCGAAAAGATTGGTGCTGGCAGTCACATCCAGCCACGACTCGTCGATGCTGAAAGGCTCGACCATGTCGGTGTACCTCAGATAGATCTCATTTATAAGTCTGCTGTAATGCCTGTATTTGTCATGATGGGGCGGCACGACCTGGAGGCCGGGACATTTCTTCCTGGCCTGCCAGAGAGTCTCGGCTGTTACGACGCCGTATCTTTTAGCTATTTCGTTTTTTGCCAATATGATACCGTGACGGTTCTCAGGGCTGCCGCAGACCGCCATGGGTTTGTCCTTCAGGTGAGGATAGTCTATCAGCTCTACCGATGCGTAGAACCCGTTCATATCACAGTGGAGGATGACTCTGTCCATATATATGTTCCTTTCCTGATCCTTTGCCAGCTTGTCATCATTATTATATCACTGAAAGCTTTGAAGAACAAGCGTTCTTGATGCGTTTTGATACAGATGCGCGGAGAGCTGCCGGCACATGTCATCATGGATGAGATGGGGAGCGGAAGTTATACCTGTTATCAAACTGAATTTAATGTATCCACATGATAGGAAAGTATGGTATAATGACAACAGACTCTCAATGATTACGTTTTTACTGAAAAAAGGCTTACAGTAAGGAGTAACAATGAAAGTTCTGTTGATAAACGGCAGTCCGCACCAATTCGGATGCACCTATACGGCTCTCAGAGAAGTGGCCGGGTCACTGAATAAAAACGATGTGGCCACGGAGATATATCATATAGGCTCAGAGCCTATCAGAGGCTGTGTAGGTTGTGGAAGCTGTTTTACCACGGACAAATGTGTCTTTGACGATGGCGTCAACGAGATCTCATCAAGGCTGGTGGAATTCGACGGCCTGGTAGTGGGCTCTCCGGTCTACTATGCCAGTGCGTCCGGACAGCTGTGTTGCTTTCTTGACAGATTGTTCTACAGCAACATGCACAGTGGGCGCATGACCGGTAAGGTGGCTGCGGCGGTAGTATCCTGCCGAAGAGGCGGGGCCAGCGCTGCCTTTGACAGGCTCAACAAGTATTTCACCATAAGCAAGATGCCTATCGCCACATCCCAGTATTGGAACCAAGTCCACGGAAATAAGCCGGAGGAGGTCCTGGAAGACACGGAGGGGATGCAGACCATGAGGACGCTGGGTGAAAGTATTGCCTATGATCTTCGCAACAGGTATGCCGGGTTGAGACAGCATGTGAAGCAGCCGGAATATGAGAAACCTATCATGACGAATTTCATTCGGAAAGGATAGGTGAGACAGCATGTACGGCGGGATAGACATCAAGGAGTTTTACAACGGACTGGATGCCAGATTCAAGGCCAAGGACGCGGCGGAGACGAGACGCTATCTGGAAGATTGGCTGAAAGAAGCGCGACACAGAGACGATACCTCCGGGATCGTTGCGGTGAGCAACGAGCTGGGAGGATTTTGTCGTGCTGTCGGCGAGATCGGCAGAGCCGAAGAGCTGTACAGAGATGTATTGGAAAAACTGGAGCGGATGGGGCTGTCAAAAACTGAACATTATGCTACGGCTTTGATAAACACGGGAGATGTATATATCAGCGCGGGTCGACAGCAGGAAGCTCTCAAGTATTTCCTGCAGGCCAGAGAATTGCTGAAGGAATGTGGCCTTTCAGGCGATTACAGGATGGCCGCGTTGTGCAACAATATCAGCATGGTGTATCGTGCCACCGGGGAATCGGACAAGGCAGAGCAGGCGCTGGACGTCGCATTCAATATAATAAAAGGACTGCCGCAATGCAGAGGAGAGCTGGCAACTACATATGTGAATCTTGGTCAGCTGCAGGTGTGTCAGAACAAACTGGAGATGGCCAAGGAAAGCTTTCTCCACGCCTGCCGGATATTTCAGGAGGATGGCGGTGGTGACGTCCATTATGCGGCGGCATGTGCAGGTCTGGGAGAGATATCGTATCTCAGAGGTGAAATGAAGGAAGCTGCGGAGTATTATGAAAAAGCGCTTCGGCTGATCGAGCGTGATTTCGGAAAGACGGAACAGTACAGAATGATGGAGCGGAACCTGGAAAAGGTGAAGGGGATGTGAGCGATGAAAGGGATGGAGCTTTCGAGACGGTATTTTGAAGAGTACGGAAGGACAATGATAGATGAAAAGCTGTCGCGGTACAGGGAATACATCGCGGCAGGGCTGGTGGGAGAAGGCTCGGAGTGTTTTGGATTTGATGATCAGCTGTCTGCTGACCATGATTTCGGCCCCGCTTTCTGCATCTGGATCCCTGAAAGCCTGTATGAGACTGCCGGGGCTGAGATACAGAAAGCGTATGACAGTCTGCCTCAGAGCTATATGGGGTACAGGAGGATAACGTCAGCCCAGGGTGGCGGCAGAGTGGGAGTCCTGACGACAGAGGGGTTTTACCGTAAGTTCACAGGGCTGGATCATGCTCCGGCTGATAATATGGAATGGTTCAGGATACCGGAGAGGTTTCTGGCCACGGCAGTCAACGGCCAGGTCTTTGTGGACAACAACGGACGGTTTTCACAGATAAGGAGCGAGCTGCAGAGATTTTTTCCGGAGGACGTAGTAAAGAAAAAACTGGCAGCCAGATGCGCCATGATGGCGCAGACAGGCCAGTACAACTACGGCCGGTCTATGAAACGGAGAGATTTTCAGGCGGCGTATCTGTCCTGTGGTGAATTCGTCAAGACAGCCATGTCAGCTGTATATCTGCTGAACGAAACGTATATGCCGTATTATAAATGGGTGTTCCGTGGAGCGGAAGATTTCAATGTGCTCAGGGAAACGGTGGAGCGTTTGAGGAATATAACGATGCTTCCCGATACAGCGGAAAACAGCGCAAAAAAAGAAATGCTCATAGAACAGGTGTGTGTGGACGTAGGGAGAGAGCTGAACCGCAGAGGGTTTACAAGGACCACGGAAGCTTTCCTGCAGGCCCATGGGGATGAATTGATGAGAGCCATAAGAGATGTGAGGCTGAGGAACCTCCACATCATGGCGGATTGTGACTAGATGAAGCTTTTCGGGAATTTTAAGGAGAATTGTCATGAGGGATGAGATAAAGCGGAGAGAGACGCCGAAAGACAGGATGATAGACGATATAATAGATATAGAATGGAATATGTTCGATAAGGTGAACAACGCGGGAGGGCGGGCTGCTTGCCAGGATGACTGGTGGACATTTTATGCCATGCGCTTCAGTCAATTTTCATCATTTCCGGAGAACGTGCTGGCCAGCTACAGGCAGGATCTGGAGGAAGCGAAAAACGCAGGACGGAATCTCCTTACCGAAAAATACGCCTATATGATGGAGTTCACCGAGCCGGATTATTTCGACAGCGTGCTGAAAAAAAATCTGCCCCCTGTATCGCCGATCAAAGAGGAGATGGTGGACAGGATCGCCAACATCCTGATAGGATGTGAGCAGGAATTCGTCAGGCGCTACCCCGGTCTGGGAAGCAAGAGCCGACCTGTCGTGGGGACCGGAGGCGGTGACGTCTCGTTTCATGTATATACCATAGGGGAGTTGAAGACATATTCGGAGAGGACTCTCAGTCTTATGTCCTCTTATCTCAGCGGCCTGGACACGTCGTCTGAACTGGAAAATCCTTCCTTCGTGATACACGCCGCGACGGTCGGTTTTTACGGGTATGAGAGTCTCGACTCCGCCGAGGCTGCGATCGTAAGATCCTGAAAGGCAGAAGGAAAAGGTGAGCGCTGTGAAAGATGAGAAAAAAAAGACGGAAACAGAGGATGAAAAACTGTACTCCATAGGGGAAGTGAGCAGCATATGTAATATATCGAAAAAGGCGCTGCGCTTTTACGATAAGATACATATAATTTCACCGGACTATATCTCTGAAGAAAACAAATACAGATATTACAACAGGCGGACGCTGCTGCTGGTGCCGGTTATCAAGTATTACAAGCAGATGGGCTTCAAGCTGGAGGAAATGAAAGAGGTGCTGGAAAGTGAGACCTATGAAGTGCATCAGGAGAGCTTTCGCAATAAAATAGACGAACTCAAGCGGCTGCGGGAGGATATAAATGTATCCTACATATCGGTAAATGACTGGTATGATCTTATAATGGAAGCTGTCAGCGTGATCGAGAACAAGGTCACAGAAGTTTCGGTCAAGTATATAGAATCCATGCGGGTCTGTTATATGGAGCAGGAATTCACCCACAACTACATGGATTCCATCATCAATATAGAGTGGACCAACTATCTGGAGGAAATAGGACATGCCATAACGGGTGCGGTGTATCTTGAGTTCCTCGACGTAAAGGAAAAGATGGAAGGGAAACCGACGAAAGTCCGCGTTTTCCAGCGGGGAGCGAAGGACATAGAGGACAGCAGGACCATGAACATAGGCGGGAAAATGATGCTGTCGGCGTATCATATAGGATCTCATGATAACATAAATGAAACGTATGAGAAGATATTCAGATGGGCGAAGGCTCACGGGTATAAATACGGGAACACATCTATAGAACGATATGTCACTGATTATTGGACCATACATAAGGTGGACGATTTCGTCACCGAGATACTGGTGGACATAATCAAGTAAGGAAGGGGGAGGCAAGAAGAAATGGTCGATATAAAAGATATACTGCCTCAGGACGCAGAAGGCAGGCTCAGGATAATACAGGAGCTGGTACCCGGCAAACAGATAACGCTGGCACATATCATCGGAGGACCGAGGCCGATAGTTTACAGGAAGCTGGGACTCAATCCCGATGTGGATTACGATAAATCCGCGATAGGCATAATAAATATGAGTCCCGCGGAATCGGCGGTCATAGCCGGCGACATCGCCACAAAGGAGGGAGACGTGTACCTGGGGTTCGTTGACAGGTTCAGCGGTACTCTGATAATAACAGGACTGATCGCCGAAGTGACCAACGCGGTGGAGGAGATCGTAAGATATTTCGGGCAGGATCTGGGTTATGCAGTCTGTGAGATCAGCAGAAGGTAAGCGTTATGAGAAAGATAATTTTCATGGGAAGGAGCGAGGCCGGCAAGACGACACTGACGCAGGCGATGAAGGGAGAAACCATTACATACCATAAGACCCAATACGTCAACAATTATGACGTGATCATCGATACACCGGGCGAATATGCCGAGACGAAGCATCTGGGAGGCGCTCTGGCAGTGTATTCCTATGAGGCTGATGTGGTGGGCCTGCTGCTGAGCGCTATCGAGCCCTATTCTCTGTATCCTCCTAACGTCACTACCATGTGCAACAGAGAGGTGATCGGTATCGTAACGAAGATAGAGCATCGTCTGGCGGAGCCCGCGCAGGCGGCGGAATGGCTTAGACTGGCGGGATGCGAGAAGATATTCTTTGTCAGCGCTTATACAGGAGAGGGGATACCGGAGCTCCTGGAGTATCTCAAGGAGGATGGAGATGTGCTCCCGTGGGAAGAGGCAAAGGCCAGGGACGATGAATATTCGTGAAACAAGTATTCCCTTAGGGGGAATGTTTTTGGACCTGAAAAGGCGTTATTTAACGACAAAATATTGCGGAGCACGGCGGAGAGATTTCGAACGGATGTTTGAAATCTCTCCGCTTTTTCTTGCGGGCAAGTTGGGAAAACGGCGTGTTAAACAAATAACAAACTGGTGTGACGGTGAAAAACCTGAGTTCTTCCGCACAGAAAAAAGAGGAAAGACAGACTGCGTGCGAGCGCAAAAAAATCTGTCGATTTTGTAATTGACATTCCTCTTAGGTGTATAGCTTAAAATAGCAGTATAGAGAAGAAGTATACAGTATAAGGAATTTAACACGTTAAAGCAAAGACAGTGAGCAGGGAATTTTTTAAGTTTGTCATCCCATCCATGATCGCGTTTTCCTTTTCGGGGATATATTCGATAGTAGACGGATGGTTTGTAGGAAATTATTTGAATGAAACGGGCCTGGCTGCCATAAATGTGGCATATCCTATCACGGCGTTTATCCTGGCAACAGGAACGGCGTTGGGGATGGGCGGCTCCATATTCATATCTATCTCTCGCGGAAAGGGCGCGAGTGAGGATCAGAGAGTGTATCTGGGAATAACGCTGGCGTTGCTGCTGGTGGCCGGGATCGTGGAAATGCTCCTGATGTACGCTGTATTTCCGACGGTATTGAGGTTTTTCGGAGCATACGGAGAACTGTTCACCTTAGGGGAAGAGTATATCAGATGGATAATCTTCGGAACATTATTCCAGATCATTGGAAGCGGTCTGGTGCCTGTGGTGAGAAATTACGACGGAGCACACATTGCTATGATTTCCATGATAACCGGCTTCATGGTGAATGTGGTGCTGGACTGGGTGTTCATAGCCCTTTTCGGATGGGGGATGATGGGAGCTGCGCTGGCTACGGTACTGGGGCAGGGATGCTCCATCGTTCCGAGTCTGGCCTTCCTGATAAAAAAGAAGAAACTGGTCGGGTATGCGAGATTCAGGGGAGATATAAAAAAGATACGGGAGATACTGGCAGTGGCCGTATCGCCTTTCGGACTGACCTTCGCGGGAAGCGTAGTGATGATTATAATAAACAAGAATGCCATAATACATGGAGGAGAGAGAGCGGCGGCATGTTATGCAGTCATATCTTACGTGACTTATATCGTTCAAATGCTCATACAGGGTATAGGAGACGGTTCTCAGCCGCTGATAAGCCGTTATTTCGGCGCAGATCGCCAGGATATGGTGAAAAGGCTCAGGAACATGGCGTTCATAACGGCTGAGATCACAGCGGCGGTATCGGTGATACTGCTGATAGCCGGGAGTGAGGCGGTATCCGTATTCTTCGGGATGAGCGGCCAGGGAGTCTCTGATGTGGAGGCGACAATGCCGTATTTCGCGGCGGGGATGATATTCATGGCCATCGAGCGGGTCATGACATCGGTCTTCTACGCTATGGACAGGAACGGATATGCTTATACTCTTATATATGGAGAATTGATATTGATGGGGATATTGGCGACAGTCGTGTTGCCTCCATTTATGGGGGTAACAGGCGTATGGCTCTCAGTGCCGGTGGCGCAGGCGGTCCTGGCCGTGTTATCTGTGCTGCTTCTGAGAAAGTCTGTGGGGAACGCGGGCGATCCCGGAAGGGTAACGCTTCGCTGAAGTTATTACTATTTATTATCATTATTCAAAAGAGGAGGATTTATTTATGAGCGAAAGTTCAATGGCTGTGTCCGCAGGGGCGCTGGAAGCGAAACAGGCGCAGGAAAAGGCATATCGCAAAAAAGGATTGTTCATCGCCCTCATGTCAGGATTCCTGTATGGCGGATACACCGCGTTCATGACGCAGGGAATGGCAACAGGCATATGGGAAACTTGGTACGGAGGCGCGATAACAGGCTTCGCGCTGACATACACCCTCAGCGCCATAGGAGCGGCGACTAACGACATCTGCTCAGCTGTCTATACGCTGATACAGGCAGCTGTGCTGGGAAGACTGGGAGATTTCTTCAGGACTCTCAAGACCAAGCCGGGAAGGATACTCATCACAGTAGCCCTTATCGGAGGACCGCTGGCATCGACAGCTTATGCGCTGGCTCTTCAGACGGCTGGCTCGATCATCGTTCCTATCGCATCGCTGAATGCGGCACTGGGAGCTATCATCGGAAGGATAATTTACAAACAGGTACTGTCCAAGGGCATGGTACTGGGTATCGTTATCTGCCTGGCAGCCGCCACACTCATAGGAAGCACGGGAATGTCGCTGGACGGATTCGATCCTGTTATGCTGATAGGATTCATCGCTGCTTTCGTATGTGCTCTCGGATGGGGGATCGAAGGCGCCATGGGAGGATATGCCTGCTCCATGGTAGATACTGAAGTAGCCATCACTATTCGTCAGGTCACTTCCGGGATAGGCAACGGGATCGTCCTCGTTTCCATCCTGTCGCTGATAGGCGGAGACGGGATCGGTACAGGTATCTCGATGGTAGGACAGGCGCTGACCGACATGCCGTCAATCTGGCTGTTCCTTATCGGCGGTATATTCGCGTCATGGTCATTCAAGTACTGGTACAAGGGTGCCGCCATGTGCGGAGCTGCTCTCGGCATGGGATGCAACGGTACATACGCTTTCTGGGGCCCTGTATGGTGCTTCGTGATATGCGGACTGGTATTCGGTGTAGACGGATATGCTATTCCTTGGCAGGGCTGGGTAGGAGCTATTGTCATGGTTATCGGTATCTTCGTTCTCGCGATTTCACAGCAAAGAGCAACTGCAAAGGAGGCGTAAGGATATGAGACCATTATTCTTTTCGGTATTGAAATATTTCACATCAGGCAAGGAAGCCTGCAGGAAAGACGTGCAGGATGCTCTCAGAGACCAGTACGGCAGCTTCAAGGCCTTCAAGGACAAGGCTATGGACGAAGCTCTGATGACGGCCTGCTCCAACGGACTGATAGATGAAAGCAGATACGAGCTGGATGAGAAGGGCAATCTGGTCATCTATTATAAGGCCAATCAGGAGAGCATCGATACCATCAACAGTTACATAAAGTAATTTGTTTTAAATTCCAGTTAATAATATATCCGCATCGAGCCTGTGTCGACAGGCCGGTGTGGATATATCGATTTCAATTTGAAAGGAGAGTTTGGCATGAGATACTATGCAGAGGAAGCGTTGGGAATGCTGGAGACCGTGGGAATGGTCCCTGCTCTCGAAGCTTGTGACAAGATGCTCAAGGCCGCAGATGTAGAGCTGATCTCTTACGAAAATGTGGGCTCGACCCTGGTGACCATCATGATCAAGGGAGATGTGGCCGCCGTGACGGCTTCCATAAAAGCCGGAGCGGAAGCTGCCGAGGCTATCGGGAAGCTGACAGCGACGAAGGTCATTCCGCGGCCGATAAAACCGATAGGAGACATCGTTTCGATCTACGATGTCGATGAGTTATAAAGGAGGAGACTAAAGATGGCAAGAACAGAAGCGTTAGGCTTAGTTGAGACCTTTGGGATCGTGTTCGTTATCGAGGCTGCCGACGCCATGTGTAAGGCGGCGGATGTCGAGCTGGTCGGATTTGAGAACACCGCGTCAGGATATATTTCCGTGCTGGTGGAAGGTGATGTGGGAGCCTGTAAGACAGCGGTAGCGGCAGGAGTCAAGGCGGTTCAGGAAATGGGAACGGAGCCTTACAGCTCCGTAGTCATAGCAAGACCTCATGAGGATCTGCAGAAGATAACCAGACTGTATAAGCTGGAGAACCTGCTTCCATACAGCGATTGACGTGTCGACTGAGTTGACAGAAACAGAAAGGGAGAGAGGCAAATGAAGGTTAACATCATAGATAATGATTTGCTATCGATCCAGGAAGCCCGTATTCTGGCCGAGAACGCCTATGAAGCTCACAGGAAACTGGCCGAGTTCCCGCAGGAAAAGCTGGATGAGATCATGGAGTGTATGGCGAAGGAAGTATCGCGTCACACCAGAGAGCTGGCCATGATGTCGGTGGAAGAGACGGATTACGGCAGGTGGCAGGATAAGTACATAAAGAACAGATTCGCGTGCGAGTATTTGCCGGCGCATATCAGAGACATGAAATGCGTTGGCGTGATAAACATAGATCATGAGAGACAGATCGTGGATGTAGGAGTCCCGATGGGTGTTTTAGTAAGCCTTTGCCCTGCGACAAGTCCTGTGTCTACGACCGTGTATTCGGCGCTCATTGCGATAAAGTCGGGGAATTCCATCGTGTTTTCTCCGCACCCGAGAGCCTACAACACTATCTGCAGGGTACTGGATATCATGATCGAAGCAGCCGAAGGATGCGGCCTGCCTGAAGACGTGTTGTCGTATCTTCCTACAGTGACTAAGGCCGGGACCAGAGAACTGATGAATCATCGGGCAACAGCCATGATACTCAATACAGGAGTTCCCGGTATGCTGGAGGACGCCTACCGTTCCGGGAAACCGGTGATATACGGAGGGACGGGAAACGGACCGGCATTCATAGAGAGGACGGCCGATATACGCCAGGCAGTGAGAGATATCATAGCCAGCAAGACCTTTGACAACGGAGTAGTTTCAGCGGCAGAGCAGTCGGTGGTAGTGGACAGCTGCATCGACGGCGAAGTGAGAAGGGAATTTGAAGCCAATGGGGCATACTTCATGACGGAGGAAGAGGCTGACAGACTTGGAAAGCTGTTTTACTTCAAGGATGGCAGCGCAAATCCGGAAATGGCGGGCAAAACAGCCAAAGATCTGGCGAAATGGGCTAAGATATCAGTTCCGGAAAATACAAGGCTGCTTATCGCAGAGCAGAAGTATGTATCGGAAAATAATCCTTATTCAAAGGAAAAGCTGTGTCCGGTGCTTTCGTACTTCATAGAAGACGACTGGATGCATGCCTGTGAAAAGTGTATCGAGCTGCTGCTTTCCGAAAGACATGGACATACTCTGGTGATACATTCCAACGACAGGGATGTGATACATCAGTTCGCCATAAAGAAGCCTGTAGGCAGGATGCTGGTCAATACGCCGGCTGTCTACGGCAGCATGGGAGCTACCACTAATCTGTTCCCGGCTATGACGCTGGGAAGCGGCTCTGCCGGCAAGGGAATCACGTCCGACAACGTATCTCCGATGAACCTTATCTATATAAGGAAGGTCGGATACGGAGTGAGGAAGATCGAAGATCTGGGGATGGGCGTCCCGGAAAGTGTCGCAGCAGGGGAATGCAAACGCGATGACGATGGACTGCTCAGGCTTCAGAGGCTCCTGGAAGAAGCGTTGGCAAGCATAAAGTAAGTTATACAACTGTGTGATAAATTAAGAAAGTGAGGTAAAGGAGTTGGATATTCGAGAATTTTCAAATAAGATCGCAGAAGCGACGAAGAATATGTCTGATGAAGAACGCAACTCGCTGATGAAGATGTTCGAAACGGTTGCGGACGATATTTCCTCGGTAGTACCTCCTCATCAGCAGGAGCAGTCATCTGCGACAGGATGCGGAGATCGCCCTAAGTACTATTCATCCATCGCCGCGGCGACTACGGAGGTGGATGAGGATGGAGTTCCTCTGGGACCTACCGAGAGACTGGTGAAGCTGAAGGAGAACTTCCTGAAGCAGGTTCCGTCCATCACCACCTACAGAGCAAGGGCGGTAACGAAGATAACAAAGGAAAATCCGGGAATGCCTAAGATCGAGCTGAGGGCAAAATGTTTCCGCCACTGCTGTGAGACAGCCCCTCTCGTGATACAGGATCATGAGCTTATCGTAGGAGCTCCTAATGGAGCACCGAGAGCCGGAGCCTTTTCACCTGACATAGCGTGGAGATGGATGGTGGACGAGATAGACACCATAGGAGATCGTCCGCAGGATCCGTTCTACATCTCCGAAGAGGACAAGAGGATAATGCGCGAAGAGCTGTTCCCGTTCTGGGAAGGTAAATCGGTAGACGAGTACTGCGAGAGCCAGTACCGCGAAGCCGGCGTATGGGAGCTTTCGGGAGAGTCTTTCGTTTCCGATTGTTCATATCACGCCCTCAACGGTGGCGGCGACTCCAATCCGGGATATGACGTGATACTGATGAAAAAGGGCATGATGGATATCCAGCAGGAAGCCAAGGACCATCTGGCTCAGCTGGACTATGAGAATCCGGATGATCTGGATAAGATCTACTTCTATAAATCAGTTATAGATACGACCGAAGGTGTGATGATCTATGCTAAGCGTATGTCACAGTACGCTGCCGAGCTGGCGGCAAAGGAGACCAATCCTAAGAGAAAGGAAGAGCTGCTGAAGATATCGGAAATAAACGCGAAGGTTCCGGCCCACAAGCCTGATACCTTCTGGGAAGCCATACAGGCTGTATGGACCATAGAGTCTCTGCTGCCGGTGGAGGAAAACCAGACAGGAATGTCAATAGGCCGTGTGGACCAGTACATGTATCCGTACTACAAGGCTGACATCGATTCCGGACGTATGGATAATTTCCTGGCTTTCGAGCTGGCCGGATGTATGCTGGTGAAGATGTCCGAGATGATGTGGATCACCAGCGAAGGTGGTTCAAAGTTCTTCGCAGGTTATCAGCCGTTCGTAAACATGTGCGTAGGCGGACTGACCAGAGACGGGAGAGACGCTACCAACGAACTTACTTATCTGTTGATGGATGCAGTAAGACACGTTAAGATCTATCAGCCGTCACTGGCATGCAGGATCAATAACAAGTCGCCTCAGAAGTATATGAAGAAGATCGTTGACGTAGTTCGTTCGGGAATGGGATTCCCTGCGTGTCACTTCGATGATACTCATATAAAGATGATGCTGGCAAAAGGCGTTTCCATCGAGGACGCGAGAGATTACTGTCTGATGGGATGCGTTGAGCCGCAGAAGGCAGGAAGACTGTATCAGTGGACATCCACATCCTATACTCAGTGGCCGATCTGTATAGAGCTGGTTCTCAACCACGGAGTACCTCTCTGGTACGGTAAGCAGGTAACTCCTGACTTGGGAGACCTGGATCAGTACACGACCTTCGAACAGTTCGATGCGGCTGTGAAGGAGCAGATCAAGTACGTAACCAAGTGGACGGCGGTGGCAACTGTTATTTCGCAGCGAGTTCACAGAGATCTGGCACCGAAGCCGCTGATGTCCATCATGTACGAAGGATGTATGGAACACGGTAAGGACGTATCGGCCGGCGGAGCTATGTACAACTTCGGTCCGGGCGTAGTATGGTCCGGGCTGGCTACATACGCTGACGCTATGGCAGCCATCAAGAAACTGGTATTCGACGATAAGAAATACACACTGAAGCAGCTGAATGAAGGACTGAAGGCTGATTTCGTAGGATATGAGCAGATGCAGGCCGATTGTCTGGCAGCACCTAAGTATGGTAACGATGACGACTATGTAGACCTTATCGCTGCTGATCTTATCAATTTTACGGAGATGGAGCACAGGAAGTACAAGACGCTCTATTCTGTATTGAGCCATGGTACGCTTTCCATTTCCAACAATACTCCGTTTGGTCAGATGACAGGAGCTTCCGCAGGAGGACGAAAAGCGTGGACACCGTTATCAGACGGTATCAGCCCGACTCAGGGTGCGGACGTCAACGGACCTACGGCGATCATCAAGTCGGTAGCCAAGTTGTCCAATGACAATATGAATATAGGTATGGTGCACAACTTCAAGCTGATGGCAGGACTTCTGGATACGCCGGAAGGAGAGAACGGCATAATCACGCTGCTGCGTACAGCCTGTGCTTTTGGAAACGGAGAGATGCAGTTCAACTACATGGACAACAATACGCTTCTTGAAGCTCAGAAGCATCCTGAGCAGTACAAGGATCTGGTAGTCCGAGTAGCTGGCTACAGCGCGTTCTTTACAGAACTGTGCAAGGACGTACAGGATGAGATCATAAGCAGAACGATGCTTACCAAGTTTTAACGGAGACTGATCGATTTTCGGACGGGAGACGAGACGGAATGAGCGATAGGAATTTATTGGAAAGAAAAGCGTTCATATTTAACAAGCAGAAATACAACATGTATGACGGGCCAGGTGTCAGGACACTGATATTTTTCAAGGGCTGTCCTCTTCGCTGCAAGTGGTGCTCCAACCCGGAGGGACTTGAGAAGAAGTACCAGATCATGTTAAAGCCGACCATATGTGTCAGCTGCGGATCGTGTGTTCCCGTTTGTCCGCAGAAGATACACAGCATCTCCTCAGATGGCGTTCATCTGATAGACAGAAATGTGAATTGTATCGGATGCGGAGCGTGTGTCGAAGCGTGCATACCTGATGCATTGAAGGTGGCAGGCCAGCAGGAGTCGATTTCCTCACTGATGGAATATATAGAGCAGGACAGAGCTTTTTACGAGCAGTCCGGCGGCGGCGTTACTCTGGGGGGCGGTGAAGTGACCGCCCAGCCGGAGGCGGCCATAAACCTGCTGATGGCGTGCAAACAGGACGGCTTCCATACGGCTATCGAAACGTGCGGCTATGTGAAAAAAGACGTACTGATGCGATTTGCCGAGTTTGTGGATCTGTTCCTTTTCGACCTGAAACATATAGATCCGGACCGCCATTTCCAGCTGACTGGAGTAAGGAACGAGATCATTCTGGAAAACCTGGAGGAGCTGTTGCTTAAGCGACAGCATGTGAAGGTGAGGATGCCGATGCTGAAGGGTATCAACGACAGCAGGGAAGAGATCCGCGGAGTGATCGAATTCCTGGAGCCATTCAAGGAGTTCAAAAACTTTGAAGGTATAGACCTGCTGCCGTATCACAAGCTGGGGGTCAATAAATATTTGCAGTTGGGAATGGAATATCCGATAGAAGGCGATCCGAGCTTGTCGGATGAAGATCTGGACAGGATAGAAGGCTGGTTGAAGGAATACGACTTTCCTGTTTCTGTAATCAAACACTAGGCGCAAGGCAGAGAGGTGATGGATTGATATGGGCATAATGAATGAAAAGACCATGGATAGGATCATACAGGAATCCGTGCCGGGCAAGCAGGTGACCATAGCTCATGTGATCGCGTCTCCGATGTTCGATATATACGAACGTCTGGGTATAGATGACAAGGGCGCCATAGGGATATTGACGCTGTCACCCTATGAAACGGCCATCATAGCGGCCGATATCGCTACTAAGACCGCCGATGTGGAAATAGGTTTTCTCGATAGATTCACCGGTTCGGTAGTCATATCGGGAGATGTGCAGAGCGTGGAAACGGCTCTGAAGGCAGTGACCGATACCCTGTGCAACTTGTTGGACTTTACGACAGTGCCGATCACGAGAACATGAAGAGAAAAAGGATCATGGTCATAGGGCCGAGAGGATGTGGGAAGACGACACTGGTCAATTCCCTCAATGACTACGACGGCCCGTTAAAGAGAACGCAGGATACTATTTACGGTAAAAACACGATAGATGTCCCCAGCGCTTATATAGAGAACGCATGGATGTATAAACACATGATAGCGTTGTCCCAGGATGCGTGGTGCATGCTTTTGATGGTGGACCAATCCAGGACGGACGAAGTGTATTCTCACGGGTTTGCCAAAGCATTCCAATGTCCGGTCATAGGAGTCATAAGCAAAAGTGATATGGCTCCGGAAAACAGACCGGTGTGCGAGAGGCAGCTGGAGACTATAGGTGTAGACAGACCGTATTTCGATGTCTGTGTGCCCGAAGGGAAAGGGATTGGAGAGTTGAAACGTTATTTATTGGAATTGAGAGGAAGGGAAGGGCTCAAATGAAGTTCATAACGGAAGAAGATTTAAGAGACCTTTACAGAAAACAGCCCTTTACGAATTACGATCTGCAGGAGGGGGAGCGGCTCACTCCCGGAGCGAGACAATTTCTGGTGGACAGAGGTATCGATATGTATGATATAGGTGAACCGAAGGCCGGCAGGAACGTCGAAAGCTCCGGCAGAACAGGAAGCGGCGGCGGCTGTGGACGGAACGTCAGGAAGCTGCGCTGTCGGTTGGGCTCTCTGCGGGCGCTTTTCCTTCTTACCGCCAAGGACCTGTTGAAGGATGACGTGTGCGCCTCTCAGCAACTGATGCACCTCTACAGGCAGCTGGAAGGACTGAAGAATGCGCCGGAAGGCATCTGTGAGGCCGGTGATATGAAATGCGAGGCATGTTCCGGTATCAATGAAGAAAATTTCTCTCAGTCATTGGGAGAATGCTTCGAGATCACCGAGTTCCACATGCAGATGGATAACGGCAGAGTCATATTGCTGCTTGACAGGCTGAGAAGCGAGACTGAGATACTGGCCATCGAGGCGGAGGAGCTGACTGGCAGCGAAAGCGGAAGGCAGCTGGAAGCAAAACTGAACCAGATCATCAACATTCTTTCGCAGATGATATGTAAAGCTATGGGAGGTAAGGAATGTCAGAGAAAAGGTTAACGTTCGAGTATTGTGACAACATGGTGGCCGATTTCGAGAAAGTGATAGACAATCCCATACGTGAGAAATCATCAGTGTATTACACGGGAGTGGATCTGGGGACGGCCTGCGTCGTGGTAGCTGTCCTCGATGAGAACAAGAGACCTGTTGCAGGCGCGTACAGATACGCGGATGTGGTGCGTGATGGAATGGTCGTGGATTACATAGGAGCTGTTCAGATAGTGAGAGAGCTGAAGGAAAAAGTCGAAGAGGATCTTGACACAGAGCTCATTTATGCGGCCGGAGCCATACCGCCGGGAACAGACCTTCTCGATTCGGGAGCTGTAAAAAATGTTATCCAGGGAGCGGGCTTTGAATGTACTAATCTGCTGGACGAATCCACGGCAGCTAATCTGGTGCTCAGGATGAAGAACGGCGCCGTAGTCGACATAGGCGGCGGCACGACCGGCATCTCCATATTCAAAGACGGAGAGGTAGTGTATATAGCTGACGAACCTACAGGAGGGACGCATTTCTCTCTCGTAGTGGCGGGAGCTTACGGGAAACCTTTCGACGAAGCGGAGCTTTTCAAGAGAGATGAGACCAATCACAAAGAGCTGAGGCCGGTGCTGCAGCCGGTGATAGACAAGGTGTCATCTATCATAACAAATCACGTTTCCGGATATCCGGTGGAGGAGATCTCTCTGGTAGGAGGGACCTGTTGCTTTACGGGAATAGAGGAGATGATAGAAAAGCGTACCGGGATATACACCCATAAGCCGAAAAATCCGATGTTCGTGACACCGCTTGGGATAGCGTTGAGCTGCAGGCAGGAAGAGATGTAGAGAGAAAGGAGGTACCGATATGGAGATCAGGATAATAAAATCACCGTCCCAGGGGACGATAGACATTCTGATGAGGAGAAAAGGTTCTCCCCATTCGGAAACGCCTCCCGTCATCGACGCCATCGGCCTGGTACAGGGAAGGATGATAGAGATGGTCGTCGCGGCAGACATAGCGGAAAAGGCTGTAGGGGTAACGGTAGAAGATATTAGAGGGAGCTGCCCTCAGAACATGATCCTGCTGGCGATATTCGGCGACACGGCTTCGGTGGAGTCGGCGCTGGCACAGATAAAGCAGGAAGCGGAAGGAGGCAGATACCTGTGATAACAGCAAAACTGATAGACCATATATGGTCCACGAGAAAGGCTGAATCTCTCAACGGTCTCAAGCTGATGCAGGCTGAGATAATAGGGGGAGGGATAGATTCAGGAAAAAAGATCATTGTCGCCGATATCATAAGCGCCGGCATAGGTGACAGAGTTATCGTAACGACAGGATCTTCTGCCAGGCGTATGCTGGGAGACGATATGATACCAGTGGACGCGGTTGTCGTGGGAATCATAGATGAAAACTGTAAATTCGAATAGAGAGAGGTGGGGATAATGAATCTTTTAGATCAGATAAAAGACGCCGGCATTATCGGTATGGGCGGAGCAGGCTTTCCCACTCATGCCAAACTCACATCAGAGGCGGAATACATACTGTTGAACGGAGCTGAGTGCGAACCGCTGCTCAGGGTAGACCAGCAGTTGATGGCTATTTATCCCGACGAGATCATCAAAGGACTGGTGGAAGCAGGGAGGCTTGTAAAGGCAAAAAAAGCTATCATCGGCATAAAGAAGAAGCACGGAGAAGTGATAGAGCTGCTGCAGAGCAGGATAGACGCGCTGGGGCTTTCTCAACAGGCAGAGGTGAAGCTGCTGCCCGATATATATCCGGCGGGAGACGAGCAGGTGCTGGTGTATCAGCTGACGGGAAGGATCGTTCCGGAAACGGGCATCCCTATAATGGTAGGATGTGTCGTGATAAATTCGGAGACGGCTCTCAACATATACCGGGCTTCTCAGGGGCTTCCTGCCACGGAAAAATATATCACGGTGGCGGGAGATGTTCCTAACAGGCTGACGGTCAGAGTCCCGGTGGGGACACCGGTAAAAGACGTCCTCAGGCTGAGCGGTATAGATGATTTCAGCGATTACGCGGTTATCGGCGGAGGACCTATGATGGGGCCTGTGCTGGCGGATATCGACGGGTTCGTAACGAAAAAGGATAAAGGCTTCGTCATCCTTAAAAAGGATCATTTCCTGATAAGGAAGAAGACCGTGACAAAGGAACAGGCAAGGCGTGTCAACAGGGCTACCTGCGAACAGTGCAGGATGTGTACCGATATGTGTCCAAGATATCTGTTAGGACATAACATGCAGCCTCACAAGATGATGAGGATAATGAATTATTCCATCGATGATACGGAGGCCATGAAGACAGCGCAGCTGTGCTGTCAGTGCAATATGTGCGAATTGTTCGCATGTCCTGCCGGACTCCATCCTAAGATGGCCAACCTCTACTTCAAGGATATACTGGCGGAGCAGAAGGTGAAATACAAGCCTGAGAAGACGGAATTCACCGCCAGGGCAGTCAGAGAGTATCGACTGGTACCGAGCAAGAGATTGATAGCCAGACTGGGACTGAGAGATTTTGACCTCCCGGCACCTATGACGGATGTGAAGCTGGAGCCTGACATGATACGCGTTTCGACGCGTCAGCATGTGGGAGCACCGGCTCAGCCGACAGTATCGGCGGGTCAGCAAGTACAGGCCGGACAGATGATAGGTACCATACCTGAAGGGAGCCTGGGGGCCTGCATACACTCCAGTATCGACGGTATGGTTTCGGAGGTCACTGAGGATTACATTGAAATAAGGAGGAGCTAGGATGGAAAAAGCGATAGGAATGGTCGAGTTCAACAGTATCGCCAGAGGCATATATGCAGCTGACCAGATGGTAAAGATATCCGAGGTGGAAATCGTTACGGCCTCCAGCACATGTCCGGGCAAGTATATCGCCATTGTTCACGGAGAAGTGGCGGCTGTCGAGGATTCCGTCCGAATCGGAGAGCGTGTCGCGGAAGAGTTCTTCGTGGACTCCATCGTGATACCTAACGTAGATCCGGGCGTGTTCCCGGCCATAACCGGGGCGACGATGCCGAGCGAGATACAGGCTGTGGGCATCATGGAGTCCTTTTCACTGGCAACGATGATAATCTGTGCCGACCAGATACTGAAAGCGGCTGAGATAGAGCCTATAGAGCTTAGGCTGGGGAACGGACTGGGCGGTAAGGCATATTTCACATATACGGGAGATGTGGCTTCGGTAAAATCCGGAACGGATGCCGGAGAGGCCATCGCGAAGGAAAAGGGCCTTCTGGTAAATTCAGAGGTGATACCATCACCTTCGGAACTGATAGTACCATCCCTTTTGTAGGGTGTGTATTACCATAGATCATCAATTATTACTCAAGCAGTGCGATAGATGAAAGGATGTGGACACATGAAAAGACTGATTTGTGCAAAGGATGTCGAAGCTTTGGCACAGCAGAGTCAGAAAGTGATGTACATCGATGCGGACACACTGATAACGCCATCTGCACGTGACGCGGCAAGCGCGGCGGGAATAGAATTCCGCACCGGAGATCCTCAGGGTGAGTGCTGCGCCACAGAGACATCACAGGGGACTCACGCCTGCCAGCCTGCGGCAAACGGAGGCATAGACAGCGAAGTGATTTATAACGCGCTCAAGAAACTGATGGATAAGGGGATGCTGGGAAGCGTGATGAGCTCCATAGGCCAGGATGTCCCTTATGTATCGGAAGGCGACGGAAGCGGCATGCTGAAGCTGGTGAGAAGCAGCACCGCCAAGTGGGAGCCTCTCGACACGGGAAATCCTGCTGATAAAGTATTCTATAATGAGCTGATAGGAGCAGACGACGGCTCAGCCATGAACGCAGGGTTCATGACTATCGAAAAATGTAATTTCCCATGGGACGTCGCCTGTCAGGAAATCTACTATGTAGTTGAAGGGACATTGACGGTGGAAAAGGACGGAAGGGTATTTACGGCCAATCCGGGAGATTGCCTGTTTTTCCAGAACGGAGCAAAGCTCACCTTCGGGTCGCCTGACTACGTAAAGGTGTTCTACGCTACTCATTAATAATAAGGAGGTCAGTAAATGGAAGCATTGGGAATGATAGAGACTTATGGTCTCGTGCCTTCGATAGAGGCTGCCGACGCTATGCTGAAGGCTGCTGAGGTAAGGCTTCTGGAGAGAACTTTCGTCAAGGGCGGTCTCGTCACCATCACTGTCACGGGAGACGTGGCAGCCGTAAAGGCTTCGGTAGACGCGGGAGCGGCGGCAGCAGCCAGGCTGGGCGAACATTGTCTCGTGACACAGCACGTGATACCTAGACCGCATGTCGAGGTAGGTCAGACCATCGTCAATCCAATACCTCTTTCGGAACTGAGAGAGAAGGAAGAAGAATCTTCGGATGACGATGAGGAGGAGGGCCCCAAACGAGGCATAACGGAAGAAGCAAAGACAGAAGATATACAGGAAGATGAAGAAGCGCTGAACGCTGTAGCGGAAGCCGATCCGCTTTCAAAGGAAGAAGTGGACGCATTGGTGGAAGCTTACGGTGTGGAGAAGACCATGGACGCGTTGAAAAAATGCAGAGTGGTAAGGCTGAGAAATCTGGCAAGAGGCTATGATGATTTCGGAATAGCCGGAAGAGAGATATCGAAAGCCAATAAGACCATGCTGCTGGAGGGCTTTGAAAAGCACTACAGCGGCAGCGCTCAATAGAGGAGATAGTGATATTCCGCGAATAATTACAGAAAAGGAGGTGCCACAGTATGCAGAATATCGATTATGATTTGCGATCTGTCCAGGAAGCGAGAGATCTGGCCAGGCTGGGTCAAATAGCTACCGAGAAGATAGCAGGATATAATGAAGAGCAGATTGACAAAATCATACGAAACATGGTACGCGTTGCTGAAGAAAACGCCGTTTCACTGGCCCAGATGGCAGTGGAGGAAACGGGCTTCGGCAAAGTGGCAGACAAGACTTACAAGAACCATATGGCTTCGACTATGTTGTACGACGCCATCAAGGACATGAAGACTATCGGGATAATAAGCGAAGACCCGGTGGCCAGGACGATGGACGTAGCAGATCCTGTCGGACTTCTGATGGGTATCGTTCCATCTACTAATCCGACATCGACAGCCATATTCAAGGCTATCGTCGCTGTGAAGGCGAGGAACGCAATCGTATTTTCGCCGCATCCATCGGCGGCGAAATGCACTCTCAGAGCAGCTGAATTGATGCGTGACGCGGCTGTTGCGGCAGGAGCTCCGGAGAACATCATTGGATGCATGTCCATGCCTTCCATGCCGGCTACCGATGAGCTGATGCACTCCAAAGAAGTGAAAATGATCATCGCTACCGGAGGCCCGGGAATGGTCAAGGCTGCTTACAGCGCCGGGAAGCCGGCTTTGGGAGTAGGTGCCGGAAATTCGCCGGCGTATATCGAGAGGACGGCCAATATACAGCAGGCCGTTACCAACATAATAGCGAGCAAGACCTTTGATTATGGAACCATATGCGCGTCTGAGCAGTCGATTATCTGTGAGGAGTGCAACAAGGATGCCGTAATAGCAGAGATGAAGAAGCAGGGCGCTTATTTCATGTCACCTGAAGAAACGGATAAAGTATGCAAGCTGCTTTTCAAGAATGGTCACGCCATGAACGCCAAGTTCGTGGGAAGATCACCGCTGAGGATAGCCAGCGCTGCCGGATTTTCTGTTCCGGAGAACACGACAGTCCTGGTGGGGCCGCAGGGCGGTGTAGGAGAAGGATACCCGCTCTCATATGAAAAGCTTACCAGTGTGCTGGCCTTCTATGTGGTGAAGGATTGGCATGAAGCATGTGAGCTGAGCATAGAGCTCTTGCAGAACGGTATAGGACACACCATGAGTCTCCATACGGAGAACAAGAATATAGTACTGGAGTTCACCAGAAAACCTGCTTCCAGGATACTGGTAAATACGGGAAGCAGCATGGGAGGCACAGGTGCCAGCACAGGACTTCTTCCGTCTTTCACACTGGGATGCGGTACATGGGGAGGAAGCTCCATTTCGGAAAACCTGAGTCCTCTTCATCTGGTAAATGTCAAGAAGGTGGCTTACGGTATCAAGAACTGCTCGACGCTGGCGGCAGATGACGCTACATTCAATCATCCTGAGCTGAATAACATGGCTGCTCAGGTACCGGGGACGACAGCCAATGTCGCTCCTGCTCCATGCGCCGCCGCATCGTGCAATGCTGCGGCACCAACACCTGCTCCGACTGTATCATCGCCAGCCAACAGCGGCTCTATGTCAGCCTATCTGTCACCGGCCGACTATCAGAATCAGAACCAGAACAACAGCGGTATTTCATACGGAGTAGGCTGCAACAGCTGCAGCAGCAATGCGCAGGCTCCTGTTGCCAGCGATCAGCCGATAGATACCAATCAGCTCAATGATATGATAGAAGCGCTGGTAAAGGCGATGAGGGGAGAATAGGATATGGCAAGCAAAGAGTACGAAGCTGTCCTGAGGCTGCTGCTGGAAGCAGTGCAGACTGTAAACGACAGCAGGACCAAATCAACGGATGAAGTCCCGGTGGGTATTTCGAACCGCCATGTACATCTTTCGCAGGCTGATCTGGACACGTTGTTCGGTCAGGGCTATAAGCTGACACCGATAAAGGATTTGTCGCAGCCAGGGCAGTTCGCGTGTAAGGAAACGGTCACCATAGTCGGCCCGAAGGGAGCTATAGAAAAGGTAAGAGTCCTGGGCCCTGTCAGAGGAAAGTCACAGATAGAGATACTGGCAGGCGACGGATTCAAACTGGGAATAAAGGCTCCGGCCAAGCTGTCCGGAGATCTGACCGGGACGCCGGGGATCACTATAGTCGGCCCGAAAGGTGCTGTCCAGACAGCAGAAGGCGTGATCGTGGCTCAGAGGCACATACATATGACACCTCGAGACGCGGAGAACTATGGAGTGCACGATGGTCAGATAGTCAAGATCAGCGTGGAAGGACCAAGAGGCGGAGTCTACGGGAACGTAGTCATAAGAGCGACGGACACGTCAGCTCTCGAGTGTCACATAGACACTGAAGAAGCCAACGCTATGGGCGTTGATTCGTCGACGATCGTTAAGATCATAAAATAAAATCAATAAGTTACATTTTTGAGAAATCAATTTTATATCAGGGAGGAAATCAAAATGACTAAGAACGAAGCATTGGGAATGATCGAAACTAAAGGTCTGGTAGGTTCAATCGAGGCTGCGGATGCTATGGTAAAGGCTGCCAACGTATATCTTATCGGTAAGGAATTCGTAGGCGGCGGACTGGTAACAGTAATGGTAAGAGGCGATGTAGGTGCTGTAAAGGCCGCTACTGACGCTGGTGCTGCTGCCGCTCAGAGAGTAGGCGAACTGCTGTCGGTACACGTTATTCCACGTCCTCATGCAGAGGTAGAAGATATACTTCCGCAGAAATAAGCTTATCGCTTACGAGGCAGATTACCGGGAGGTGGATATATGGAATATCCACCTCCCGCTATATCATGAGAACAGGATGGTATGAGGGTTTATCGGAGGATTGGTAAAATGAACGGAAAACAGAAGATCTGCAACGATGCCGATATGAGTTTGAAGAATTACATAGAATGTCTTGATTGCAATACGTCGCATTATAGGATGGTAAACCAGGAAAATAAATGCGGCTACGGGCTGGAGGGAGTTTGCTGCAGATTGTGTTCCAATGGACCATGCAGGCTTTCGCCGGCAAGGCCTAAAGGCGTCTGCGGTGCGGATGCGGACACGATAGCGGCGAGAAATTTCTTGCGGCAGGTAGCCGCAGGCTCCGGATGCTATATCCATGTAGTGGAAAACGCGGCTATGGAGCTGGCGGAGATAGCGGCGAAAAGAGCGCCTATCAGGGGTGAAAAAGCGCTGGATCGCCTTGCGCGTGCACTTGGGATCGACGATTACAGCAATTGGGGAAAGGCAGGGAAAATCGCTGAGATGGTGCTGAAAGATCTCAGGAGACCAGTCGGAGAAAAAATGGAGCTTATCGAACGGATAGGATATCCTAAGAGGGTCGAAGTATGGAAGGATCTTGGCATAATTCCGGGCGGAGCGAAGGATGAGGTCTTTAACGCTGTTGTAAAGACGTCGACTAACCTCAATTCAGATCCGGTCAACATGCTTCTCCATTGTCTCAGACTGGGGATATCCACAGGAATTTATGGACTGGTTCTCACCAATATGCTGAATGATATAATTATGGGAGAAGCTGAGATAGGCTTTGATCCGGTAGGACTCAGGATCATAGACCCGGATTATATCAACATCATGACAACAGGGCATCAGCATGCTTTCTTCAGAGATCTGGAGGAGTATCTGGTGAGCCCTGAGGCGATGAAGGCGGCAGAACAGGCAGGCGCTAAAGGCTTCAGGATAGTCGGATGTACATGTGTAGGTCAGGATTTCCAGCTTCGTAAGGCAGCAGGCACAGGAGTCTTCTGCGGTCATGCGGGAAATAACTACACCAGTGAAGCGGTACTGATGACCGGATGCGTAGATCTCGTCGTCAGTGAATTCAACTGTACTCTTCCGGGGATAGAGCCGATCTGCGATGAGTTGAAAATACCACAGATCTGCCTGGACGACGTAGCGAAGAAGGCTAATGCCGAATATGTGAAATACAGCTACAGGGAGAGGAGAAATATCAGTGAAAGAATTGCCGGTGCTGCCGTGAATGCGTACAGCGCGAGAAAATCGGGGCGAAACAATCCGATGAGGGATCACGGGTATCCTGATGCTATAACGGGCGTGACCGAGGTGACATTGAAGGATTTCCTGGGAGGCAGTTTCGGTCCATTGATAGAGTTGATAAAGCAGGGGAAAATCAAGGGTATCGCGGGAGTCGTGGGCTGTTCTAACCTGAGAGCCAAGGGACACGATGTATTTACTGTGGAGCTGGCAAAGGAGCTGATAGCCAGGGATATAATAGTACTGTCTGCCGGCTGCACTTGCGGAGGTCTTGAAAACTGTGGCCTCATGAGTCCGTCGGCGTCAGAGCTGGCAGGACCGGGGCTGAAAGAGGTCTGTCAGAGTCTTGGTATACCTCCTGTGCTGAATTTCGGCCCATGTCTGGCCATAGGCCGTATGGAGGCAGTAGCGGGAGAGATCGCTGCTGAGCTGGGGATAGATATACCTCAGCTGCCGGTGGTGATATCAGCACCTCAGTGGCTTGAGGAGCAGGCGTTGGCGGATGGAGCTTTCGCCCTTTCTCTGGGATTCACGCTCCATCTGGGGCTTCCTCCATTCGTTACAGGAAGTCCTGTGATCCTGGACGTCCTTACAGAGCAGATGAAAGGTCTTACTGGCGGACAACTGATAGTGGATACCGATATAAGGTCGACGGCTGACCGACTGGAAGCGGTGATAACGGATAAGCGCGCCGACCTGGGACTGTAGAAAGGCGGGATATCATGAACGGAGAACGATATGACAGATATGTAGCTGTTTCCGGTGATAATCCGGCTATCGTAAAAGACCTGGATCTGTGCGTGGCGTGCGGCCACTGCCTGGCCGTGTGTCAGGAACAAATAGGAGTATCGGGAAACACATGGGATGTACCGGGGGCTGAAGCTGAGGTGAACTGTATAGGCTGCGGTCAATGCAGCGCAGCATGCCCGGAGCAGGCCATAACTCTCAGGTCGGAGATAGACATGGTGAGACAGGCTGTGAATGATCCTTCAAAAATAGTGGTGTTTTCCACATCTCCATCGGTCCGGGTAGGCATAGGCGACGCATTCACCGATGTGGCGGGAACATATTCCGAAGGGAAAATGGTGTCAGCCATAAGAGCTCTGGGAGCCGATTATGTTTTGGACGTGACCTTTGCGGCTGATCTGACTATCATCGAGGAAGGATGCGAGCTGTTGAGCAGGCTGCTTGCGGGAAGCGGTCCGCTGCCGCAGTTTACCAGCTGTTGCCCGGCTTGGGTGAGATATGTGGAGGAATATTATCCTCAGTATATACCTAATCTTTCCTCGGCAAAAAGTCCTATCGGTATGCAGGGGGCTACTATAAAAACGTATTTCGCGGCGAAGATGGGACTCAGTCCGCTGGATATCGTGACGGTCAACGTAACACCGTGTACGGCGAAAAAGGCGGAGATAAGGCGGCCGGAGCTCAACGACGCAGGTGAACTGCTGGGGAGGCCTGACATGCGTGATAACGATCATGTCATCACTACCAAGGAACTGGCTCAGTGGATGGAAGAAGAAGGTATAGAATTTGCCAGTCTTCCTGACGGCAGCTTTGATTCCATGCTGGGAAAGGGAAGCGGAGCCGGGGTGATATTCGGTAATACGGGCGGAGTGATGGAAGCTGCGTTGAGGATGGCCTACGGGAGCCTGACGGGACGAAAGCCTCCTGAGGCTTTATTTGACCTGGAGCCGGTGCGTGGTATGAGGGGCGTGAAGGAAGCGACGGTAGATATAGACGGCACGGCTGTCAGGATAGCTGTGATATACGGTACGGCCAATGCGGCGGAGTTTCTTGACGGCGATATCTCCGGCTATCACTTCATTGAAGTGATGACATGTCCGGGCGGGTGCATAAGCGGCGCGGGACAGCCTCAGATGCACAGGATACCTGTCACCGATGATATAAGGCTCAGCAGGATGAAAAGTATGTATGAAGAGGACGAGTCTATGACATTGAGAAATTCCGTCGACAATCCGGAGGTAAACCGCGTGTATACGGAGTTCTACGGAAGGCCACTGAGTGAAATGGCCGAAAAGCTGCTCCACACGGAGTACACAGATAGAAAAGCAGGGAGTACAGAGAGATAGAGGAATCAGGGAGCTGATAGACGATGAAAAATTTCAACATAAGCACCAATGTATATTTTGGAGAGAATTCTCTGGGCGTCCTGGAGG
This sequence comes from uncultured Eubacterium sp., assembly GCA_900543485.1. Classification (GTDB taxonomy): domain Bacteria; phylum Bacillota; class Clostridia; order Peptostreptococcales; family Anaerovoracaceae; genus Lentihominibacter; species Lentihominibacter excrementipullorum. The sequence goes on along the minus strand of UQRM01000006.1, from coordinate 62,679 downwards.
ATATAAAGGACAGGAATGTATTCATCGTATGCGATGAATTCATGGAAGCTTCGGGGATCCTGGATAAAGTCAAGGAACACCTCAAGGCGTGTCGTGTCAGTGTGTTTTCCAGGGTCGTACCGGATCCGCCAATCGAAATAGTATCGGAAGGGATAAAACAGTTATCGGAATGCAGTGCCGATGTGATGATAGCCGTCGGCGGAGGGTCGTCCATAGACGCAGCCAAAGCCATAAGGGAACTGGCGGGCCGCCTTGGTATAGCTGCCGTAAATGAGTGCTATGCTATACCGACAACCAGCGGTACAGGCTCGGAGGTGACCAGATTCTCAGTCATTACCGATGCCCGAAAAGGGGTGAAGTATCCACTGGTGGATGATTCACTGCTGCCGATGGTGGCGATATTGGATCCGGAGCTGGTGAGGAGCGTGCCGCCCGGTATCACCGCCGACACGGGTATGGACGCTCTTACTCATGCGTTGGAAGCCTATGTCTCGACGGATTCCAACGATTTTACCGATGCACTGGCTGAGAAAGCTGTGACGCTTTTGATGAAATTTCTTCCCTTCGCCTATGCCCATGGAGATGATCTGGAGGCCCGGGAAAAAGTCCATAACGCCGCGTGTCTGGCGGGAATGGCCTTTAACAAAGTGGGATTGGGTATTTGCCACAGTATCGCTCATACGGTAGGCGGGAAATTCCATGTTCCTCATGGCAGGAGCAACGCTATGATACTTCCGTATGTAGTGGAATTCAACGCTCACTTAGACGGAACGGAAGAGACCGTGTGCGCCCGGAAATACCAGAGGATGGCAAAGCTGATAGGCTTGCCGTACAGCAACGTCCCACTGGCGGTCAATAATCTGATAAGGCGGATAAGAGAGATGAACAGGCTTTTCGGCATTCCGGAAAACCTGAAGAAGCTAAATATAAGCGGCGATGACGTGTTGAAAGTCCGGGAAGAGATGGTGGAGGCCGCCATGGGCGACGTGTGCACGAAAACCAATCCGAGGATCGTTGCCCCGGAGGATATCAGACAGATAATAAACAAGATCGCTTCTTTATAGAAGAAAAATTCACTGAGGTATCGGCAGCTTTGGCGATCGATACGATAACGGAAATCGACAGCATAAATAAAACACATAATCTCCTTTTTACAAAAAGGAGATTTATGTTATAATAAAAACATTGTTGGACACGGCGTTGCCGAGATGAAGTTTTTATTGAAACACGCTTCGCCAAGCTTGCGTGTTATAATAAAACATTGTTGGACACGGCGTTGCCGGGATGAAGTTTTTTCGAGAGGTAGTAATTATGCTTAAGGCGCTTAGGAAGATAAACAGGGTCATGAGGGCCGTTATAATCATAGCAGGATCTGCAGCTGTGATCTTCACGCTGATAGAGGGAAGAAAGAAGAGCGGTAAGGACGAAAACGCCCAGTCGGAAGTTTTCGACGACATTTGGTAGATCATAATTGGTAAAGGAGTAGACGGTATATGCGAATATTGACGATAATAAGCGGCATCCTGATGGTCTTGACCGGAGCCTTCTGTCTCATGAATCCGGGGCAGACTTTTTTGTCGCTTGCTTTTGTGGTGGGACTGATAATGGTATTGAACGGGCTGATACATGCTCTGGCGTATTTTATAGGACGAGGCCTCCACAACAGGGGCGATAACAACGGATGGATATTGACTGACGCGTTGCTGACACTTTTACTGGGGATCCTGATCCTCTGTAATCAGCTGGTGGCAGATACCGCTATACCGCTGGTATTTGGCATGTGGATGTTAGTGGCGGGTATACTTCGTATAGAGGCCAGCACTCATATAGACAAAGAACGAAAACGTTCCAATTTCAGAACGACGATGATAACTGGTATCCTGACAGTGCTGGTAGGGCTCTTTGGATTCATAAATCCGCTGGTTCAGTGGATGACGACGGCTGTATTGCTGGGTATATTCCTGGTCATGCAGGGCGTCAATGTCATAGAGCTGGGAATACATATGCCACATGAGAAAAAGTCTTATGTAAAGATATATAAGAGAAAGAGAGAACCTGTAAGGATAACGGATGAAGACGAGACGCCGGAAAAGGTGATGGAACGCCTCAAGATGAAAGAGGCGGAGGAGAAGGGGATCGATCCGTCCGTTGCGGGAGTCCAGAACGATGAAAAAGTATGATGTTTGCATTATCGGAGCGGGAGCGTCAGGTTTGGCCGCTGCCGCTTCGATGAGTGATGGAATAAAGATATGTCTGATGGAAAAGAATGATATTCCGGGGAAAAAGGTCATGGCTACAGGCGGCGGACGTTGTAATATCACCAACGCGGCCTGTATCAACAAGGCTCTTACCCTGGAATTTTTTAAATCATTGGGACTGGAGACATATCAGGATGATGAAGGCCGGTACTTTCCATACTCGAATCACGCGCCTGATGTAGTGGGGATACTGATGAGAGCTGTGGAAGGAAAAGATGTGGATATCATTACGGGAACGGCGGCCAACGATATCAGACAGGTGAATGAGAAGGCGGGAGACGGCGAGCGCTTTCAGATAGAGTATACGGCACGGGGAGGAAAGAAGGGGAGCGTGGCAGCCGATAACGTATTGCTGGCCGTAGGTGGAAAGGCCGCGCCCCAGCTGGGGACCACAGGTGACGGATACGGCATGGCCCGGGCCCTGGGCCATCGGGTGGAGCGGGTATACCCTATCCTGACGGCCATCGAGTGCGGGGATCTCAGCGACATAAAAGGGGTGAGAGCCAAGTGTAGGATATCGCTTTACAGAGACAGAGCGCTTTTGATTTCGGAGCTGGGTGAAGTTCAGTTCACAGCTGATGGGATATCCGGGATATGTGTGTTCGATATCACGCCACATATAAGAGCAGAAGAAGGGGAATCTTTCATACAGGCTCTGAGACATTTTTCCGTAGAATTAGATCTGGCACCTGATTTTGATGAAGAGGAAATATTTCGCAGAGAAAGCACTTTCGGGATACTTTCGGAAAAGCTGGCGCAAAAGGTGGGGATCGATGAGCTGAAGCGATGGAGGCTCCCGGTGAAAGGTGTTAAGGGGTGGAAACAGGCTCAGTGCACCGCAGGCGGTGTGACGCTGGACGAAATAGATATGGAGACCATGGAATCCAGATTGGTAGAAGGTCTTTATTTTTCAGGGGAGATAATAAATGTGCAGGGCCCGTGTGGAGGATATAACCTGCAGAACGCATGGGAGACAGGAATAAAAGCGGCTTCCGCGCTGAACCGGCGATATGGGGAAGAGAGACGGAGACAGTACAGATGACGAGATACAGGATAAATCAGGTGAAACTCGATGTCGGTGAAGACCATGAAGCTCTTGCCGACGCTATCAGGCGGAAGCTGAAGAAGCCGAGCCTGGACATAAGTGAACTGGAGATAGTGAAGGAGTCGGTAGATGCCAGACGAAAGCCGGATATAAAGCTGATATATACGGTGGATTTTTCATGCCCTCAGAAACTGAGGCTGGACAAGGCGGAAAAGAGGGATTACGACGGACTGGAAAAAGAGATACCGAAGGATGACAGCCGGGAGAGACCTGTGGTAGTCGGTTTCGGACCCTGCGGCATGTTCGCGGCAATCATCCTGGCGGAAGCAGGCCGACGTCCTATCGTCATAGAAAGAGGTCAGCCTGTAGAAGAACGCGTCAGGACAGTGGAGCGGTTCTGGCGGGAGGGAATTCTGGATGAGGAGTCTAACGTCCAGTTTGGTGAAGGTGGTGCGGGGACGTTTTCCGATGGTAAACTGACGACAGGCATAAAGGATGTGAGGATATCGAAAGTTCTGGGGGAATTTGTAAAGGCGGGAGCCAGTCCGGAGATATTATACAGGCAAAAGCCTCACATCGGGACGGATAAGCTGCGAAGTGTGGTCAAAAATATAAGAAAAAAGATAGAGAGCCTTGGCGGCGAAATACTCTTCGATACGAAGATGGAAGCCATCGTTGCGGAAGAATGCGCGGATGGAAGGAAATTGAAGGGCGTGGAAACGGTAGCCCGGAGCGGTGAAAGACGGAGACTGGATACAGAGAGCCTGGTATTGGCTATAGGACATAGCGCGCGAGATACGTTCCATATGCTGCTGGAGGAAGGTATCAGCATGGAGCAGAAGCCTTTTTCCATAGGAGTCAGGATAGAACATCCCCAAAAGATGATAGATAAGGCCCAGTACGGCAGAGCCGATATGGCTCGATTGCTGGGAGCGGCTGATTACAAGCTGAGCCACAAATGTAAAAATGGCAGAGGTGTGTATACCTTCTGTATGTGCCCGGGCGGATTCGTTATAGACGCGTCTTCAGAAGTCCATACAGCGGTTACCAACGGGATGAGCAACAGCGACAGAAAGGGAGAGTATGCCAACAGCGGGCTTCTGGTGGACGTGAGGATCGAGGATTTCATGTCTGTCCATCCGCTGGCAGGTGTCGAGTTCCAGAGACGGTACGAGAGGATGGCCTGGGAAAATGGGAAGGGGCGCCTTCCAAGGACCAGTTATGGAGATTTTCTCAGTGACAGAGATGACAAGGTGAGGCGCAGCATACCGGAGTTTGCGTCGCAAGCGATCATAGAGGCCATGCCTTTCCTGGGAAAGAAGGTGGCCGGGTTCGACAGCGGCGACGCTGTCATGACGGCGGTGGAGACGAGGAGCTCGTCGCCGGTGAGGATACTGAGAGACAGGGAAGGCCAGGCCAGCGTCAGGGGTATATATCCGGCAGGAGAAGGGCCAGGGTATGCTGGCGGGATAGTATCGGCGGCAGTGGATGGGATAAAGGCTGCCGAGAAAATTTTGCATGTGATATTTCGCTGAAAACCGAATATAATTTACCATGCCGCGTCACAGCGGCAAATATCCGATGGAGGCGATATCATGTCCATCAAGGAAGAGCTGCTTTTCGACTTTGCGCTGAACATGCCCAGGATGTTGGTAACAGGGAATACTGCGGTGCTGGACAATGTGAAGAAGGTGATGCTGCTTACTGACAGCAAAATAGTAGTGTACAACGGACAGAAGTATACCTCCGTCGAGGGACAAGGGTTTATTGTGACCGAGCTTAAAGAGGGAAGGATGCTGGTTTCTGGTGAAGTGGAGGAGATTCGGTTTTTTTCGCCATCACATGAAGGTAAAGATAGAGGGGATAAATCTCAGCGATATCATCAACAAGTGCATCAGCAGGGAGATACGGCTGAGAAATCTCAAATGGAAGAACATGCTGGAGTCCACTGCGGAGGTGGAAGAGGATGATTTTGACGGCCTAAAAGCCGCAGCGGGACATTCGTACAAGGTCACGGTCCTGAAGGAAGGGGGAGTCATCCCATTTTTCAGGAGCTTGAGAGCAAATGTCCTGACAGTAGCAGGCGCCTTTTTACTGGGTGCTTTTCTTTTTTATCAGAGCTTGTTCATCGCTGAGGTAAGGATCGACGGATATAAAAGTATCAGCGAGGAACGCATCAGGGATGTTATCGCGGAAACCGGTCTTTATGAAGGGGCCAGGCGGCAGGAAAGCTATGAAACGGTGAAGTCCGCGCTTTATGATGAATTTGAAGATATAACGTGGGTGGGGATATCGGAAGAAGGCAGACTGGTCAGAGTTTCCATAGCCGAAGCGTCCGGAAATCAGGAAGCCGAAGAGAACGACGAGACACCTGTGGATATAGTGGCGAAAAGATCGGCTATGGTGGAGCGGATACTTCCGCTCAAAGGTAACGCCGTAGTCCAGAAGGGTGATTATGTCAACGAGGGTGACATCCTCATAAGTGGAGCTTATGAATATCAGAGCAGTGATTACAGCCGGGGCGACGACGTGTTCACCATGTACAGTCACGCGTCGGGCCAGGTATTGGCCAAGACGCCCCGCAGGCTTACATATTATGTGGAAAAAAACATCAGGACTATGGAGGGGACAGGAAGGGCGATCCGCGGAATATACCTCAGGATAGGTGATGTGGAAATTGACACGGCGGCAAGCTTCAACGAATATGTGACCTCGCGCCGCAGTGAGAAGACGCTTCTAAATACTGCGAAGCCTGTTCCCATAAGGCTGAACCTGGTGAAGATAGAGGAAGTGACGGTCAGCCAAAGGCATCGTGATATGGAGAAAGTGAAGGCTGTGGTTGAGGCAGCTGTGAGGCAGTACGCCAGAGAAGAGCTGAGCGGGGAGGAAGAGATACTCGGGAAAACTGTGGATTATCGGGAAAGTGCAGGCGTCATCAGAGCGGAAGTGCTTCTGGAAGTGCTGGAGGAAATCGGGATGGAGAGGGAAATAGCCGTTGAGGATGACGGAAAAGGGGAAAAAACCGTCCGGGAGGAAACGGAGCAGCGATAAACGCAATAAATAGTTTGAATTTTTATGCTGAAGAAAATATAATAATAGAAGACAGAAAAAGGCCGACGTGGCGAAGGAGAGAGTATTTGGAAAATCAAAAAAACGGAAAGATGAACATGATCAACGTCGATATAAGTGATACCATAGACAGAGGGGAGTTGTTCGGAGGGCTGGACAAGAACCTGAAGCTCATAGAGGATAATTTCAACGTTGATATAATACAGCGGGACAATCAGCTGATACTCAAGGGAGACCGCACGTCCCAGGCAGAGAAGATAATAAAGGAAATGATGGGTGTGCTGGAAAAAGGAGAAAAATTGGACGAACAGAAGATAAGCTACATCGCTGATCTCAGCGATAAGGGAATGTCATACGGAAACGAAAAGGTGGGCAGCGACATAATATGCTTCACCCATGAAGGAAAACCGCTGAGGCCGAAAACTATAGGACAGAAGGTATACGTTGACTGTATCAGGAAGAAGGACGTGGTTTTCGGTATCGGTCCGGCAGGAACGGGAAAGACGTACATCGCGGTGGCTATGGCCGTCAACGCTTTCAAGAACAAGGAAATCCAGAAGATAATCCTGGCCAGACCGGCAGTAGAAGCCGGTGAGCGGCTTGGATTTCTTCCGGGAGATCTGCAGGAGAAGGTGGATCCGTATCTGAGACCGCTTTACGATGCTCTCTATGATGTGCTGGGAAGGGAGAGCGCGCTGCGTCTCAAGGAGAAGGAGATAATAGAGGTCGTACCGCTGGCCTATATGAGAGGCCGTACGTTGGACAACTCCTTCATAATCCTGGATGAAGCTCAGAACACGACTCCGGAGCAGATGAAGATGTTCCTTACCAGGATGGGATTCGGCTCCAAAGTGGTAGTGACCGGCGATGTGACTCAGATAGATCTGCCGAGAGGAAAGAAGTCGGGCCTTATTGAGGCGTCGAAGGCACTTAAAAACGTAAAAGAGATAAGTTTCTGTTATATGAAGGATGTGGATGTAGTCCGTCACAGGTTGGTGAAGAAGATAATCAACGCTTACGACGTGTATTACAAAGCCCATCCTCCGAAGGAGGAAGAGTAGACAGCCTATGAGGATATTGTGCAGCAGCGAGAAAGCTGTCGAAAATCAGCTGATGAAAACCTTTGAAGAGGCCGCGTGTCTGTGTCTGGAGAAGGAGGGATTAGACCCTCAAAGAGCTGAGATAAGCCTTTCCTTTGTTTCAAAGGAAGAGATACACAGACTCAACAGGATGTACAGGAATGTGGACAGACATACGGATGTGTTGTCCTTTCCTCTTATAGAGGACTTTAACGAGGTGAACGATGATGAAGAAATGCTCCTCGGTGATGTGGTGATATGCAGGGAGCAGGCCAGAGAGCAGGCTAAGGAATACGGTCACTCGGAGGAACGGGAAGTGGTATATCTGTTTGTCCACAGCGTGCTTCACTTGCTGGGATACGACCACATGGAGCAGGAGGAAAAGCAGGAGATGCGGGACCGTGAGGAGGAAGTCATGGCTCAGCTGGGCCTGGAAAGGGAATGAAGATGGGCGGAACGGACAGTAAGGCCATGGAAAGTGGCTACGAGGAAATGATGAAGGAACTGTACGATATGGCCGCGGCTGCGACGATCAACGCTTATGCTCCGTTTTCCGGTTTTCGGGTCGGAGCGGCGCTGTTGGCTGACAGCGGCAAGGTGTACACGGGAGTGAACGTAGAAAATTCGTCCTATGGAGCATCCATATGCGCTGAACGGACAGCTTTAGTGAAGGCTGTTTCAGAAGGGGAAAGAAGATTCACCGCCATCGCCATAGCAGCAGTGGCGGACGGACCGGTGGAATCATTGCCCTGTGGTATATGCAGGCAGTTCATGTACGAGTTTTCACCGGAAATATACATCATCACCGGTACAGATCGTGAACGGCTCAACGTGCGGAGCCTGAAAGAGCTGCTGCCGCTGGGATTTGCGCTGGACGCGGCAGGAAGGTGATATCGCGTGCCGCGCGGCGGAGCAGGGGAAAGGAGGAAAACCATGAAGACAGGTTTTGTCAGCATCATAGGAAGACCTAACGTAGGGAAATCGACGTTGCTCAACGGGATATTGGGTGAAAAGATCGCCATAACCACCGATAAGCCTCAGACTACGAGGAATACCATCCGGGGCATCTATACCCATTATGCTGACGGTGAGCTGGATGAAGATGTACAGATAGTTTTCATAGATACACCGGGCATCCACAGGCCGCGGACGAAGCTGGGAGAGTATATGACTGACGCGGCTACCGGTACTTTGAGGGAAGTGGATGCTGTTGTGCTGATGGTGGACGAGGAGCTTTCAAAAGGACCGGGGGACAAGTATATAGTTGAGCTGCTGGATGACGTGACGACGCCTAAATTACTGGTGATAAACAAGATAGATAAAATGCCGCCGGACGTATTCGAGAAGATATACAAAGAATACGAAGCAGTGGGGATCTTTGAGGATATCATTGGTGTCTCGGCCAAAGAGGGAAAGAATATCGACGTTCTGATAAAGTCTGTCGTGGGCTTCATGGATGAAGGGCCTATGTATTTCCCTGATGATATGGTGACGGAAAATCCTGAGAGATTCGTCGTCAGTGAGATAATAAGAGAGAAGATATTGATGTATATGCAGGACGAGATCCCTCACGGAGTGGCTGTCAATATCGAGCTGTTCAGAGAAGAAAAGGATATGACCAGGATAAGCGCCGTCATCTATTGCGAGAAGAGATCCCATAAGGGGATGATAATAGGAAAAGGCGGAAGGAAGCTGAAGGGGATAGGAAAGAGCGCCAGGAAAGAGATAGAGGCTTTGCTGGGAACGAAGGTATTCCTGGAGCTGTGGGTGAAAGTGAAGGAAAACTGGAGAGACAGTGATGTGGCTCTCTCCGATTTCGGATATAAGGACTAGGTGGGAGATTTGCTGACCGATACAGAAGGGATCGTGCTGAGACAGGTGAAAACTTCATATGGCAGGCGGATGATACTGCTCTTTTCCAAGAAATACGGAAAGATAAGCGCGGGCACGGGGCTGAACGAAAGGGGAAAGGGAAAGAGTTCCCTGGCTCTCAGACCATTCACCTATGGCAGATACGAACTCTTCAAGAACAGGGATAGCTACAATATCAACGGAGCCGAAGTATTGAAGAGCTACTATGGTATAGGAGAAGATGTGGACAAGTACATGAACGGGGCGTACGTGCTGGAATTCACCGAGCGGGTGCTGGCGGAGGAAGTCCCGTCTCCAGGTATATTCAGCCTGCTGATAGATTTCTTCGATCTGCTGGAAAACAGAGACAAAGGTATCGGCACTCTGGTATTAGCGTACCAGACCAAGGTGTTCAGATACACGGGAGTGATGCCACAGCTGGAACGCTGTGCAATCTGCGGAGAGGAGAAGCCGGCGTTCAAATTCAGCGTCGAGGAGGGGGGAGTTATCTGCCGGGACTGTTTTCAGGCCATGGAAAATTTAGGACCCCATGCGTTGATTTATGACATAAAATTTGGTATATTAGATATATTAAAGTATTTTACAGTGAATCCACTGAAGAAACTGGAAAATATCGCGCTGAAAGAGGATGCCGGGAAGCTGCTGCAGGAGATAATAAGGGAGTATGCGGCTTATTACCTGGACGTTTCTGATCTTAAAAGCGAAAAGCTTATATAAATCTAAAGATTAACAGGAGGTAGAGTATGGAAATCACATTGGAAAAGATCGAACTGGTGAAAGACAGAACAGGTGTTACCTATGCTGAAGCCAAAGCCGCGCTGGAAGAAGCCGACGGCAGCGTAGTTGACGCGATAATAGCAATAGAAGAGACCATAAACGCAGGAGACAGGAAGAGAGGATTCGGTAAGAAAGGAGAAGCCCTTTTCGAGAGCATCAAGGAGCTGGTACAGAAAGGCAACGTGGCCAGGATACAGGTGAAGAAGGATGATGAGATGGTCCTCAATGTGCCTGTCAACGCTGGCATCGTGGGAGTGGTCATAGCGCCTCTCGCTTCTGTAGTCGCGGTAGTAGCGGCTTTCGGATTCAAGTGTACCATAGAAGTGATCAAAAATGACGGAACTATCATCGATGTCAGTGACGCGGTGACGGACGCCATGGGAACGGTGGTGGAAAAGAGCAGCACTGTCATGGATGAGGTCAAGGAAAAAGGCAACCAGATGTATCAGAAGGGGAAGGAAAAGGCAGAAGAAGCTGTCAACAAGATAAGGAAGGACTCTGAAGAAATAGATTTTTCCGAGTGCTTCGACGAGGATGATACAGATGCAGGCATAGAGGCTGAAGACGAGACTTCTATCGAAGTGGACGATATAGCTGAGGCAGCCGATATGGTAGCTGAAGAAGCCGCGGCGGAGGCTGGAGAAGAAAAGGAAGACGCCGCGGAAAAAGAAGAAAAATAAACAGCATAAAGGAAGAAAGAAAACATGAGCAGAGAAGTGACAATGGAAAAGCTGACAGCCCTCGCCAAGAACAGGGGATTCATATATCCCGGTTCGGAGATCTACGGAGGGCTTGCCAACACATGGGATTACGGTCCCCTCGGAGTGGAGTTCAAGAACAACATCAAGAAGGCCTGGTGGAGAAAATTCGTGCAGGAATCCAAGTACAACGTAGGTCTCGACGCGGCGATACTGATGAACCCGCAGACCTGGGTGGCTTCAGGGCACGTGGGAGGCTTTGCAGACCCTTTGATAGACTGTAAGAGCTGTAAGGCCAGATTCAGAGCCGACCAGCTCATCGAAGGCTGGCTCAAGGAAAACGGGATGGACGATGTCACCGTAGACGGCTGGTCCAATGAAAAGCTGCAGTCCTTCATAGAAGAGAAGGGGATAAAATGCCCTGAATGCGGCAAGAGCGATTTCACGGGAATCAGGCAGTTCAATCTGATGTTCAAGACGTTCCAGGGCGTTACCGAGGATTCCAAGGCGGAGATTTTCCTGAGACCGGAAACTGCTCAGGGCATATTCGTGAATTTTAAAAACGTGCAGCGTACTTCCAGGAAAAAGATCCCCTTCGGTATCGCTCAGGTGGGTAAATCCTTCCGAAACGAGATAACGCCGGGCAATTTCATCTTCAGGACGAGGGAGTTCGAGCAGATGGAGCTGGAGTTCTTCTGCGCGCCGGGGACTGATCTGGAGTGGTTCGCCTACTGGAAGGAGTACTGCGTGAATTTCCTCAAGTCGCTGGGAATGAAGGAAGAGAACATAAAGCTGAGAGATCACGATCAGGAGGAGCTTTCCCATTACAGCAACGCTACTACTGATATCGAATACAGATTCCCGTTTGGCTGGGGCGAGCTGTGGGGCATCGCCGACAGGACGGACTTTGACCTGAAGCAGCACATGGAGCATTCAGGACAGGATATGAGATATATGGATCCTGAGACCAACGAAAAGTATATCCCTTACTGCATAGAGCCGTCTCTCGGGGCGGACCGTGTGGCGCTGGCCTTCCTGACGGACGCCTACGACGAGGAAGTGCTGACGGACAGCAAGGGAAAGGAAGATGTCAGGACTGTGCTGAGACTTCATCCGGCGCTGGCTCCGTTCAAGGCGGCCGTGCTGCCGCTGGCGAAGAAGCTGGCACCTGTAGCTGAGCCGATCTACGAGGAACTGGCAAAATATTTTTCTGTGGATTACGATGTGACGGGATCCATAGGGAAGAGATACAGGCGGGAAGACGAGATCGGTACGCCGTTCTCCATCTGCGTGGACTTTGATACGGAAAACGACGGATGCGTGACTATAAGGGACAGAGATACGATGGAACAGATTCGAATACCTGTAGATCAGGTCAGAGAATATATAGAACAAAGGTTAATCTTTTAATGATTAAAGCGAGGAGAGTATAAGGTAATATGAAAAAGTTTGTTTATTCATTTAATGAAGGCTCGAAGGATATGAGAGATCTTCTGGGCGGAAAGGGCGCCAACCTGGCGGAGATGACCAAGATCGGACTGCCGGTGCCTTTCGGATTCACGGTAACTACGGAAGCTTGCAACAGATATTATGAAGAAGGAAAAACTATCGGCGATGATATCGTTGCGGCTATTTTCGAGAAGATGGAAGAACTTGAGAATGTTTCCGGAAAGAAGTTCGGCGATGTGGAAAATCCTCTTCTGGTTTCTGTTCGTTCAGGGGCGAAGATCTCGATGCCGGGAATGATGGACACCATTTTGAATCTGGGATTAAATGATGAAACAGTAGAAGGTCTGTCGGCTCTTACTGAAAATCCTCGATTTGCTTATGACAGCTACAGAAGATTCATCCAGATGTTCGGTGACGTCGTGATGGAGATCGACAAGAGAAAATTCGACGCCATATTTGACGGAAAGAAAGATGAGAAGGGCTGTACATCGGACGTTGATCTCACTACTGACGATCTGAAGGAGATCATCGTAGGATATAAAGCCCTCGTAAAGGAAGAGATGGGGAGAGAATTCCCGCAGGAGCCTAAGGATCAGCTGATGGAAGCGATAATGGCTGTATTCAGATCCTGGAACAACGACAGAGCCATCCTTTACAGAAAGCTCAATGATATCCCTGACAGCATCGGGACCGCGGTAAATGTGCAGTCGATGGTTTTCGGAAACATGGGAAATACTTCAGGTACAGGCGTTGCCTTTACGAGAAACGCCGCTACGGGAGAAAAGGCGCTGTTCGGTGAATTCCTGGTGAATGCTCAGGGCGAAGACGTGGTCGCAGGTATCAGGACGCCTCAGCCTATCGCAGAGATGGCGCAGGCTTTCCCGGATGTATATAAAGAGTTTGTAAGGATAGCCGAGCTTCTGGAAAACCATTACAGAGATATGCAGGATATGGAGTTTACTGTTGAGAGAGAAAAGCTCTATATGCTCCAGACAAGAAACGGAAAAAGAACGGCTCCGGCAGCTGTTAAGATCGCTGTCGACATGGAAGCTGAAGGACTCATAGATAAAGAGACTGCTGTGATGAGGATAGAACCGTCGCAGATAGATCAGCTGCTCCACCCGATGTTCGACGCTGATGAACTGGCTAAGGCGGAAAAGCTGACGAAGGGTCTGCCTGCTTCGCCGGGAGCCGCGACAGGAAAGATCTACTTCAACGCCGCCGACGCGGAAGCCGCTGCGGCAAACGGAGAGAAGGTAGTACTGGTAAGACTGGAAACATCGCCTGAGGACCTGGCGGGAATGGTAGCGGCTGAAGGTATACTTACAGCCAGAGGCGGCATGACGTCTCATGCTGCTGTAGTTGCCAGAGGCATGGGTAAATGCTGCGTATCGGGCTGTGCCGAAATAAAGGTGGACGAAGACAATAAGACTCTCGAAGTCGGTCAGTACAAGATGGTAGAGGGAGACTATATTTCTCTGAACGGAAGTACAGGCGATGTGCTCAACGGTCAGGTGAAGACTGTTCCTCCTGAACTGTCGGGCGACTTCGCTAAGATCATGTCGTGGGCTGACGAGATCAGGACCCTCAAGATAAGGACGAATGCCGACAACCCTAGAGACGCCAAGCAGGCCGTTGAATTCGGCGCTGAGGGAATAGGTCTCTGCAGGACAGAGCACATGTTCTTTGAAGAGGAGAGGATCCCGGCCATCAGAAGGATGATCATGGCTGATACGGAAGAAGAGAGAAGAGAAGCTCTCAAATTCCTGCTGCCTTACCAGAAGGGTGACTTCAAGGGTATCTACGAGGTGATGGGAGACAGACCTGTTACCATCAGACTGCTGGATCCACCTCTCCACGAGTTTATCCCGCATACCGATGAGGAGCTTCACGAGCTGTCGGAACAGATAAACGTACCATACGAGAAGCTGGCCAAGAAGGCTGAAGAACTCCACGAGTTCAACCCTATGCTGGGACACAGAGGCTGCAGACTGGCTGTAACTTATCCTGAGATCGCCGAGATGCAGGCGGAAGCCATCATCAGGGCTGCTATCGAAGTCAGGAAGGAAAAAGGTCTCGATATCGTTCCTGAGATCATGATCCCATTGGTTGGGATAGAAAAGGAGCTGGCAGACGTAAAGGCTACCGTTGTGAAGACGGTGGAATCCGTAATGGAAGCTGAGGGTGTCAAGTTCGACTACATGGTAGGAACGATGATAGAGATCCCTAGAGCTGCACTTACGGCTGATGAGATCGCCAAGGAAGCCGAGTTCTTCTCCTTCGGAACGAACGACCTCACTCAGATGACATTTGGCTTCTCCAGAGACGATACCGGAAAGATCATCAAGGAATACCTCGATAAGGGTATTTTCGACGACGATCCGTTCCAGAGTATAGATCAGGTAGGCGTAGGAAAGCTGGTCAAGATGGCTGTAGAGCTCGGAAAACAGACAAGGCCTAACATCAAGCTGGGTATCTGCGGAGAACACGGCGGAGATCCGAAGTCTATCGCTTTCTGCAATGAGATCGGACTCCACTACGTATCCTGCTCGCCGTTCAGAGTGCCTATCGCAAGGCTCGCGGCAGCGCAGGCAGCTATAACTCAGAAGAACGCATAGGCGTGTGACACGCTGTTAATTAAAAGCATAGAGGGGGCTCTCGCATTAACGAAAAACGACCGTTAGTGCGGGGCTCCTTTTTTGGAGGCAAAGATAGCACTGTATAAAAACAGTTCTTTGCATAAAGGCATACAGGGGCTGCGATAAATGATCGTATGGCGCTTTTGTCAATATTCGGGCAGATGTTACCTACATTATTGAGTTTTGACGAAATGTAGGTATTTTTTTTTTAACGTTTGCGGGCCTTTACGACCATGATGAGTCCATTAAAGCTGAAAAAGCACCTTCTCAACCCTTTACAAAAAAAGTCCAGATTACTCAAACCCATTGGATTTTACCTACATTTATTTGGAAATCAAAAATGTAGGTAAAAAGCAGGCGAGAAGGGCGACGGCGCGAGGGAGTAGACTGTTGGGGATTGTCTTCGGGCAACGGCTCCTGTATAATTAAGAAGATAAATACAGATATAGATGCAGGATTGTGAGGATTTATGGAAAAGGGAAAGGATATGATGAATGAACAGCGCGAGGGTTCGGCGCTGTTTTCGATTGCGATCATGGTGCTGACAGCGGTGGTATGGATGTCGTTGGACATATATCTGCCGGCGCTGCCCGTATTGCAGGAAGAGTTCAGTGTGTCAGCAAGTTATCTGAATCTGACTCTTACGGTGGGGATCGTGACGACGGCTGTGGGAACGCTGGTAGGAGGGCCTTTCAGCGACAAGTACGGAAGAAAGCCGGTATTTATGCTGGGAGCGCTGCTGAGCGTCCTGTTTACTTTTTTGTGTACTTTTGCGGGAGGTGTCGAATTCCTCATTGTGGTGAGGGGTGTTGCCGGATTGGGGAACGGGATAATACTGACGGTGACGACAGCCATGATAAAGGATTCGTTTTCGGGGATAAAGTTCAAGAATATCATGACGGTGTTGCAGTCGGCTGCTATAGCGGGACCGATGATAGCTCCATCTCTGGGATCTTTTATCATCAGCCATTTCAGCTGGCACTGGCTGTTCATTTTTATCGCGGGCCTGTCGGTGATCCCGTCGCTGTTTATCGTGGCGGCCAGGGAAACGTGGCCGAAGGAGGTGAGGACATCTGAAAGTACAGTCATGGCAATAAAGGATACGCTAAATACGGCAAAGGACAAGCCTTTCGCTGTATTTGCAGGGATGATGGCTGTGCTTACGATACCGATGTGGGCGTACATCTCCGTGTGCTCTTATATATATTTTAACGATTTCGGTGTGTCCAACCTTGAGTACAGTGTATTTTACGCATTGGGAGCAGCCGTTTCCTGTGTGGCTCCGTTCCTGTACATGGTGATAACGAAGATATCGTCCACCGGCAGGGCATGTGAAGTGTGCTTCGGACTCATCCTGTTGTCGGGTATCATGCTGCCGACTGTAGGAGGGATGGCGCCGGTGATGTTCCTGCTGTCGACGATACCTTTTATAATTGCGGAGGGCATGATAAGAGCACTGGGAATGGTAGTGCTTTTAGAGCAGTATTCACGTGTGGCGGGAGCCGCCAGTGCAATGGTGAATTTCATACTGAATATAGTGGGGACTGTCGGCGCGTCATTGGCTACACTGAGCTGGAACAGTTATCTGACAGGACTTTCTGTCATATGTGTCGGATGTGTCGTCGTCGCAGTGGTTCTGTGGATAGTCATCGTTAAACAGGGTATCATGGCAAGGAGGCTGTTTGGAAAGGCTGGAAGGTAGGACGTAAAAGTTCATAAAAACCTCTTGACTTTGATCTGAAAGAGCGTATAATTAAAAATAGAATAATTCTAAATCAAAAGAAGGCGATTTCATGACGAAAAACGGAAAAATGATAATGGAGATCATTTACGCGTCTGAAGAACATTTGACCGCCGAGCAGATTTTCTTAAGAGCGAAGGAACAGGCGCCAAGGATAGTTTTGGCTACCATTTACAATAATCTGAACGCTCTGGTGGCGGAAGGGATGGTGCGGCGTGTAAAGCTGGATGGAAGTCCTGATCGCTATGACAGGAACACTCGACATGACCATCTGGTATGTGACAGGTGTGGCAGGCTGACCGATGTACATCTTGAGGATCTGTCGGAAAAGCTGGAAAGGGAGACGGGACTCGCTATCGAGTCGTATGATCTCAACATCCATTATCTGTGCGACAAGTGCAGGAAGGAAATGTCATCGTAGACGTCTTCGAAAAGTGATCGATATCACGACGCGCGCAAAATCAGTGCTGCGATACGCGCGCCGTGTGGGGTAACAGCCGCAGCGCAGAAAAGAGGTTTAAAATGAGCAAGTATGCAGGAACACAGACGGAAAAGAATTTGATGGAAGCGTTTGCCGGAGAATCACAGGCAAGAAACAAGTACACGTATTTCGCGTCTGTCGCGAAAAAGGAAGGTTATGAGCAGATCGCCGCGTTATTCCAGAAGACGGCCGATAATGAGAAGGAACACGCAAAGATGTGGTTCAAGGAAATGGAAGGAATCGGTGATACGGCTGCTAACCTGAAGGCTGCTGCGGAAGGTGAGAACTATGAGTGGACAGATATGTATGACGGGTTTGCAAAGACCGCTGACGAAGAAGGATTCCCGGAACTGGCAGCTAAGTTCAGACTTGTAGCGGCTATCGAAAAACATCACGAAGAGAGATACAGAGCGCTCCTCAACAATGTTGAGACTGCGGCGGTATTCGAAAAGAGCGATGTGAAGGTTTGGGAATGCAGGAATTGCGGACATATCATCGTAGGAACGAAGGCTCCGGAAGTATGCCCTACATGTAAGCATCCTCAGAGCTATTTTGAGATCCACGCAGAGAACTATTAAAGCTAATCCGGGCGGGGGATGCCCCGACCTGTAGTGAAGGATGAATAATTGCCCGCCGTGAATGAGATCCGTTCGCGGCGGGCAATTTTGCAATGTGCAGAGGTATGCCATTTTTGTTGAAATGGATCGTTACAGGTCCTCTTCCATTTCGGCTACCTTCAGCATTATAGCGCACTCTATACGCTTTTTGTGAAGCTGGCATCCCAGATCGTATACGCCGGTGATGGAGCCGGTAGTGTGATAGGCGTTGGCGGCACAGCCTCCGCTGCAGTACAATTTGGCAAAGCAGTCGGAGCATTCTTCGTGGGAATAGACGTTACAGCTCTTAAACTCGTCGCACACCTGACTGTTGGTGATGCCGTCGTAGATATTGCCCAGCAGGAATTTTTCGTCACCTACGAACTGGTGACAAGGATAGAGGTCACCTGCAGGCGTAACAGCCACATATTCAGTACCTACGCCGCAGCCGGATACTCGCTTGACGATACAGGGGCCGCCTGTCAGGTCTATCATGTAGTGATAGAATGTGAAATCACGTCCTTTACCCTCCCGTTTCCTTTCCAGCATCTCGCAGGCCAGTCGCTCATATTCCGACAGCATCTTGGGGATGTCCGATTCCCGGAGCGCGTATGGAGCATCTGCGGGAGCAACGACCGGTTCGATGGAAAGCTCTTTGAATCCCAGATCTGCCATATGGAGGACGTCGCTGGCAAAATCGGTGTTGTAGTGAGTATAAGTGCCGCGGACATAGTAATCGCGCTGCCCCCTGGACTGGGCCAGTTTTTTGAACGCGGGGAGTATGATGTCATAAGTGCCTTCACCGCTGTGGGTCCTGCGCATATTGTCGTTGACGTCTTTACGTCCGTCCAGACTGATGACCACGTTGCTCATTTCCTCATTGAGGAAGTCGATGACCTCGTCACTCAGAAGCATACCGTTGGTAGTCAGGGTAAAGCGAAAGTTCTTGCCGCTTTCCTTCTCGCGGATCCGGCCGTAGGCTACCAGCTTCTTGACCACGTCGAAGTCCAGCAGCGGTTCGCCCCCGAAGAAGTCCACTTCCAGATTCTTTCTTGTGCCGGAATTCTCGATGAGCCAATCAAGGGCCCGTTTGCCGGTCTCGTAGCTCATGATAGCGCGCTGGCCGCTGTATTCGCCATCGCCGGCGAAGCAGTATTCGCATGTCATGTTGCAAGCGTGGGCTACGTGGAGACAGATGGCTTTCACCACAGACTGCCTTTCCTTGAACAGCTCCGCGCTGCCTGAGAACAGATCCTCGGTGAACAGCTTGCGCTCTTTCTTCAGGGCCTCGATATCATCCAGTATCTCCTCCACCTCAGCTGTGCTGATGCTGTAACGGGAGGAGATCGTGGAGATTATCTCATCTGCAGGTTTCTTCTTCCCGTACAGCTCTATCGCGTCGTACGCCGCGTCATCCACAGTATGTATGCACCCGCTCTCGGAATCGAGAACGATGTTATATCCATTCATCTTATATTGGTGTACCATTTATTCCTCCGAAAAATGTCATATACATGAAAACAGCTGCATCTCTCAGAAAGAT
Organism: uncultured Eubacterium sp.; assembly: GCA_900543485.1. Taxonomy (GTDB): domain Bacteria; phylum Bacillota; class Clostridia; order Peptostreptococcales; family Anaerovoracaceae; genus Lentihominibacter; species Lentihominibacter excrementipullorum. The sequence continues at coordinate 43,432 of UQRM01000006.1, read as the reverse complement.
GCAGCAGTCGTTATCTTGGTCGTGTCAGATATCGTTTGAAACGATTCCGCTAGTTCTTGCACTTCTCGCACTGCTGATTTGCAACGCTGCAGGAAGTCTTGCTGGCCGACTGACATGAAGTCTGGCATTCACCGCAGCCGCCTGTCTTAGCGGATTTTTCCAGATCGCGCGATACTAAAGTTTTTATCCTCTTCACTTGTGGTCCCACCTTTCTGTTCTTGATTGTAATATTACCGCATTAAATGATACCATATTTCTTATAGATTGTAAAGCGCGGGAAAGTTTGATAATATATGGATATGAAAAGCAAAAAGGAAATGCGAAAGGAAATGCTGAAGGCAAGAGACTGCCTTACGCAGGAGGAAGTGCGGCGCTGCTCGGAAAGGATATGCGCCGTCATCGCCGAAACGGAAGCCTATGAGAAGGCGGGAAATATATGTCTTTATATGCCTGTAAGAAATGAGGTGGAGGTGACTCTCATGGAGAAACAGGCGAGGAAGGACGGAAAGACGCTTTGGATACCGAAGGTGGAAGGAGAGATCCTCACCTTTTATCGATGGGATGAGGATATGGAGATGACGACGGGGTCCTTTGGCATAAGAGAACCGGGCGGATCGGCGGCGCAGCCGTTGACAGCGTTGACGGAGCAAACGCCGGTCTTGGTGATAATGCCGGGGACGGTATTCTCTGAAAGACGCGACAGGATAGGTTATGGCGGGGGATATTACGATAGGTTCCTCACCGGACGTAAAAATGACAGGACTATAGCGGTGTGTTATGATTTTCAGATCGTGAAGGAGCTGCCTGCGGAGGTACACGATGTCAGACCTGATATGATCGTGAGCGAGAAGCGGATGATAAAATAAAAAGGAAAGGTTAGAGATATGGATGATAAGCATTTGAGAAAACTGCTGGAGCAGGTGAAGAGCGGAGAAGTAGATGTGGAGGAAGCCTGTGAGGAGTTGAAGGATTTGCCGTTCAAGGATATGGGATTTGCCAGCGTCGACAATCACAGAGCGCTGAGAACAGGCTTTCCCGAAGTAGTCTTTTGTCAGGGGAAGACGTCGGAGCAGATCCGTGACATCATGGCTCAGCTGGCTGGAGGCGGTGGCAGCATCATGGGGACGAGAGCCAGCCGCAGGGATTTCGATGTGGTCAGGGAAATCCTGCCGGATGCTGTGTATTTTGAGACGGCACGGATAATAGCTGCGTTAGGGGATGATGACGGCAATGATAACAGAGAACGGAAAAAAGTCGCCGTAGTGACGGCGGGTACCGCCGACATACCGGTGGCCGAAGAGGCGGCTGTCACAGCGGATATCCTGGGCAACGATGTGGACAGGATATACGATGTGGGAGTAGCAGGGATACATAGACTCTTCGCCAAACTGGACAGGATAAGAGCCGCTGACGTGGTGATCGTGGTCGCGGGAATGGAAGGTGCTCTGGCCAGTGTAGTTGGAGGATTGGTGGATACTCCGGTGATAGCTGTTCCCACCAGCATAGGTTATGGATCTAATCTGGGAGGTCTGTCAGCGCTCCTTTCCATGCTCAACAGCTGCGCCAACGGTGTGGGGATAGTCAATATCGACAATGGATTCGGAGCGGCGTATCTGGCATCAGTCATAAACAGGAAACGGTGAAGGATCAAGGCTCCGGAAAAGACGGGGCCTTTTTAGTTTTTTGTGCTTACAGGGCTGGACAAAGGTGATACGTTGGTGTATACTATACAACAGTAACGAAGTAATGCTTTAATACAATAAAGCGTTGGCTGTGAAACAAAGCTTAAATGCGAATGAGGCAGAAGCCGGAAGGAGAATAGATATGAAGTACAATCTGAAGCCGGACGAGAGGGCTACTCTGGAGCTGAGAGGCCTTTATGAGAAGTACGGCTATAAGAAATACAAGATAAGCAAATTCGAGGAGTATTCCCTCTATGCCACTAACAGGGACTTTTTTACAGGCGATAAGGTGCTGACTTTCACCGACCTGGACGGCAGGCTGCTGGCAATGAAGCCGGACGTTACGCTGAGCGTCATCAACAATACCGGCGCCACAAGGGATAAGAGCGAAAAGCTCTATTACATAGAGAACGTATACAGGGAGAACAGGGAAAGCCACTGCTTCAAGGAGATAAACCAGATGGGGCTGGAGTACATGGGCAGGATAGATAAGTACAGCATCCTGGAAGTCATGACGCTGGCCGCCAAATCTCTCAAGACCATAGACCCTGATTATCTGTTGGAGATCTCTCACATGCATTATACCGTCGACTTCCTGGATCAGCTGGGGCTGGAGGAAGGTCTGTACGGAGAGCTTCTCAACAACATAAGGCAGAAAAACATGACAGGGATAGAGCGGATAGCTGCCGCAGCCGGGCTGGATGAGGAAAGAGCCTCGGTGCTGAGGCAGATACCATTCTTGTATGGACCGATGAGGGAGACTATCAAAAAAGCAAGGGCCATGGCCGTCAACGATAAGATGTTGGCTGATCTGGAAGAGCTGGGAGAGTATTGTGACGCTCTCAGAAGCCTGGGGTATTCCAGGAACATCCAGCTCGATCTGTCCATGGTCAACGATATCGATTACTACAACGGCATAATTTTCCGCGGATATATAAGGAATCTGCCGGGATGTGTGCTTGCGGGCGGTCAGTACGACAAAGCGATGGGCCTCTTTGGCAAAGACGCCGGAGCTGTAGGCTTCGCCATATATCTGGATGAGCTGACAAAAGGAGAGGCGGAAGTATCCCGATACGATGTGGACTCTCTGTTGCTGTATGATGAAGGAGAGCCGATAGCGGCGGTGCTCAAGGCTGTCCAGGGGCTGCAGAAGGAAGGTATGTCGGTAAGGGCTGAGACTGAAGCGCCCGCGTGTCTCAGGTACAGGTATAAGTACAGGCTCAGAGATGGGATGACGGTAAAGGAGGACGAATAAATGTTGAATATAGCGCTGCCTAAAGGAAGGCTGGGCGACCAGGTATACGATATGCTGGCGTCAATAGGATATGATTGTCCTGGATATTATGAGCAGAACAGAAAGCTGGTGTTTGAAAGTCCGGAGAAAAATGTTAGATATTTGCTGGTAAAGCCCAGCGATGTGGCGATATATGTGGAGCACCGGGCAGCTGATGTGGGTATAGTCGGAAAAGACATATTGCTGGAAAATAAATCCGATGTATATGAATTGCTGGATCTGAAGATAGGAAAGTGCAGGATGGCTGTCGCCGCTCCGGAAGGATATGTGGAGGATCCAGACAGGACATTGCGGGTAGCTACCAAATACGTAAATATAGCTAAAGACTTCTATGGAAGCAGGAACAGAGACATAGAGATAATAAAACTCAACGGGAGCATAGAATTGGCGCCTATATTGGGCCTTTCGGATGTGATAGTTGATATAGTGGAGACGGGGAATACGCTGAAGGAGAATCATCTGAAAGTGATAGAGGAGTTCCGGGATATCAGCGCCAGATTCATTGCCAACAAGACCAGTTTTAAATTCGAAAACGAGATGATAAGCGATATGCTTAGGAAACTGGGGGAGAAGGTAAAATGAGCAGATTTTTGAGAGACAGATTTCAGACATTGGAGCCATATACTCCGGGGGAACAGCCGAAGACGCTGGGAAGATTGATAAAACTCAATACCAACGAGAACCCTTATGAGCCGGCACCGGGAGCAGTGGATGTCATAAACAGCGATGAGGCAAAGAAACTCAGGCTGTATTCGGAGCCGGCGGCATCGCTGCTGACAGAAGCCATCGCTGATTTTTACGGGATAAGACAGGAGCAGGTCATCGCCGGGAACGGTTCGGATGAGATCCTGGCTTTTATTTTCATGGCTTTTCGAGGCAAGACAGGCAAAGTGTGGTATCCGGAGATAAGCTACAGCTTTTACCCTGTCTATTGCGATATCTTCGGCGCGGAAGGTGTGAAGGTCCCGTTAGGCGATGATTTTTCCGTGAGACCGGAAGATTACTATGGTGCCGATGGTACGATAGTCATAACCAACCCTAACGCGCCGACGGGAATGGCTCTGGAGCTTTCTCAGATAGAGGATATACTGGAGAACAACAGAGACAACCTGGTCGTAATAGATGAGGCTTATGTGGATTTCGGAGCCGACAGCGCCGTGGGACTGATAGACAGATACGATAACCTGCTGGTGGTACAGACCCTTTCAAAATCAAGGAGCCTGGCAGGAGCCAGAGTAGGATTCGCTATGGGAAGCGAGGAGCTCATCGAGGATCTGAACAGGATAAAGTTCAGCTTCAATCCGTACAATCTGAACCGTTTGTCCATCCTGGCCGGAGCTGAGGCCATGAAGGACAGGGGATACTTTGAGACGACCAGAAAAAAGATCATCGATACAAGAGAACACTTCGTGGAGGAATTGAAAGGATTGGGGTTCAGGGTCCTCCCGTCAAAAGCCAATTTCGTGTTCGCTGCCAGCGACAGGATGAGAGGCGAAAGGTTTTTCAACGAGCTGAGGAAATATGATATAATCGTGAGACATTTTAAGGATGAAAAGATAGCCGATTATGTTAGAATAACCATAGGCACTCCGGAAGAAATGGAACTGCTGATATCAGCGACCCGGAAGATACTGGAAAGTATATAGGGAGACAGAAAGGGGTCGCTGGGCATGAAGGCCGGGAGAGTGCGTAAAAACACGTAAAGGAGATTACCGATGAGAAGGAAAAAGATAGTCAGAGACACAAAGGAGACTAAAATAGCTCTGGCCCTCGAAATAGACGGGACAGGCGCTTATGAGATAGATTCGGGATGTGGTTTCCTCGATCACATGCTGGAGCTGTTTACCCGTCACGGAAGATTCGACATAGCCGTGGAGTGCGAAGGCGATACAAAGGTGGATTACCATCATACGGTTGAAGATATAGGGATAGCAATGGGGAGCGCTTTCAGGGAAGCGCTCGGGGACAAAAGAGGGATATACAGGTACGGCAGTATGCTGCTGCCGATGGACGAGGCGCTGGTGTTGTGTTCTCTGGATATAAGCGGACGAAGCTGCGTGATCTTCGATGTGGATATACCGACCCAGAAAGTGGGTGATTTCGATACTGAGCTGGTGAAGGAATTTGTGGAGGCCATGGCCAGGGAGATGGGATTGACGATACATCTCAGGATGCTGGCAGGCGAGAACTCCCATCATATCATAGAAGCTGTTTTCAAGGGAATGGGCCGGGCGCTGAGACAGGCCTGTGCAATCGAGAAGGAATACGCCGACGAGATACCGTCGACAAAAGGAGTTTTGTGATGATAGCTATAATAGATTACGGTGTGGGAAACTTGTTCTCACTGACAGCCTCGCTGCGGTACCTGGGGGCTGAGACCAGGGTCACTGGTAAAAAGAAAGATATAGAGGCTGCTGACAGGATAATATTGCCGGGGGTAGGCGCCTTTGAGGACGCCATCGCCAAGCTCAGGGCCACAGGTCTGGTAGATACGATAATGGATGAGACGGCCCGGGGAAAACCATTGCTCGGGATATGTCTTGGCATGCAGCTGTTGTTCAGAGAAAGCCATGAGTACGGTATCCATCAGGGTCTGGGACTTATAGACGGAGTCATCGCGTCCATAGATGAAGATCTGAAGAAAGAAGGGATAGAGGGTCTCAAGGTACCCCACATAGGATGGAACGCGCTGAGATTCGCGCAGGAGGAGCCTCTGTTCAAGTACATAAAGCAGGGAGACTGTGTATATTACGTCCACAGCTACTATGGGAAGGACTGCGCCGACAGTGTTATCGCTGACTCCATGTATGGAATAAAGATAACAGGCGCCGTGAGGAACGGCAGGATCTACGGGACCCAGTTCCATCCGGAAAAGAGCGGAGATGTGGGACTGAATATATTGAGAGCATTTATGGAGGTATAATGTACTTATGAAGATTTTTCCCGCAATAGATTTGAGAGATGGAAAGGCCGTAAGACTTTTTCAGGGAGACTACGATAAGATGACAGTCTACAGCGATGATCCGGCGGATGTGGCGAGGGCTTTCAAAGCGAAAGGCGCTGACTGCCTCCATGTGGTCGACCTGGACGGAGCCAAGGACGGGAAGCTGGTCAATTACGAGACGATAAAAGAGATCGTTCAGGGTGTCGATATGTTCGTGGAAGTAGGCGGAGGAATAAGAGACGAGGAGCGAATCAGACAGTACCTTGACATAGGCGTGGGCCGGGTGATACTGGGGACTGTAGCCGTCAGGGATCCGGGATTCCTGGAAGAGATGGTGAAAAAATACGGAGAGAAGATCGCCGTGGGTGTCGATGCCAGGGATGGCTATGTGGCAGTCAATGGATGGAAGGAGATCACCGACAGGAAAAGCTTCGATTTCTGCCGTCATCTTTCGAGTATCGGTGTGAAGACGGTAATATATACTGATATTTCGAAAGATGGAGGTCTTGAAGGCACTAACATGGACGCGTATAGAAAATTGAAAGATATAGAAGGTCTGGAAGTGGTAGCGTCGGGAGGGATCAGTTTTGAAGAGGAGATAACAGAGCTTAAGGATATCGTATCGGCGGCTATCCTGGGGAAGGCCATATACAGCGGAAAGCTTGACCTGGAGAAGGCTGTGGAGCTGGCCCGGCAGAAGGAGGAAAGAGCGTGATTACCAAGAGGATAATACCGTGTCTGGATGTGAGGAACGGAAGAGTCGTAAAAGGCAAAAACTTTGAAGGGATAAGAGATGTTTCGGATCCTGTTGAGATGGCGAGGTTTTATAACGAGGAAGGCGCCGACGAGCTGGTTTTCTACGATATCACCGCCAGTGTCGAGGAAAGAAGTCTCTTTACGGATATATTGAAGAAAGTCGCTTCGGAGATATTCATCCCTCTGACCGTAGGAGGCGGGATAAATACACTGGACGATTTCGACAGGGTGCTCAAGTGCGGCGCCGATAAGGTCAGTGTCAACAGCGGAGCCATAAGGAACCCGGATATCATCGAAAAGGCGGCCAAGAAGTACGGAGATCAGTGCGTCGTTCTCAGCATGGACATCAAGAGGGTAGAGGGCAGCTTCCGGTTGTTTTCAAAGGGCGGCCGGGAAGATACGGGCATCGACGCTCTTCAGTGGGCGGTAGACGGAGTCAACAGCGGCGCCGGAGAGCTGGTAGTCAACAGTATCGATACCGATGGAGTCAAGGGCGGCTTCGACCTGGAGATGCTGGACGAGATAGCAGCCAGGGTCAATGTCCCGATAATAGCCTCGGGTGGTGCCGGAAAGATGGAGGATTTTTCGGAGCTTTTCAAACATGAGGGCATCGACGCGGGACTGGCTGCCAGTATTTTTCACTATAAGGAGATAAGGATAGCTGATCTCAAGGAATATCTGAGAAAACAGGGAGTGGAGGTAAGACTGTAAATGGATATGGATAAGCTTAAGTTCGACGAAAAGGGACTGATACCGGCGATAGTGCAGGATTACTACAGCAAGCAGGTGCTGACGGTAGCGTACATGAACAGGGAAGCTCTGGAGACAACGATCAGGGAAGGGAAGACGTGTTTTTACAGCAGAAGCAGACAGCAGCTGTGGAGAAAGGGAGAGACCAGCGGCAATACCCAGAAGGTGGTCTCCATAACTTCCGACTGCGACAGGGACGCTCTGGTAGTGGAAGTGATAAAGAAGGGGCCAGCTTGCCATACAGGAGCAGAGAGCTGTTTCTTCAATACGGAGTATGTGGCGGAGGATGAGACACCGTTTTCCTACAAAGGCCTCTATGAGATGATAGAAGGAAGGAAGACGGAGCCTAAGGAAGGCAGCTATACTACATATCTCTTCGATAAAGGGATGGATAAGATATTGAAAAAGGTCGGAGAAGAATCGACGGAGGTCATCATAGCCGGAGCCAAGGGCGATAAAGAAGAGACTATATATGAGATAGCCGATTTGGCATATCACATCATGGTGATGATGGTAGAACAAGGTATCGAGCTTTCGGACGTGACGGCGGAATTGGCAAAACGCCATGTGATAGATCACAAGGTGAAACAGGAGCGGATGAAGTAGCGTCAATTGAATAATTTGTCGAAAAATGTCTGAATAGAGTATAATATATAATAATATGATATAGTATGTCGATTAAATACCCTGTAGAAATTTTAGCACACCAGATAAAATATGTGTTGTAAATATCTGCGGCTCTTGTCGATCATGTCGAAGGAGCCGCCACAGGGAGAACGAAATGAAGAGTGAAGCAGAAAGGGCCAACAGAGCCAAGACGGAGTTTTTGTCCAATATGTCCCATGAGATAAGGACTCCGTTGAATGTGATAATCGGTATGTGCGATATCGCCAGAAATCACATCGACGACAGGGAAAAGGTGGAAGCATGTCTTTGCAAGATAAGCAAAGCGGGAGACCATATAACGCAGCTTGTCAACAGCGTTCTCGACATCACCAGGATAGAGCAGGGGAAAACGCTGATAAAGGAGCAGGATTTCGGTATAGCTGAGTTCATGGGCGAGCTGAAGAATATGCTCGAACCGCTGGCGTCGCAGAGGAGCACCGTACTTCGCATTTCTGACAGGGATGTCACCAACGGTCATGTCACCGGAGATTACAGCCATGTCATGCAGGTGATGATAAATCTCGGGACAAACGCTATAAAGTATACTCCTCAGGGTGGGTTCGTCGAAATAAAGGTCACGGAGCTGGAAAATCCGGACAACGATATGGTTACATACAGATTCACATGTCAGGATAACGGGATCGGGATGCCGGAGAATTTTCTGGACAGGATATTCGAGCCCTTTGTCAGGAATGATGACGCCAGGGTAAGCGAAGTGAGCGGTTCGGGTTTGGGAATGTCCATCGTCAGGAAGATCGTGGACGCCCTCCAGGGTGAGATATCCATAGAGAGCGCCGAAGGCAGAGGAACCAGAGTTACTGTGGATCTGGATTTCAGAATAGCCGACGGGGTGACAAAGATAAGTGATATCGAGGATTTCAAACGGCAGGAGCAGATCAGGCTGAAGGAAAGGAAGATAGTACTGGTGGCGGAGGATATCGTCGACAATAAAGAGGTGCTGGTCACATATCTGGAAGATCTGGGCTATGAATCCGAAACAGCGGCTAATGGCGAGATAGCGGTGGACCTGTTCATGGAATCGGAGGAAGGGTTCTATAAAGCGGTGTTGATGGATATAGAGATGCCAGTCATGAATGGGTATCAGGCGACACTGATGATAAGAGGGCTCAACCGATCAGACAAGGATATCCCTATAATTGCCATGACGGCCAACGCCTTCAAGGACGACAGGGCGAGGGCGGAGAAAGTTGGGATGGACGGATATCTGACGAAGCCTCTCAAGATGGAAGAACTCAGAAACATGTTGAAAGTGTGGATAGATTAAAAGCGTGGTAGCGTATGGAACTGATTTATGATATAATAATCCCACCAATGATAAAATCCACGTTAAGGAGTCAGTTATGGAGGCAAAATACAAGCGAGTACTGCTGAAGATCAGCGGAGAAGCACTTGCGGGAGAGGATCACTTTGGCATCAGCGAGGAAATGCTGAAGAAAGTGGCGCTCCAGATAAAGGAAATCACCCAGATGGGTGTCGAAGTGGCCGTGGTAGTAGGCGGCGGAAACTTCTGGAGAGGGCGTACCGGCAAGAGCATGGACAGGGCGACAGCGGACTATATGGGGATGCTGGCGACAGTGATAAACGCCATGGCTCTTCAGGATTCGTTCGAAGCGGAAGGTATCCCTACGAGAGTCCAGTCAGCTATTGAGATGCGGGAGGTCGCGGAGCCTTATGTAAGGCGAAAAGCCATGAGCCATCTGGAACACGGGAAAGTAGTCATATTCGGTGCCGGAACGGGGAACCCTTTCTTCTCTACCGATACGACAGCTGCGCTGAGAGCTGCGGAGATAGACGCGGAAGTGATTCTGCTGGCCAAGAAGGTCGACGCTGTGTATTCGGACGATCCGGAGAAGAATCCGGACGCTATCAGGTACGAGTCTCTTACCCACAGAGAGGTACTGGAGAAGGATTTGAAAGTAATGGATTCGACGGCAGCGTCCTTATGCAGGGACAACAATATCGCTATACATGTATTCGCTCTGGCGGAAGAAGGCAATGTGATGAAAGCCGTCTGCGGAGAGAAGATCGGAACCATCATTAAATGATAAATGATATTTGGAGGAAACAAGATGAGTGATTTTGATATCAAAACCATGGAAGAAAAGGTGGAAAAAAGTCTGCACGTATTGAAGGAAGAACTGGGAACGGTGAGAGCGGGACGAGCCAACGCGGCCCTCGTCGACAAGGTTACAGTGGAGTATTACGGTACGCCGACGCCGCTGAAGGCGCTGGCTAACATATCGGTGCCGGAACCCAGGACATTGATGATATCTCCATTCGATCCCAAGAGTATCCCTGAGATAGAGAAAGCTATCAATGCGGCCAACATCGGCATCAATCCTGTCAACGACGGAAAGGTGATCAGGCTCCAGATACCTCAGGTGACAGAAGAGCGAAGAAAAGAGCTGAACAAGACAGTAAAGAAAATGGGCGAGGACACGAAGGTGGCTATCAGGAACCTGAGAAGAGACGCCAACGACAAGGTCAAGAAGATGGAAAAGAACGGTGATTTCACCGAAGATGACGCGAAGGACACCATGGACGATATCCAGAAGGCTGTGGATAAAGCTATCAAGGATATCGACAAGATCGTGGCCGACAAGGAAAAGGAGATAATGGAAGTTTAATCAGTTGATAAATATGTGAGATGACAGATAGATGTGGCCCGGTGGTCACATCTATTTGCGAGATACAGGTTTTAATATGATCGATAAAGAGAGGATGCCCGTCCACGTAGCTGTCATAATGGATGGCAATGGGAGATGGGCCAAAAGCAAGGGCCTGCCGCGGCTGGCAGGTCATAACGCCGGGATGAAGGCCATGAAAAAGATCGTGGATCATTCCGATAAGCTGGGGATAAAATATCTTACGGTGTACGCCTTTTCTACCGAAAACTGGAAGCGCTCTATTACTGAGGTCACCGGTATATTCAAGCTGCTGGTGACGTATGTCAACAGCGATCTTCAGGAGCTGGTGGAAAATAATGTGAAGGTGAAGGTGCTGGGTAATTACAGCGAGCTGCCTAAGGATGCGGTGAAAAGCCTGGAAAAGACGCTGGCGGATACTGCTGACAATACAGGTCTGCAGTTCAATATAGCCCTCAATTACGGAGGACGCGGCGAGATAAAAGAGGCTGTCAGAGCGCTGGGCGAAAAGGTGGCGGCGGGCCAGCTGCAGCCGGGAGACATCACTGAGGAGATGATATCGGATGAATTGTCAACAGGACGGCTCCATGCCGATGTACCTGATCCGGAATTGATAATAAGGACCAGCGGAGAGCTGCGCCTTTCCAATTTCCTCCTGTGGCAGAGTGCCTACAGCGAACTGGTCTTTTCCGATGTGCTGTGGCCTGATTTCACTCCCGAGGAATACGAAAAAGCCATCGCTGAGTATCAGAGCAGAGACAGAAGATTCGGAGGTAGATGACAGATGAAGACAAGAGTTCTTTCGGGACTTATCATGCTCCCGCTATTGGTGATCCTGCTGCTGGGAGGATATGTACTTTTTGCAGCCTGCCTTCTCATAGGAATAATGGGCGTGAGGGAATTTTACAATGGATTCAGAGCGATGGGAGTGAAGCCCAGCTTCACCATTGCCGTAGCGGCGGCTGTAGTGTTGTATGCGGTGGAGCTTTTTGGCGATGGACGCGTTGAGTGGTATATGCTGTGGTCCTTCGCGGTAGTAGTGGCCAGTCTTCTGTATCTGTTCGACATAGAACATAGAAAGCTGGAGGACGCCATGGCGACCATTACCGGCATATTCTATGTGGTGTTTTTTTCATTCCATGTGACACTGGTGGAGCAGACTCAGTATGGCTTGATGGTATGGCTCATCGTCATCACAGCATTCGGGACTGATATAATGGCGTATTTCAGCGGGTACTTGCTGGGAAAACACAAGTTGTGTCCTCATATAAGCCCTAAGAAGACCATAGAGGGATCTGTCGGAGGTGTTATCGGAAGCGTGGTGCTCAGCGGACTGTTCGGATATTTCTTCATGGATGACGTTCTCGTCCACTGCATGATAATAGGCGTCCTTGGAGGGATCATTTCCCAGTTCGGGGACCTGACTGCGTCGGTATTCAAGAGGAAGATGGGAATAAAGGATTACGGCAATCTGATACCGGGTCACGGGGGTATACTGGACAGGTTCGACAGCGTATTGTTTACGGGGCCGATGGTATACTATTATATAGTTTTGGTGATGGGATATCTGGCATAGCTGTATTGATTCAAGAGGCTTATATTTATGAAAAGGATTTCGATTTTGGGGAGTACGGGATCGATAGGGACTCAGGCTCTCGATGTGATATCGAGAAACAGAGCCGCATTTTCTGTGGCGGCTCTTTCCTGTGAAAAGAACGTAGGGCTGCTGAGGCAGCAGATAGCTGATTTCAGACCGGAAGCAGTGTGCGTGGCCTGCGAGAGAGACGCGTCAGAACTGGCGGGAGAATTCCCGAAGGTGGAGGTCTTCTGTGGCGACGAGGGCCTGAAAGCCATCGCATCTATGGAAGGGTGCGATATGGTCATCAATTCTCTGATGGGCATGAAGGGGCTGGAGCCTACCATGGCAGCGATAGAAGCCGGTAAGGATATAGCTTTCGCCAATAAGGAGACGCTGGTGGTAGGCGGTCAGCTGGTGATGGAAGCCGTGAAGCGCAGAGGTGTGGCTTTTTTGCCGGTGGACAGCGAGCATAGCGCTATTTTTCAATGCCTGCAGGGCAATGATGTCAGGAAAGTGAAGAGAGTGATATTGACAGCATCAGGCGGGCCTTTCAGAGGCTGCAGCCGCAGTCAGCTGGAACATGTCACGCTGGAGCAGGCGCTGGCTCACCCTAACTGGTCCATGGGAAAAAAGATAACGATAGATTCGGCGACGATGATGAATAAGGGGCTGGAAGTGATAGAGGCCAGATGGCTTTTTGACATCCCTGTGGAGAAGATAGAAGTAGTGGTCCATCCTCAGAGCATCCTTCATTCGGCGGTAGAGTACAGAGATGGCAGCGTCATAGGACAGATGGGAGACCCGGACATGAGGGTGCCTATCGCATATGCGCTTTCATATCCTGACAGACTGGAAGCCCCGAAGGAAGAGCCGGGGCTGGATCTGACAGCGTTAGGTGAAGGGATGACGTTCTATAAGCTTGACAGGGACGTGTTCAGGACGGTGGATCTGGCTTATGAGGCATGCCGCAGAGGTGGAAGCTGTCCTGTGGCGCTCAATGGAGCCAACGAGATCCTTGTGGAAATGTTTCTGTCGGGAAAGATAAGGTTCGTAGACATACAAGATATGCTGGTGAGGGTCATGGAGGAGCATGTGCCTAAATACCATATGGATATAGAGGGGATATTGGAAGAAGATATGAAGATAAGAGATAAAATGAGGAAAATGATCTGAGTGGAGGAGACTGATGACGATAATATACGCCATTTTGATATTCTGTGTGCTGATATTCGTTCACGAGTTCGGACATTTCATCGCAGCTAAAGCCTGCGGTGTCAAGGTCAACGAATTTTCAATAGGGATGGGGCCGGCCTTTTTCAAACGGCAGAGAGGTGAGACGCTCTATTCACTGAGGATACTTCCTATAGGCGGATTCTGTGCCATGGAAGGAGAAGACGAGGATTCGGAGGACGAGCGGGCATTCAATAACAAGCCGGCATGGCAGAGGGCTATCGTGCTGGCGGCAGGGGCTTTCATGAACCTGCTGACGGCAGTGATACTGATGATAATCATCGCTTTCTGGTCAGGCCAGGCTACTACAGTGATAGATGAAGTCCAGACCGATTCTCCGGCATATGAAGCAGGACTTCAGGCAGGAGATGAGATCGTAGCTGTCAATGGAGAGAAGATCGACGACTGGGAAGAGATATTATCGCTGATAGGAGCCGGAGAAGGCGCGGAAACCGATATAACAGTCATGCGGGATGGACGGGAAGCGACGTTTTCGACTCAGCCTGAATACAATGAAGAGGCAGGCAGAGCTATGGTCGGGATAAGCGCCAGAGTGAGTCACAATCTGTTCACGGCCATAGGCGATGGCGTGAAGAACACCGGTGAGATGACGGTGATGATGTATGACATCATCAAGCAGCTCATCACCGGGCAGGTGTCTACCCAGGAATTGAGCGGCCCTGTAGGTATAGTATACATGGTCAACGACACGGCGAGAGCCGGAGTGATATATGTCGTATATCTGTCGGCGCTGCTGAGCCTTAACCTGGCGGTGATGAACATGTTGCCGTTCCCGGCCCTCGACGGAGGAAGGCTGTTGTTCCTGCTGATAAGGAAGATAACGGGAAAGAAGGTCACTGATGAGATGGAGGGAAAGATACACTTCATCGGCATCGTGTTGCTGATGGCGCTGATGGTCTACGTCACGTGGAACGATATCGTGAGATTCATCGTCCCGTTGTTCTCATAGGAGTGCAGGGCGCCGATCATCGGGGAAAGGAAGACGTGATATTATCATGAAAAAGAGCGTTTTATGCGGTGATGTGAAAATAGGCGGAGAAAGCCCTGTTTCCATACAGTCCATGACAAATACGAAAACATCCGATATCGTGGCCACCGTAGAGCAGATAAGATCGCTGGAGGAAGCGGGTTGTCAGATAGTCCGGGTGGCTGTGCCGGATATGGACGCGGCGGAGGCGTTGAAGGAGATAAAGAACAAGGCGCGTATACCGGTGGTGGCAGATATACATTTCGATTACAGTCTGGCTCTGGCGGCCATGGAGTCGGGTGCCGACAAGATAAGGATAAATCCCGGCAACATTGGCTCGGAAGAAGGTGTACGCCAGATTGTGAAGTTGGCCAGGAGGTGCGGTGTTCCTATAAGGGTCGGCGTCAATTCAGGCTCTCTGGAAAAGGATATCCTGGAAAAGTACGGGCGTGTGACAGCCGAAGGACTGGCGGAAAGCGCATTGAGGAATGTGGCGCTGCTGGAAAAGTATGACTTCGATGACATAGTCATCTCCCTGAAATCATCTGACGTGAAGATGAACTTCGATGCTTACAGGCTGGTAGACGAAAGATCCGATTATCCTCTCCATATAGGAGTGACAGAGGCAGGAACACTGGAAATGGGCAAGGTAAAATCGGCAGCGGGTATCGGGGCGCTGCTGCTTTCAGGGATAGGGAACACTATGAGAGTATCCTTGACGGCAGATCCGGTGGAAGAGGTGCTGCTGGCCAAGAAGATACTGGCGGCTGTGGGGATGCGGCGGGAAAAAATAGAGATCATATCCTGCCCTACCTGCGGAAGGACCGAGGTGGATCTGCAGGCCATAGCCGATGAGATAGAGCGGCGGACCGAGGTGCTGAGAGACAGGATAAGCAGGCATCTGAGGATCGCTGTGATGGGCTGCGTGGTCAATGGTCCCGGAGAGGCCAAAGGTTCAGATATAGGGGTGGCCTGCGGCAAGGGAAAAGGAGTCCTCTTTACAGGAGGACAGATAGTGAAGACGGTGAAGGAAGAAGACATCGCGGATGAGATAGTGAAGATGGCGGAGGCATATGAGAGAGATACTGGAAAATTCCATTGATTTTTCGAAACTGGAAGGGTATTCGAAGGATGATATAAAGTTTGAGATGAAGAGAGCTGTGCTGTCCAGGGAAACGGGAGTATTGGAGCTGGAGGCAGAGCTCAATTTCGTGTTGCCATATGAGACCATAGACAGATTCAAGCGGACTCTTCAAGGACGGCTTCCGGAAATAAAGGATATATCGATCAGGCTGTCCTATGACGGATTGATACAGAGCAGGGACGAAGCCATCGGCGCTTACATAGAGCATATGATAGCGCTGGTCAACGGGCGGTACGCTCATGTGACCAAGACCATATACAGAGACAAGTGGCGTCTGGAGGAAAATCAGCTGGTGATATATGCTCTGGGTGAGCTGTCGGTGGAGATCCTCAACAGGGATGTCGCCGGGAAATTCCAGATGCTGTTGAAGCGGGATCTGAAGGAGGATATCAGCGTAAGGTTCGAGAACGACAGCCAGGAGTACAGGGATTTGGGAAGAAAGATGGAAGAGAAAGAACGTTCAGTGTTCGAGGAGCATCAGGAACGTGCGGCTGTGATGCGGAGCGACAGACAGGATCACGCTGCCACTCCGGGAGCATCTCCATCAGTCGAGAATTCCAGGTCGTTTCCGTCGCAGTCCGCTGGAGGCAGTGGAGGCAAAGGGTTCAAAGGCAGACGAAAGAAAGCGTACACACCTGTTAAGGGAAATCTTATAATGGGAAACCCGATCTCGGGGGTACTTACGTCTATCGGAGAGGTGACTTCGGAGAGCGGTATCGTGAGAATAGAGGGAGAGCTGTTCAGAAAGGATAGCAGGACGACCAGAAGCGACAGCAAGCTGGTAAGTCTTTATATTACCGATAAGCTGACAAGTATATGTGTCAAGGCATTCGTACTCAATGAGAAGTGGGAGGATATAGACACACATCTGTCAAAAGGAGACGGGATCCGGATACAGGGAATGGCTCAGTGGGACAGGTACGATAACTGCGTTACAATAATGGCCGATAGTATAGAGAAAACTGAGAAAAATGAACGGGTGGACACATATCCTGAGAAACGTGTGGAACTTCATGCCCATACGAAAATGAGCGCTATGGATGGTCTCAACGATATAAAGCATATGATAAAGACTGCTGAAAAGTGGGGCCACAGGGCTGTTGCCATCACGGATCACGGTGTCGTCCAGGCATTTCCTGATGCCTCACACGCGGCAAAGGATATCAAGATACTGTACGGCTGCGAGGGTTATCTGCTTGAAGACAAGGATCTGATAAGGGAAGATGGCACGATAGATTACAAGGGGAGGGGGACCAATCATGTGATAATATTCGCCAGGAACAGGGAAGGACTGAAGAACCTGTACAAGCTGGTTTCCATATCACATCTGGAATATTTCTATAAAAAGCCGAGGATACCAAAGTCGGTCCTGCAGCAGCACAGGGAAGGTCTTATCATAGGCTCCGCCTGCGAGGCCGGTGAGATATACAGAGCCATACTCAACGGGGAAAGCGAGGATGAGCTGAAGCGCCTTGTCGATTTCTATGATTATCTGGAGATACAGCCGCTCATCAATAACAAGTTCCTCATCGAAAATGGCCTTGTAAAAAATGAAGAGGAGCTGAAGGAGAACAATAGGAAGATAATAGCGTTGGGTGAGCGTTACGGCAAACCGGTAGTGGCCACCTGTGACGCCCATTACTTCGACGAAGAGGAGGCTTTGTACAGAAGGATACTGATGGCAGGTCAGGGATTTAAGGACGTGGAAGGTGACAAAGGCCTCTATTTCAGGACGACTCAGGAGATGATGGAGGAATTCATGTACCTGGGCGAGGAAAAGGCATACGAGGTGGTCGTTGAGAACACCAACAGGATAGCCGACATGATAGAGCCTATGATGCCTGTACCCGAAGGAAAGTTCCCGCCGAAGATAGCGGGCGCGGAGGAAGATCTGAGAAGGGCATGCGAAGAGAGGGCCGCCGCCATGTATGGCTCGCCGCTGCCGGAGGAGATAAGGGCGCGGCTGGACAAGGAACTTAACTCTATCATAGATAATGGCTACGCGGTGATGTACAGATCGGCTGAGATGCTGGTGAAAAAATCGCTGGCTGACGGATATCTGGTAGGTTCGCGAGGTTCAGTAGGGTCTTCTTTCGCAGCCACAATGTCGGGGATCACCGAGGTGAACCCGCTGCCGCCTCATTATCTCTGTCCTAACTGCAAACATCTGGAGTGGGGAGACAACGAGAAGTACGATTGCGGTGTGGATATGCCGGATAAGGTGTGCCCGGAGTGCGGCACTCCTTATAACAAGGAAGGCTTCACCATACCATTCGAGACTTTTCTGGGCTTCGAGGCCAACAAGGAACCGGACATAGACCTTAACTTTGCCGGAGAATATCAGGGGACTGCGCAGAAATACGTGGAGGAGATATTCGGAGAGAGGAACGTCTTTAAAGCCGGGACCATCGGTACCATCAAGGACAAGACGGCCTTTGGATATGTGGCTAAGTACTTCGAAGAAAGAGGGATCAATGTCAACAGATTCGAAATGGATCGGCTCACATCCTGCTGCGAAGGAGTCAGGAAAACGTCAGGGCAGCATCCCGGCGGCATCATCATCGTACCGGAGGGCCACGAGATATATGAGTTTTGTCCTGTCCAGCATCCGGCTAATGATGTAAAGTCAGATATAATAACCACTCATTTCGACTATCACTCCATAGACCAGAACCTGCTGAAACTGGATATACTGGGTCATGATGCCCCGTCAATGATAAGGCAGCTGCAGGACATGACCGGAGTGGATCCGACCAAGGTGCCTATAAAGGACGATAAAGTGATGACCATCTTCAACGGCATAGAAGGTCTGGACATAAAGAACCCTGATTACAGATTCACGCATGGAAGCTACGGCATACCGGAATTCGGCACAAAGTTTGTCCGCCAGATGCTGGACGATACGAAACCGGAAGCCTTTGCCGATCTGGTCAGGATATCCGGGTTTTCCCATGGCACCGACGTGTGGCTGGGTAACGCTCAGGAACTGATAACCAACGGGACAGCTACCATGAAGGACGCCATTTCTACCAGAGACGATATCATGAATTACTTGCGGCTCAAAGGGGTTCCAAACAAGGATGCGTTCACTATAATGGAGAAGGTACGTAAGGGCAAGGGCCTTACGCCGGAGCAGGAGGAACTGATGCGGGCCAACGATGTCCCTGACTGGTACATAGAGTCCTGCAAGAAGATTAAATACATGTTCCCGAGGGCTCATGCCGTCGCCTATGTGATGATGTCCAACAGGATCGCTTATTACAAAGTATATCATCCTGTGGAATTCTACGCCGTGTATTTCACGGCTAAGGTGGCTTATTTCGACGAAAAAGTAATATTGCGGGGAATAGAAGCTATAGAATCCAGGATGGACGAGATAATCAGGAAGGGGCAGGATGCTTCCAAGAAGGAAGAGGACGAATTGCCTGTCCTGGAAGTAGCCTATGAGATGTGTTCCAGAGGTTATGAGTTCGCTCCGGCCAGGCTGGGGATATCCGACAGCCTCAGGTTCCTGTCATATGAGGGGAAGGTGCTGCTGCCATTCGTCGCTATCACAGGCGTTGGCGAGGGGGCGGCGACTTACTTCGAAGAAGAGTACAGGAAACGGCCTTATGAGACTGTGGAAGATGTCAGTGAGCGTGGCAAGATAAACAGGACCGCGCTGGATGAGATGAGGCAGCACGGAGTTTTGGATGGATTGCCGGAGACGGCGCAGATAAGCCTGTTTGGATAAGATGAGAAGCATGAATGGTCATGAGGCTTTCGTCTGTTTATACGATCACAGCCGCGTCAGGAGTCTGACGCGGCTGCTGCTTTATATATGGAAAGCGGAAGTTACACGTAGTAAACGTAGTTTTCCTTTCTGGGTGCGGCCTCAGGCTGTGGACAGTCGACATATCCCAGCACGCAGTGACCGATACCTTCGTAGTCGCCTTCTATACCCAGGGATTTCAGTATCTCTTTTCCTTCCTCCGACTGGAATTCTTCCTTGGCCCGGTGTATCCAGCAGCTGCCGATGCCCTCGCTGTGAGCAGCCAGCATCAGATTGCCGATGACCAGACTGCCATCGTAGATGTATGTCGGGAATTTTCTGTCAGCCAGTACTACCAGCACTACCGGCGCGCCGTAGAATGGGTCGATATCGGTCCCCATTATTTTCGCGTTCATTCTGGAAAGTTTGTCCCGGAGCGCCTTGTCGGTTACGGCGATGATTATGGGAGATTGGTTGCCCTTTCCCGACGCCGCGTAAGTCCCTGCTTCGCATATTTTCCTTATGGTTTCTTCAGGTATCATGTCAGGTTTGTAGTTTCTGACACTTCGCCTTGTCTCCATTGCGTTTATGATATCGTTCATTTTTCTACCTCCTTCTATATATTTATTATAGTTGAGCCGCCGGGAAAGTACAAGGCGGCCATATTCTTTCTTCGGGCGGAGCGACAGGAAGGACAGCGGTTGTGAAAGTTTCAGCAAGCCATAAGTGTTCACATCAGTACCATGCCAAAATGCCGAAAAAATAATTGCCAAATCACCGAAAAAGGAATTTCTATTCTAAGAAATAAATTTGATATGATAAAATGAAGCCGCCCTCTTTTTTAATGGCTCTTATCGTGTGGGTGACTATGCATACAGGAGGCAGGATGGAACATATGTAGTTTGTACAATAGACAATCACCTTCTCTTGCGATTTACAGCTAAATTTGCCGCATTTTAAGAAAAAGTCATAAATTCGGCAGCGCTGACGCAACTTCGTGCCGGATATACGCTATAAAGAAGAAATCCGGCAGCCGAAACAGTAACGAACTGCAGTTGCAGCAGAGATGGAATGTTATATATGGAATATATTTATAAATGGTTGCCGGATAATCAACTTATACAAAAAATTCGGCAAGAGGCCGTGTCAAGCGTGCCGGATTCCGGGTCAGATTTAAAAATCCGGCAAGCCATCATGTCGGGCGTGCCGGATTTTCAAGAGGATAACGATATTCGGCAACCATCATTTGATTCACCACGGATTTTGCAAGGCTGGTCATGAGAGAATGCCGAAAAAGCGTTCTCGCGACGCCACTTTCGGCACATCCACCCCTGAAATTCGATTGCGGTAAGGGCGGGAAACGCTGTCAGAGGAGGCCCTGGAAGGTTCACTGCCTTTTCCCGTTTATTTCTGCCGGAGCAGATGGTATAATAGGAGCAGGCCGAAGGGAAGCGGGATGAAAGTGAGGTAAGGGAAATGTCGTGGGATACAGTGCTCATGATGGTGTCGGACATGCTGATACCGGTGATAATGGTTGGTATCGGGCTGCTTTTCGTCAAGCGACCGCCGAGGATCATAAACGGCGCTTTCGGATACAGGACCAGGATGTCCATGAAGAACGAGAAAACGTGGCGTTTCGCTCATCAGTATTTTGGAAGACTGTGGCTACTGATCGGGATACCTGTACTGATCCTGACCGGTGTGGTATTGAGCTGGATGGCAGTATCGGGTCTGGATGGCGACAGGATGGAAAACATAGGGCTGACAGTCCTGTTTTTGCAGATGATACCGTTATTGGCACCTATCGTACCGACGGAGAAGGCTCTTAGAAAGAAATTTGACACAAATGGAAACGGGAAGGAGAACTGATATGTCATTGGAAAAGGCAAAAGAATATCTGAAAGGCTTCGGTCTTGACGACAGGATAATGGAATTCGATGTTTCGTCAGCTACGGTGGCGGAGGCAGCAAAAGCGTTGGATTGTCAGGAGTGTGAAATAGCGAAGACGCTGTCTTTCATGGTGGGGGAGACCCCTGCGCTCATAGTGGCGGCAGGCGACTGCAAAGTGGATAACAGGAAGTACAAGGCGGAATTCGCTACAAAGGCCAAGATGCTTCCTTTCGATAAAGTGGAAGGGCTTATAGGACATGCCGTAGGCGGTGTATGTCCATTTGGAATAAATGATGGAGTTATCGTATATCTGGACGAGTCGCTTAAACGGCTGGAAAAAGTATATCCCGCATGTGGAAGCTCCAACAGCGCTATCGGAATGAGTCTTGAGGAGCTGGAAAAGACGACAGGGTATGAGAAATGGGTGGATGTCTGTAAAATAATATGATAAAAACCCTTGAAATTTCAATGATAGTATGATAATATAACAATGATATGACTAATGGCTTTAGTAAGAGTGGGTGTTCACCCACTCTTTACTTTTGTGAACGGGCAGGAAAGCGATTGCCCGATGGAGAGCGAAAGAGAGATTTTTATGTCGAAGAAAAAGATAACCGATGCGGTGGAGGAACTGCTGGCGGAATTCATGGATCAGGAAGGCTACGAGCTCTATAACTGTGAATTCATCAAGGAAGGCAGGGACTGGTTCCTGAGGGTGTACGTTGACAGACCTGCGAAGGACGAATATATAGGAACAGAGGATTGCGAAAAGGTCAGCAGATTTCTGAGCGACAGGCTGGATGAGGAGGACTTGATACAGCAGAATTACTATTTGGAAGTGTCCTCACCGGGGATGGACAGAAAGCTGCTCAGACCGGAGCATTATGAAAGGTATGCGGGAAGCGAAGTTGAGATCAGGCTCTACAAGGGTAAAGACGGAAAGAAGAGGATACAGGGCGTGCTGGGAGGCATAGACGACAACGGCATCGTATCGGTCACAGACCACGATGGCAGGGAATGGAAGCTGCCGCTGGATGAGATCGCAAAAGCCAACTTGGTTGTTTTGATATAGATTTAGGAGGATGTGAGAAAAATGAACAAGGAGTTTATAAACGCTATCGACGATCTGGTAAGAGAAAAGGGGATATCCAAGGATGTCCTCATAGAGGCCATAGAATCGGCGCTCGTTTCAGCATATAAGAAGAACTACGGCACGGCGCAGAACGTCAGGGTGAACATCGACAGAGAGGAAGGCGACGTGGATGTGCTGATGAGGAGAGACGTGGTGGAAGAGGTGGAGGACGAATTCACTCAGATCTCCATCGACGAGGCTCTGGAAATAGATCCAAGATATCAGGTGGGAGATGTGGTCGAGTATCGTGTCACACCGAAAGATTTTGGACGGATAGCGGCGCAGACTGCCAAACAGGTGGTGGTGCAGCGGATAAGAGAAGCGGAGAGAGGGATCGTATTCGACAATTATATCGACAGGCAGGGTGAGTTGATCACAGGCGTGGTACAGCGGATAAGCAACGAGACCATCTTTGTAAATATGGGCAATACGGAAGGCATCCTGGTGGCCGGCGAGAGGGCGTCAGGGGAAAGATACAAGGTCAACGACAGGATAAAGGCATATATCATGGATGTGCGAAAAAGTACTAAAGGACCGCAGATATTCCTTTCGAGGACCCACCCGGGTTTCGTAGAGAAGCTTTTTGAGCTGGAGGTGCCGGAGATAGAGGATGGGACTGTGGTGATAAAGAGCATAGCCAGAGAGGCCGGATCCAGGACGAAGATAGCTGTTTATACGGAGGATGAGAATGTGGATCCTGTAGGAGCGTGTGTCGGGACGGGAGGATCCCGTGTAAAGAATATCGTCGACGAGCTTTTCGGGGAAAAGATAGATATAACCACGTGGGACGATGATCCGAAAGTCCTCATAAAGAACGTCCTCAGTCCTGCCAAGGTGGAAGAAGTCATGGTAGATGAGGAGGAAAAGGCGGCTACGGTTGTGGTGCCGGACTATCAGCTTTCGTTGGCCATTGGAAAGTCCGGACAGAATGTAAGGCTGGCAGCCAGGCTGTGCGGCTGGAAGATAGATATAAAAAGTCACAGTCAGTACTTCGATGCTCCGGAGAATGAGGAGGAATATATCGAAGACGGTATAGAATATGTAGATGATGATGCCGACGAATATGGCATAGAATATGTTGATGATGAGTATGCTGATGACGCCGGTGAAGAGGGCGAAGAGGAGGCAGCAGAGGACGTCGATGCCGAGACTGACGAAGAAGTATCAGACGATGAAGATATGAGTGAAGACAGGGGCGATGAACTTGAAGAATAAGAAGATCCCCATGAGAAGATGCGTAGGCTGTATGGAGTCCAAGCCGAAGAACAGCATGATAAGGATAGCCTGCTACGAAGGGGAGATATCCATCGATCCCGCAGGCAAGGCGAAAGGACGGGGCGTTTATATGTGTCCTGATAGAGAATGTATGGAGAAGGCCAGGAAGAAGAGAGCTCTTCAGAGAAATTTCGGCATTGCCATAAGCGAAGAAAGACTGGATGCGCTGTTCGGAGAACTGGAGGGCTATGAAAAAGAAAATAGATAGTTATCTTGGTTTCGCCAAGAAGTCGGGGAATCTGATGTCGGGGATAAATACCTGCTCATTTGGGCTCAGCAGAGGAAAGGTGAAACTGGTCATCCTGGCGGAGGATATCTCCGAAAACAGCGAAAAGAAGATGATGAAGGAAATCAGGAAACACGGTGTAAAACATGTGAAATACGGTAGAGGCGAAGAGCTTTCACATATCGTGGGAGAGTCGGGCAGAAGCGTATTTGCCATATGTGACGATAATTTTGCGAAAGTTATTTTGGATGAGATAAAGGGAGAGACAGAATAAAAGGAGGAAGTGCTTATGAAGATAAAGGAATTGGCGACCGAGTTGAGTCTTACCGGCGGGGAAGTTCTTGAAAAAGCCAAATCTATGGGTATCGCAGTGACCAATGAGAACGACGAGCTGTCGGACATCGATGCGACAGCAGTGAAGAATACGATCACGAAAAGCGGCGCCCACGCGGAAACCAAGGTAGTGAGAGTGAGGAATAAGAAATCCGAGAGCGATAAGAAGGACGGAGAACCGAAAGTGACTGTAAAGGCCGCCAATATCAAGCTTCCCGAGGTGAAGAAATCAGCCAAGGCAGCAGCAAAATCCTCCACGAAGAAATCGACGGCAAAACCGCCTGTAGGCAAGCCGATCGTATCAAAGGAAGTAGAGAGCAGGATGAAACCGCCTGAAGGAAAGCCGGTCGTATCGAAAGCGATGCTGGAGGAGCGCCTTGCTAAGGAGCAGGCTGAAAAGAAGCAAGCTGAAAAGAAGGCCGCCGTCAAACCGGAAGAGAAAAAGCCGGTCGGCGAAAGGAAACCGGCACCGGCGCAGGAGAAACCTGTGGAGAAAAAAGCGGCGGAGACAAAAGTCGCGGAGGCCGGATCGGCAGCAAAACCGACCGCTAAACCGGCTGCGGAAAAAGCAGAGCCGAAGAGGACGGAAGCGCCGAGAAGACAGAGCAGGCTCAAGGTCATCAAGAAGGCGGAAGATGTGAAGCGCGAGGAAGAGGAAGCCGCCGCCAGACGAGAGGCAGCCAGACGGGAAGCTGAAAAGAAGAAGGAAGAACAGAGGGCTTCCCAGAAAGGTGATGACGGAAAGAGACGCGGTGACAGGAGAAACAGTGACAGAAAGCATGGCGGAAGGCCGCAGGACAGAAGAAACGACAGAGGTGACAGGAACGAGCGCCAGGAGAGATCGCAGCGTCCGGCAGCAAGGAAGGACAGCGGAGCATCTGAAGTCATGGCTCAGAAACCTGGTTCCCACAGATCTGATAAGAAGAACAGGGACAGGGATAAGGAGCATGATAAATTCTCCAAGCTGGAAAGAGGCGGCGGAAAGAAGATGAAACCGGCCAGGTCTTTGGAAAAGCAAGTGCGAAACAAGAAACACAACAAGCCGAAACCGGCTCCGGAACCTGAGATCGAAGCTGCTCCACTGCCGGTAGGAACGGTCCTCATCAACGTCCCTATTACAGTAGCGGGATTCGCTGAACAGACAAAGACGACGGTATCGCAGATCATCATGACACTGATGAAGATGGGCGTCATGGCCAATATAAATCAGAATCTGGACGAGGATACGGTAGTACTGCTGGCTGATGAGATGGGGATACAGGTCGCCATAGGAAACGTGAAAGAAGAGGTCGAGGAAGAAGGCATAGAAAACTTCGAGGATAAGGAGGAAGATCTCAGACCTAGAGCACCTATCATCACAGTAATGGGTCACGTCGATCACGGAAAGACGTCGTTGCTGGACGCCATCAGGAAGACCAATGTCACGGCACAAGAGTCAGGCGGCATCACTCAGCATATAGGTGCGTCGGAAGTAGAGATAAACGGACAGAAGATAGTTTTCCTCGATACACCGGGACATGAGGCGTTCACTGCCATGAGAGCCAGAGGAGCTCATGCGACGGATATCGCTGTACTGGTCGTAGCTGCCGATGACAGTGTGAAGCCGCAGACTCTGGAGTCCATCAGCCATGCCAAGGCGGCCGGAGTCCCTATGATAGTGGCTATAAACAAGATCGATAAACCGGGAGCTAATCCGGATGTGGTAAAATCCGATCTGGCAAATAATGGCGTACTGGTAGAAGACTGGGGAGGAGACGTGATAAGCGTTCCCGTATCGGCTAAGACAGGCGAAGGTATCGTAAACCTTTTGGAAATGATACTGCTGCAGGCAGAAGTGCTTGAGCTGAAGGCAAATCCTAACAGACTGGCTCTGGGAACAGTACTGGAGGCTCGTCTCGATAAGGCCAAAGGCCCTATCGCCAGTCTGCTGGTGCTCAACGGGACTTTGAAGGCAGGGATGAGTATCGTCGCGGGAACGTGCTCCGGTAAAATAAGGAGGATGACCAATTCCAAGGGCGAGACATTGAAACAGGCCGGCCCCGCGACGGCTGTCGAGGTGCTGGGACTTACAGAGGTGCCTCACGCAGGCGACGTGTTCAATGCTGTCAAGGATGACAGACTGGCCAGAGAGATCGCTGAGAACAGGCAACTGAAACTCAGAGAAGAAGTACTGGCCAGAAATTCCAGCACTACACTTGAAGAGCTGTTCAGTCAGATTCAGGAAGGCGAAGTAAAAGAACTGAACCTCATCGTCAAGGGAGACGTGCAGGGTTCGGTAGGCGCTATCGTTTCGTCGCTGGAGAAGCTTTCCAATGATCAGGTGAGGGTGAACATAGTCCATACGGGAGTAGGTGCAGTCAACGAATCGGATATAATGCTGGCTGGGACATCAGATTCGATAATAATCGGATTCAACGTGAGACCAAGCTCTGCCGTCAGCACTATAGCGGAGCGTGAAGGCGTACAGATAAGGACATACAGAGTCATCTACGATATAATCGATGATGTGGAAAATGCCATGAAGGGCATGCTTGATCCTGAATTCAAAGAAGTGATACTGGGAACAGTAGAGATAAGAGATACCTTCAAGGTACCGGGCGTAGGCATAGTAGGCGGTGGATATGTCACCGATGGAAAGATAGTGAGAAACGAACAGATACGTCTCGTGAGGGATGGTATAGTAATCCATGAAGGGAAGATATCGTCTCTCAAGAGATTCAAAGATGATGTCAGAGAAGTGGCTCAGGGCTACGAGTGCGGTATCGGGATAGAGAATTACAATGATATCAAGGAAGGCGATGTGATCGAATGCTTCACTATGGAAGAGGTGGAGAGAAGCTGAGCACATCAGACAGGAGATTTAAATGGCGAGAGGATATAGACAAGGCAGACTGGGAGAGGAGATAAGAAGGATAATAAGCGAGATGCTTATCAGGGACATCAAGGATCCGCGTTTGTCAGCGATGATAAGCATAACGGCAGTGGAGGTGACCAGCGACGGAAGCTATGCTACCGTATATCTGTCTGTCCTGGGCGCTGATCCCGGTCAGGAGACGGCTGAAGAACAGCAGAAGGAGACTATTGCGGCTCTCAACAGGGCCAAAGGCTTCATAAGGAGTGAGATAAGTCATCAGATAAAGATGAGACATGTGCCGGAGCTGATTTTCAAGATAGATAAATCCATGGAGTATGGGCGGCACATATCGAATATAATAGATCAGCTGGAGATAGACCACAGTAACGATGATGAGGGAGAAGACAGATGATAAGCAATTCTTCTCTGAAGGATATAGGCAGGATGCTTATGGAGGCTGAAACTATCTTGCTTTTCCCACATACCAGCCCTGACGGAGATGCTATAGGCTCATGCGCGGCTTTGTGCCGGGCTCTGAGGGAAGCGGGGAAGACTGCGTGGATATTGCTGGATGAGCCGGTCACCGGCTATCTGGCTTTCATGGATACGGAATTCTGCACGGAAGATAAGGACATCATAGGAAAGCCTGACGTATGTGTATGCATAGACTGCAGCGAAGAGAGCCGGTTTCCGGACAGAGCTGCAAAATACAGGGAAGGCAGGATAAAGCTGTGTCTGGATCACCATGTGACATCGGGAAGCTTCGGAGACTATTACTATGTAGATGGTGATGAAGCGGCTACGGCTCAGATAGTATACAGACTTCTTGTAGAAATGGGCCTGGAGATAGGGAAGACGACAGCAGAATCTCTCTATATAGGGATAAGCACTGATACCGGCAGCTTCCGTCACTCCAACACAACTGCCGAATCCCATCTCATAGCGGCTCAGCTGTTCAAAAAAGGTATAGACCATACGCGCATCATCGTAAATCTGTATAACAGCGTCAGTTACAAACGCGTAAGAATGGAGAGCGAGATATTGAGCCGGATGGAGCTGCTGGCAGAGGGCAAGGCAGCTATTTCCTGTGTAACGGAGGAAATGCTGGCAGCGGAAAACGCTACTCTGGAAGACTGTGAAGGCGTCGTGGATGCGCTGAGAGATATACGCGGCGTGGAACTGGCAGCCTTCCTAAAGGAAAAGAGCGGCGCGGTGAAAGTCAGTCTCAGAGCCAAGTCTTACGGCAATGTAGATGAGATAGCTGTGAAGTTCGGAGGAGGAGGTCATGTGAAGGCGGCCGGGTGTACGCTGGATATGTCCATGGATGAGGCCATGGAGGTCATGAAGAAGGAGCTTTGCGATTACTGGGAGAGATAGATGAAGGATGGCATACTTATAATAGATAAACCGCAGAACTGGACTTCTCATGACTGTGTCGCGGTGTGCAGGAGGGCTTCCGGTGTAAAAAAGACAGGGCACGGAGGCACGCTGGATCCTATGGCGGAGGGACTGCTGCCTGTCTTCATAGGCCGGGCGACAAAGATCATGGAATATCTGGATCTGGACTATAAGACGTATAGATGCAGGGCGAAGCTGGGCATCACGACTGATACCATGGATGTGTGGGGGACGGTCGTGGAGCAGAGGAGCACGGAAGGAATCACCGAGGAGGATATACGCGAGAAGATGGAGCTGTTTCGTGGAGAGATATCACAGTTGCCTCCCAAATATTCTGCTGTGCGAGTTAAGGGGAAGCGTCTCTACGAATATGCCCGCGATGGTCAGGATGTGGAGATAAAGCCGCGCAGGGTTCGGGTCAGCAGGCTGGAAATAAAGGACATCGATATGGAGGCATATACTGTGACTTTTGATGTCACATGCTCTAAAGGGACATATGTGAGAAGCATATGCCATGATCTGGGAGAAGCGCTGGGATGCGGGGGCTCCATGGAGGCGCTCAGACGAACGGCCAGTGGAGTTTTCACTCTGGAGAACGCAGTATCACCGCAAGAGCTGAAGACCATGGGACCTGATGAGATCGAAAAGAGACTTTTGGATATGGATCTGCCTTTGAGACATTTGGGGAAGGCGGAGATGAGTAGGGACAGAGCGAAATATTTCTGCAGCGGCAACGGTATAAGGTGGCATCAGATAAAGGTGCGTCGGGAACCTGATGAGAAGAACTGCGATAAGTACAATAGCAGAGGGAGACGTTACAGCGACATATATACGGTGTATGAGTCGGAAAGCGGAAGGTTCCTCGGCATAGGATACCGGGATCAGGAGAAAAATGTATTGAAGGCAGATAAGATACTGACCGCTGTGTGATTTGACTGGAAAAGACTTTGAAAGGCATAGAGGATGGAAATTTTCAATTCACTGGAAGAGATAAGAGATATAGAGCCGACTGTAGTAGCCCTGGGGAATTTTGACGGGGTGCACAGAGGACATCAGCAGATAATAGAGAGGACTGTCAGGAGTGCCGACGCCATGAGGCTGAGGAGCGCAGTTTTTACGTTTTCCAATCACACCAGTACCCTCATCAAGAAGCTTCCGGATGTGAAAAACATATTGTATCCGGAGGAAAAGGCAAGGATAATAGAAGACATGGGGATAGATTACCTTTTCAACATACCATTCACAGAGGAGATCCTGACCATGCCGCCGGCGCGGTTCGTCAAAGATATCCTGGTCGATAAGTTTATGATAAGGGAAGCTTACTGCGGCTTCAACTACAGCTTCGGATACAAGGCTGAGGGAACGCCGGAGGTGTTGATGCATGAAGGTATCAAACACGGTTTCGGTATCCATGTCCAGGAGCCGTACGAGATAGATGGCGTAGTAGTGAGCAGCACATATATAAGGAAGTTGATAGCTGAAGGAGATATGGAAAAGTGCACTCGATTTATGGGGCGTATGTATTCCATAGGAGGCGAGGTGGTGGTCGGTAATAAGCTGGGACGAACTATTGGGTTCCCCACTTCAAATATCATGATAGACGAGTCTATGGCCACACCGCCTAATGGGGTGTATATCACATACTGTACCTACAACGGTGTGAAATACCCGAGCGTTACCAATGTGGGAGTGAAGCCTACAGTAGGGACATATGCCAAAAATATCGAGACTCATATCTTCAATTTCGACAGAGAACTCTACGGAAAGAAGATAAAAGTAGAGTTCATAAAAAGGACGCGTGAGGAAAAAAAGTTTGACAGTATCGAAGCTCTCAGCAGACAGATAGAGAGCGATTGCATAATGGCAAAAGCATATCACAGGGAAAAGGGTTCGCTTTAAGCGAGCCCTCGGCAGATAACAACAGAAACAGGTACACCAATGACCATGATATATTGCAGTTCATTGGTGTTTTTTTATAGAAAAGCAGAAAAACCATAAATTGGCATGACTCCTTATATACTTTTGATCAATTTTGCCCATTTCCCGTATAATGGAGAGCTGGTTTTTTCGTGATTTCTATACTTGTTTAATCTGAGGATGAAGAAAACCGTATAAAAACAACAGTGTTTTAAGAGAATGGAAGATAAATTATTATACTGAAAAATGTCGGGAAAGCTGGATTCAGTACAAATTGCAGAACATTGATTCATCTGCTGTATCTGTTGAGCAGATGGTGCACGTACAAAAAGAACACGCCGAACAGGTTTTGTATTTGATCAGGTGGGAATGTAGTACAGTCCCCGGCGGAATGCCGTTTTTTTTAATTATATATGGTTGTAAAAAAGTTATAAGATCGAGAAAATAAAAAACCCTTCCACGCTGGAAAGGTTGATTTGGTCGGGATGACAGGATTCGAACCTGCGGCCTTTGCGTCCCGAACGCAACGCTCTACCAAACTGAGCCACATCCCGAAACCGACTGATTTATATAATACATCACTTCGCCGAAAAATTCCACTGTTTTTATGAAAAAAGTGATGAGGAAAAGATTTATTGAGCGGAAAATGATAAATAATGACGACAGAGAGGATCGTACGGAAGGAGCTGACACCGATAGTGCCAGGCGCTCAGTATATTATTTACTGCAGGAGTTGCTGCCGCCTTATTGCCGCCTGTCACGGATCTTATCTTCGGGGCCCAGTTCACCGCAGAGCAGCGGTGAAGAAGCATCGTAGATGCGGAGCTTTGCGGCGACTTTTCCGGCGGTGCCGCTGGCATAGCAGTAGACGCAGCCGCAGGGACATGTGTCGTAAGTACCGATGTCGATGCTTTCCATGCAGCCGCAGTAAGCTCTCTGTCGCGTATCTTTTTTTAAATCCAGAGGATGACCGATGATGGTTTCCGTCAGATGGCGGTCTATGCAGCTGCCGTGTTCTATGCCGCATGATGACAGGTCTATCGCTTCTGCGCAGCTGTTGACTGTTATACCGGATTTTTCAGCCGCAGAGCTTATCTTTTTTGCAAACTCCATCAGCTGTGATTGGCCGGGAAGATAAGACGATATTGCTTTCAGGGCTTTTTTGTTTTTCGCGTATTCATCGACGAAGCTGATGACGCACCGTTTTGTATAGCCGGACAGCCCGGCTGCCAGGCGGCTGAATGCGTGCAGATGATACTCCGGGGTATAGCGCTCCGTGAACATGATGGGATCGTATCGCCATATCACCCTGTGGGGTCCTGTCCGCATCGACAATTTTTTGAAAGTGGTAAGAGCTTCATTCGCAGGAGGCGCCCCGGGTTCCACATCTTTCCCGTAACCTGTCATCGTGAACTGGAAATAGTAGGAGTAGGATGAGAGCTCGTCCAGTCTTTCCAGCATGGGGCCGGGGTCTCTGCTCCAGAATACCAGGCAGTCCACCGCATCCGGCGAAAGATCTATCCTGCTTATCTGGCGGGGGTTCATGGGGTTCTTTACGAAGCAGAATCCTTTTTTTATCCTGTTGTAGAACCATTCCGAGTAATAACGGGGAATGTCCGTCCTGCGGCTCACGCTCAGTATCATCGTCATCACTTCCTGTATCAGTATGATCACAGTATACACCATTTCGATCAGTTCAGGAAACAGCGATGACGCTGGTTTTACAGACATTTTTCGTTTTTGAAGAAAAATATCTGTATTTTCCCGCCGGTCAAAAGCTCTGCAACAACTTGATGCTGACTGACGCGAGGAGAAGATTGAACCGGAGCAGGCGTCATGATATAATTAATCTACTTCAGAGCAAAGGAACATCGGACATGCAATACAGCGAAACTGTCAATTTTTTAATGATGCTCTCCAACGTGTTCATTGCGGCCTACGCCACGCTGTTGGTGGAGTTTCGCTCGCCCGAGAAGGTGTGGATGAGAAGGTGCGTGGTGATAACCGGGGGACTGATAATCGTCAATGCTTTTTTTCGGGCGG
Source organism: uncultured Eubacterium sp. (assembly GCA_900543485.1). Taxonomy (GTDB): domain Bacteria; phylum Bacillota; class Clostridia; order Peptostreptococcales; family Anaerovoracaceae; genus Lentihominibacter; species Lentihominibacter excrementipullorum. The sequence continues at coordinate 10,914 of UQRM01000006.1, read as the reverse complement.
CTTTCGGAGGGGATAATTATCAATATGTAGCGGTGTTCCTGCTGACTCTTCCCTATACCCTTCTTATCTTATGGTGCTCCAGATACAGGGGATTCAAGATCGTTTTCAATGTGTGTACATGTCTGTGGATGGGCTGTACCGCAGATACCGCAGGTATATTGGCGCAGTCGCTTTTTCCGGGACACGAGTGGGTGCGTCTCGTTGTCCGTGTGATAGGGTTCACGCTTCTTTACTTTCTCCTGAGGACTTTCAGACCGTATTACCGCCGCATGCTGCGTATACTGGAGCACGGATGGGGGATATTGTGCATACCTCCGATGGTGACATCCTTCACAATACTCTACCTCAACAACGAGCTGCTGCCGAAAGATCCGTTGCCTGTGGCGATCGCCCTCATATGTGTGACGGCCATATGCGCCGGTGCTTATGTGCTGATATTCCAGCTGTTTACGAAAGAGCTCCATGAGCATGAGCTGAAGAACAGCCGACAACTGATGGACGTGCAGATACACTTGCTGGAGAGGCAGATGAAGGCTATGAGCAATGCAGAGGAAGCCATGAAAGTCCAGCGCCACGATATGCGTCATCAATGGGCAGCGATTTCGGAGCTGGTGGAAAGTGGAAATAAAGAGGCGGCGCTGGGACTCATCGGGACGGCCAGGGAGCACCTGGAGGACAGCCGGACTCATCGATGGTGTGAAAATGATGTGCTGAACGCCATGTTTGCATATTATTTCGAACAGGCTGAAAGGGGCGGCATAGACATGAAGATTGAGATAGACTTTCCGGAGAAATTACCTGTCGGAGCCGTAGAGCTTTCCATGGTCTTTGCCAACGCTCTGGAAAACGCCATACGGGCATGTAAGGATGTGCCGGAAGGGAAGAGGAAGATCATGTGTCGCAGTATCCGCTACCCTAATCTTATGATAAAGATAGAGAACACATGCTCCGGGTACATAGAGGTTGATAGCGAAGGGCTGCCGGTGTCCTCCGGGGAGGGACATGGCATAGGCTCGCGTTCCATCGCTGTTTTTTGCAAGAAGTACGGGGCGATGTACGATTATCAGGTAGAAGACGGTTGGTTCCGCCTCAGGATATCCATGCCAAAGGTGTCCTCGCAGAAGGATTTTCCACCGAAGAATTCATCCTGAGGGCAAATCAAATCGTCACAGAGAATCCCTATTTGTCACAGAAACATATGGCCGACGGCCTGTGTGATATAATCTTAAAGTTATCGTCGTATGTGCTGCGCGGAAAAGAGCGCGGCACCTCAATCGTGGAGAGGAAAAATGGAAAAGTTGTTTAAACTCAAGGAGAACGGTACTACGGTACGAACTGAAGCTGCCGCAGGTCTCACTACATTCCTGTCGGTAGTGTACATCCTGGCTGTTAATCCCGGGATGCTGGCTGCAGCGGGGATGGATGCCGGGGCCGTATTCACCGCTACGGCCATTTCGGCAGCGCTGGCCACGCTGTGTATGGCGTTTTTCGCCAATTATCCTGTGGCGTTGGCCTCCGGGATGGGGCTGAACGCCTACTTCGCTTATTCGGTCTGCGTGCCGATGGCGGAGGCAGGGATAGAGGATCCGTGGACTATAGCGCTGACGGCGGTGCTGGTAGAAGGCATTATTTTCATCATACTGTCCCTGTTCAAATTCCGTGAGACGCTGGTCAATAAGGTGCCGATGAACCTGAAGCTGGGTATCACGGTGGGGATAGGACTTTTCATCACCCTTGTCGGGCTGAAAAGCGCAGGTGTCGTCATTGGAGACGCTTCCACTCTCGTCGCCCTGGGTGATGTGGCCACGCCGCAGTTTGCGCTGGCCATGCTGGGCCTGATATTTATAGGTATCCTTCACCATTACAATGTCCCGGGCTTTCTCCTGTGGGGCATAATTTTCACTTGGGGGCTGGGGATCGTTGCTCAGCTGATTGGATGGTATCATGTGGATCCGGCGGCAGGTTCGCCTTCGCTGTTTCCTGATTTTTCCGGCTATCATTTCCTGCCGGATGCTCCGGCTTTGTTCAGCTTTGATTTTTCCTATGTGGCCAGTCATGTGACGGAATTCGCAGTCATCGTGTTCTCGTTCCTTTTCATGGATCTGTTCGATACGGTGGGGACGCTGATAGGCGTGGCAAAAAAAGGAAATCTGCTGGATGAAAACGGGAACCTGCCGCGTGCAGGCCGGGCTTTGATGGCTGATGCGGTAGGAACGGTGGCAGGAGCGTGCCTGGGTACCTCGACAGTCACCAGTTATGTGGAAAGCAGCGCCGGTGTGGCACAGGGAGGAAGGACAGGCCTTACGGCCGTATTTGCTGCGGCGTTGTTTTTGCTGGCCTTGTTCTTTTCGCCGATATTCCTGGCAATTCCGGGGTTTGCCACGACGCCGGCCCTCATCTTCGTAGGATGGCTGATGATGGGTTCTGTGAAAGAGATGACCTTTGAAGGAGACATTGCCGATGTGACAGGCGGGTTCATGGCCATAGTCATGATGCCTTTCACCTATTCCATCGCCAATGGCATCATGTTCGGCATCATCACGTGGGTGATACTGAAGGTGCTGACAGGGAAAGCCAGAGAGATACACCCTGTGATGTGGGTATCATTCGGGGTGTTCGCGTTGCGGATAATCACGCTGGTGATATGAAAAAGGCAGTGGATCGATATCGGAACGAATGATAAGTGAAAGGAAAGATGACATGAAAAAATTTTATGAAATGCAGGTGGCGGGGCTGACCAGGCGGTTGCCTCTCTGCCGGGTCAACGAAGATCTGAATATAGCCGCTTTTGTCATGTTCGGTGATGTGGAATTGACAGAGCGGTGCGCTGCCGCACTTCTGGAAAAGGCGCCGCAGTTCGATGTGCTGGTCACAGCAGAATCGAAGGGTATAATGCTGCTTTATGAGATGGCTAAGCAGTCAGGACATAATTATTACGTGGTAATGCGCAAAGAGGCCAAACTTTACATGAACGACGTGCTGACGACGGAGGTGGATTCTATCACGACAGATCACAGGCAGACCCTGTGCATGGGAGGAGACGATGTCGAGGCCGTGAGAGGTAAGAGAGTCTTGCTGGTAGACGATGTGATCTCCACCGGAGAGACGCTGGCGGCTATGGAAAAGCTCATACGCACTGCGGGAGGAGAGATCGCGGGAAGGATGGCGGTGCTGGCTGAAGGCGATGCTATCGGCCGTGAGGATATAATCTGTCTCGAAACGCTGCCGGTATTCGACGGGCAGGGAGAGCCTGTCCGGGAATAGGGCGAGATCTGCAGCATTAGATCAAGATGGAAGTGAGGTGAACGCATGAGTTTCAGAAAAACTGTTTCTGTCATCGCTGTTCTGGTGGTCATGGCATGTATATCGGGATGCGGAGTGGAAGAGAAAATGTCCGACGCGGAGTTGTGGCAGACCGCGGTGGAAGACGCTGTCATCAGTGATGACGATGAAGTGATGGAGCTGGTCACGTTGACAGCGGATGATGACCGTGTGATATGGGATGATGAGGGAGAACGGGTGCTGCTGCTGACGTGGCATGATTACGATGATGAATGCGTTCCGGGAAACGACATAGATACTGAAGCCTTCGGCGATATATGGGCGACTTCTTTTGGTGAGATGAAAGAATGGTACGAAGAAAACGGCGATGGTGTAGAGGATTGGGATCTCAGGTTCGCTCAGCTATTGGGGGTCCATAAGGACGAAGGATACACACGGTTCACGGCGTTCTGGATATCGCCGGAAGACGTGATACGTCCCGCTTATGTGACTGATGTGACGGCTCAGATGAAAAACGATTACGGAAGGGTTGGAGATGGACAGTATAAGGAGTGGTTTGACGACAATATCATATGGTCGTATTTCGAGAGCGATTATCCGTGGACCAGGCTAGGCTATACTTACGATTGGAGCGGCGGTGAATCGGAGTATGGTCTTACGGAATTTCTCGTATCCGACGGAAGTAAAGCGGAGATAGCTTTCACATGTACGACTGAGGAGCTTGTAAATCGATTAGAGGGACGGACTGGTTCCGGAGCCTCTGATGGAACGATCGGCCGGTCGGAATGATGATGCATGTGGATATGGAAAGGTGAAGATATGAAAAAGATAGTGATACTGTTTTTGGTGTTAGCGACAGTATTGTCGTTGACGGGCTGCGGCAATGAGGTGGAAGATAAGAAGAATGCGGATACGGAGACCTCTCCGCTGTACGGGAAAAAGGTGGCCTATGTCATGCAGATGGCGCCGTCGGAGATATTCCAGATGTGGTCGGCCTCCGCGGAGGAAACGGCCAACAGGCTGGGAATGGAGTACGAAGCCTTTTTCTGCAATGGTTCCGATGAGCAGTGGATGGAGACGGTGGAGCAGTGTGCCGGGGAGGGCTATGATGGGCTGCTTCTGAGCCACGGCGGCGAGGAATATTCGTATGGATTCCTCACGGGACTTATGGAACAGTATCCGAATTTGAAGATAGCTACCTTCGACACTTTTTTCGAGGATGACGAGGGGAACAGCGTGAAGATAGACGGCGTGACCCAGTTTTTCCAGCAGGATTCCCGGATGGCGGAAGATTTGTTGGATTACATCTGCAATGATCTTTATGGAGAGAAAGTGGAAGCCGGAGAGCCTGTGAACATCCTGAAAGTATGGGTGGGGCCGGACTACCTGGCTGCATTCGACAGGCGTGAAGCCGGTTACGCACGATACGAGGAAGAAGGCCTTATCGATACGGTGGAAACCATAGGGCCTTCCGATTTCGGGGACGCGGAGAGATCCATGAAGGAAGTGATGGCCGGGACTCTCGAAAACTATCAGGATGATGAGATAGACGCCATCTGGTGCTGCTACGACTTGTATGCACAAGGAGTATACGAGGCTCTGACGGAAGCGGGCCGCGATATTCCTATGGTCAGTGTAGATATCAGTGGCCGCGATATGGAAATGATGACAGCAGAAAATTCATCATGGAAGGCGTGTGCTACTACAAATTGGCATAATAACGGAGAATTCGGCATGCGGGTGCTGGCTCTGGAAATGACCGGAGACTATGGAGATATCGTTGACCCGTCTACAGGCGAAGCGAGCGACTGGCTGGAGATACCCGTAAGCGTCATCACTCAGGAGATGATATCGGAAAAGGATATCGATATCGACAGCCTGGAGAGGGTGGCGGGAGATGAGTACAGTGACCGCTCGTGGATGCCGGCGGCCGACTGGATGAAAGAATTTTTAGGAGATTAAAACATGAAGCTGAAGAAAGTAAAAGTATTGACCCTGTCGCTGCTGCTGGCGCTCCTTATCGGACTTATGGGAGGCTGCGGAAGCGACGATGGACAGCAGGACATCGTCGTTCTTTACACAGGTGACGTGTACTGTGCTGTAGATGAGAATATCGGCTATGCCGGACTGGCGGCCTATAAGAAGCAGGTGGAGGAGGAGACTCCTTACGTTGCGCTGGTGGACTGCGGAGATGCGCTGCAGGGTGACGCCATAGGAACGATTTCCCAGGGAGAGTATCTTGTGGATATCATGAACAAGGTGGGCTATGATTTTGCCGTACTGGGAAATCACGAGTTCGATTATGGGATGGAACGGTTGGCGGAGCTGATGGAAATGTCGGATGCTGCCTATCTGGGCTGTAACGTGGACTATACAGGCAGCGGCGAGAACGCGCTGTCGGCGCTGCAGCAGTATGAAATAGTCGACTACGGAGATACGAAGGTGGCCTTCATCGGGATATCGGCTCCCGAGAGTATAAGCCAATCGACACCGGCCTACTTCATGGATGAGAACGGAGACATCGTCTACAGCTTCTGCTCGGACAGCGGAGAAGCGTTGTATTCCAGAGTCCAGGAAACGGTGGACAGTTGCAGGGAGGAAGGTGCCGATTATGTCATCGCCCTTACCCATCTGGGAGATGACGAATCCTCGGCGCCGTTCCGTTCGACAGATCTGATAGCGGGGACCAGCGGCATAGATGCTGTGCTGGACAGCGATTCTCACAGCGCGATAGACAGCGATATGGTGGAAAATGAAGAGGGAAGGGAGATCCCTCTTTCCTCCTCAGGGACAGGTCTGGAGAACATAGGGCAGCTTACCATAACGCCGGAGGGCGATATCACTACCCGGCTGATATCTGATTTCGAGGAAAAGGACAGCGATATGGAGAGCTTCATAGCTGACATACAGAGCGAATACGAGGAAGAGCTCCAGCAGGTCATAGCAGGCAGCGATGTGGAGCTTACGACGGAGTCGGAGGACGGCGTGCGTCTCATAAGGAACAGGGAGACGAATCTGGGAGATTTCTGCGCCGACGCCTACCGTCAGATAGCGGGAGCTGACATCGCCTTCGTCAACGGCGGAGGCATCAGGGCGGATCTGCCCGAAGGTGATATAACGTATGAAGATATACTGGCGGTACATCCATACGGCAATCATCTCTGTGTAGTGGAAGCTACGGGACAGGAGATACTGGACGCGCTGGAGATGGGAAGCCGTTCGACCATGGCGGAAACGGGAGACGGTGAGAAGGCAGCGGGGGAGAGCGGAGGCTTCCTTCAGGTGTCGGGGCTCAGATATACGATAGATACATCGGTGGATTCTACAGTGAAAGTCGATAAAGACGGGATGTTTGTGTCGTGCGGACAGCAGCGCAGAGTCAAGAACGTGGAAGTGCTGCAGGATGACGGCAGCTATGAGCCTATCGATGTGGATGAGACATATACGCTGGCTTCCCATGATTACATGCTTCGTCAGAGCGGCGACGGCTTTACCATGTTCGCGGGCAACGAGATGGTGGTAGAAGAGGGTATGGTGGATTATCAGATACTGATCACTTATATCAGCGACTATCTGGGCGGGAGTATAGGAGAACAGTATTCCTCTCCGGACGGAAGGATAACAGTAGAATAAAAGCGGAAGATATGCTTAGTATGAAAAAAGGGCTGCCCATTGACGTTTTTATGTCAATGAGGCAGCCCTTCGTTGTTGTCCGTCTGACGGTGCGCGTTCCTCTCCATCCAGTAGTCCATCCAGGCGCGCAGGATGTTGTTTTTAGCGCCTTTTGGGATGGGCAGGGTCGCTCCGTTGACGAAGATCAGCTCCTTCTTTTGGATCTCCTTTATATGATGCAGGTTGACCGCGAAGCTGGAGCCCAGCATCTTAAAGCTGATTGAAGACAGAAGCTGCGCCACCGCGTTTCTGAAAGATGTGTGGAGCTTCAGGCTGTCGATGATAGTCCCATCGAAAAGCCGATATCTGGCTGCACGGGAGTACAGTTCAGCGTACAGGATATCCGAGACGCTGATGATGACAGTCCCGCTGGCGGTATTTACGGTGATCGTATCGGCCTTGTTTTTTTCTATGATCTTTTCAGCGCGGGCAAGAACAGTGAAGAGCTGTTCTCTGTCTACAGGCTTGACGAGATAGTGAAAAGCCTGGACGCTGTAAGAATCCACTGCGAAGTCTTTCGATGTGGTGATGTAGACTATGGGAGCCGAGACTCCACGGTCTCTCAGAGCGTTTCCCAGCTGGATGCCGGACATCTCCGGCATGATGATGTCCAGAATATACAGGTCGAAAACATCGGGGCCGTTCCAGTCCACTATATCCAACAGCTTTTGGCCGTCGGAGTACATTTTCAGGTTTGCGTTACCGTTGAAATATTCCGCTGTAAGCAGCGCCATCATATTTTGTTGTTCCATTTCGTCATCGCACAGCGCGATCTTCAGCATAATGTCACGTCCTGTTCTCCGCCGTCAGGACATCACCATGCAGCCCTGTCTTTTATATAAGGCAGCTTCGAAATGATGCGATTCCATACCAGCGGTATCAGCAGCAGGTGTATCGGGAGCATCACAACACATTTCAGTATCCTGGTAGGCAGCAACGCGATAAAACCGTCGCCCATAAGTATGGAAAGCCATACCGTATCGAGGACCAGGTTCAGACCGAGAACGATGATAAGGCTGGCGGGCAGCACTCGTTTCCAGGTGATATCCTTACCATGAAGGAAAAACCCGAAGACGAAACCGGTGATGAACGCGGTCAGTGTGAAGCCCGGGAAATACGCCCCTGTAGGGAAGATCATCATCCCCAGAAGGTCTCCTATGGTGTAGCCGACAGCAGCCCACCACGGTCCGAACATTATCCCAGCCATCGCTACAGGAAGAAATCCAAAGCCTATTCTCAAGATAGGCGTATTGATGGAACAAAATCTGGTCAGGATTATTTCCAGCGCGATGAGAAATGCCATGATGACAAGTCTGGTAGTGTTAGATTTGTTAGCCATTAAAAAAACTCCTTTCCTCAATAGTCGTAGATTAACTACACTAAAGAGTTACAGAAGTTTTCACTTGATTCCTTGGTGTAGTAGCGGACGCGATATTGCACCGCAGCATAGCTTTCGTTCATAAGCAACATCCCATCTTATGACACTTTACGCACAATATCTACTCTACGCAATTTTATTATATCATATAGGCGCGAGGTGTACAACGCTGCGGCCTAAAAATTTTGAAAATACCGGTGCGTATGCCGGATCGAAAACATCGGCTCACAGCTGCTCAGAACAGGTTCCCCATATCGGGCAGTTCGTTTTCGTGAAGAAAGTTGAAACGATACAGAAGAAAAGCTGATTCGGCGGCTGAATTGGCCGGATCCTGCAGCTTTATATAGTAGTATGCTTTGGAAACATAACTGTCCACTTCATTGACAGACTGAGTATCGATGAAGAAGGCTGATACCTTTTTATAGTCATCCCAGTCTCTGGCGATGAAACCGAAGCTTTCTTCAGCAGTCTTCCAATCGCCGCTTTCCACTGCCGGGATCACCTGCTTTTCCAGGATATCTCTGTAGTTATCGACTGTTCTGGTCGAGTAAATATCGTAGAGGCTCCAGGGCACTATCAGCACCAGCATACAGGCTATGGAAATGATAAGATCTCTCATTGTCCCACCTCCGAAGCTGTTCTTCTCTTTGAGTCCGGCATATAGACGTGGAGCTTTCCTTTCCCATCACAGAAGACGAGAAAGACACTGCTCGTATCATCTATTCCCAGGCTGGCCAGCTTCATCAACATGCGTTCCGCCGTCCATCCGGAATTCCGTATGTTTTCATAATATATGATACCGTCCGAAATGAAGACAGAGGGCATCACCTCGCTGTCAGCAGCTATCGATGCATCTTCAGCGGTCAGAGGCCTTTTCTCAGCTTTTTGTATTATGGAAAGCTCCCCGTTGGATTCCATTACGGCGAAATCCACGTCATTTATGGAAGGAGCGCCGCCTATGCGGAGCTGTTCCATCAGATCGTTGATAGTTATCCTCAAAGCCCGCATTTCCTTTACATTGATTTCTCCCTTATCTATGAGCACGCTGGGTCTGCCGCTGAAGATTTTCTTGAATTTTTCGCTTCTGAGTGAAATGAAGGATATGAGTACTTGCAGGAACATCAATGTGAAAATAGCCGCCACTCCTGTTATCATGGATACGTCCGGCGATTCTATGGGGATAGATGCCAGTTCAGCTATCATGAAGACTACGATAAGCTGGAACGGCGACATTTTGGAAAGCTCTGCTTTCCCCATGATGCGGATGACGAACAGGACGATAAGATACAAGATGACTGTTCTGATAAGTACGATAGTCAATGTGCACACCTCCCTATGATCCTATGTTTATTATGGACATGTCCTCCTTCAGATATGCGTGAAAGGCTGTATTTGCAAGCGTTAAAATTAAATACAAAGAAAAACATGTAAAAGTTCGGTAAAATCATTGACAAGGCAAGTTAAATTTGGTAATATAAACGAGCTGTCACGGCAGAACGTTCTGAGAAAGGACGAAAAAAAGTCGAAAAAAGATGTTGACAAAAGCTGTGACATGCGATATACTAAAAAAGCTCGCCAAGAGCGGGCGAGGCCGGGAAGCCTGAGGGCGAAAGCGGCCGAGAACATTGAAAACTTCATAGTGTAGAAATTTGAGTCAATAAAAAGGATCTTAAAGATCCGGTCTTGAAAGAGACGATTGATTTGAAGGAAAACTGTACACAAACCTGAAAGGTGAATGTAAAGTTTCCGACAATTTCTTAAAAGAGATAATTCGGATAAAGAATTAGCGAGTAAGACGCTAAGCGTAGACGAGTTAGACTTCAAACTTGATTTAAGCTCGAGAGAGTTTAGATACCATTAATAAAGAGTTTGATCCTGGCTCAGGATGAACGCTGGCGGCGTGCCTAACACATGCAAGTCGAGCGAGAAGCTTTGAACTGACGCTTCGGTTGATGATCAAAGTGGAAAGCGGCGGACGGGTGAGTAACGCGTAGGCAACCTGCCCTTTGCAGAGGGATAGCCTCGGGAAACCGGGATTAAAACCTCATAACGCACAACTGAGACATCTTGGATGTGCCAAAGATTTATCGGCAGAGGATGGGCCTGCGTCTGATTAGTTAGTTGGTGGGGTAACGGCCTACCAAGGCGACGATCAGTAGCCGACCTGAGAGGGTGATCGGCCACATTGGAACTGAGACACGGTCCAAACTCCTACGGGAGGCAGCAGTGGGGAATATTGCACAATGGGGGAAACCCTGATGCAGCAACGCCGCGTGAGTGAAGAAGTATTTCGGTATGTAAAGCTCTATCAGCAGGGAAGATAATGACGGTACCTGACTAAGAAGCTCCGGCTAAATACGTGCCAGCAGCCGCGGTAATACGTATGGAGCAAGCGTTATCCGGATTTACTGGGTGTAAAGGGTGCGTAGGTGGCAGTGCAAGTCAGATGTGAAAGGCCGGGGCTCAACCCCGGAGCTGCATTTGAAACTGCTCGGCTAGAGTACAGGAGAGGCAGGCGGAATTCCTAGTGTAGCGGTGAAATGCGTAGATATTAGGAGGAACACCAGTGGCGAAGGCGGCCT
>UQRM01000005.1 GCA_900543485.1 uncultured Eubacterium sp. | reverse complement strand
GGTATCGATGAGTCAAATGCCTCTATCGCAACCTTTTCATAAACACGCTTATCAAAATCTTCAATCAGGAAATTATTATCCAGTTCACAAAGTTCTGTAAACGCGGCTGCCGGGCTGCCGGATTTAAGTTCTTCCGCTAATGCATCCAATACCCTGACATATTCATACGGCTGTACATACCCTATTATCACATTGCTGAAAGGACCGAATTTATAGATCTCTTTGTGTATATTCCTGTTAATTTTCAAGAGTATCTGGCTTTGTTCCCACGCCTGATCATAAACACCACTCAAGCTTTCCTTATCGATACCAATGGCTTTTATACGTTCGGTCAATCTATTTACTTCTATAGCCCTATTGTAGCATTTTACCGCCTTTTCATTGATGGATTCCAAAAGCACTTTCAACTCCGGATAAGCAGGATACAGGCTTTCAGCGATATTTTCATCCATGAAATTCATATAGTTTTCCACATCCCAGGTAAAATCAAACGGCAATACCGGCATACTGTCAAACGACATATCGATGATTCCGTGTATCCTGTTATTGAAATCAAAAACCTCCGGTTCATAACGGTCTACGTTATCATATTGGGTATGGTCGTAATTTTCCATAGCCTCAGGGTTTTCCTCTCCAAAGGATGCGCTTATCCTCATATATGTAGGTGCTCCGGCCTTATTAAAAATACCGTCGTCAGAGCCGACTATCCTTGTCGGAAAAACCGCATGACCATTATCCAGTTCCAGCTTACTCAATACGCTGTCAAAAGCCTTTTTATAGCTGCCTGTAACCGCCACCTTGAATTTGTCCGTCTGGTCTATTGCCGGATTTTCGAAATTATTAAAAAGCGCCATATTTGATATCCACTCAGGATGCTGTTTTGCGATAGCCGCCGCACCGGTAGCAAAATCAAAGTACGTATCCTTTATACCACACTCCTCCGCACCATTTGTTATAAATACAAAAGTGCTTTCCGGCTTGTATCCTGAATCTATCATAGCCTTTGCTATGGTCATCTGTGCTCCCAAAGATGTCGCGTTATCCTGAAAGCCGTCCCAGTAAGCGTCGTAATGTCCGCAGACCAATATATATCTGTTTGGATTCCTGCCGATAATTTTCCCATGTACGTAATGGGCTTCCGCGTTTTCGGTAAGTCTGATATCTGCTTTTATATTAACTGTTATATGCTTTCCTTCCTTCAACATCGTGCGAAGTTTATCTCCATCCCTTTTAGTCATCATAACCGCGGGAATATTGACAACGCCCATAACATCCTGCACCGAAATAATATCATCTGTATACGTGCCCGGCCCTCTGTCCATTACCGTAGCGATAACAGCCTTAGCGCCCCGCTCCTCGGCCTGACTGAAAATAGAGTTATACCAATATGTATAATACGCATCCGTATCTATCAATACGATTTTGTCCTTTACATCTATTCCCTGATAATTGCCTCTGGTACCATCACCGACATACACTACTTCTCCGGTGATTCCCTCCGGCGCGGTGCCTTCCAAAAATGGAAAGGAACAAACCTCCATAGACTCACTTTTGTTCGGAGATAACACCGTGACGGTCGCCTCTCTGAAATCCCATGAATCCGCACGCAGGCTTTCTTTTGTTACCTCCTGCAGGCCTATACTTTTCATTTCTTCCGCAATCCAGTCCGCAGCCTCATTTTCCGCCCGGGTTCCCGCAAGTCTGAATCCTTTTTCAGTGTTCCTGAAACTTATCAGTTTTTTTGCAACAGAGAATCCATAATCCGAGTCTACCTTCTGTAAATAATTTTCCATTCCAAACCTCCTGAAAAAGAAAAGTCCTTAATTTTCGTAATACTCGAGCTGTGTTACCATTCTCTTGGAGTAAAGCTGAGATTCCGCAAGATATGACAATGCTTCGCTGATAAGGCTCAGATATTCTTCCTCAGAACCTCCTTCATATTTACTCATATATGCATATGATGATCTGTTGACAGCCTTTTCATATGCAGTGTATGCATTGTCCAGCATGCTTTCAAATGCCACCTGGCTTGCAAAATCCTTCTGCAGCACTTCGCTTGCATTAAGTACTCTCCTGTATGTGTCTCTTGCTCTATAATAAAATACAAAGAAAGTTTCCATTTTCATGGCTTCACAGATATCATTAGGATCATCCATCAAAGGAAGCTTCACAAACTCACCCATAGAACCTGCAGGAACGCCTGTCCCGCTCCCATTTCCCTGCATGAAATAAGCCGTCATATCAGCAGGTGAGATAAATGCCTGATGAGTGTATTCTGTCAGATTGTATCCTCTTCTGGAACCGGCATCATTGTAACGCCACTCCTTTGTCTTCGCATCAAATCTGTCGTCGGAGCGAATGATTTTATGAATATAATCTATATCCACCTCGTTATTTTCCACACCAAGCGCCAGGAATTCCGATATCGTTGCAAATCTGTCTCTGGATTCATCGATATATTCCTCCCATACAGGCAGATTGTATTTATCCCCGTCTTTTCCGGCAAAGTGGTTTGTAACTACTACATAATTTCCTCTTTCACCGGCATCTCCCGGATATCTTATATTAAAATGGTCGCAGTTGGACTCGACAACACAGACCTCACCGCTTTTATCCGTCATAAGATAATTCCCTACAGCGCCGAACGTCGGTACTTCTCTCAGCCACTCGATAGCTTCCTCTTTGGTTTTGCAGCACTGTACAAGATGATGATATATTATATTCGTGTCTATTCCCCAGTCACAGTCAGGTCTGTTAAACTGCATAGTCATTGCCCAGCCAAAGCCATAGCTGTTCAATCCCGTTTGACAGTGCGGCTTTCCTATTGTTCCGAAAGCCACATAATTAGGTCCTTCTTCAGGATAAGCAATAATTATGACTCTGTCGGGAGTCTCATCAGAAGGAGAACCGCTGACTCCTACCAATGGCTTTCCATCCTTTGTAGCATCTGCCGCCACAGCCAATCCGTTGCAGTACGTTTTTGGAGTATCACATGCCGGTGCATCATTATCAAATCCCAGCTCCTCTGGATAAGGTCCCTCCGCTCTTGCCCATCTTACAGACGGGTATACTGCCATCATAATAACGTCAAGATATGTGATTTCAACACCTTTGTTGACACAGCCCTCTACTATGCCCTCACACCACTCTCTGAAGGTAGGATCGTATTTATCTGCCATGAAAGCCTGCGTCTTGAGATCTTTAGTTGCGGTTTCCTCTCCGTTTGTTTGATAAAGAGCTGCTTTAAGCACCGTGATCAGAGCATGTATCTTAAAAGCCAGCTTTTCACCGTATTGACGACCCATTTCATGATTGTTTCCTCTCAAAACCAGAATTTGAGGTATCCCCTTTGTCGTCTGGACAGGTGGGGCGATAGTTTCATTTTCCCCTCCGTAAAGGTGTGCTACTTTTTCTCTGAGTTCTTTCATATTCTCATACACTTTTCTATCCTCCTCAAAAGCTCTTATCTATCTTTCATATGACATTATAGAATTTGCTGCTACTACACCTGACGCTACAGATAATCCCGCACATGTAGCGCATATGTCATAATATGTATCTCCGAAGGCGCTTCCCATTTCAGCTCCGCCAGCATATACTCCTGTTATCGGTTTTTTATTCACATCGAGCACTCGTAATTTGGCATCTGTTTTTACTCCGCCAAGTGTACACCAGTAACTCCCTGCATATTCAAAGGCGTAATAGCCTTTGCCCTCTTTTATTTCTCTCATAAACATCGGAGATTTGAAGTGTTCAGTATCTTCCCCGTTTCTGCACATCTCATTATATCTGGCTACGGTTTTTTCAAGGTTCTTAAGCCCAAAATGCTCCGCTATCCCGGAAAGCGTATCGGCCTTAAATCCCCAGCCCTCCTGCTCTGCCTGAGCAAACTGTTCCTTGGCTTTATCAAGTACCGGTACGAACATATGACTTCCAAAATCCCAGTCCGGCTCTCCCAGATACTTGTATATGCCTTCTTCACAGCATCCGTCATAATATTCGCCATCCATGACTACATACACATTGCCTATATTTACAGTCGGATAAGCGGCTGTTGCCAGCGGAATCGTTGCCATAAGCTCTTCATTGAAGAACCTCTCTCCTTCCGAATCCACCATGAGCCCTCCGTATGTGGCAAAACCCAGATTATCATTATCCATACGAAAATCCTGATCAAACATATACTCTCTGTGCTTCAGACTTGCTCCACATACTTCATTACATGTAAGTCCGAATGAAGTGTCCAGAATTCCTCCCGCCGCAGCGGCCATCTTTATGCCGTCGCCTGTATTATTGGGGGATCCCAGATTACATAAGGGAGCTCCTTTGAAAAGTTCTTTCATCATTTCCTTATTATTTCCAAACCCGCCTGTAGCCAAAAATACCGCTGTTGTTTTTATTTCCACCTCGCCTCCGGATTTTGTAGCAGCCTTTATTCCGACCACTCTGCCGTCTTCAAGTATCAGCTCTTTTCCGCTGCAGCCGAACATGATATTTACTCCGACTCTTTTCAGCGCCTTCTCTAAAACCTCTGCGCGATCCTTACCGTATTCGTTTATAAGATGCAGCGGGCTCCACATCATATCATTCAAATACTTTTCTTTGTTTTCCATATCTACCCAGTCTGCATAAGCCGAAAATGTAAAACCCATGTCGGTAAGAATCCTCTCGGCTTCAGCGCTGCTGTCAAGTAATACGTTTATTAGCTTTGGATTGATCTGACCCTTTGCCCATGATGTCATGCGGTTATACAGGTTTTTCTTGTTCGCTATCGTTATTCCTTTTGTTTTCTGAAAATCTGTCTCGCACCCCATAAATCCGCTTAGTCTCGCAAAATTTGACGACCTGAAACTGCTTCCCTTCTCCAATAGTATAACATTCTTTCCTTCCTTCGCCAGCTTATACGCAGCGACACTGCCTGCCGCCCCGCCGCCTACAACAACAGCGTATGCTTCATATACTTTCTTACTCATAACCACTCCTTTCCTATTTATCTTTATCATTGTATACCCGTTCATGATTTTCTCTGTGGTCTAACGCATATAGCTAAAATGAAAATTACTAAAACACAAAGCGCTGTCAACATTATCCATGCCGCTGTATAACTGCCGGTTTTATCATATATCATACTGATAACCACCTGCAGCATTCCCGCAAGACCATTTCCTATACTGAACATTCCCATTAACGTACCGAAATGAGATTTTCCGTACATGAGCGGCAACACCATCTGTATTGAAATCGTAGCGAAAGGAATTCCCAAACCATAAAGCACAATAAACAATACCATCAATATCGGTGAATCAAACAACCCGTTCATCCAAAATGCAATGAAGCACACCAGAAACAGTACCGCTTCTATAAGATTCGTCTTATATACCCCTAGTTTATCGTAAAGCATACCTACTGCTATTTTTCCTATAATCAGCACACCTGACGCATATGATATTATCATGGCTGCTTTCTCAGACGACATTCCATTATCCGTCATAAACGGAACCCCATGATTCAATATTGCCATAGCTACAAAGGGTAAAATAGTATATGCAATAAATACCGCCCATGTCTGCGGCTTTTTAAATGCTTCTCCAAGAGTAAAGTCGTTTTCCAAGGCCACATTGTCTGTTTCTCGACATTTCACTTCCTCCGCAGCTGTACTCTGTTGATTTCTTTTCATGAAAATCAACACCAGCGGAGTCAGAATAACAAGCACGCAGGCTCCGCCGAAAGCAAATGAATATCTCCACCCGAAATTTTCTATTATATATGTATAGAGCGGATTAAGTATCATAGCCCCAAAGCCGCTTCCGACAAAAGCAATGCCTAACGCGGTTCCCTCGTTCTTATTTCTGAACCAGTCCTTAATAACTATCGAAATCGGTATATTGCAGGTCATGGAAATCGATATTCCCATCAATACAGACGCTGCATAAAAATACACTATAGACGGCGCTATGGCATATATGAACAAACATACACTGCAGCAAAGGACACCTATCATCATCAGTATTTTGATATTGTATTTTTCAAGCAGCTTCCCTGCAAACAACGAAGATAATATCATTGCAAATGCCTGCATTGTCGTTATGAGCGAAAAATCCGTCCTCGATATCCCGAATTCATCGGTTACCGGTTTAAGATATACTCCCATACAGCTTATACATGTTGCAAAAATAAACATTAATATAAGGAATGATACTGCTACAATCACCCAGCCTCTGTAATTACCTTCCTTTGACAAAATATTACCTCCATTCCTTATCTGTATCTTTACTATATATATCCCATACCTTATAAATCAGTTCCAGATACATGTCCGCCACAGGCTCAAGAGACTCCTGATGCACCTTATCCACATCATCGCTGTCATGAAACAGATACATTGGTGTCGATACGATACTTACTACCGGAATACCCCTGGCATTAAAATCGTAAGCATCGGAGCATACATCGCCTGATTTGTACTCGCCCTCAGATTTGTGATGTACAGGTAATACCATTGTTTTTTCCAGTCCGTGTTTTCTGACTGCATCATACACGATTTCCGGAAGACCGTATACATCGGTAACATACACTATTCTTGATTCTGATTCGTCGTGCAGAACGATTTCGTTGTCATCGCCCAATTCCATAGCTTTCCCTATATGCTCCACAGCAAAATCCAGAATCAGGTTTTCATTATTTTTAATTCTCTTGTTTATGAATCCTACATGCCCTTCGTAGTCCGTATAGTGACTGTCTGTGGAAAGAAACATCAATGTGGTTTTAATTTCTTCCTTTGGACGGGCGGCAAAATATTTCGCAAGAGAAAAAACCACCGACATGCCGCTGGCATCCTGTACTGCACCTCTGCATATAGCATCATGATGCGAATGCACCACTATTATGTCATCGGACATACCTCTGATTATCCCTTTGACATTAAGAGCTTCTTTTAATTCATATACCGTTTTTACATGCAGGGATCCCTTTGATACGACATTGCTTTTCACAGCTGCCTTCAGTTTCTCTCCGTCTTTTTTTGACACCCACAGGGCCGGAAGTTCCATATATCCGCCCACATTTACTATGTCCGTATAATCCTCATGAAAATAATGGCAATCCATAAAATCGTGAAGTATGCCTATGAACCCCGAAGCGCCGGCATTTTTAGCTCGCAGGTAATTAAACGGCCAGTTATTTGGCGAATAAATATTATACTGCTTCATTTTTCTGTTGAATTTATTATGAGGATCATAAACCTTCATATCTGCAAACTTTTCTATAAACCCACGCTGATCATTCGGCAGGAAATATACATCGCAAACAACTATTTTTCCCATTACATCAATTTCTTCAAAATCCTCTTCCAAGCCTTTGCCCATATAAACTACATCCGCATCCTTTACCTCTGAATTAAACTCGCCTGTTTCAGCTCCGCGGTTCGTTCCGTTGGCAAGACAGCATTCTATATTTTCCCCGTTAATATTCAGCTCACATATCGATGTTTCACGGCATACCGACGGTACACTTTCTATCTCCACGTCATTGAGTCCGAGCTCATCAAAAACATCTTTTACATACTCTGCGGATTCACGTCCTTCTTTAGTCCCTGTCAGTCTGTGCGGCCATTTTGTAAAGCCTTTTATCCATGTCATCATATCTTCTCTGGAAGGTTTTTGCCTTTCGATACTGTTCATTTGTCGAATTCTCCGTTTCTTATTTCTTCATTTTGATTTTATACTTATATGAAACTTCATTCATTTACAAATAGTATCCTTTTCTTTGACGAAAATTACTTTTAATCAAAACCCCAATTACGTATTCCTCCTTGCGGTTGTTTTTTAAGCTAAATGTACATATCTGAGTAGCTAATTGTACACAAAAATAACCGCGTGTAAAACCTCCAGATTTTAAACACGCAGTTATTTAATTCTCACTTATCGGATTCTTATTATTTCAATATTTACAAAGGAATTGTTTTCCACTGCCACATCTATGATAAAAGGAATTCCCATTTTATACACATTATATTCGATACTGGGCTTTGCCAGTTCCTTTACTATTTCGCGATCCAGTTTTTTTGTTTCATCTGCAATCAGATTTTTAACAGCCTCTGTCAGCTTCGGTGCTTCTGTTTTTATACATATGTAATCATCTCCGTCCTCCAGACCGGATATATCAAATTTATATAACAGTTTTTCATCACCGTTGTCAATATTGAAAGCCGTGATATTCAAATTGCCGCCTTTATCGTGAAGAATACAGTTAGGGTTCAATCTTGTAAAAGGCTGCTCTATCCTGTTAAACAGTTCATAGATATAATACAAAGGCTTCTTTTCACCATGCCTGCCAAACAGTTCTGAAAGAAGTACGTTTCTTTCACTCTCCTCCTTTTTCTGCCATATATCTGATACCGTTATCCCAAGATATGAAACATTCTTTTCTATGTTTGCGCAGAGACGAGAATTGCTGCCTATTATCCGCAGTTTCCTTATTCCAAGTGTTTTTCTGCACAAAGCGAGTTCCTCAGTAAAATCCAACCTGTATACATCATCCTCTTCACATATCAGCACATTATCCACCTTTGGAAATTTACTTTTGTGACTGCGCTTGGCAGATATATCTATATTTATAATATTCCGATTCAGTTCACTATCAGCTTTAAATTCACTGTAGGGCCGTAAAAGCTCAATTATATCGCTGATTTTTATTTCCTCGTCACAGGTAAAACATATAGCATTGCTTTTTTTCTCTTTTATGAAATACTTCCTGTTTCGTTCACGATACTCTACCGGAGAGCACTGATATTTCTTTTCAAAAGCGCTGTAATAATATCTAGGTGCGGAAAATCCGCACTCATATGCGATATTCGTAATGCTCATATTACTGTCTAGCAGGTATTTCAGCGACATTTCCGCCCTTATGGATGACAGCAGCTTTTCAAATGAGCCGCCACCGTATTCCTTCATAAGCTTTTTAAATGTCGAGGTGCCGACAAAAATATGATCTGCGGCGTCCTTCAATGTGATTTTATTTTTACCGTTATCAAACAGATAGTCTACCACCTTTCGAATCTGATCTATTTTTTCCAGTTCCTTCTCCGAGGCATTTTCCATTTCATATCTTCCATAATTAAATCTCATTTTCATATCGCTGAGAATCTCTACACAATAATAAATAAGCGTCTGCTCCGTCTCTCTTTTGAGATACCCGTTTTCCTTATATTCAAAAAGCATCCTCACCATCTGTGCGATATAGTTTTTGATTTCCTCTGAAATTGCATCCTCCTCGGAATCACATTTAAAACAAACTATTGATATGTCGGGAATATACTGATCAAAAGCCTCCATACTCATGGAAAGCTGTATATACAACAGATCCTCTGTTTTGTTTTCCAGAGCATGAACATCTTCAGTATTAACAACCTGTATATGTCCTCTCGACATATGCACAGTATTATTATTGGATATCAGATCGACTTCGCCTCTTACTACAAAAAACAGCTCTAACGTATCATACCAATGAAAGGGCTGCTCCGTGTTCCTTATTCCGATTGTAAATAACTTTTCTATCATTACATCTACCAACACCTGTATTGAAATTCTGTTTATATAAATGATACCATAGTTATTCATTAAAATCAAAATACAGACTTTATTATTTTGAAAATACGAAAATGGGATACATTTAAACCCCGACATCGCCATATAGACAGCCCGAAATTTTGTCCGTACCCCACTCGCTGTTTTAATTTATAAGATTATATCATTAAGTTACATCTTCTACGGTAAAATGCAATTTTCGGCTTTTTCATAAAAATCCGGACGCTCCGCTACCATTTGAACAAAAGTGTCGTAGAAATTATAGTCCCACATATCCGGAATATATGCTCCGCCTTTGCAAATGCTGAATATTTCATCGTCCAAAATTCTACGTTTTTCTTCTTCCGTCAACTCCATCCCATCATATTCCGGGAACATGATTCCGGGATTCAAAATAATTTTATCGCCATATTCATGTACTATTGCTTTATGATTGTTGATACGCTGACATGAAGACCATGACTGTACTCCCGCTTCTATAAAACCGGGCACCAGCCCCTCGTTTTTTCCACATGAATGCAATTGGAAAATAACTCCCTTTTTCTTAAGGAACTTGGCATATTTCTGCCATGCAGGCATTAGCAGTTCCCTAAACTGATCAAGAGAAATAAACGAATTGTTATTATGTCCGTAATCATCATGCTGTTCAACTATATCCAACGGGTAATACTCAAGTATTCCTTCAAGCATCTCTATTTTATAATCTATAATTGCCTCAAAAAATTCCTTACAGGCTTCCGGCTCTAAAATCGTTGCCATCAGGCCTTCATCAAAGCCCATCATGGTATGGAGCTGCTCAAGTGGCCCACTGCATATAATCATCATACGAGCTTGCCTTCGTATTCCTCAGGATCTGCGCCGTCACGCTCCCACGCAGCCTTCCAGTCAATAGTACTCAAATCAGGGAATTTTATCTGCTCCCTCCATTTTGTTACATCAGTCAATATCGGACCGTATCCGGGCGTTGGAGTCGTTCCCATATCAACCTCCGAAAACGTCCAATGATTTCCGAACCAATCATAGCCTGTTCCTCCACCCAGACCCTCTCCGCCTTCGGAACCGCGTTCTCTGATTTCAGGAGGCATCCAGTATTTGATATCGCTTTGATAAATAGGGATTCTTTCAGGGATTTCATGATTATATGCCTTCAATAAATTTTCTCTTGCAGTCAGCATCTCTTTATTTGCAGGGTGATCGTATCATCCTGCTCTCCTTTCCTGGAAAATATTTTTACATATCAACTATATTCATAGCATTCAACTTCTACGAAACAAGCTTTACAGCAGCCTCTGCCGCAGAAACAGCATCAACAGTATAGCAATCTGCTCCTATGGAATCACTAAACCTCTGCGTTACCGGCGCTCCTCCCACCATAATTTTTACCTTATCTGCAATATCGCTGTATTTTATCAATTCAACGGTTCTTGCCATGGCTTCCATTGTCGTAGTGAGCAACGCAGAGCAGCATACAAGCTTGGCATTGTTTTCTCTGGCTACATCAAGAAACTTCTGCTCAGGAACATCTACGCCCAGATCTATAACTTCAAATCCCTTGCTCTCCATCATCATTCGTACCAGATTCTTACCTATATCGTGTAAATCCCCTGCTGCCGTACCTATAACCACGGTACCCTTTGACTCTATACCCGCTCCCGTAAGGTAAGGTTTCAACGTCTCTGCGCCCATTTTCATAGCACGCGCCGCTACCAGCACCTGTACTGTTGTCTCATCTGCATTTATGTAATCGGATTTCAGAAGGTGATCCCACATCCTTTCGTACAGCGGCCGGCCATAGACCTCTGATGTACGCAAAATCCAGTTAGAGATCGTCTGATCAGACAGATTCAGAGCATGCGATTTGAAATCAGAGCTGATTTTGTAAACCGGGTCACGGTTTTCAAACTTCCTGTCTATGACATATGCAGCCATGGATGGGGAAAGGAATGATCCTGCCAGCAGCGGCTTTGGCGATTCAGCCTGCAGTATGGGTGTATGGAGCTCTTTCTTTTCACATTCTCTGCATACATAGTGCTGCGTGATATGCTCATGCACGACCACCTTTGCAGGAATGATCTCAACCTCTTTTCGTACCGTCTTCTTCATCTGCGCAAGCCCGCTTCCGCATTGCGGACATACTGCTTCCTCTTCAGACAATACATATTCTGTTCTCTTTACCGGCAGCTTCTCCAGCTTTTCTTTCTTGCGGCCCTTTTTCTTCGGCTTGCGGGGCGGCTTTACCTTCTCTAATTTCGGTTCCTCCGCATCAGGCCGTGCTAATGCTTCTGCATCGTTGAAAAAACTGAGCTGAGCCTCATCTACATTGTCGTTTCTGCTCTTTTCTGATTTGCCTGCGAATTTTTCTTTGCGCAGAAGCCTCAGCTCTGCTTCTTTTGCCTCAACCACCGCTCTCAGCCTTTCTGCTTCTCCGCTTGCTTCCATCGCAAATTTTTCAAGTTCTTTTCTTGGCATCTGTGCCATATCTATCTGTTTCATCATGTCTTTATTATATTACAAAAGCCTTGAAATTTCAATGCTTTCAAGGCTTTATCCTTTGTGTTTTCCCCTGCTTTTGAAGCTTTCCCGCCACTCTTTCAAGCTCTTTTTTTCATATCATTTCAAGCAACATTTCCATTCCCTTCTGCCCAAAACCTTTCCCCTTCTGCGGCCAGGATATCACTCCTCTTTTTCTATATACTTTCGTAAGCGTCACCCCGTATTCCGTTATCCGTATTACATACACCGCTCTGCGGTCACTTCGTTGGAACAGATATTTCTCAGTACTTTTTGGCTTCCTTTTCATCACATATACGATGATTTTCATAAGATTCGTCTTACAGCTACTGCTGACCGGGTCGGGATACAGATACTGTCCGCTGTTTCCATCCTTGTACGCATAAAAGGTTTCTGTTATTTCACTAAAGTTTACAAGGCATTCCTCCTGATCCATACATATATCCTGCTTTTTTCATCCGGTATTTCTTTCCTGTATATTGTCTGTAGGGTATATGATTGAGCCTGCACCATTCCTTTTCTGATACAGGCGCTCTATTCGCTCTCTCAAATACGTCCATCCAATACGCGATGTCTTCTTTGCTGTACATAGCAATCCTCCGTTTCTTCATTTGAATATGTCCTGCTGACATTTTATCGGAGGTTCCTTCTCTTTTCAATGTGCCTGCTATTTGGGGATTACGTAAAATCAGAAAACTTTCTTTCCGAGTTCTTTATTCAGAGCCTTAGCTAGGATAAACATAACAATTCCGCAAAGCAGTACACCCGCCGCCGAAACGATTAAAAATGTATCTGCTCCTCTAATAGCCAGCTGCGGTCCTATGGAGGAGCCTATCAGCACACCGACCTGTGCCAGACCGAAGTTGATACCGAAATTTTTAGTACCGTAAGCTCTCATCAGTATTACTGCGATTAACGTTGAAAATGCGCTGACCTCCAAGCCTATAAAAGCAACGAATACAATATACATCGGTGTGCTTTGTGCGTTTGTTAAAATAAAGAACAAAGCCATAACGAAAACCGCCAGACATGCAATTGCTATGATTTTAACAGGGCCCAGAACCTTGTCTGAAATTCCTCCTACAACAATCGCACTAATTCCCATTATCATTGAGAATATCGTGTAAATCCATGCGGCTGTAGCTTCTGAAGCTCCCGTGATTTCACCGGTCAATATTATAAAGTTGCTCTGTATACCGGATGTCAGTATGGTTCCCGTCAGACTGGCAATCGTGATAAGCCAGAAGGATTTTAATGTTATCAGCTTTTTCCAGCCAACATCCTTTATGCCTTCTGCCTCACCGCCTTCCAGTATCTCATACTCGGGCTCTTCCCAGCCCTCAGGTTTGTATCCTTCCGGCGCCTGCAGCAATATAAATCCCGAAAGAATCGTAATTCCGCCTATTACCAATGCAAAAACCACAATAGTCGGCGTAACATTTATAGCACTAGTCATTCTTTCACATACAGGAACTGCTAGTGCACCTGCAAGAAAGATTCCTACAGACAATGCTCCTGTAGCAAGACCTCTCCTGTCCGGGAACAGTTCTCCCAGATTTGCAATCTGCGCAACATATATACAATAGACAAATAATGGTGCAAATCCACCGATAGCAATCACATAAACCCATGCATTAGGCGCGAAGGCTGCCACCAGTACCGAAACCGTAAATCCAAGACCACAGACCTTTAATACAAAACGATTTCCAAATTTTGCCTTCAATTTTCCCCCTATAAGACTGCCCGGAATAGCCATAACCATCATAACGGAGTATGCCATTACCACGATGGTAGGATCCCAGCCCTTCATTGAAAGCGGCCCTACAAATACAGATAAACAATTTAAAAATGCCGATGTCATGCCGACCAACATAATCAGAACAAGCATTGGCCAACGTAATTTGTCAATTCTTTTTGTCGATAATTCGCTCATTTTATCCCTCCTGTAGTGTAAATTTGTTGAATAAGTTTTTAGCGGCTATAACCGCTGTGCTTCAGCAGTTTTTATAGCCTCCTTTTTTAGATTCATGGTCTGAATTCATCTTAATTGTAATATTTCCCTTATTATCATTCATTTACAAAAGAGAGTATTTTCTTTTACAAAATTACTTTTTTGCAAATTTCAAATATGTTCTGATTTTATTGATATCTAATTGTACATGTACATATAACCAATTGTACATAAATATGTAGGCTTCCGGTACACTGTCATCGATAGGCTCCGCCGGTATTCCGGCCTACCCCGGCTAAGTGAAATAAAGCCCAAAATGAGATTTTCTGATTTTTAAAAAGTATCGTACCAGCATGCTTTGCTGGTACGATACTTTGTTGATTGATGTATAAAGCTCTTAATAAGCACCGAAGTAATTATATCCACCCGGCTTTTTGATGCCGAAGCATTCAAGCTGAGCGATAAGCTTCTTTGAATAAAGCTGCGATTCCGCCATGTATGATAACGCTTCGCTTAGTATTTCCAGATAATCACATTCCGCGCCGCCGTCATGCCTGCAAAGAATCGCATGGGCTTGCCTGTTCAGCGCGCATTCATATGCGACATATGCTTTATCCAGCAGACCTTCCAGAGCCTCCTGCGTCGCGTAATCTTTCTGAAGCGATTCACTTGAATTAAGTACCTTTCTATAAAATGCTCTTGCTTCATAGAAATCGATAAGGAATGTTTCATTTCTCATTGTTTCAAGCATTTCAAAAGGATCCTCCAGTATCTGCATTTTTACAAATTCTCCCATGGAGCCTGCAGGAGTGCCTGTCCCGCTTGCCGTACCGAGCATGAAATACGCAGTCATATCTGACGGATGCATGATTGCCTGATGAGTATACTCCAGCAGATTATACCCCTTCATTGATTCCGGTTCATTGGTATGCCATTCATTTGTTTCGGGATCATACCAGTCATCCGAACGCATCATCTTACGGATAGACTCGTAATCAATACCTCCGTCCTCTATTGCTTTTGCAAGGAACTTCGATATAGTAGCAAATCTGCACTTTGAATCATTTTGCCATAAAGCATATTCGGGTATATTCCACTCTAATGTGTCTTTTGCCGCGAAGTGATTCGTACTTACAACGTAATTACCTTCTTCGCCCGCATCTCCCGGCCTGCGAATATTGTAATGATCGCTGTTCGTTTCGGTTACAGAAATATTTCCCGCAAGGTCGGTCGTAATAAGGTTTCCCACAGCTCCTACTCTAGGTATCAGCTTAAGGAATTCCTGCGCGTCCTGCGGAGTTTTACATTTTGTAGTGAGATAATGATCCATTATTTCAGGGAAAATACCCCAGTCACAATCTACAGGTGAAAAGTTCGCCGTACATGTCCATGTGAATCCCGCACTGGTCATGCCGATCTGGCAAAATGGACTTACAATAGCACCGAAACAGATAAAATACGGCTCATTGTCAGGATAACATATGAGTATAACTCTGTCAGGAGTTTCATCCGAATTCGAACCGCTTGTTCCTACAATGACCTCTCCGTCCTTTGTAGCCTCCCCTGCGGCCGCAAATGCATTGCACTGAGGATGAGGGATATTCGGACCTGCCGGTGAATTATCAAAGCCAAGTTCTTCCGGATACTTCCCTTCCGGTCTTGCCCATCTTTCACCGCCGTATACTTCCGCAATCAGGAAATCGTACAATGTAAAATCAACACCTTTGCTGGCACAGCCTGCCTGTACTCCTTCAATCCAAAGTCTGAAATCAGGGTCATATTTCTCCACAAGATATTCGATTGTTTTCATATCTTTCATTACAGTTTTTTCGCCATGCGCTTCTAAAACCGCTGCTCTTGTTATGGTAAGAACCGAATACAATTTGTACGCAAGCTTTGCTCCGTACTGGAAACCCATTTCACGATATGAACCTTTAAGAACCATTACCTGCGGGATACCGTTTGTAATTTGTATAGGTGGAGCTATTGTCGAATAATTATCATTATGCAGATGAGCCACCTTTCTTCTTAACAGTTCCATGTCATTATACTTCATAATTTATCCCTCCTTGATAAAACGTTATATTTCCATAGCCACTTTATAAGCTGCCTTTATGGCATCCAACAGGCTTCCTACCTTTGAAGCGTCTCCGATAATATATGTATCACAGATGTTTTTCACGTCCTCATAAAGCTGTTGATTCGGTATATATCCTGCGGAAACGATTATATTGTCGACAGATATGATTCTTTCCTTACCTTCACACTCTACAACCGCTTTGCTTCCGTTAATTTCGGTAATCTTCGCCGATGTAATAATTTCAACGCTGTGATATTTCATCAAGTCCCTCAGCATATTGGAATTTGCTGCGCTTAAAAGCGGAGCCGCCAGGATTTTATCGGTCATTTCCACCAGCGTAACATTTCCGCCTTTTCTTGCAATGTCATACGCGATTTCACATCCGGTAAGCCCTCCGCCGACAACGATGATGTTCTTTCCCACAGCTTTGTTTCCAAGGAGAAAATCTATTGCCGAAACGACCTGTCCTTCGGCTTCACCTTTAAAGCTAAGCTTTCTCGGAGCAGCACCGCTGGCTACTATTACCGCATCCGGAGTTTCACCTTCTATCACATCTTTGGTTACCTCTGTCCCAAAATGCACATCTATGCCAAGTTCTTTCATCTGTTTTTCATACCATGCAAGCAGAGCTTTATCAGCTTCTTTGAAATCCGGCGCAGCTGCCGCATTAAAGACACCGCCCAGCTTACTGCCTTTTTCATATATGCTTGCTTTATGACCTCTCAGAGTAAGTATTCTTGCAGCTTCCATTCCGCCGATACCGCCGCCTACGATAATAACTTTTTTCGCTTTATCCGCTCGCATCACTTTGTATTCTTCATCATGCATCACAGATGGATCCAGCGCACATGACAGTCCTTTTCCCTGCAGCAGACTACCGAGGCATCCGTTATGACATGCTATGCAAGGTCTGATATCGTCTTCTTTGTCCGCCTTTAATTTTTCTATCCATGCCGAGTCGGCAAGAAACTGACGCGCGACTCCTACTGCATCTATCAAGCCTTCACTTACCGCTTTTGCAGACACCGCATGGTCCTCCATCCGCCCTGCACAGATTACCGGTATATTTACATGTTTTTTTATAAACGAAACATCCTCAAGGTTGCATGCTCTGCCCATATACATAGGTGGGTGCGCCCAATACCATGAATCATACGTTCCGTTATCCGCATTCAATCCATCGCAGCCTGCTTCTTCCAGAATTTTTGCTACAGCTATGCTTTCCTCATAATCTCTTCCGAACTCAACAAAGTCTTCTCCCGGCAATGCTCCGTCATTGAATCCCTTCATCTTGCTGACAACACTATATCTTACTGTTACAGGAAAATCCTCCCCGCAGCTTTCCTTAATACCCTTTATTATTTCACACGCCAGCCGCATTCTGTTTTCCAACGAACCGCCATACTCGTCGGTTCTGCTGTTCATGGATTCTATAGCAAACTGATCCAGCAAATAGCCTTCATGCACTGCATGGATTTCTACTCCATCCATACCTGCATCTTTGGCCATTTTTGCCGCTAAAATCGTATTGTCACGCAAAGTTTTTACTTCTTCTGTCGTCAACGCCCTGTGCACCATGGATGTATCCCATACATTGCGCAGCTTACTCGCGGCGATCTTAATATTTTCAATGTTCGCACCTTTTATAAATTCTACAGGTTTAGGATATATTACACGGCCTAAGCCAACTCCCAGCTGCATAAAAACCCTTGCATCCTCTTCATGTATCTTGTTTACGAAATTCCTTAACGGTGTTCCAAAAGCATTCTTTGCTTCTGTAAGCCAGAACCCTCTCCCCCACATATCAAATATCATAGACGGCGCAGTTACAATAAGACCTACTCCGTTCTTAGCTCTTTCCAAATAGAATTTTTCAGCCTCATAATTGAACTCATTATTGTTTATAATTGCAGTTCCCGTCATAGGGCACATTACGAATCTGTTTTTTATCTTTACATTTCCGATCTTAAATGGAGTAAATAGTGATTTATATATTTCTTTCATTTCAATTTTTCCTCCCTTATTATTTACAATCTATCCGATGTTTTTTATTCAATTTTATATCTCCCAGCATTATTATTCATTTATAAATCGTATAACGTTCCTTGACAATAGATACTCTTTTATATGATCACTTACTTTCATACTTCGATTAATGTCCCGATATGAAAAAAAATACAGATATATGTGACTAATTGTACATACTGTTTCAATATACTTAGTCTACTAAAATAAAAATACAAGTATTATATAAGTTCTTAAGCGATTTTTTCTGATTTACTTTTGATTTTTAAAATAGAGGAAGCGAGAACTGGATTAGGTTTGTATTTTCCACCTTTTAACTGTTGAATTAACTACATTTCATCTCCGGATTCACATGCCAATACATATTCCACATAGTTCGTATCGCCATAAGAAGACCATACGTTCTGCTTCGATTGCGCCTTTGAAAATTCCTCAGCTGATAGAATACTTCGGACCTGTTATTCCGTTAGACTTCTTAGGGTATTTCTTATTGAACCCGCACTCGGAAGCCTGCATCGGATCGTTTCCCGTTCCTCCAGATTCTTATGATACTTTGCAACATCGGATTTCCGGCAGCAAAAAACCCCTGAAGCACTGAATTTCAATGCTTTCAGGGGTTAAAAGCCTTATTTCAAAGTTTCGCAGTCGTTTTCACCAAATCAAAGATTTGGGAAAGCTTTGCATAAGTCCTGCGCGCCGTATCAAAGATACGGGCAGGGCTTTATTTCTTCGCTGCTGCTGCCTGCTGTGCCGCTACCTCGGCTGCGAAGTCCTCTTCCTTCTTCTCGATACCTTCGCCGACTTCGAAACGAACTACCTTTGTAATGGCAAGTTCTTTGTCCACCGTAGCCAGGTACTGGGCAACAGTCTGCTTGCCATCTTCTGCTCTGACATAAGTCTGGTCTAAAAGGCAGATCTCCTTAAGCTGCTTTGAGACTCTCCCGCTGACAAGACCTGTGAAGATCTTGTTCTCGGAAATATTTGCCTTATCGGCAACTGCCAGCTGAGCCAGCTTGGCCTTGGCATCTTCCGACAGGAAATTAGGCAGATAATTGAAGTTGAATCCCTTGTCAGCTCTCTTTTCTGCCAGTATATCCACGTCTTCCTGACTCCACACGCCGTCCACAGCCTTGTCCAGCAGAGCATTCAGTATAGGTTTAGGAAGAGTGAACGGGTCGTTAAGCGCACTTTCAAGAGTGATATCGTGCAGCTTTGCCATTTCCTCTTCTGAGATATCATCTCTGCTGACATACTGAGGATTCATTGCAGCAACCTGCATAGCGACATTTGTCAGAGCAGTCTTCACTTCATCTGTAGCCGTTATGTTTCCTGCAACGATAGCGCCGATCCTCCCGCCGTGGATATATGATACGACTGTTTCACCTGTCACTTTTTCAAATCTTCTGATGCTCATGTTCTCACCAATCGTAGCAATCTTGTTGGTGAGTACATCCTGAACAGTGCCCTCGTCTCCGTAAGGGAGTGCCATGAATGCATCCATATCGTCCACATCGTTTTCCAGAGCCATCTTCGCCAGATTGTCAACGAAGGTTATAAACTCGTCGTTCTTGGCAACGAAGTCGGTCTCCGAGTTCACTTCTACGATGGCGGCTGCTTTGCCGTCAGCTGCGGATGCGATCTTTACCAGACCCATAGCCGCGATCCTGCCCGCTTTCTTTGCAGCCTTTGCCAGGCCTTTCTCCCTCAGGAGCTCTACAGCTTTATCCATATCCCCGTCTGTTTCAACGAGTGCTTTCTTACAATCCATCATCCCTGCGCCTGTCATTTCACGCAGTTCTTTTACCATTTTAGCTGTTACAGCCATTTTCGTTCCTCCTGATATTTATACGATAATAATTTGTACGCTCATTATGCGTCAGCGTTCTCAGCTGCGCCTTCTTCCGCCTTGTCCTCTGCAGCTTCGGCTACGTTTTCAGCCTCCGCCGCCTCAGTCGATCCTGCTTCTTCGCCTTCGTCGAAGCTTTCACCCTGCTTGGCTTCGATAATGGCGTCTGCCATGCATCCCGCTATCAGTTTTACCGCTCTGATGGCGTCGTCGTTGGCAGGGATGATGTAATCCACATCATCAGGATCGCAATTGGTATCTACGATTCCGACAACAGGGATACCCAGTATCCTGGCTTCCTTAACAGCGATTTTTTCCTTCTTAGGGTCTACGACGAATATGGCGCCCGGCATCCCCTTCATGTCCTTGATGCCGCCCAGGAACTTTTCCAGCTTATCGTGTTCAAGTCTCAGCTTGATAACTTCTTTCTTGGACAGCTTCTCGAAGGTTCCGTCTTCCTCCATGACCTTTATGTCGTTAAGTCTCTTTATTCTTCCGGAAATAGTCTTATAGTTGGTCAGCATACCGCCGAGCCATCTCTGATTGACATAGTACATATCGCATCTCTTAGCTTCGTCTTCGATAGCAGCCTGAGCCTGTTTCTTAGTGCCCACGAACAGGACCGGTTTCCCGCTTTCAGCTACTTCTTTCATGAAAGAATATGCCTCGTCTATCTTCTTTACTGTCTTCTGCAGGTCTATGATATAGATCCCGTTTCTTTCCGTAAAGATATAAGGAGCCATCTTAGGGTTCCATCTTCTCGTCTGGTGTCCGAAATGCACACCTGCTTCAAGCAACTGTTTCATTGAAATTACTGACATGTTTTTTCTCCTCTCGGTTTTCCACTTCCACCGCAGTTATGTCCGGAGTGCAACCCCGCGCCGTTCAAAACCTGACGCTCATGGCACCGATCCTCCAGGCTGCTGCTGTGTGTAAACTATAAATAACAACGGTCTCAAAAAAAATCAAGACCAGCTAATACTATACTATAAAATCCGCTTCATTACAACGGTTTTCGCAAGATTTAACGGGATTTTTTCCGCGCTTTTCCGTCAGGTAATCCTTAAAAATTTTCTTTGCTTTCCCATAAGTGGCCCGTCCCATATATATACTGTCGCTGGTCCCCAGGAATATGGTGTTGCAGGCCATCCAAACTATGGCATCCATATTGATGATATAGCTCCTGTGGCAAAACATGAACCGATGGTCCAGGTGATGGATCACGTCCGCGAATTTACCGTAAAACTCCAGACAGGAGCTTTCCCTGTGCCGGGATCCGCCATTGAAATGAAGCCTTATCTTACGCAACGCTTTTTCCATGTAAAGGATCTCCTCCAGTTCCACCACATATATCCCCGTTCCCTTGTGGATAACGAGTCCGCTCATAAAAAAGCCCCCTTTCCGCAGTGAAGAATACAGTGATATTCTCTCACAAAAAGAGGGTTTTCGCTGTTGATATCCAAAGAATTATGTCTGAAAAAGAGACAACCTTTCTCTATGCATCGCCTTCCCTGTAGGTTATCAGGTCTTCAGCGATCTCGTTGGCCGCTATAGAGACCGGTTTCTCCACATCTGCTTCAGTGAGCTTCGGCATCCCTTCTATGATATCTCTGGCCCTTTTGGCCGCCAGCACTACCAGTGTGTACTTGCTGTCCACCTTGGTCCTTATTTCGTCTATGGACGGATATAACATTATAACTCCTCCTTATATCTGTTGACTATCATCTCAGCTTCCGCGGCATCAAGTCTGCACTGCTCCGCCGTGATTATGGCTCTGACCTTACCTATGGCCGATTTCAAGTCATCATTTATGACTCTGTAATCGTATCGTCCGATGGATGATATCTCCTCCATCGCCATACCGAGCCTCCTGGCCATAGTTTCCCGCGTTTCCGAGCCTCGGGCCTCTATCCTCTTCCTCAGCTCCTCGATAGACGGCGGCAGTATGAAAATAAATATCCCACTCGGATAAGACTGCCTGACCTGCATAGCTCCCTGCACATCTATCTCCAATATGACGTCTATGCCCTGTTCCATCCAGCCGAGCACATCCTTCTTCGGCGTCCCGTAGAGATTGCCGTAAACGTCGGCGTACTCTATGAAACCGTCTTCCTCTATCAGTCTTTCGAAAGAATCCCGGTCGACGAAATTATAGTGTATCTTATCTATCTCGCCGACTCTGGGTGCGCGCGTCGTCATGGAAACGGACATCTTTATATTTCTTCCTTCGTCCAGTACTTCTTTGCAGATCGTTCCCTTCCCGGCTCCGGAAGGTCCCGAAATCACGAACAGCTTCCCCTTCGTCATCTATCCTCCTAAAACGCCGAACTATCACCAACTTCAGACAAGCTCCGGCGACAGTCATCGCCGGAGCTAAGTCCGAATCTTGTCTGAACAGTAATTATACCACTGTTCCGCTTATTCTTCAAGCATTAATGTACAAATCACTTTCGATCACGAGCTGTTATCCTGTCGTCATCGGTATGATGATGCGACAGCAGTCAACAGTATCGTCAGAAGCACTGTCATTCATCATCAGGTATAGGATCCACTTTCCTCCCGACCAGATAGCAGATGACGCTGGCCGCCAGCATACCGATTCCGACCCAAGTGATGAGAGTTATCATCAGCTCCCAGTTGCTGATGAGTCCGGAGCCGTACAGATCGAGATAATAGTCATGACCCCAGTCTCCTTCATACCACCTCAGGAAGAAGGATCCGCCCAGAGCTAATACGCCGAATATCAGGAAAAATCTGCCGAACCTTACCAGATCGCCTCTGCACAATCCTGTCTTAGGATTGACAGGATAGAGCTGCGGATTTTCTACCGAAAGACCGCCGTATACCTTCTTGCATATGATATACATCAGAAGCGCGAACAGTATCAGCACGTACCCCAGCAGGAAATATTCCGTTCCGTTCATCAATATGCCTACGATACCTATTATCATCATGGATATCACGATGTAGTACGGCGAGAACCTTCCCTTTACATAATACAGGTCGCCTCTCTTTTCCACAGGATAAAGCTTTCTCAGCTTCAGGAACGCCACGGCAAATCCCACATAGCATACGAAGAGCAGCGGCGACAGGATGATCACCAGTATCTCGAAGTCCAGATTTACCAGTATCACATTGAGTACAGCAAGGATGACGATAGGCCAGATAGGCACCTTGCGGTTCTTGGAAACGGTGGACAGGAACTTCGGACACAGATGGTCTTTGCCGAGGATCATGAACGACCTTGACGCCGTTGCCGTCGTCGCATTGAGCAGGGCCAGCTGCGATATCACAGCCGTGATCATGAAGGCGACCCCTGCCCATTTCCCTACGTGAGTAGACAATACAGTCGAATAATCTATCGAATATCCCCATTCGTACCAAGGTCCTGTGGATACGATACCTCCCAGAGTCGGGAGTATATATGCTACCATCATCAGAACGATGCACCACTTCATCCCCTTCGGGATTATCTGAGGATTCTCTATCTCTCCGCCCAGGTTTGCTATGGCCGTATAACCGCAGAACATCCATACGCCGATGGCTATGCCTACACCAAGACTGGAGAAAGCGCCCTCTTCCACGTTCATGAACGGGTCGAACGGATTATTCTCCCAATTGGCGAGACCAACGATGGCTACAGCCAGGAATGCTGCCAGGATTATGAACGTAAAGATGGTATTGACCACATTTACCTCCTGAAGCCCCAGCAGATTCACTACTGTGAACACGAGGATGATAACTACCTTCACCGCCAGCTCCACCATAGGGCTCATATTTATGTACATGCCTATATAGTCAGTAGCCAGGACGATATACGACGCTCCCGTCAGGTACCACGCTACAGCCATCCACAGACCAAAGGCAAACCCCCAGAACTCACCGAAGGCCATTTTCACCCATACATACGGACCTGAATCAACAGGAGCAAGATTGGTCAGCTCCGATACATAAAGTCCCATAGGCAACGCCCACATCAATGGTATGATCACGAGAAGCACCAGCGTCATTCCCGGACCGGAAGCCGGAATGATGGACTCTATACCAAAAGCGCCGCCGCTGGTCGCGCAGAAGATGAAAAACAGCACTGCACCGAAAGAAAATCTCGTCTTTTTCAGGTCGGGCATCACATCTGTCAGCACTTGCCCTCCCTCGTATTTGACTTTCATAAAATTCTCCCTCCTTTAATAGATAAAATGATAATAACGATCAGATGGACTTATGGACGCCATCCAATGTAAAGAGCGTCTCGTACGCCGCAGGGCGCCTGTCTCTGAAAACACAGACTTCCTGCCTGTAAGCCGCCAGCTCTTCCATGTCGAACTGAGCCATCAGGACGGCCTCACCTTCGACAGACGCTTCCTGCAGCTTATTGCCTCTGTTGTCCGAAATGAAAGACGCACCCCAGAACTTGATGGCCGTCCCGCCCATTTCTTCGACTCCCACCCTGTTGGATGCTATCACCGGTATCATATTGGCCGCCGCGTGTCCCAGCATCACGTTCTGCCAATGATCGTAATCCAGCATTTCATGTTCCACCTGTTCAGGCGGTACGGCAAAAGTCCCTATGGCTGTCGGATACAACAGAAATTCGGCTCCTTTGAGAGCCATCGCTCTGGCTGCCTCCGGAAACCACTGATCCCAGCAGATCCCGACGCCGATCTTCGCATAGGCCGTGTCCCACACCTTGAATCCAAGGTCGCCCGGCGAGAAATAAAATTTCTCGTAATACCCGGGATCATCCGGTATATGCGTCTTGCGGTATATCCCCAGCTGTCTGCCGTCAGCATCGATGATCATGATACTGTTGAACCTGCAGTTGCCTGCCTCCTCGTAAAAGCTCACGGGTATCACCACCGACAGCTCCTTAGCCAGCCTGCTCATCTTCTCCAGCATGGGATGTCCTTCCGCAGGGCGCGCAATGGCCAGATGGTCATAATTGACCTCCTGAGCGAAATACTGAGTAGCGAACAGCTCCTGCAGCTGTATGATATTGGCGCCTTTCGACGCTGCGTCTCTCACCAGCTTTTCAGCATTGGAGATGTTCTCCTCCATATTGGTGCCGCACGCCATCTGCGTCGCTGCTACCGTCACTTTTCGCATCGATATATCACCCTCCCCCACATTTTGAAAATCTTCTGTCATTTGCGTTTCAATTATAGCATTTCCTACTTTTCATTGATATGATATTATTGTCACAAATATGGGCTTTATGGCGATCGGGACGGGTATTTGAAGAACATGTATTCATAAGAATACAGCAACTAAATCATGTTTTTAAAAGAACAGCCGCACAAGCAGATATATGTGCGGCATATGTAACTTTTCTCCATCACTCGATGTTCTGTACCTGTTCCCTTATCTTCTCTATCTCGCTCTTGGTCTCCAGCATCAGTGAGGTGATCTCCAGATCGTTGGATTTTGATCCTATGGTGTTGGCTTCCCTGTTCATCTCCTGCACCAGGAAATCCAGCTTCTTCCCTACCGGACTTGTCTCAGAAGTCAGTATCTGCTTCAGCTGGACCATGTGACTGTCCAGCCTCACCAGCTCTTCCGTGATATTCGATTTATCGGCGAACACGGCTGCCTCCATCAATATCCTCTCATCGGAAACGTCTACCGCATCTTCCGTCAGCTCACGTATCCTTTCACAGAGCCTCTCCGTATAATCTTTGACTACCATCGGAGCCCTCTCTTCTATCTTTCTGACCAGAGCCCGTATAAACT
Source organism: uncultured Eubacterium sp. (assembly GCA_900543485.1). Taxonomy (GTDB): domain Bacteria; phylum Bacillota; class Clostridia; order Peptostreptococcales; family Anaerovoracaceae; genus Lentihominibacter; species Lentihominibacter excrementipullorum. The sequence continues at coordinate 84,330 of UQRM01000005.1, read as the reverse complement.
CTCCTCTCATCAGAAGATCCTCGGCCAGCTTACCGCCTTCCTGAGCCCTCATTTCGTCCAGCTTCTCCGCAGCAGCCAATACTGCCTTTTCCATAGCTTCCGCCACCTCGTCCTCGTTTTCGACATCGGGTATGGCCCTCATTACATCCGGCATAGTCGATACCAGCTCTATATCGATATCGCCGCCCAGACCATATGTATCCTGCAATTCCCTGAGAGCGTCTATATACTGTTTTGCCAGAAGCGCGTTGAGCTTTACTGTCATATCATCTTCTGTCACATTCTCCACTATTATGGAAATCTCTGCCTTGCCTCTTTTCATGCTCTTCTTGGCCGCTGCTTTTATCCTTTCCTCAGCGAAGGAATATCTCCTGGGCATCTTCACACTGACATCTGAATACCTGTGGTTCACGGTCTTTATCTCGGCCGTTATCATCCTCTTTCCGTCCGAATATTCTCCTCTTCCGAACCCGGTCATGCTTTTTATCATCTTTTTCCCCATTTCTTCCGCTCGTATGATAATATGGTTACTGAAATAATTATTTATTATATCATAAATATCGACAGGAGGAAACAGACATGTCTTTTGACGGTGCAGTCACATATGCTGCGGTAAAGGAATTCAAAAGCAGGCTCTCTCTTGGGAAGATAGAAAAGATCTATCAGCCCCAGCCGGAGCATCTGCTGTTAATAATACATACGAAGCAGGGGAAGCAGAGACTGTTCATGTCGGCCAGCAGCAACCACGCCGCGGCCTATCTGATCGATCAGACGCCTGAAAATCCCAAAGAACCACCTACCTTCTGCATGGTCCTGAGAAAGCACCTGGGGGCTGCCAGAATAACGGATATCGTCCAGCACGAAAACGACAGGATAATCGAGATACTGCTGGAGACTGTAAATGAACTGGGCTTCTCTGTCAATAAGAAGCTGATAATAGAGCTGATGGGAAAGCACAGCAACATATCCCTGGTGGACATGGAAACCGGCAGGATAATCGACAGCATCAAGCATGTCTCCATCGATGTGAACCGCGCCAGGCAGAGTCTGCCAGGAAAGGCTTACCAGTATCCTCCGACTCAGGAAAAGATACCATTCACTACAGTGACAGAAGCCGATATGGAAAGGCTGGTGGAGGGCCAGTCCCAGCCTGAGCGCAGCATCCTGGATCACATACAGGGCATATCTCCGGCTCTGGCGCAGACCATCGCAGACTGTGGGGACGGTAAAGCCTGCTTTGCCAAGCTGCGGGATATCATAGGATCCATAGACAATGGCAACATCACTCCTGTGGTATATCTTGACGAAACAGGCAAGCCTGTCGATTTTCACGTGACTCCTCTCTCTACTTTGGAGAACGCGTACCGCCGTCTCACCTTCGACAGCTTCAGCGAGGCCGCCGCCTATTTTTTTAAAAACAGAGAAGCCTCAAACACCGTGAAACAAAAGTCCAACGATCTTCTGCGGCTCATAAACAATCATCTGAGCAAGCTGCGCCTTAAGACACAACGGCTCAACGAGGATCTTCAGAAAGCCAGGAATTCCGATAAGTACAGACTGTACGGCGAATTATTGACAGCTAACCTCCACGTAGCCAAGCCGGGTGACACTTCTGTGGAAGTGATCAGCTATTACGATGGTTCATCAGTCAAAATACCACTGGATCCCAAATATTCACCGGCAAAAAATGCTCAAAACTTCTACAAGAAATACGGCAAAGCCAAGACAGCTGTCAAGGAAAAACAGGTCCAGCTGGAAGAAGTCTCCCGTCAAATAGCCTATCTGGAATCGGTAGCATCTTACGCTGAACGGGCTGAAACCGTAGAGGAGACAGAACTGCTCAGACAGGAGCTTATCGGATCCGGCTACATCCGTTATCGAAAAAACAGAAAGGGGCAGGAGAGAAAAAACAGACCCAGACCTCTATCTTATATCCTGCCCTCCGGTAAAACAGTGCTGGTAGGGCGCAACAACAGGGAAAACGACTGGCTGACATTGAAAAGAGCTGCTTCCTCAGATATGTGGTTCCACACCAAGGATATCCCCGGCTCTCACACAGTACTGCTGCTGGATGGAGCGGAACCGTCCGAAGAGGAGCTCTTCGAAGCCGCTGCCATCGCCGCTTATCACAGTAAGGGCCGCGATTCAGAAAACGTCCCTGTAGACTACACAAAGATAAGATACGTCAAAAAGCCTGGCGGAGCCAGTCCTGGCATGGTCATCTTCACTCACAACAGGACGCTGTACGTGAGCCCGAAGCTACCCGATGAGGAAATGACTCGCTGACAGCAATAAGATTTTCCGTTTCTTCACCCCAGCGCTACATCAAGGACCAGCATAAGGGCGAATCCCGCTGTCCGGCCCCTCCGGTTTGTCCGAATCCAAGTGGAGATGAGGAACAAGACGATCCAGAAGAAAAAGGAATGCCACACCGGCACAGAACCCGGCAAGAGCCGGGAACCACGCCAGATCGTACTTTTCCTCTGACAGCTCTATGGCCGGTATCAGCAGCGACCAGACGGAAGCCGCTATCATCACGCCTGCCGCGAACCCCAGCAATGCTGTCTTCTCCTGTATAAGCCGTCGATACGATCCCGGTCCGCGTCATTCACAGAGATCTCATCCACTCCATCATAGCTTCTATCACTTCTTCGCCCGTACTGGTCTCGCTGCCGTTATGTATCTCATGATAAAGCCCTTCCCACTCCACATACGTGACAGGTTCCCCTTGAGCCTTCATCCTGGCAGCAATGCGCCTGCTCCCTTCCACGTCGCATATCCTGTCTTCGCTCCCGTGCATCAGCAGAATAGGGATGGAATGAGCCCGTCCGTCATCGTCAGCCTCGCCCTGCTCGAGGGCGATACCAGTTTCAAAACCTTCGACAGCGCACTGCAAAGATATCCTGTTGTGGACCATAGGGTTTTCCACGAAGGGCTTCACCATCTCAGGATTCCCCAGAAGCTTCTCATCTATGCTGGATCCGATAGTCACAGACGGCATCATCCTGGCCAGCAGCCTTACAACTTTATAAAGCGGTGCGGGAACCGGCCGGACCAGTCTAAGCCAGGGAGCAGAGATCACATATGCTGACGGATGATCACTGAGCTCACCACGCCCTCTGTAATCAAGCACTATGTTGCCACCCATGCTGTGTCCGTACAATACCAGCGGCTTCCCTGTGTACTGCCGTTCCGCCCACTCGATCAATGCGCTCACGTCATCCAGCACAGCTTTCCTGGGAGCGCAGTCGCCTTTCCTTCCGAGGGACTCTCCATGACCCCTCAGATCCAAAGCCGCGACAGCCATGTTCACACTCCTGAACGCCTCCGCCACCCGGTCGAACCTTCCGCCGTACTCGCCTATGCCGTGGACGATACATACCACTTTGTCCGGTTCCTCCACCGGCCACGAATATCCCCGGATCTCCCCGTCAGCTGCTTTTTTCAGAACAAATTTTTCATACATGATATTTACCTTCTGTGACTGTGACACTCTCTCCGACCTCTGCTATCAGCCAGAACATTTCAAAAAAATGACCGTTAGTTACAACTCCGCATATTATCCTTGCAATGATCATACCGCTACAATAAACTCATAATACGACTCCATTATCACTGGCCGACGGAATGTGAACGGTTGCCCATTCTCAGGAAAGGAGGACGCGCTATGAAAAAGACATGCACGCTGTGCGGCTGCGTATACGGCGATCTGCACGTATTCAAGACCGGCCACGTATGCGAAGACTGTCTTCAGCATCTGAAATCCGATTTTCAGATCGACAGCCAGGTGCGTACCAGGACCTGAACGAGACCGGATTTCACTTTCTCCGTCGGCCTCTCTTAGTGGAGTCCTTTCTCTTCCCGTCTCTTCGGTTCTTCGCCTCGATACGCTTCCTGGTCTTCGGTTTCATCACTGAGAACCCGAACCTTCCCAGCGCCCTCTTCGCAAGAGCAAAATAATGGCCATGGTTATAAGCGACGAGCCCCGCTTCGTCCAGACACAGTCTGCCGTTTTCATCCATCAGTGATTCGTCGACTGATACGCTGACGATCTCAGCTATGAACATATCATGAGTAGGATACTCTTTTTTCTCCATCACACGGCATTCTATGTTGACAGGCGATTCCTCTATGGACGGACAGCTCACGATCCGGCTCTCTATCGCCGTCAGTTTCTGCTGCTCGAACTTGTCTACATCCCGTCCCGATCTGACGCCACAGTAATCAGCGGCAAAAGCCAGCTTTTCCGTAGTGAGATTTATCACGAATTCCCCGGTCCGCTCTATTATGTCATGAGAATACCTGGATTTTCTCACCGATACATATGTGATAGGCGGATCGGAGTTTATGATGCCTGTCCAGGCTATTGTTATTATGTTTTTCACCTGGCCGTCACCGCACGATACCATCACGGCCGGAACAGGATTGAGCATCGTTCCCGGTTTGAATACTATCTTCCCCATATCAGTCCCTCCGAAACAAAATCACTCTCAGACAAGGTTTCTCAGCTTTTTCAAAACGGCGGCAAAGTCCTCCGGCAACGGGCTTTCGAATTCCATATATTGCCCCGTAACCGGATGAATGAACCCCAGAACTCCCGCATGGAGCATCTGACGCTTCGCTCCCAGCTTTCCAGCCGCCTTGCTTCCCGACGGGCCATACAGGCTGTCTCCCAGCAATGGGTGTCTGATATAAGACATATGCACCCTTATCTGATGGGTGCGTCCTGTCTCCAGCCTCGCTTCTATCAGAGTGAATCTTCCGAACCGCTCCAGCACCCTGTAATGAGTCACCGCCTCTTTTGAATTCACATCTGTCACCGCATTCCTCAGCCTGTTGGCGCTGTCGCGGCCTATAGGCCTGTCGACAGTCCCCTCCTGCTCTTTTATATTATCGCACACTATGGCCTTATACTTTCTTGTTATGGAATGCTCCTGAAGCTGACGCGAGAGACTGCCATGAGCCCTGTCGCTCTTAGCCACCATCAGCAGGCCGCTGGTATCCTTATCTATCCTGTGCACTATCCCGGGCCGTATGACGCCATTGATGGACGAAAGGCTGTCTCCACAGTGATACATCAGCGCATTGACAAGAGTCCCGGAATAGTTGCCGGGCGCCGGATGGACCACCATCCCGGCAGGCTTGTCCACCACCAGTAGCTCGTCGTCTTCATAAACGATATCCAGCGGGATATCTTCTTCCTTTACCTCTATCTTCTCCGGCTCCGGCACCGACATGGAGACTGCATCTCCTTCCAACGCCCTGCGCTTCTTCTCGGTACATACCTGCCCGTTGACCATGACGCTGCCGCCTTCCAGCAGCTTCTGGATGAAGCTCCTCGAATACTCATCAAAGGCAGCTGAGATGACCACATCCAGCCTTTTCCCCGCCATGTCCCCCGACACGGTGAACGTCTCCATCCTCTGCTTTCTGTCTTCTGCCATTATTTCACCTGCCTCTTCCCTTCGAGAAAGATAACATCGAGAAGCAGAAGACCACACCCGACGCAGATGGATATATCCGCTACATTGAAGACCGGAAAATCAAAAAAAGGAAAAAATCTGCAGTCGAACATGTCCACCACATATCCCTGCATTATCCTGTCCATCAGATTTCCTATCCCTCCGCCGCATATGAGAGCCACTGAAAGTAATGTCAGACGGCTCCAGGTCTCCCTCTTGATGTAAATGAGAACCAGCCCTGCTGCCAGCGCTACCGTGGGGATCACTATCAGCACCACCCACTGCTGCTCCCACATGCTGAAAGCGGCGCCTCTGTTCTGCACATACGTTATATGGAATATATTTTCCAGCAACGGTATCGTTTCACCCACAGTCATATTGGAAAGTACCGCGCGCTTCACCAGCTGATCCACCAGTATGACGGCTGCTGTCACAATAAAATATATCATATTGAAAATGAAAATGGGGCGTTTCCGCCCCGCCTCCTTTATCTCGCTTACTTTTTCACGTTCCTTATGGTTTCCTGCCTGCGTACCTCACGGCCGCCTCCCTGGTAATGGAACGTCCCCGCATTGGGCTGCGGAACTTTCTTCGCAGGCCCTCTGGCCTGCTGCGGCTCCGCTCCCGGCAGATCGTCAAAATCATCGATACCAAGCTCAGGAAACATCTCGCCGCTGAGAGATTCGAATCGCTGCAGCTCCGACTCAAGGAGCTTCTTATACCTGTTCCTGAAGTCCACGAATCGATTTTTCATAGCCTGACTTTCTTCAGCTATTCTGTCCGCCGCGTCCTTGGCATTCTTCTGCATCAACTGTGCATCCAGCTCAGCATTTTTCAACAAAATATCAGCTCTCTTCTCCGCGCTGGCCGAAATATCAGCCATCAGAGATTTCGCCGCCTCCAGAGTCTCCACTACTGTACCTTCGGAGCTCCTGTATCGTTCCAGTTCTTCAACCAGACGGCTATTCTCCTCTTTTGTCTCCCGAAGCTCGTTGAGAAGCCTCTCCAGATCCACCGTTATCTCATCCAGAAATTGATTTACTTCGTCTTCCCTGTAACCGCGCACGCCTCGTCCAAATTCCTTCTCCTGTATGTCTACCGGTCTTATCATCCCATTTCCTCCTATTTCCACGGATTGATTTCGTCCGCGTTACCGCCGACGAAATTATACGGTTTGCTGTCCCCTTCTGCAGTTATCGATACGTTTTCCGGAGCGAATACGAAAATATTATTGGCGACCTTCTGCACATTTCCGTTGAGAGCATAGGTAGCTCCTCCCAGAAAGTCGAATATCTTCCTGGCCGTATCTGAATCCAGCTTTTCCAGATTCACTATTATCGGTTTTCTGCTCTTGAGGCTGTCCACCAGCTTGGAACACTCATCAAAACCCTTCGGCTCTATTACCATAAGTTTGAATTTGCTCGTCAACGCTTTCACCGTCCTGTTCTGCATTGAAACAACGTTGTTATCATACCTTGGCTGAGATGTGAGAGGCTGCCTCGTATCTACCGACTTCCTTTCGGTACCGTAATCCTCCTCTTCCATCTCCATTTCATCCTCTTCTTCGTACTCCTCAAAGCCCATCAGATCCTTGAACTTATTAAAAACGCCCATGATTACCTCCTACAATTTACTATAATCTCTCTCGCCGAAAATGGCGCTTCCCACCCTTACCAGATTAGATCCGGCCTCTATAGCGACCTGGAAATCATGGGACATGCCCATCGACAGATATTTGAAATCCAGCCTCGGATGCTCTATCCTCCCGAATCTGTCATACTGCTCCTTGACCTGATCGAAGTATATCTTGATGTCCTCCGGATCGTCAGCGTAAGGGGCGATACACATCAAGCCTCTTATCCTCACATTCTCGCAGTTATCCAGTATCTCCTTTATCAGCCCCTCAGTCTCGTCAGTGGTTATGCCAAACTTGCTGTCCTCCTGAGCTGAATTCACCTGTATAAGTATATCCATAGTGATCCCCTTACCGGCAGCTCTTCTGTTTATCTCCGCCGCCAGTTTATATGAATCTACCGAATGTATCATGGATACCTTATCTATTATATACTTGACCTTGTTGGTCTGCAGATGACCTATCATATGCCATCTCACAGGCTTGATATCGTCATACTTGTCCATTATCTCCTGGACCTTGTTTTCTCCTATATCCGTAACGCCTGCGTCTATAGCCGTATTTATCTCTTCCGGAGTCCGCGTCTTGCTCACCGCCACCAGCAGCACATCATCAGCACTCCTGCCGCAGCTCTCCGCAGCCGTCTTTATCTGATCGTTTATCTTCTTCAGATTGGCTCTTATGTCCTCCATACTCATTCCTCCTTCTGGTCCCCGTCGCCTCCGGATGACTCGCTCTCCTTCTGAAGGTCGGATCTCAGCGCGTTTTCCGGATGTTTGAGCACTTCATCATAGACATCTACAGTATATACCTGGTTTCCTTCCTCATCCACGAATGTCGCGTCCTCTATCACTGACTGTTCGCCATCGGTGGAAATGACGCTTATCCTCGTGAAGACGTAATCGCCATTTTTGTCGACCACGTATACGCCCTGCTGTCCGTTCTTTTCCACGATGCACTTGTTGTCCACCAGCAGCCCTTCGTTGTCACTTGTCACGATGGACATGTCGACAGCACGGCTCTCACAGAATGCTTCATAGTACACGTTGAGGTAGAATATCACTCTGTAATCGTCTCCGTCCTCTCTGACACTGTGAACGCTGGCGTCTACAGTGCCTTCAGGGAGCTCCAGCGACACGGCCCGGCCTTCCGAATAGCTTTCCGCGGTCTCCTTGTCCACCCAGCAGAGAACATACCAGTTATCGTCGTTGGAGACCTTATAGATCGGTTCTCCCTCTATCACCGAGCTGCGTTCCAGATTGGCTGATTTGTACGAAAGGCTCTCGACCGTTTCCCGCTTTATCTTGTCCATCTTGTCCGGTGTGAAGTAGTCCTCATATCCGTCTACAGTCAGACTGAACACCCCGCTTATGGGAGAATTGTATTCCTCCGACAATCCTTCGTAGCCATCCAGCTTGTTCATGTATTCGCCGAACCTCGCATCCTGATTGCTCTCGCCGTCAGGCGTAACAGACACTATCGGATATCCTTTCTTGACAGCAGTCCCCACTGCTACCAGATACTGTATATCTCCGGATTCCGGTGCAATACCAACGGATTCATCCTTTATCAGATACCCTGTCGTCTCATATGCTATTCTCAACGTTCCCGGTTCCAGTGTCTGAGTCGTTTCAAAGATATCAGTCACCTCCGGCAGGACCTCAACGATGATATATAGTAAAAGCAATGCTGCCAGATAAACAGCTATTATTCGCTTTGTCTTCTTGCTTAATTTTGTTTTCATCACTTTATTTTACACTAAAGAATCTGCCCTTGCAATCTACTATACCTCTATTTTAATTATTTCTTCCAGCATTTTTCTTTCATCTTTAGATAACTTTCCCGATTCCTTTACAAATTCATCAAAGAGATCGGGACGCCGTTTTTTTGTCAGCAGCAATGACTCCCTGAACCGCCACAAGTCTATCAGCCTGTGGTTTCCGTTGAGAAGGACCTCAGGAACGTCCATCCCTCTGTACTGACGCGGCTTCGTATACTGAGGATACTCCAGCAGGCCCGAATATATGGACTCATCCATAGCCGAATCCTCATTTCCCAGTACTCCCGGCAGAAGCCTGGCCACCGCGTCTGTCAACACCATGGCGGGCAGCTCGCCGCCTGTCAGTACATAGTCTCCTATAGAGATCTCCTCCATTTCCCAATAATCTATTATCCTCTGATCGATTCCTTCGTAATGGCCGCACAGTATCACCAGCTCGTCCAGCATCGAAAGTTCTTCCACCAGACTTCCATCCAGCACCCTGCCTCTTGGAGACATGTATATTATCTTCTTTCCTTCAGCCGATACCGCTTCCAACGCGCCAAACACCGGGTCTGCCATCATCACCATGCCGCCGCCTCCGCCAAAAGGATAATCGTCTGCTCTGTTATGCTTATCGTTGCTGAAATCCCTGATGTTTGTCAGCCTTACGTCGATTATTCCACGTTCGACCGCTCTTCCCATGATGCTGCTGGTCGTTACCGGCGCGAACATCTCAGGAAAAAGCGTAAGTATATCTATTTTCATTCCACTCTCCCGAATCCTTCCGCCGCGGACTACAGATCCAACAGTCCCTCTATCAGTCTGACATGGATCCGCCTGTTTTCCGCGTCTATGTCCAGCACAAATTCGTCGACTTTAGGTATCAGCACTGTCCTCCCATCAGGGCGCTCCACCTGGAATATATCCTGCGCTGTGTTCTGCAGCACATCGGTGACATGACCCAGCATACCGCTGTCCTCATCGACGACTTCCATGCCAATGATGTCCCTGACATAGTACTGACCCTCTGGCAGCGGCGGAAGATCTTTCTCTGTGATGCAGATCTCCCGGCCTCTCAGTCTCTCCGCTCCATCCCGGTCCGAGATCCCATCCAGCTTAAGTATCACCATGTTCTTATGGACTCTCATCCTTTCGATATCCATCAGTATTTCTCCTACATATACTGATGGGGTCGTCTCGTATATATCCGGTCTGTCGGAGTAATTGTAGACCTTGACCTCTCCTTTAAGTCCCAAAGCCCCGACTATTTTCCCTATCTTTATCTTCTCCATGATCCCCGAATCTTTCCTCGCCTCACGCAGTCCCATAACCGCTGCAAACCGCTTTTGGCGCCACATGTAATAAAAAGGCTGTGCATTGACAGCGTTTCCTCTGTCAATGCGGCAGCCCTTCTGTCTCTATTGAACTATTTCAACTACCACTCTGAGATTGGCCTTCGTCGCTGCCGCCTTTACGACGGTACGTATAGCCTTGGCTATCCTGCCTTGCTTTCCGATGACCTTTCCCATGTCGTCAGACGCGACCTTAAGCTGTATGATCGTAGTGCCATTGGACTGTGACTCGGAAACCTCCACAGCCTCCGGATGTTCAACTAGTGACTTTGCAATTGCACTAACCAATTCTGACATTTACTCCACCGCTTTCTATAAAATACCAGTCTGCTTGAAAAGCTTCTTCACAGTGTCCGTAGGCTGCGCGCCGTTACCCAGCCACTTCTTCGCCGCTTCTTCATCTATCTTGATTTCCACAGGGTCTTTCAGCGGATTGTAATATCCGATCTCCTCGATGAACCTGCCGTCTCTGGGTGATCTGATATCAGCCACGACAACACGATAAAAAGGCTTTTTGTGAGCTCCCATTCTCTTAAGTCTGATTTTAACCATTTTTTTATTTCCTCCTAATTAATAATACCTTTGTTCTTCTATTTCACGGAGACCCTAGAATCCCCGGAACATTCTGTTCATTCTTCCGATGCCGCCCTTGCCCGAAAAGCTCTTCATCATTTTCTTGGCATCATTATATCGCTTGACCAGTTGATTTATCTTGGAAACAGGCTGGCCGCACCCCGCAGCGATCCTTCTCCTGCGGCTTGCGTTCAATATGCTTGGATCTTCTCGTTCTTCCTTGGTCATTGACTGTATGATGGCTTCCATCTGGATGAATTCCCGCTCGCTCTGATCAAGATTGATGTTGTTTCTGGCGTTGGAATTGACTCCCGGCATCATATCCAGCAGCTTGGCTATACCGCCCATCTTCCTTATCTGCCCCATCTGTTCCAGGAAGTCCTCCAGTGTGAAACTGTTCTTCCTTATCTTCTTTTCAAGCTCCGCAGCTTTCTTTTCGTCGTAATCCTCCTGGGCCTTCTCTATCAGAGTCAGCATATCGCCCATTCCCAGAATACGACTGGCCATCCTCTCAGGATGGAACGGTTCGAGAGCATCGAACTTTTCTCCCATCCCGACGAACTTGATAGGCTTTCCTGTCACCTTTTTGGCTGAAAGAGCCGCGCCGCCCCTGGAATCACCGTCCATCTTTGTCATGATGATCCCGTCTATCCCCAGCTTGTCATTGAAGCCTTCGGCTGCGTTGACAGCGTCCTGACCCGTCAGAGCATCTACCACCAGCAGTATCTCGTGAGGCTTTACAGCGCTCTTTATTGTAGCCAGCTCTTCCATCAGCTCCTCGTCTATCTGCAGGCGTCCCGCGGTATCGACGATCAGCACATTGAATCCCTTACGCTCAGCTTCCTTCATCGCTGCCAGCGCTATCTTCTCCGGCTCCCTGCAATCCCTCATGGTAAAAACAGGAGTATCTACCGTCTCGCCGACGATTTCCAGCTGGTCTATGGCCGCAGGCCTGTATATGTCGCAGGCGCAGAGCATCGGCTTTTTCCCGTTTTTCTTCAGATACGCCGCCAGCTTTCCGCAGGTAGTCGTCTTACCTGTACCCTGCAGGCCCACCATCAGATACACGGTGAACCCCTTAGGCGAGTACGTCAGTTTACTGTTCGTCCCTCCCATCAGCTCTGTCAGCTCTTCGTTGACTATCTTTATGACCTGTTGAGCCGGTGTCAGACTGGCCATCACTTCTTCGCCCAACGCCTTTTCCTTGACAGCCGCGACGAATTCCTTGACCACCTTGAAGTTGACATCCGCTTCCAGCAGCGCCAGCTTGACCTCACGCATTGCCGTGTTGATATCAGCCTCCGTAAGGCTCCCCTTTCCCTTGAGTCCTTTAAAGACTCCCTGCAGCTTTTCCGATAAACCTTCAAAGGCCATGGATCATTCCTCCAATTTATCTATGATATCCTTAACTTCCCTCAGCTTTTCGGCAGTCCTTTTCCTGTCACCGCCATCCTCAGACTGCAGTGATCGAATAACACCATCTATGATCGTGTCTATTCTCTTTACGGCGTCACTGCTCCTCTGAAACTTTTCCACCAGCCCCAGCTTTTCCTCGTACTCATTCAGCGCCTTCTCGCCATTCTTGAGAGCGTCGTGAACGCCCTGCCGGCTTATACCGAACTCCTCGGCTATCTCCGAAAGCGACAGATTCTCCTCATGATACAGCTCCGTCACCTGCCTCTGACGCTTAGGCAACAGCTGCCCGTAGAAATCGTACAGCAGACTGGCCTGGGTAATGTCGTCGATTTTCATAATTCTCATCCTTTGCACCATGCCAGTATATATCACCGAAAGTCCGGTGTCAAGTCTTTTTCCTTAACACTTGTCGGCACGCCATGCACCACCGTTCCAAAACGCCCCTGCCATTGCCGCTTCACCTTTTTTATCTACATTTATCATTTTTTCTAATATGTAGATAAAATCCAATGGGTTTGGACAATCTGGACTTTTTTTGCAAAGGGCTGAGGAAGCGCTTTTTCGACTTTAATGGACTTGTCACGGCCGTAAGGGCTCTCAACCGTTGAAAAAATTACCTACATTTCGTCAAAGTTCGATAATGTAGGTAACATCTGCTCGGATATCGATAAAAGCGCCGGTCAGCAAGTCTTCCCGGCACTCATCCGATCCCTGCTTTTATTTTTCCTTCCATCTGACGTTTTCCACCTTATTCTTCACGTCATCTCTTGCCTGTTCGAATCGCCGCTTACCTGATTCCAGCGATTTCTCCAGGTAATGCTCCATCTGCTCTTTGAAAGGCGCGTCTGACTTGAAGGCCATAAGAAATCTTATCTTCTCTCTTCGCTCCCTGTTCTGTTCTTTTATTGAATGCTTCAGTTCTTCATACCTTACTATCAGCTGATTATCCACGGCAAACTTTCTTATCTTCACCGATAACTGAAGCGCGAAGGACAAGTCGACGGCAAATATTCCAAAAAACATGCCGACAAAGAAGGAAAACGCCAAGTGCTGAGATAGCCAGCCTACCCATCCTTCCACATAATTATTGAGAGTGAAATAATAGATGGTCCCTAACAACCCCCATATGACGGTGAACTTAGGACATATTATCCCCTGGATATTGAGCTTTTCCCTGCTATAATCCCAAAGCTTCAGATTCATCCCTTTGACAAAGATGAGTCCGGCCACGTACTCCGTAGCCGTCATGACCACCGCCATCAGCAGGAATATGACCGGGATATCGACAACGGCCTTTCCTGTAGAAAGCAGCTCTATGATATGGGACACCTGATACATACCCCATAAACCAAATCCGTAAAGCGGCAGATATGGTCCTGTCAGGAACCCCGGGTTTATCCATTCCCTGTCAGGATTGTTCTTGGAGATGAATCGCCTGAAAAACAACTCCATACACCACCCCAGGCAACTGCCGATAAAAAATAAAAATGCAAAAATCAGGAAAAAGTTCACGATAGTCTCCCTCGCTTCCGATATGATCTGTACTTTTTTGATAAACTTTTCTCATTTCGTTGCACAGGCAACATACATTGATTCTACTATTATATTAAAATCTCATTACAAAAGCAAATAACAGCTGATACGATGGGAAAGGTGAAAAAGTGATGAAAAGAAAAATCATAAAAATAAACGAAGAAAAATGCAACGGCTGCGGCCTGTGCGCGGAAGCATGCCATGAAGGCGCCATCGGTATGGTCGACGGTAAGGCGAAACTGCTGAGAGACGATTACTGCGATGGACTGGGAGACTGCCTGCCTGTATGTCCCGTCGATGCCATCTCATTCGAAGAGCGTGAAGCAGCCGCATACGACGAAGCTGCCGTAATGGCTAACAAAAAAGCAAAGGCTCACAACCAGCGCGGCGGCTGCCTGTCCCAGGCCTTCAACGGCACTATGGAAAAGAGGCAATCTTCCGAATGTCCCGACGGTGAGAGCCCCAGCGCCCTGACCCACTGGCCTGTGCAGATCAAGCTGGCGCCGGTAAACGCGCCATATTTCGACGGAGCGCATCTGCTCATAGCGGCTGACTGCTGTGCCTACGCTTTCGGGGATTTCCACAGAAGATTCATGGACAGCCATATCACCTTGATCGGATGCCCTAAATTAGATATGGTGGACTATTCGGAAAAGCTGACGGATATCATCGCCGCCAACGACATAAAAGACATCACCGTGGCCAGGATGGAAGTCCCATGCTGCGGCGGTATCGAATACGCGGTGAAACAGGCAGTGGCCAACGCTAAAAAAGCCATCCCTGTAGAGATCGTCACCATCGGAGTGGATGGCCTTCTGAGGAAATGATCGCCCGGCCAATATTGATGTTGTTTTTTCATAAAAAAGCCGATATAATTATAAATTATATCGGCTTTTGTTTGCAGTTTATTATGAGGAACGAACTATGCTATTTACATTCGAACATCTTCTCGGTGCGCTTATACTGGGTCTCGCAGGAGCTATCATCGGGAAGAAAATCACCAAGGACAAGAAAAAGTCCTACATCATCGGAGCCATCGTCTGTGTCCTGACTATCATCATCAAACTGATGACGTTGTATCTCTAGGGTGCGTATCTAGAGAGTCATGACGGTTCCCGCAGAATCCGCTGTATATCCGCCCATCTCATCCAGCTTTTCCTTGAACTCATCACTCTGTATGATGTCGATAAAAGCCTTGATGTGAGGAGAATCCAGGAATTTGGCGGGAACCGCGAAATCATATTCTTCATAAGCGATCTCTATGAAATCCAGTCCCATGGCGTTAGCTGACGACAACACGCCCATCCCGGCATCAGCGCTCTCGCTGGCCACAGCGGCAGCCACCGCCATATGAGTTGTCATTTCACGCTCATAACCATTGATTTCCTCTGTTGATATTCCCAGTTCTTTCAATCTGTAATCGAAAAGCACTCTTGTCCCGGCGCCTCTTTGTCTGTTTACATATCTCACATCCTTGCGCGCCAGATCTTCTATAGTGTGTATCCCGAGAGGATTTCCTTTTTTCACCATGATGCCTTGTATCCTGTTGACGCCTTTGATTATAGCCATCGGTTCGCTGAAAAGCCGTTTAACATATGGTATGTTATACTGTCCCGTCTCCTCGTCTAAAAGATGTATGGGAGCCATATGAGCTTCGCCTCTCCTGAGGGCCATCAATCCGCCCATGCTTCCCACATGAGTACTGGATACGAACATATTGTTGTGCTTTTCCGGCATCATATCAGCGATGATATCCAGTATCAAATCGTGGCTTCCTATTATCACTACTGTATTCTCTATCTCGTTTTTACTCCTGTATAACTCTATCCTGACCTTTTCCCCCGCTTCTACCCCTTCGCTGTTCTGCTCTATCACGCAAAATCCATCGGCTCTGACCAGGGACATGGCGGCTCCAGCGCCTCTGGCCAACGGCGCTGCCACGAATTTATCGTTTACTTTTCCCACCTTTACTCTGACATACTCCTTGTGCTTCAGACTGGACACCAGACGCTTGGAAATATGTGCTTCTACCGTCTCGCCTATCGTCTCCGCTCTCTTCCCCATCATTTGCAGCAGCGGCGCCACAAAATTTTCGAAACCGATATATGCCGACACCGGATATCCCGGAAGCCCTATGACCGGTTTGCCTCTCACTATCGCCAATATGACTGGTTTCCCCGGCTTTACCGCCACTCCATGGACTACCACCTCTCCCAGCTCCCGCAGCACATGCACGGTATAGTCCTCGGTACCTGCGCTGGAACCGGCGTTTATTATCACCATATCATATCGATCCACAGCCTCTGAGACCTGCTTCAGTATCTCGCCGTAATCATCTTTTACAGGCGGGAACCTGTGTCCTATGCCACCCAGCATGGTGACCATGTTCTCAAACATCCTGGAATTGGATTCTATGATACTGCCTTCCTCTACCTGATCTCCCGGCTCTATTATTTCCGTACCGGTAGGAAAGATCGCTACCGTCGGCATTCTTATCACGTCGATATCCAAAATGCCGGCCGAAAGAAGTACGCCTATATCTATAGCTCTTATCCTGTGGTTACGTGGCAATATCATCTCACCTGCCACGATATCCTCTCCTATGGGCCTTATATGTTGCCACGGAGCGGCTGATGCGGTTATCCGGACACCTTCCTCCGTCTCCACGATATCTTCCGCCATGATGACGGAATCGCAGGGATTGTGTATCGGATCACCCGTATCCACCACCACATATTGATCCTCCCGAAGGATCACCGGGTTCGTTTCTGTGGCTCCATTGGTATCCTCGGCTCTTACAGCTATCCCATCCATGGCCGACGCGTTGAATAACGGCGAACTGTATTTGGCATAGACAGCGCTTCTGGTAACTCTGTTGAGGCTCTTTATAACAGGCACTGTCTCGCTTTCCGTCTTCAATATCTTCTTCACTCTGTCGAAATATTTTTCCCTGGCTTCCTCCACAGGTATCGTCTTCAGATACAGATTCCTCTTCTTTCTTTCCATGGTTTTCCCTTTCCAGCGGCATCCCCTCCGCCTCTCAAAACAGCGTCACCTCTACCGTTTCTCCCTGCCTGAGACCTTCCGAATTGGTATCTATGACAGCGTATCCGTCGGCTCTCGTCAAGACCGTCATCAAGCCCGATTTGCCCAGAACCGGCTCCGCCTCATATATCCCACATTCTCCTTTTCTCAACTCCACCAGAAGACAGGTCGCCTTGCCTCCTGCGGCTGCTACGTTCTCGGTGACCCTGGCCTTTATCCTTGCGGGCTCCTTCTGACAGGTCAGCTGCCGGTGGAGCCATCCTATTATCATTTCGAATATGAGCAGAGCAGCGGCAGGATGCCCCGGCAGTCCTGCCAGTATCGTTTCACTCCTGCGATCATATGCCAGTATAGTAGGCTTCCCCGGCTTTATCGCGATGCCATGGGTCAACAATCCTCCGCCCGACAACTCGTCCATGATATCAGCTGTATAATCCTTCTCCCCCTGGGAACTCCCCCCGGAGACAAGCACTATATCGCTTCTTTCCATTGCCCGGGAAATAGCATTCTTTATGGTCTCCCTGTCATCTCTCAGGACAAACTGATCTGCCACATGGAAACCATGTTTTTCCGCGGCGGCTGACAAGGAATAAGTATTGATATCCCTTGTCTGTCCTTTCTTTATCTTGCCTTCCACCGATACCAGCTCATCTCCCGTGGATATGACCGTCACTTCCCACGGTCTGAACACCTCCACTTCCGTGACACCCGCCGAAGCCATGACACCGATCTCCTGAGGTCTGACGCATGAGCCTTTTTTCATAAAAACCTCTCCCGCGGCAATATCCTCCCCTTCCTGTATGACATTCCTGCCATCGGATACGGAATCATATACAGCTATACTTTTCTCATCGAATTTCTCCGTATACTCTATCATCACCACCGCATCAGCTCCATCCGGCAGCATCCCTCCTGTAGGGACATAGGAAGTCTGTCCGTCGGATATCTTCTCCCTCGGTACGGTCCCCATCTGTATCTCTTCCACCACGTCCAGAAAAACCGGTACACTCTCCGACACGCCCTGGGTGTTAGATGCTTTGACCGCATATCCGTCCACTGTGGATTTCCTGAAGCCGGGCACATTTTCTTCAGCCAAAATGTCATCTGCCAGCACTCTTCCGCAGCTTTCCGTAAAATGCACGGTTTCAGTTTCCGGCTTTCTCTCCGATGCCGCGTCAAAGATCTTTCCGCGAGCCTCCTCTATGGTATCAACACTCAACAATCGCATATCCGTCTGACCTCTTTCTCCACTCGTTTACCTGCTGATCCTTATAACGATTTCCTGGCCTTCCTCATAGCCATCGAGAGCCTTTACCGCTCCTGTCACCACATTTTCCAGTGTCTTCTTCACGAAAGGCACCATACCTATCTCCTTACCGCCTATGAACAGCTGGACATCAGCTTCTTCCTCCTGCTGTTTTGTTTTCCTTTCCACCAGATCCGCCAATTTCTCCACTTCCTTTCTCGCGTTTATCACAGGCAGCCCCTTGTATTCATCCATAGTCTCTGAAATAACGCCTGATACGGCCACTGCCTCCCGACACATGCGCTTGTCTATATCGTCCGGGACCTTCCCTGTTATCACCGTCGGACACTTGATGCCGCAGTCCCCTTCCAATATTATAAAATCCTCTTTGTAGTATTTGAGTACCGCTTCCGGATCCATCCGCTCATCCACCATGATGGCAGTATCCTGCGGCCCCAAGGCTGTCACCCTGCGGGCGCCGCTTTCCATATGCCTGAAAGTATCCGTACCGGGTACATCCGCGCGATATCCCTCATAATGGATGTCCTTAAGAGTCCCCACCGTGTACCCACGTCTACGCAGCTCCGCCGTCAGCGCTGTCACCGTAGTCGTCTTGCCTGTCTTGGAAAACCCTTTTATCATCACTATTCTCATAGTCACTCTCCAAAATCTATCAGCTCATACTGGTGATGAAGCAGATCCATCATCAGCAGCCTGTTCCTCAGCACGCTTTCCCTGCCGGTCAGCAGCTTCAATGTTTCCGCCACCTGTATGGCCGATACCGCTGCCGGAGTGAAATATGGATTCCCTGTACTGACCTCAGCACCCCGGTCTTCCTCGCCGCTGTAAAGCTCTCCCATCAGTCTGTCTCCCGGCATCACCACGGCTACCTGTCCGTTCCACCCGGCTATGGCGCCATGGACCATCGGTATCCCCTGCTTCTCGCATGCACCCTCCAGTATCCTGCGTGCGCCAACACTATCCAGAGCATCCACCACCACGTCTGCACCAGCTATGATTTCTTCCGCGTTGCTCTCATCTATGAAAGCTTCCACAGCAGTCACTTCCACCTGAGAATTTATCTCCTTCATCTGCCGGACAGCTTCACGCGCCTTAGATCTCCCAAGATTCGACTCATTGGACAGAACCTGCCTGTTTAGATTGGTCTCATCGAACACATCGCCATCTACCGCGACTACATTCCCGACGCCGCTTCTGACAAGCCCTTCTATCACACCGCCTCCCAAGCCACCGCAGCCTGCCACACAGACTTTTCTCGCTGCCAGCGCCTTGTTTTCCTCCGGCGTGATCACAATGCCATTGCGCTCATAGCGCCTTTCCATATCTGTCACATCAGCCACCTGAAACCTTGGAAAAAGCCTTCAGCAGATCGCCGTCGTTGAGTCTGTCGTCTATCATCACCCTCTTATTGTTGACGGAAACGAATCCGAAATTTTTTATCTCCCTGTAATCGATCCCGGCTATTTTCAGCGCTTCATCGCACGTGCATCCTTCGGGAACTTCGTATACCCGTTCCTTATCATCGCCGAAATATTTCTTAAGCGTCCCCCTGAGGGTTATAGTCACTTTCATAATAATTTCCTCTCGTATAAATATTGTTTCCTATGATACGTATTATAACACAAGGCTGCAACGATGTCGAAAACACTGTAAAAACAAACGAACTTGCCCCGGATCATGGCTGCGCCATGTCATAGGCAAGTTCATTATCATCGTCTGTCGACCCGGAAACGATCAGATCTATCTCATTACAGTATCGATTGTATCAGCTCTTCCGGCATCATACCGTTCTTGTCCCAACCCATAACTTCGTAATACTGGTCGAGCATGTCGTCAAAGGCTTCCTGAGGGATCTTCTGTCCGGCAGCGGGACCTTCTCCTCCCAGAGCTTCCTTCACCAGCCTCTTAGGGATGGTGTCATGAGCTCTGTTGAAGCCTTCCCTCTGGTTGAAGGCTCTTCCTATGTTGATGACTCTCACTCCTACGTCAAACATATCGTCAGCAGTCCAGTCATCGCCAGTCACCAGCCTCATCAGCTCCGCCATTCTCTCATAATTGTATGTGAGAGTTCCCCAGAAGTCGCAGATGCAGAGGCTGAACTTGACAGCGTTGGAAACCTGCAGCTTGTATACCATCTCGCCCTTTCCTTCCGAAGTATACGGAGGAATGGAAGCGGCGAATACCTCTTCGTTAGGCGCGTAAGCCCTCATATGGCATGCTCCTCTGTCTGAGATAGCGTACGACAGAGCCATCCCCCATGAACCGCGGGGCTCATACTGCGGGAATTCCAGTCCCTTTACCTGCATGGCGAAGTCAGTTCCACCGTACTTCTCGGAGCAGTATTTCACTCCTCTGCTGAGATCGGCTCCAACGCCTTCCTGTCTGGCTATCTTTTCTACCATCTCTATCATCTTATCGGCTTCGCCAAACCTGATACCAAAGTCGTGGATGCCTTTCTCTGTCATCTCCATGGCCCATACGATAGTATCGCCTGTGCTGATGGTATCCACGCCCATATTGTCGCACACCTCGTTGAACTTGACGATGTGCTCAGGATCGGTTATGCAGGCGTTAGGTCCTGCCACCGCTATAGTTTCATATTCAGGACCCTCGCATATGGCATCGCCTATCTTCAGGAAATTGCCGCAGCCCAGACCACAGCTTCCGCAGCCTCTCTTGCCTTCCCTGTACTGCATGAGTACCGAGCCGTTGTACTTTTCCCACTCAGGATCGTTGCCCTGGGAGAAATTCTTGTACGGAACGATGCCTCCGTCTCCACAGGCCTCCAGGAACGCGGTAGTACCTTCATCAAACACGAAGGTGTTATCTTCCAGGAGAACATCCTCATGGAGTATCTCCAATATCTTATCCGTAGTATTCTCGATATCAGGCACCTTCACGCCGCCCGTCCCCTTGATGAGAACAGCCTTCATCTTCTTGGATCCCATTACGGCTCCGATCCCGCCTCTTCCGGCCTGCCTGTAGTAATCGGAATTTATGCACGCCATATTACTCAGCTTCTCACCGCCAGGTCCTATGGACATGATACTGTAATCGGTGCCGTATTTATCTGCCAGCACGGCTTCGGCGTCGTGGGATCCCATGCCCCACAAGTCTGACGCGTCGAAGAATTCCACTTTGTCATCTTCGATAACGACATAGCACGGCTCCTCCGATATTCCTTCGAATATTATCATGTCGTATCCTGCGAACTTTATCCTGATGCCCACATGTCCTCCTATGGAGCAGTCGTTCATCGTTCCTGTAGCAGGAGATTTGGCCGCTACCGACAACTTGCCGGAACATGGTACCGGAGTTCCTGTGAGCGGTCCCGTAGTGAGGAACAGCTTGTTGTCTTCACCAAGAGGATCGATACCCGGCTTCAATTCCTCATACATGTATCTGATAGCCAACCCTTTGGAACCTATGTATTTTTTCGCGAAGTCCATTCGAAGCGGCTCCGTAGAGGCCTTTTTTTCCTTAAGATCTATTCTCAATACTTTGTTCTGATATCCGTATATGGTCATATCTCATACCTCCTTTGCCTATTCAAATGTCAGCGCGTGCTGCGGACAAGTCTTGACACATTTCGGGTCGCCGCCACAGGTATCGCAGATATACGCCTTCTCATCCCTTATCCTTACGACTTTCTTAGGGCATTTTTCAGCGCATATGCCGCATCCTATACATTTATCGAAATCGACCTCTATATGCTCATCCATGGTTATGGCGCCGACAGGACAATTTTTAGCACAAATGCCACAAAGGATACAGAAATGATCCGCATATTTAAGATTTCCCTTGTCATAATATGTCTCGATAGCTATCCTCGCCTTTGAAGGTATGTATTCACCCTCCTTGTATGCGGAACAGACCTGAGCACATAACTGACATCCTATGCAGTTGACTTTGTTGAACTTGAGTCTTTTCATTTTCTCTTGCTCCTCCCTCATTCTCTGCAAAAGTCTTCTTCAGCTTTCAGCACCGCCCTGCGGCCCCGCCGCACAGCCAGCGATATAAAAAAAGTGCAACCGAAAAACCCGAAGAAAATACTTTTTTCAACGAAAGGCTCTCCTTTGCACAATGGCAGGCGACAGGATCGCTCCCGCGGCCCTAACGTTCTCAGCGGCATCATGTGTCGGCTGAGAATCGGAGTACTATTCATTTATTAAACAATTATACAGTAATTGTAGAAATTTTGTCAACCATATTAATTTGATTAATTTGCTGTAAAATTCTCACTATTATTCCGCAACAGTACCATGAACAACTACAGCAGTAATTCTCCCTCGACGAATTTCCTCGTCACATCGTTTCCCGGATCTTTCAGCAACTTGGTACTGCTCCCGCTGTCTATGATATCTCCGGCGTACATCATTATCGCTCTGTCACACATCCGTTTTGCCTGAGCCAGATTATGGGTGACCGTCACGATAGTGATATCCTCCCTCTCGCTTATGGAAAGCAGCATGCGCTCTATCTCCGCCGTAGTATGAGGATCTATATTGGCGGTCGGTTCGTCCAAAAGCAGGAGCTTAGGTCTGAAGGAAAGCGCCCGGGCCAGAGCTACCTTCTGTCTCTCACCGCCTGACAGCTTCCATGGACGCTGCTTTCTCAGTTTGACCAGACCCAGTTCCTCCAGCAGCGGAGCTATCCGTTCTTCTGTCTGTTCCTTTGAGAACCCTCTGACCTTCAGCGGATAACCTACATTTTTTTCCACCGTTGAGGAAATAAGATATGGGGTCTGGAACACCAGGCTGATATCCCGCTGTGGAAAATCAGCCTTTCCGTCATAGCAGACTTCACCCTCGGTAGCCGGGAGGATACCGGCTATTATATTGAGTAAAGTGCTCTTTCCCGCGCCGTTGGGTCCTATGATCGCAGTCCTGCTCCCATGCTCTATCTCACCGCTTCTTATGTCCAGCACGGTCTTTTCCCCAAAGCGTTTCCTGAGAGCCTTTAGCGTCACCTGCACACCATCACCTGCTTTCCCGTTCCTGAAAATGATAGAGCACGGCATTCACCGTAAAGGCTATCAGCAGCAATATCAATCCTACAGCTATAGCCCGCTCATAATCTCCCATGCCTTTGAGCTCTGAAATATACGTAGTCATCACACGAGTCTTTCCTTTTATGTTCCCACCAACTATCATGACGGCGCCCACTTCGGATATGGCCCTTCCAAAACCGCTCACCACAGCTGTAGTTATCCCTACGCGCATTTCATAGATCAGAAGCTTCATCCGTCCCGTCCTGTTGACGCCGAGGGTCATCCCCAGTGCGTTAACGACAGGAGCCTTTTCCTTTACGATATTATAAGTAAGTCCCGTTATTATCGGTGTCACCAGGCATATCTGCGCTATTATCATGGCCGGTACCGTGTAGTTCAGCTGCAGGCTTCCCAGCGGCCCCCGTCTCATGAGGATGAGGAATACCGTAAGACCGGCTATAACGGGAGGCAGGCTCATAAGCGTATATATGAGCCTGACCACGATCCCTTTGCCTTTGAAATCATATGTCCCTATCAGTATTCCCAGAGGTATCCCCATAGCGGTGGATATTATCACCGATGTGAATGATACATAAAGGGACAGCCCCACGATCTGAAAGATTTCCGCGTCGGCTGTAAATATCAGTTTTATCGCTTCTATGATCCCCTGTCCGATAGTATCCATATTCTGATTCCAAAATTCCCGTTGATTTCTCTTTTACTTCGCGTTAGGAACGAACAGCGCTTCGCCGTATTCCTCAACACCGTATTCACCTATGAGCTGCTGAGTCTCGTCAGAAACGATCCACTCCTGGAAAGCCTTTGCGCCTTCATGATTTATATTCTCGTTCTTATCAGGGTTTACGCAGATAACTCCATACTGGTTGTAGAGAGTTCCGCTCGGATCCTTTTCGCAGAGGATAGTGAGAGCCGTATCTCCGCCAACGTTGAGCCATGTAGCTCTGTCGGCCAGCGTGTATCCGCTCATCTCATCTGCCATGGTGATCACATCTCCCATACCGGCTGCCGCTTCAACATACCAATCTCCCGAAGGCGTAAGTCCCGCGGCTTCCCATATGGACAGCTCTTTACTGTGGGTACCCGACTCATCAGCCCTGGAAACGAATGTCGACTGGCTGTTCATGATATCCTCAAAGGCAGCTATCGCATCATCAGCGGCATTGGCGCTGACTCCGGCAGGATCAGCTTCAGGTCCTATGATGACGAAATCATTGTACATCACGTCCATTCTTCCGTCCTCATCCGCATGTCCTCCGGCCACATACTCCTCTTCAGCTGCGGGAGAGTGGACCAGCAATACATCGGCTTCGCCGTTTTCGCCCATAGTCATTGCTTCGCCCGAACCTACCGATACCACGTCAACAGTGTATCCGGATTCTTCCTCGAACACAGGAAGGATCTCATCCAGCAACCCACTGTCCTTGGTGCTTGTCGTAGTCGCCAGGATGATAGTACCCTTGCTCTCCGTGGTTTCCTCTTCACTTCCGCAGCCAGACAATATGGCAGTCATGGACAATACCATAGCCAGCACCAGCGCGGCAGCTAAAATTCTTCTCTTCATAATTACCTCCTAATCAACTTTTGCCTGTATAGAATAATATCCAATAAACGGCATATGCCGTCTATCGCGCCTTTATCCGGCGCATATATCCCTTGATATGATATGCTCCCACAAAAAAAGGAATATATGCAGCCGCTTCACAGCGGCTGTCCGTGCTTATCACTCCAGCGCCGCCATGAACTCAAAAAAAAGGATTTTTCGGAATGAAAAATCCTTTTGACAGTCTTCATAACATTCCTTTCCAAATACGGGAGGCCAGGAGGTTTCCCTCGGGACCCATCGACATACGCTCCATGACTGTCCCGTCACAGCGTCGTGACCGGCGTTTTAGAAGCGGATGTTCGGAACGATCAAATTTTGATATATGACAGCAGTTCCTGTCACTTTAATTATTTTATCATAACGTCATTAAGACAACAAGTATTTGAATTAATTTTTGTTCAACAACATTTACCGAGGCTGATTACCGTCTTATCAGCAAAATACGCCGGTCTACTCCTTCTTTTCGTAAAATGCCTCAGCAGACTGCGGGAACAGTATATACGCCAGAAGTATCTCTTCCGTCGGCGCTTTCTCACCCAGC
This sequence comes from uncultured Eubacterium sp., assembly GCA_900543485.1. Lineage (GTDB taxonomy): Bacteria > Bacillota > Clostridia > Peptostreptococcales > Anaerovoracaceae > Lentihominibacter > Lentihominibacter excrementipullorum. The sequence continues at coordinate 59,132 of UQRM01000005.1, read as the reverse complement.
TCCATCTTTTTGCTGAAGAACTGAGGCTTCAGAAGATCCGCAGGCCTGCAGGTTATCGGAGTTTCCTTTCCCAGCACCTTTTTCTGCACTGCTCTGTTGAATGGCTTTATCGTCCTTCCGTATTCACCTTTCAGCAGCGCCTTTGTCTGCTTGCTGGCCATCTTATATCGCTCTCCCGTCATAATGTTGAACACGGCCTGAGTCCCTACTATCTGAGATGATGGCGTCACAAGAGGCGGTTCACCCAGGTCTTCCCTCACCCTCGGTATCTCTCTCAGCACCTCATCGAACCTATCCTCCATATTCTGTTCCTTCATCTGCATATGGAGATTGGACAACATCCCGCCCGGCACCTGATACTGAAGCGTCTTGGTATCCACATCCATTACCTTGATATCGATGAGTCCTTCCTGCTCCGCCTTCCTCCTTATATCACGAAAGTATTCAGAGGCTATGGCCAGCGCGTCTTCATTGAGTTCCACCTCGAATCCACCGGCCTTGAGAGTTTCGTACATCACTTCCGTCGCCGGCTGACTGGTTCCCAGCGCAAATGGCGACAGCGCCGTATCTATCACGTCACAGCCCGCCTCCACCGCCTTCAGATATGTCATCGGCGCCACTCCGCTGGTACAATGAGAATGGACGTGAACAGGAACATTTACCGTCCTCTTGAGTATCTTCACCAGCTTATCCGCGTCATAAGGCATCAGAAGCCCCGCCATATCTTTGATGCATATGGAATCAGCACCCAGCTCTTCCAGTTCCTTCGCCAGGGACTTCCAATACTTGAACGTATATTTCCTTCCTACTGTATAAGCCAGAGCCAGCTGTACATGGGCGCCTTCCTGCTTGGCCGCGTGGGCAGCTCTCTCCAGATTCCTCACATCATTGAAAGCATCGAATATCCTGAATATATCTATACCATTGTCGACGGACTTCCTTATAAAAGCGTCCACCACATCGTCGGGATAGTGATTGTACCCCAGCAGATTCTGCCCCCGCAGCAACATCTGCAGCTTCGTCTTTCTGAATCTCTTTCTCAGCTGCCTCAACCGCTCCCATGGATCCTCGTTGAGATATCTCATGCATACATCGAAAGTCGCACCGCCCCAGCATTCTATGGAATCGTATCCCACCTCATCCAGCACTTCGGCGATAGGCAGCATATCCTCTGTCTTCATTCTGGTTGCCATCAGCGACTGATGAGCGTCTCTCAATATAGTCTCTGTGAATTTCACTTCTTCCTTACCGAAAAAAATCATATCCCTCACTCTCCTTCCGGACAGTCGATAAAGCTCTCATTTCCACTGTTCTTAACTAAAATAGTTTACTAGATTCCCGCCGCCTTTGCAATAAACATTGTTAAATTTTTGTGAAAAAGGTTGCTTCCGACCATAAATCACAGCTGAAAAGCCATCACCTGAAGCCCCGATTCCGTGACAAAAGACCCTGCGGTTATGACAGCCGCAGGGTCTTCATCGTCGAGACCATATTGTCGAGACCATATTTATGATACACGTATCATTTCCTCTTCAACATCCTTCCTCCAGGAACTGCGCCAGCTCACTGTTGAACTTCTCCGGATCCTCCAGGAACAACCCATGTCCGCATCCCGGGAAAATGACCAGCTTACTGTCGCCGCCCAGGTTTTCCCTCATATACTCGCCGTGAGCCGGCGTATAGAGAAGACCATCACCGCTGTAAGCCAGCAGTACAGGAACTTTTATAGTCGGCAGTACGTTCCTGAAATCCTCGATGGCCATGGCAATCCACATATTGAGCATGCAATGCGGCGTGTTGTCGAGGGCTTCGTTGAATACCCATTTGAACTCGTCTTTCTCCTGATCATATCCTTTGGCAAATACGTTGGGGATGAACAGCTTGGCTGCGAACTCCCAGCTTACGGCCAGAGCCGCCATAAATTGCAGGTTCTGATCCATGTCAAAGGTGCAGCTCTGCCCCAGCTTCCACTCGTCATCGTTGAGAAGCTTAGGTGTCATATCTATGAAACACATCTTCTTGATATACTGGCACTTGAACTCCCTGGCATAAGCCAGCAGTGTGCTGGTCCCCATAGACCATCCTACTACATTGACTTCCTTCAGCTCCAGATGCTCTATCAGCTCGTGAAGGTCAGCCGCGAACCTGTTGAGATTCATTCCCCTTTCGGTGAGAGATGAACGGTCCGACTGGCCGTGTCCGCGAAAATCATACAGTATTACACGATATTTCTTAGCGAACTCGTCCACCTGGTATTTGAAGAACTTGTGGTTGCAAGACCAGCCATGGATGAATATCAGCGGTTCCCCGCTTCCATGCTCCTCATAATAGATTTTACAGTTGTCCTTTGTTGTAAAATAAGCCATTCTCTTTCACTCCTTTACCACTTTTTCCGACTACATCGGTCTTTTTTATTATTATATCACCATCTTTTGATGAATGTAATGCCTTAATGGCATGGTTTATCATTAAAATCAGGCATTAGACATGGGCAGCACCCACAGCTATAATAAAGTAGTAAGAAAATACAGGAGCGTATGAAAATGAAGGATAACAGAATGGAATATCGCAGCCTTCCCAAGGGGGCTGAACAGATAAGCATACTGGGACTGGGAACCAGCTCCATCGGTATGTCAGGAAAAAAGGAGATCGAAGCCACCATGGAAATGGCTCTGGAAAACGGCATCAATTATTTCGACATGGCCTCAGCCGACGAGTTTCCCTTTGATGCCTTCGGCCGTGCCGTCTCAGGGTGGCGTGATCAGGTATACTTCCAGGTACATTTCGGAGCCGAATACAGTACAGGAAAATACGGATGGACCACAGATCTCGATACAGTCAAACGTTCGGTAGAATGGCAGCTTTCCGCGCTCAGGACAGACTACATAGATTTCGGGTTTCTCCACTGCATCGACGAGGATGCCGACCTTGACCGGGTCATGTCCAACGGTATACTTGACTATATCCTGCAGCTAAAGAGAGAAAGAACCGTGCGCCACATCGGCCTTTCAACTCATACGCCGGCCATCGCCCGGAAGTTCATGGATACCGGACTCCCCGACATGATAATGTTCAGCATCAACCCGGCCTACGACTACCGTCATGGCGAATACGCCTTTGGGGCCACCGACGAACGCATGTCGCTATATAAAAGATGTGAAGCCGAAGGAGTTGGGATCTCAGTCATGAAAGCCTTTTCAGGCGGCATACTGCTGGATCCCAAAACATCACCTTTCAAAAAAGCCCTGACCGGATATCAATGTATCCAATACGCCCTTGACAAGCCTGGAGTGATCACTGTACTGCCCGGAGTCCGCGACCGCAGCGACTTGAAGGAGCTGTTGGGGTTCCTTGACGCCTCGCCTGAGGAAAAGGACTACTCCGTACTGAGGACCTTCACACCGGTGGATGCCGAAGGTACCTGCGTATATTGCAATCACTGCCAGCCATGTCCGGCAGGACTGGACATCGGTCTCATAAACAAGTACTACGACCTTTCCGTCGCAGGCGATGAACTGGCCCGGAGCCATTACACAGCTCTGGGAAAAAGGGCCAGTGACTGCATCAGCTGCGGCCACTGTGACAGGCGATGTCCTTTCCACGTCCGCCAGCAGGACAGGATGAAGGAGATAGCCGCATATTTCGATGATACAAATGTTTAAAAGGAGGTTTTGATATTATGAGTAAAAGATTAGTCGCGTATTTCAGCGCCAGCGGCACGACGAAGCGTGCAGCGGAAATGCTGGCTGAAGCAGCAGGCGCAGACCTGTATGAGATAAGACCGGAGGTCCCTTATACCTCTGCCGACCTCAACTGGATGGACAAAAAAGCCCGCAGCACCGTGGAAATGAAAGACCCGACATCTCGTCCGGCTATCGCCGACAATGACGCGGATATCGCTGCCTACGATACCATTTTCGTAGGTTTCCCTATATGGTGGTATGTAGCTCCTACTATCATCAACACGTTTCTGGAAAGCTATGATTTCTCAGGAAAGACCATCGTGCTGTTCGCCACTTCCGGCGGCAGCGGCTTCGGCAAGACAGTAAAAAATCTGCAAGGCAGTGTTTCACCGTCAGCCGTCATAAAGGAAGGAAAAATTCTCAACGGACGCCAGGACGCCGCTCAGCTGAAAGCGTGGATCGACAGCCTGGGAGTATAGCAGCAAAAGAGATCAACAATCGAAAACAGATCATTGATGGCCAGCCGTCGGAGGCCCTGACAGCTGGCCGTTCTTTATGATGAGAGTCACTTTATCCCTGTCTCTGTCGTGGTCGACGAATCCCGGACTTTCCTTATCCTCGCGCCCTGCGCATTCAGCCGCGAAGCAGCTTGTACATCCCGTCTTTCAGTCCGTCTATAGACAAGCGAAACATGGGAAAGACCTTCCCTATCTCCACGAAAGATTCCGACATCCATGCAGGATTCTCCTCCCGCTCCTGCGGATGCAGCCATATGGAGTGACTGTACTTCTCCCTGAATCTCCTGAACCAGCCCAATCCGTCCGTCGGCGCGCCTGCCGGGCCGCCATAAGAACCGTAAGATCCGCCGGATGCTCCCATCAGTTCATGGATAGCCATATCTGCGTCACCTACGAAGATCACCTTATAATCACTCGAGATATTCCTCAATATCCAGTCGGTTCTCACCGTCCTGTCAGCATCGATGGAAGGATCCTCATATAATTCTCCTTCCAAACAATTATGGAAATAATACATCTTCAGCTCGGAAAAGGTGTTCGCCTTATGGAGCGATTGGAACAGCAGACTGCACAGCTGTTCGTAAGGTCTCATGGAACCGCCTGAATCGATGAGGACCATCAGCTTCAGCCTGTTCCGCCGTGGCGGCTGTGTCCTGATATCCAGTATACCACCGCGTCTGCAGGTATGATCCACAGTACCCCATATATCCAGTTCTTTCTCGCTGGATTCCAGCTTTCGTGACAATTCTCTCAACAGGCGGAATGCCATCTGGAATTGTCTGGATTCAATGGCGCAGTCAGTTCGCCAGTCCCTGAACCTGCGGTCTCCACGGACATGGACGATGGACTTTCCACCTGCTCCCTGTATCATTCCGCCGGCCACCTCTCCCGCGCCAAGCCCCGGTTCTTCTCCGCTCCCGGCCTCTACCGCCGCCAGCCGCTCTTCCATCACCTTCACGGCAGCATCAGGCTCCAGACTCCTGTCTTCAAGATACCCCGCAAAGAGCTGCCTGGCTCGCTGAGGATCCTGCCTCAGTCCTTCTATCTCCTCTTTCAGCTGCTGACCGGTGATATTTCTGAAATATTCATCGAATAATCTCTCGAACTTGTCCAGGTCGCTTTCTCTTTTTACCAGCAACGCCCGGCAAAGGATGTAAAACCCGCCCAAGGTCTGACCATGAAAGCCTTCGTACATACCTTCCATCAACGCCAGCCATTCGTTGAGGGAGACCTTCATTCCTCCCGCCCGAAGGAACGACAAAAAACCGAGAAACATCACCTGAGCCCTCCAGATATCCCCTTGACTGTCTCTCTGTCTTCATCCTTCTTCAGGAGGAAACTCATCAACGGCAAATCATTCCTCAGATCATCGACCGGCAGCCCACTCAGCTTCAGCGCGCTTATCCAATCAAGCAGCTCGCTGGTGCTTGGTTTTTTCTTCAATTCGAAATACTCCCTCACGTAGAAAAAAGCGTCGAGAGCCTGCTCCAGCAATTTTTCCTCGATTTCAGGATAATGTGCCAATATGATTTTCCTCATCAGCTCTTCGTCAGGGAAATCTATATAATGAAAGGCACAACGCCGCAGGAACGCGTCAGGCAGTTCCTTTTCCGCGTTTGACGTTATGATGACGATGGGCGGATGGTTAGCTCTGATGGTCTCATCCGTCTCAGGAATGTAAAACTCCATCCTATCCAGCTCCCACAACAAATCGTTGGGAAACTCCAGGTCTGCTTTATCTATCTCATCGATAAGAAGTACGCACTGCTCCTCCGACACGAAGGCTTCTCCTATCTTCCCCAGCTTCACATACCGCTTCACATCTTCCACACCTTCGTTACCCAGCTGACTGTCATAGAGCCTGCGTACCACATCGTACTGATACAGGCCATCCTGTGCTTTTGTGGTCGACTTGATGCTCCACACTATCAGTTTCTTCCCGAGAGCCTTGGCTATGGCTTCCGCCAGTGCCGTCTTGCCCGTTCCCGGTTCACCTTTCACCAGCAATGGTTTGTTCATACCGATGGCTATGTTCATGGTCATCTTCAATTCATCATCGATTATATAATCGTCGGTACCCTGGAATTTATAAATCGTTTCTGTCATATTCTGGCTCCTTGTTTCAAATTTTCATCTTATCCATTATACCATTTCTTCCAGGCCGCCGGCTATTTTCTTCATCCATTCCGCTATCTTTATCCCCTGCGGACAATTCCTCTCACATATATGACAGGCTATACAGTCAGATGCTCTGCTTCGCTTCTCCGCAACACTTTCATACACAGGCTTTATCTTCCAGTCCTCATCGGGGTACCTCAGATACTCGTTATATATCCTGAAATATTCCGGGACAGGGATGCTCATCGGACAGTGTCCGGCACAATATCCGCACGCCGTACACGGTATGGTTTTTTCCTCGTTCAATATCCGGCATACCTTCGTCAACAGCGCCCTTTCCTCGTCTGTCAACGGCTCAGTCGCTCTCATGTTGTCACACATCTGCTCCATAGCGCTCATACCGCTGAGAACGATATTCACATGCTTCTGCGACTGAGCAAAACGGATGGCCCATGAGGCTGCGCTTTCACCGGGAGCATACCCTTTCAGCACCGCCTCGGCTCTTTCCGGCAGCTTCGCCAGTATACCGCCCTTGACTGGTTCCATTACGACGATTTCCTTTCCGTATTCTGCAGCCACTTCGTAACATTTTCGAGCTTCCATCGCCGGACTTTCCCAATCCAGATAATTTATCTGAAGCTGAACGACCTCCACCTCCGGATGGGTCTTCAGTATTTCTTCCAGTAGCGTGGCATCTCCATGATACGAAAAGCCTATCTTTCCTGCCCTTCCATCAGCCTTTATCTTCTTCAAAAAATGGAATTCATCATTCTTCCGGGCTATACGGTAATTCTCCCTGTTGAGCCAGTGGATCAGATATACGTCAAACCACTGTACGCCGCAGCGGGTGCATTGCTCCTCGAAATATTTTTCACATTCCTCCGGGCTTCTGACAAGCCACGACGGCAGCTTGTCCGCTATCTCGTAAGCATCTCTCGGATACCGCTCCGCCACTGTCCTTTTAAACGCTTCCTCACTGAGTCCGTCCAAATAAGTATATGCCGTATCGAAGTACCTGCCACCCCCGGAAAGGAATTCATCGACCATGGACTCCAGTTCCTTCCAATCTATATCTCCGCTTTCCGTCCTTCCCTTTCGCGGCAGTCTCAGAAAACCAAATCCCAACTTGTTCACCTGACTTTCCTCCTTCTTTACTCTGATCCTCTTCGGGCCGCATCGGCAGCCTCAGGTTTTATTCTACCATCGTCTTTTCATATGTCTAATGGCTTTTCCGTATTTCCAGGTATTCTGGCCGGGAATATCATGGCGTTCATCATTCGGCTACCCTGTCACGACGCCTGCCCGTCCCAAAGATCGATATGGCCAGCAGCACCAGCGCACCTACCGTCATCCACAAAAACGATACGTTCATTCCATGCATCAGCGAGCTGCCGCCGTAAGCCCCTTTCGAGCTTTCGCTGACTATATTCATGATACCGACAAACACAGCTGAACCGATAGATCCTGCTATAGTCCTGAATGAAGTCAGCAATGATGAAGCGTCCGCGACCCTGCCCGGATCCACATTGCTGGTTCCCCAGGTCAGCAGCGGCAAACCTGCCTGGACGCTCACCACGCCATATGCTGTGATATTGCCTGCGCCCAGGGTGATCCCACCGAAGGCGAATATGCTCTCCACGAAGGAAAGAAAATCGAATTTCTTGTTCCGGAGCTCCAGCACATTTTCGAACACCATTATCGAAACCACGAAGGATACGGTCATGATAGCCATCACCAGCCAGAAGATGGATCTCCATCCGAAAGCGTCTATCATCAGTCCTGCCACAGTAGGGGCGATGATAGGCGCCGCAGTAGTCGCCAGCCCATAAGTCCCCATCATAGATCCACGCCGCTCTGCCGGATACACTGTCAAAATGATCACCTGAGCCGCCGACATGAGGATACCGTTTCCGCAAGCCTGCATCACCCTTCCCAGCATCATTATTCCGAAATTCCCGGCAAAGATACTGAGGAGAAGCCCCGCGATGAAGCATCCCGTACCGAAAGCGTACAACCTCTTCGTAGGGAATTTCGTAATGAGAAAGGCCGTCAGCGGCATGACCGTCCCCATTGCCAGGGAATATCCGCTGGTGACCCATTGCCCTGTATCAGTACTGATATGAAAATACTCTACCAGATCGGGCAGCGCAGTGGTCATTGCTGTTGCCAATGTAGATGAAGCGATACCGGAAACCACCAGGTTGATAAATATCATGGCCCGTTTTCGCTCCGTAAGCCGTCCGTTTTCACTATTCTCCATGTTGACCCTCCATCCTGTGCCATACCCTGCTGTTTATATTTTCCACCATTTTCTCCATCATCCGTTCTACCTGCTCCTGCTCCTCCGGTGAAAGCCCCGAAGACAATACCTCCTGAAAACTGTTATGTATCTCCTTGACCCGTTTAACAGCAGGAACGGCGGCATCTGTAAGATAAAGCTGTTTCATCCTCCTGTCGTCCTCACTCCTGACCACACGGACGTAACCTATATCCACCAGCTTCCTGATGACCTTTGTCAGCGTAGCCTTGTCGACTCTGAATCGCTCTACCATTTCCTGAGCTGATGCTCCCGGATACTCGTAAAGGTATTCAACATAAAACTGCTGTCCCCACCCGATCTCAAAATCCGCCAGTTCATGATCATAATACATCTTCATCAGCCTGTCCAATATGGAAATATACCGCCCCAGACCGGAAAACTTTCCATTCATTCATATCACCTGCTTTCATCGATACCTTCCGGGAATATTGTATCACGCAAAAGTAGCGCGCGCAACTATTTATGCATAAGATGGAATTCCCCGAAGAAATAAAGATATCAAAACAGATACCGGGCGGAAATGCTCCCGCCCGGTATCTGTACTTTAGCTATCGTTTCTCTTCTCTCAGTTTAGATACGTTTTTGTATATTACGGCTGCCATCGCACTTCCGCCGATCAGCATCAGAATACTCCATAAAAACAGTCTTCCATTATCTCCGGTCTGCGGGGTGGTGCCAGCCGGTATAATCGTGTCCTCGACAGTAATTTCATTGGCAAGGGCCTCATCGCTGAAATACCTGTCACATGCCTCGCAGTGCCAGTATGTGATGTTGCCTTCCTGTGTCTGTGTTGGTGATTTCGCTTCAACCTTCACCAATTTCGTATGATTCGAGGCATCCAGTTCTCCGTACTCTCCTCCGCAAATATCACAGACCGCCCGCTCGGTACAGGTCGCAATGCCTCCCGTACACGACTCTGTTTCGGTCACATTGCAGTTCTCATTTGTGCAGCTCCGGGTATGCGTCCCGTTTTCGCTGAGCCATTGGCCAAACTGGTGCTGCTCAAAAACTGCTGTCAGGTTCCTGTCCGCTGATGCCGAAAATTCATATCTGACACTGTCGCTGACCAGCTTCCCGTCTTCCATCCAGCCCAGGAAATGATAGCCTTCTTCCGGCGTGGCTGTTACTGTAACATCGCTGCCCGTTGCGAAGTCTCCTCCACCGGTCACGCTGCCGCCTTCGTTGCCGGAAACAGAAATGGTAGCTACCATTTCGTTCACCGTCACCTCTGGCTGATTTCCGAGGATCGTGCCATAATTGTCGATTTCACCCTGTCCCGCAACCGACCCGTTGTTTGTGAAAGTCACATCTGTCGGGATCGTAAGCACAACGCCGTCGGGAATGGTCAGCGTAGCTCCATCCGGCAGCGTCACATCGGTATACAGGCTCATATCATTGTACACTCTGCCATTGCCGGAGATCACAAAAGCGCCGGTAAAATCGTCTTCACTGCTGGAGGTGATCAGCCGGTCAGCAATAACAAAACAACTACCATCGGTACCGGTCTCAATCAGCCCGGTTCCCGCCGTCCCTGCCGAACCGGAAGGGGAGCCGCCACCGCCTGCTCCGGGCTCACCTGCACCGATACGGCCTGCGTTGACTATACCTCCGGTCAAGGTGATCTCTGCATCTCCCCCGGCGCCGCCGTTAGCGGGGGTGTTACCATAATAATTGTATCCGCCGTTTCCGCCATTTCCGCCGCCGATCGAAGCGCCCTGGGTGTTCACCACACCGCCTGTAATGGAAATGTCAGCCGATCCTCCGGAACCTCCTGAGCCTGGAGTACCGCCGCCTCCGCCTATGCCGTCAGCACCCGCACCTCCGCCTATCGCTGCATCGTTGGAAGTTGCGGTAACGATACCGCCGCTTATGGACACGGTTGCCGCTCCGCCATTGCCGCTATAAACCTGTCCTTCGCCACCGCCGATGGCTGCTCCATAGATGTTGGAGGCGTTTATGACACCACCCTGAATGGAAATACTGCCGGTGTCCTCGGCAGTATTTCCGCCAATCGCAGCCGGTCCCCCTGTATTTGAATCATACCGTGCCGTAAGAGAGCCGCAGTTTTCGTTACAGACGTGGTCTTCCTCGCTGCTGTCACAGCGGATCGTCAGCGTGGAGCCGGAGGGCGCATGAATGGCTGAACATGCCGCCCCTGTGCTGACGAAAGAATTATCGCTTTCCGACGATAATATCAGAGTAACATCAGCTCCGCTGATTTCCAGCGCCGTCGTTCCCGAAGAAACCGAAACCCCGTCCAGTACCAGCGTAGCCGTTACACCGGATGCTACCGTGATATGCTGACCTGTCGTGTTTCCCTCCTGCGCCATGGCAACTGTGTAGGTACCGGATGTACCGATCGTCAGCGTATCGTTTTCAAATGATACGCCGGAGAGGTCATCGCCGGCCACCAGAAAGTCGCCATAATCGGCAGATGCTGCCAGCGTTGTTGTCGGCAGTAATGCCAATAACAACACTGTAACTGCCAGCCCGGCCAGATATTTTTTTCGCTTTCCCCTTCTCACTAATCCCAACTCCTTTCTTAGCGACAAAACTTTTCAGTTTTTCTGCTTTCCTTCCTGTTATCTTATAGCAATAAATCAAAAAGCACGCCGGGATTCCAATGCTTCCAGCGTGCTTTTCGTTTGACATTGGTGGAGACAGAGGGACTCGAACCCTTGACCTACGCGTTGCGAACGCGTCGCTCTCCCAGCTGAGCTATGCCCCCTCGCTATATATTGTATCGTCACGATCGACCTACTGACGATTTTATCGCTATTTTACAGCCAAGTCAATATCCATCTTCGATTATTTTATTCGCCGTCTTCAGTATTTTCCTTTCTCATTTTCTTTTCTCCTTCCCTCGTAAAAGTTCTTTCACAATTCGCTGCATCAGACTTAGAAACATGCCCCGATTTTTTACAAAAATGGTACCTAAGGCCCATAGCTTGCACAAAACTTTGATAGTATAATAATTAACAAAGTCGTCAAACAATATTGAAAGGACTGATTATGAGCCAGGAACTGTGGACAAAGGATTGGAAGAGGATCAATGAAATGATACTGAGGATGAACAGCGAAAGCGATATCCTCAAGGCTTTGAACACATTTTTGACCGATATCGAGGGACTCGTCCCATATGAAAAAGCGTGTATCTACTTCTACGACCTGTCGGCCCCGGAAATCGTAAAGGATTATATCGGGCAAGGATTCAGTGAAAAGGAGCTCATCGACTATGAGCGCTATTACTGTAATATCGATGATGTGGTAGAGAAGATGATGCCCAACAAAGAAGTCGTTATCAAGAGCAGCGAAGCCTTCGATATAAACAAGAGGAAGGAAACGGAATATTTCATCGATTATGTGACCCCTGCCAAGACCAAGGTCTCCCTGGACACTAATTTCCGTTGGAACATGGAAAACAGAGGTTTCTGCATCGGTTCGCTTGACCTGTTCCGAAATGAGAAGGATGTCGATTTCTCTGAAAGAGAAGTCGAGATCTGCCGGATATTCCAGCCTCACATAGAGCTGAAGGCTTCCAACTATGCGTTCCTTTTCGAGAACCTCACTCACAAGTATTCACTGACCAATGCCGAACAGGATGTGGCTACCATGATACTCAAGGGATATTCCAATGAACAGATCGCCGAGGAAAAGTGCATCTCCATTTCGACTGTGAAGAAGCACGTTTCCAGGATACTGGAAAAATCAGATACCAAATCCCGCATAGAATTCATATGCAAGGCCACCGGCAAGGATAAATAGCATAAAAAGAGAAATTATAGATATAAAGGAGAGAAGCTATGAAGAACATCATCACTGTAGCTGCGGTAAACTTTAAAGTAGACGCGGCCAACAAGGAAAGCAACCTTTCAAGGATCTGCGAATTCTCAGAAGCCGCAGCGAAGCGCGGCGCTGATCTGGTCTTATTCCCTGAGATGTGTCTCTACGGATATGACTATTACGTGGACGAAAACGTAACTCAGAAAGAAAAGATCGAAACAGCAGAAACAATCAACGGACCGTCATGCCAGGCTATCGCCGAGGTAACGAAGAAGTACGGTATTTATGTAGTATTCGGCATGGCTGAAAAACTGGAAGACACTGCTGACGCAACACTTTACAATTCAGCAGTAGCCATCGGTCCTGACGGAGTCATAGGCGCTTATCAGAAAATGCATCCTTTCGAGACTGAGAGCATCTGGTGCGCCAAGGGAGACAAGCCATTCATGTTCGATACTCCATGGGGTCCTGTTTCCATCGGCATCTGCTTCGACACATATCAGTTCCCTGAATTGCAGAGATATTACTGTGGCCAGGGCAGCCGACTTTATCTGAATCCTACCGCCGTTGTGGAGGAAATTCCGAAGGAAGGCAGCCGTCAGGCATTTATCGATTACTACGCTCCAACGCTGGAGTACGGCGTACTCTGCAACACTATTTACGTGGCCAGCGCCAACCTGTGCGGAACAGATATAGTCAACTACTTTGGCGGAGGCAGCTGTGTCATAGGGCCGAAAATCAACGCGTTCTATGAAACGAACCTTCACTACTACGCCGGCAACAAAGATAATGTACAGGAAGGTATCGCTATGGAGACCATCGACCTTTCGCTGGCGGAAAGACGTCTCTTCGTCGATAAGGAGATAACCGGCGAACCGGACTACAGACCTGATATTTATAAGAAATTTTTATAAATTGTCATCAAAATATTTATCAAGAGAGGGGATATTAAAATGCAAAATGATTCGTTAAAACGTACCATGAAGCTGCACCATCTGGTCATCTTCGGTGTAGCCTTCCTTACCCCGATGATCGCCTATACCATATACGGCGTTATCGCCACATCATCTCACGGTGTGGAATCGGGCTCCATCTGTCTGACCATAATTGCCATGTTATTCACAGCTCTCAGCTATGGCCACATGGCCAAGGCTTATCCTGCCGCGGGCTCGGCCTACACTTATACGAGAAAAGCAATAAATTCCAAGCTGGGAGTTCTTGCGGGATGGATCGTACTGCTGGGATATGTATTTTTCCCAATGGCCATCTGGCTCATCGGAGCGTCCTATTTCAGTGCCGCTGTTCCTGCAGTCCCTGAATGGGTATGGCTGATCGGCTTCATCGTCATCACGACTCTCATCAACATCGTCGGCGTCGAAGTAGGGAGCAAGATCAACTTCGTGATGGTTTCCATCCAGGTCATCATCATCATCGCGTTCCTGATATTCACCATCAAAGCCATTACAGAGGGAATGGGAGAAGGAACGCTGGCTTCATTCTCGCCTTTCTACAACCCTGACATCGACTTCAGCTATATGGTGGCCGGTGCTGCGGCAGCCTGCTACTGTTTCCTGGGCTTCGATGCACTGACTACATTTACCGAAGATACTATCGATCCGGAAAAGAACATCCCAAGATCGATAATACTGACTCTTCTCGTTTGCGGTGCTATATTCCTCATCGTAACGTACTTCACTCACCTGGTTCACCCGGCATTCGACTATCCTAATCCGGATAACGCCGCTTACGATATTGCTCGTCAGGTAGCGCCATCCATTTTCGGAGGCATCTTCCTTATCGGTACTATCGCGGGCCAGTTCGCAGCAGGTCTGTCAGCTCAGGCCAGTGGCGCTCGTCTGCTGTACGCTATGGGAAGAGACGGCGTACTTCCTAAGAAACTCTTCGGCAGGCTGGGAAAGACTAAAACTCCTACCAATGCCATAATCCTTATAGGTATAGTAGCGCTGTTCGCTGTATTCCTCGATGTTACTTCAGCTACTGCGTATATCAATTTCGGAGGACTCGTTGGCTTTTGCTTCGTCAACATTGCGGTTATTTCCCACTATTTCATAAGAAACAGGAAGCACTCCGCCAAAGGCGTCTTCATGTATCTTATCTTCCCTATACTGGGAACTATCTTCTGTTTGTACCTGCTGGTTCACCTGGATAGAATAGCTCTCATTCTGGGCTGCGCCTGGGTAATAATAGGCATCATCTACATGCTGATACTGACCAAAGGGCTCAAGGAGGAACCACCTGAATTGGCTATCGATGAATGATAGAATAGCTGAGAATTTGATAATGAAATTACCGCTTGCACGAAGGAAGCTTGCTAAAACCGCCTCCCAATGCAAGCGGTTTTGATTTAAAGTGATAATTAATCTTTTTGCTTGTTATTATCCTATTTGAAACATATAATAGAGATGAAAGGAGATATGACTATGCCTGCAAATATGTTAACTGAAATACTGTCAATACTGCGTTCTCATCTTGACCAAATTATCGGTGCAGATTTAGTTGAAATGATTTTATACGGTTCATTTGCCAGAGGTGATTTTGATGAGGAATCTGATATTGATATTGCAGTCATTGTGAATATTGACAGGGCTGAATTAAAGAAGTATCAAAAGGATATTGTTTCAGTAATAAGTGAAATGAGCCTTGATTACGATACGCTTATCAGTATCAACTATATCTCTCTTTCTGATTTTGAAGAGTATAAGAGTGTTCTCCCATATTATAAGAACATTGATCGCGAAGGGGTGAGAGTCGTTGCTTAATGATAAGCGTTGCGCCCTTGCGATTTATAGAATGGAACGGGCTAAGGAATTGATTGACGACGCAAAACAACTTTATAAATCCGGTAGCTATAAAAGCAGCAATAACAGGGCTTATTACGCAATATTTCATGCTATGAGAGCTGTGCTAGCCTTGGAGGAAGTGGATTTTAAAAAGCATTCCGGAGTCATCCAGTACTTCCAAAGAGAATATATAAAAACCGGAATATTTGAAAAAGCGTATTCTGATATCATCATATCGGCGAGCGAAATCAGGAATGCCAGTGACTACGACGACTTCTTTCTTGCCTCAAAAGAAGAAACAAAAGAGCAGATCGATAACGCTGAGCTGTTTTGTAAAGCTATTGAAGAATATCTAAACAGCACGGTAACACATACAACGTAATTAACATTTTATCTCATGATTTTGCTGAACATAATACATAGCGTTTATCGACAAAAGCTGGCATATCAACGTTATCACTTTCGTCGATATGCCAGCTTCTTTTTATTTGTCTTTCTTATCGCCTTTTCCAGCAGTTTCCATTTCTTTTATACTTTTCGAAATCCTTTTCTGTATTTCCCGTATAAGTCGTCTCCATCATTTTAACAGTTTTTTCCTTTATTTTATACACTTTCAGACCACATACCCTGAAATACGTATAAAATCAACGACTTTCAAGTCGATTTGGCGAAGATAATCAGCGAATCATTATACGGGAAATCAGGAGAAACTTTATATCCAGTATAAAAATCTCTATTTTAAAGCTCTACAAACTGTAAACGATTTCCCCGTCCATTACTGTCATGATGACTTTCATGTCGAACATGGCCTGCCTGTCGGTCGCGCATTCGAACAGATTGTGTTCGGTCACGACCATATCGGCCAGCTTCCCGACACCTATAGTCCCCATATCATGGTCTCTGAAGGATGCGTAAGCTCCTCCCAGCGTATACGCCCTGAGAGCATCATGTATGCTGAGCTTCTCCTTTGGGTTCCATCCGCCTTCAGGTTCACCTTCATTGGTAACTCTCGTTACAGCCCTGAATATTCCTCTGAATGGCGATACATCCACTACCGGGCAGTCCGTACCGAATGCCAGGACTCCGCCACCTCTCTGCACAGATCCGAATGGCCACGAATAGTTCATACGCTCTTCGCCCAGGATCTTATGGAAAGGATGCTGGTAAAAATCATACTTTGGCATATGCTCAGGCTGCACCGACGCTATAACATCAAGCTGACCAAAACGCGGTATATCGGCAGGATCGACCGATTCAAGATGCTCTACGCAGTGTCTCAGATCAGTCCTTCCATGCCTCCTGTAAGCCTCTTCTACTGCATCGAGGCACAGTCTGGCTCCCGCATCCCCACAGGCATGTACTCTCGTCTGTATGCCCGCCTTATGGAAATCGCACACCTGCTGGATAAACTGCTCCGGTTCTATCATCGGCTGGCTTCGTTCCCCAGGTCTATCGGAATAATCTTCCAGCATATATCCTGAGTACCCCTGAGGCGTTCCATCGATGAAAGTCTTGACGCCATTGCATCTCAGCCTTAAGCTGTTGTACTTCTGCATTTTTTCTCTTATGGCATCCACTCCTTCATCGAAGAATGGATAGAAATGTATCCTGGCAGTAAGCTCACCTTTATTTTCAAGCAGCTTATAAGCCTCACAGCTTACAGGCCCTACGCCAGCCACATCTCCCAGCGATGTTATACCATTTCTGTTGGCAGTCCTGATAAAAGTTCTGCTGTACTCAGCAAATTCTTCATTGCTTATTGATTCGAAAATCTTGGACTGAACGTTGACAGCTGCCATTTCATGAAGATATCCATCCGGCTCACCGTTTTCAAATCTTCCATAGGAACCGTTAAGCGGATCTTCCGTGTTCGCATCTATGCCAAACAGCCTGAGCGTCGCGCTGTTGACCCATGCTCCGTGTCCCTCTTTGTTGATGAGAAATACCGGTGTGTCAGGGAAATATTTATCCAGACTGCGTTTGGTCGGATTCTTATGTTCCGGCCACAGAAGTGGATCCCAGGCTCCTCCCATGATGAATCGCTTATTTTTGTCATCCTTGTGGAGATCCCAGAGATATTTGGCTGCTTCCTCTTCTGACGTCATATACCTGAGAACGCCGTCCTGTTCCAACAGACCGCCGCTCACCAGATGCACATGAAAGTCGTTGAAACCCGGCATCAGGAATTTATCGTATATATCTATGATCTCCGTATCGGAATCAATATACTTCTTTCCTTCCCTCTCACTTCCGACGAATATTATCCTGTTATCGCTGACGATAACATAACCGTCGATCAGCTGATCCGTCACAGCAGTATAAATGTTCTTACATCTGAAGGCTTTCTTTTTCATTTTCGGATTTCTCTCCTATTCCTCCCCATTTTCGTCATCTTCTATGTTAAGTACGCCATTCTTGATTTCTATAAGGTACATCACTCCGCATACAGGGCCGAAAAGTACGCCTCCAACGGCCAGGAACAGCGGCAGCACATCATTGGAATGCATTATCACCCCTGCACCTACGAGAATGCACGCTATAATGGTCACTATCGCCCAAAAGTAGGCAAGTTTTCTTTTTCTCGCTTCTACACTGTTTTCCATCATTGACCTCCTTACGCTTCGAGCTGCTTATTACCCTTATAAGTAACCTTAGCAACCACTATATAAACTACTATACTGAAGATAATGCAGGCCAGGTTTGTAGGGATTCCGGCAGGCATCTGCAGAACGAACTGCCAAACCATGTACATAACGATCGAAAGGAGCAAGCTCCAGAATCCGGCTGCTGCTGTTTTCTTCTGATAGAAGAGTCCGAACATGAGCGGTACGAAGAATGCTGCTACCTGGAATCCTCCGATATAGTAGTAAGCTTTCGAGATACCATCTGCCCAGAAATATGTGCAGAATATAACGAGTATACCTATTATCGCTATTACGACCTTCGTAGCGACAACTTCAGATTTATCGCTCATCTTTTCATTGATGAATCCTCTGTAAATATCGTGTACCACTACAGCTCCGCCAATCAGATAATCGGCACTTACGGTGGACATTACAGCCGACAGCAATGCCGCTACAAACAGTCCTCTCAGACCTATCGGCAGTGTTTCGAATACGATGGCCCAGAACGCCTGAGATGGAGATTCTGCCGCAACATCAGGATACTGAACGAGGGCTGCCATACCTGCGATTACCATTGCAGTACTGAATATGATGCTGAACAGCATGATACAGGAGTATGAAACCTTTATGTCTCCGCCGGACTTGGATGAACCGAATCTCTGATACGACTGTGAGTTGGCATACATAGCCACAGCTCCTATCGCCCATGAGAGTATCTCCATCACGCCCAAGCCTCCTGAAGGCGAGGTCAGATTCGGATTTATATCGTGAGCCTGCTGGAATATTGCACTAAATCCATCAAAATGCATGTACATTCCGAAGCAAAGAACACCGGCTGCAACGGACATGATGACGAACTGAACCATATCGGTAACGGCCAGTCCGAACATTCCCGAAAGAGACGTATAAATTACGATTATTATACCTAATATTACAAAAGCTACCCACATATTTATTCCGGTAACATATGAAATGACCTGTCCGCCCGCTGTCAGCAGAGCCGATTCATAGAGGAGGGTACAGAGCATTCCCAGCGCCATAACCAGTTTAGTATTCTTGCTGTACATATACTGCATCAGGTCAGGCATGGTTATTACCCAGTCAGGCATTTTATCTCTTACGAGAGGTCCTATCCACAACGCCAACGGCAGTCTCAGAATAGTATTTGGAATAACGTATATAAACAGTATGCAGATACCCATAGTGGTTCCGCATTCAGCCAGACCTACGATGGACCATGAGTCTATCCAGCTGGCCGAACCTACACCGATCAGAACCGGTATAGTCAGTCTTCTGGCTGCCACGAAATAGTTCTTCATGTTCTTGCTGGCTCTTCTCCTCATGGTCAGGCCGACAGCAATGATAAAAACAAAGTAAAGAATGATCACACCCCAGTCAAGGCCGGACCACATACTTGAAAAATCTATCATTTCTCAATCCTCCATAAATAGTAATTTCAAATCAGGATTTGTGTTCGACACGGTATTTCAGTCCCAGGATATGTTCGCTCTGGATACCGAATTCATCCAAGTAAGCATATCTCTTGTTGATGGTGTCACTCTTCTTGTAGACGATATCCATTTCGACCGCCGGTCTGAAAAAATACTGCTTCGTCACAAGCTTGAGATCTCCCGATTTTCCGTAAAAACGTTTCATTATCCTCATCTGGATATGTTTTTCCGTCTGCTCCAGAATATCTTTATCGAATATATTAGCTTTCATTATTTCCCGGTCTTCTCTGGATTTTTTGTTGACCAACTTTATGTCTCCGTTTTCGTATATATCATACTGGACAGGATGCACTTCATTGAGATCGAACACGACGGCAACTTTTCCATCCCGGACGACACCGCCCTTCTTGAAAGGGCCTCTGCCGCCCAGCTCAAAATGGTAAACCAAATAGCAATATGGCACCCATACGTCTCTCATAGCAATAATTTCAAATTTTATTAGAGGTTTGCCGAAAATGCTGCCGTGCATGAGCTTTGCCTTCTCATTGATAGCATCTTCTCTGTTGCGTACTATATCAGTATGCAGAAAGTCTTGTTCTTTTTTTCGAGACTGTAATCGTTTTACCATATCGCTACCTGATCTATCCTTCCCGGTCTGATAAACAAACCGCTTTTATTCTTCTTCGATGAGGCTTTCCTTCCACTTGTATGGATATCCCGTGTCCATCATCCTCTTGAGGAAATCATCGGGATCCAGTTCGTCGGAGAACACGATACCTTTCTTCAGATCCGTATCTCCCAGGATCATCGTTCCTATGGCCAACGGCAATGCCACGTATACGAGAGCTGTTCCGTAGATCTTCTTCAGTTCAGGTCCCGGAGCGTTCATCTTCGGGCAGTTGGCTCTGTAAGTAACGTTCTTTCCATCCTTCGTTCCGCTAACTTCCACGATAAGCTCTATGAATGCCTTCTTATCAGCTTCCGCCAGTTCTTCATCTGTGGCTCCGAAAATATTGTTCTGTGGAGGTGGTACCATGGCTGCTACAACATCTATCGGCGCAACCTCTGCATCCCCTACCTTTATCTTTTCCTGCGAGCACAGCCCCGAAGCATAGAAGATCGCCGGCTGGTACATCAGATAATATTTGAAATCAACATCCTTTACACCCTCAAATGTAGAAGGCATGCTGTATATCTCCTCGTGAGAGTGGTGGGTCACCGGCAGCGTTCCTACAGGATCAGGGAATTCGCACATCTCCATCCCGCCGAACGGAGGGTACTTGACATATTTTCCGTCTTCCAGAGCATAAGTCGACGACGCGCAGTCAACCAGAGCCTGCTTTGGAGACCAGCCTGGATTCCACGGACGAAGCACCCAGTCATAAGGTCCTTCTCCCGGAACGAGATTGGCCTTTCCGACTCTCATCTTTATACTGTCTACTGTATCCAGCTTATTGGCGAATCTTCTGGCTAAAACGTTAGTCATTCCCGGAGCGAAGCCGCATCCGAACAGTGCCGTAAGTCCTGCTTCCTTGAATTCCTTGCACAGCGTCAGCTCGTCCACCGATTTCCCTTCGAGGAACTCGTCCCAGAACGGATCGTCGAAGGCAGTATTGATATAGTTGGCCTTTGCCTTTAACGCTCCCTTCATAACATATGTAGCCATCCAAGGCATTACCATATCGACGACCACATCTACGCCTTCCGCTGCTCTGGCTACATCATCAGGGTCAGTAGCATTGACAGCTCCCGTCTTGACCTTGTCGACTCCGATATGATCAGCGACAGCTTTAGCGGTCTCTTCCTTCAGGTCTACGAGTCTGATCTCTTCGATAGCATCCTGTCTAGCCAGAATGGACGCGCACGCTCCACCCTGACCGCCTGCACCTACGATCAATACTTTCATAATATAAGTCCTCCTTCTTTTCTGACCCGGGCTTATTCTTTATATCGCGATGTCAATATATATCGCAAAAGCCGTGCCAAGAAGAAAAACTTTTTCATCTTCATTGAATTTTCAATATTTTTCGGACTTCATGATTTTGAACCCTTTTTATTTTTCCTCATTTTTCTTTTGTTAAAATCAAAAGAAGAGTGATTTTGTTTCGTTTTTGAAACAAAATCACTCTTTAGCGGTGTTTTTTCAACTTTTTTGTTTCACAAATGAAATTAAATGGTTTCATTTGTGAAACTCAACGTTCCAATCCATACTTTTTCATTCTCCTAGATAAGGTGGATTTGTTCATCCCTAACGCACGCCCCACCTCGCTGGCTCTCTTATATTTAGCCAGCATAGACTCCAGGATATACTTTTCATACTCGTCCATGAGCTCCGTCATGGTCTTCCCTTCCAGATTGGACAGATCCATTCCCACCGACTCTGTCATCACTCCCATGGCCCTTTCCACCTGAGCCTTGGTGATGATATTGTCATCAAAGCTTATCATTATCCTCTCTATGACGTTCTCCAGCTCCCTGATGTTTCCCGGCCAATCGAATTCCTGCAATACACTCATAGCTTCGTTGGATATCTTTTTATCCATCTTGTATGATTTATTGTATTTGCTGACAAAATGGGCTGCCAGCACTTTGATATCCTTTTTCCGGCCTTTTAACGGCAGCAGCTCTATAGGCATCACGTTGAGCCTGTAATACAAATCCTCTCTGAAATCGCCTCTGGCCACCGATTCCTTCAAGTCGCGGTTGGTAGCGGCGATAAACCTGATATTCACCGGTATAGTCTTCGTACCTCCAACCCGCATTATCTCCTTCTCCTGTATAGCCCTCAGAAGCTTGGACTGAAGATGTATCGGGATCTCCCCCACCTCGTCCAGAAACAGCGTCCCGTGATTCGCTATCTCGAAGAGCCCCATCTTACCGTTTTTATCGGCTCCCGAAAAGGCACCGCCCACATAGCCGAACAACTCCGATTCCATCAGATTCTCCGGTATGGCGGCGCAGTTGACCTTGATAAAGGGCCTTCCCACTCTGCCGCTGTTGCTGTATATGAAATTGGCGAATACTTCCTTCCCTGTCCCCGACTCTCCTGTCAGCAGTACCGTCGTATCAAGTTTGGCAACGCGTGCCGCTTTTTCCGCCAGCCGCTTAGTTTCCTCGTCTTCCGCCACCATATTGCCTAGAGCCGTGCTGCTCTGCTTTCTCAGATATTCGATTTCCTCCCTTATCTTGGCTGTCACCTTGCTGTTCTTCTCCAGCAGCTTCTTGAGGGTAAGGGTCTCTGTTATGTTTCTCTCTGTGTTTATGATTATGTCTATATCGTCTTTTTCGAAAAGAGGCACCCCTGTAACGTAGACTTTATCGCCATCCCCCAGATTCTGGATCATCGCTTCTTCCTTGCCGCTCTTCATCACTTCCAGAGAAACGGATTCCTCGATAAAGCCCTGCGTCTCCAGCTGGCGCATGTTCTTGCCGACCGTCTCTTCTCTGGTCAGACCGCCTGTTTTGCACGATTCATCGTTGAGCAACAGAGTGTTGCCCTCCCCGTCGGTGATATATACTCCTATCTTGAGACAGTTCAAGATTTCCGACATCTTATCGTAATTATCCTCTATGAATTGTCTGTACATGCCCCTTCTTCCTCCCCGTGATCTTTTTATCAGCTCTCTCGCCGTTTATCCGGCGATCATTTGGATCGTTTCAGTATTTTCCGTAAAAACTCCCCTGTGTAAGAGCCTTCCACCTGCGCCACTTCCTCCGGCGTCCCCTGAGCGACGATCTGACCGCCTCTGAAGCCTCCGTCAGGCCCCAGATCTATGATATGATCAGCCCTCTTTATCACATCCAGATTGTGCTCTATCACTACGACAGTATTGCCAGTCTCTACCAGTTTGTCAAGGACCGATATCAGCTTGTCCACATCAGCGAAATGAAGTCCCGTGGTGGGCTCGTCCAGAATGTAGAGGGTCTTTCCGGTGCTCTTCTTGGAAAGCTCCGAGGCCAGCTTTATCCTCTGGGCTTCTCCTCCCGAAAGCTCGGTGCTCGGCTGGCCCAGCTTGATATATCCCAGCCCTACTTCCATCAGCGTCTGAAGCTGCCTGGAAATAGTAGGGATATTACGGAAAAACTCCGTGGCCTCCTCCACGTTCATATCCAATACATCAAATATACTCTTGCCCTTGTATTTGACCTCCAGGGTCTCTCTGTTATATCGTCTTCCCTTACACACTTCACACGGAACATATACGTCGGGCAGAAAATGCATCTCGATCTTGATGATCCCGTCCCCATTGCAGGCTTCGCACCTCCCGCCTTTCACATTGAAGCTGAAACGGCCTTTTCCATAGCCTCTCAGCTTGGCCTCCGGCAACTGTGAGAACAGATCCCGTATATGGGTAAAGACCCCTGTATACGTGGCCGGATTGGATCTTGGTGTCCTGCCTATAGGCGCCTGATTTATATCGATGATCTTATCGATATTTTTCAGACCATTTATCCTCTTATGCTTTCCCGGCCTGTCCTTGCTGCCGTACATTTCCGCCGCGACGGCTTTATATAGGATCTCATTTATCAGACTGCTTTTTCCGGATCCCGACACTCCGGTGACACATACCATTTCTCCCAGTGGTATCTTCACGTCAATGCCTTTCAGATTATTTTCCGCGGCTCCTTTTATCTCCAGGAACTTACCGTTCCCCGTTCGCCTGGTCAGCGGCACTTCTATCTTTTTTCTGCCGCTCAAATATTGTCCGGTGACAGACTGCGGACAGTTCATTATGTCTTCCACGGTTCCCTGTGCCACCAGCTCACCACCATTGATGCCGGCTTCCGGACCTATATCGATGATATGATCAGCGGCATACATGGTATCCTCATCATGTTCTACCACTATCAGTGTATTCCCTATATCAGTCAATCTTCTCAGAGCCTCCAGCAGCTTGGCGTTGTCCTTCTGATGAAGTCCGATGCTGGGCTCGTCCAGGATATAGAGGACTCCCACCAGGCCGGAGCCGATCTGGGTAGCCAGTCTGATACGCTGAGACTCGCCGCCTGAAAGTGTCGCGGCCGCTCTCGACAGTGTCAGGTAATCCAGCCCCACATTGGCCAGAAAGGTGAGTCTGCCTTTAATCTCCTTCAATATCTCTTCGGCGATCCTGCGATGCGTCTCGGAAAGCTCCAGTTCATCGACGAACCTGATGGCCTCAACTACCGACATATCGCAGAATTCCATTATATTTTTTCCTCCCACAGTCACCGCCAGCAGTTCCGGCTTCAGCTTGTTCCCATGGCACGCCGGACACTCGGTGATGCGCATGTACTTTTCCATCTTTTCCTTGATCCACTCAGATCCTGTCTCCCTGTATCTCCGTTCCAGGTTATTGATGATGCCTTCATAAGTATGATTTCTCTTGAGACTTTCGCCGCTGCGATTAGTATAGACATATTGAAGCTTCTCATCTCCGGTTCCATACAGGAGCACTTCCTTGAACTTCTTCGGCAGATCTTTGTATGGTGTATCCATATCAGCGCCATATTTTTCTGCCAATGCCCGTATGACCTGCCAATAATAGCTGGTATACTCCATAGTAGCGAAAACATTGCTGAGGCATTTCTCATTGATACTCTTGTCCTTGTCCGGGATTATCAGGTCCGGATCGATGCTCTGGATGAATCCCAGAC
This sequence comes from uncultured Eubacterium sp., assembly GCA_900543485.1. Classification (GTDB taxonomy): domain Bacteria; phylum Bacillota; class Clostridia; order Peptostreptococcales; family Anaerovoracaceae; genus Lentihominibacter; species Lentihominibacter excrementipullorum. Next base: position 34,197 of record UQRM01000005.1, on the reverse strand, counting down.
CATTGCACTCAGGGCATGCTCCCATAGGATTGTTAAAGGAAAACATCCTGGGCTCCAGCTCTTCTATGCTGACTCCATGCTCCGGACACGCCAGGCTGGTGCTGAAAGTCTTTTCCTCCACATCACCATTTTTATCGACGATGACCTGTACCAGTCCCTCTCCGTGACTGATGGCCAGCTCGCAGGCCTCCGACAGCCTGCTCTGTATCCCATCCCTGACCTTTATCCTGTCGACGACGATCTCAATGGTGTGCTTGAAGGTCTTTTCCAGCTTTATCTCATCCTCTCCCAGTATCTTCATCTCCCCATCGACTCTGACTCTGGTGAAGCCTTCCTTCCTTATCCTCTCCAGTATCTTTTCATGCTGTCCTTTACGCTGTCTGATCACAGGAGCCAGAATGGTAAGCTTCGTCCCTTCTCCTTCCATCATCAACAATTCGGTTATCTGATCTATAGTCTGACTTGAAATCTCACGACCACAGACAGGACAGTGAGGTATACCTATCCTGGCATACATGAGTCTCAGATAGTCATATATCTCCGTCACTGTTCCCACGGTGGATCGCGGATTCTTGTTGGTAGTCTTCTGGTCTATGGAAATGGCCGGAGAAAGGCCTTCTATATATTCGACGTTAGGTTTTTCCATCTGTCCCAGAAATTGTCTGGCGTAGGAGGACAGACTTTCCATGTATTTCCGCTGTCCCTCCGCATATATGGTATCGAAGGCCAGCGACGACTTCCCTGAACCCGACAGCCCTGTCAGCACCACCAGTTTGTCTCTGGGTATCGTCACATCTATTCCCTTCAGATTGTTTTCTCTCGCTCCCTTTATAACGATGTCTTTTGCCATACTCTGTACTATGCTCCCTCTCTATATGCTTCTAAAATGTCCACTGCCATAATGTCGAAGACCTTTTTCATCAGCCATACCGGCACTACATATGAGCCTTATACTCGAACACCATATCCCTCAGCTGGGCCGCCCGTTCGAACTGCAGATCCGCAGCGGCCTGCTTCATCTCCTTTTCCAGTTTGGCGACGTAGTCCTTCAGCTCTTTTTTCGTAAGCTCCAGCGGGCTCTTTCCTTCATATATCATGTCCTCTTCCGCCACATGAGTAGCTTCTATGACGCTTCTGACCGCCTTCTTTACACTCTGAGGAGTGATGCCGTTTTCTTTGTTGTACTGATCCTGTATCCTGCGCCTTCGCTCCGTCTCGTCTATGGCCGCTCTCATGGCAGGACTCACTCCATCACAATACATTATAACCCGACTGTCAACATTTCGAGCAGCCCTTCCTATTGTTTGTATCAGCGATGTTTCCGTTCTGAGAAAGCCTTCTTTATCGGCATCTAAAATAGCAACCAGAGACACTTCCGGGATATCCAGCCCTTCCCTCAGCAAATTTATCCCTACCAAAACGTCAAAGATACCAAGTCTCAGATCTCTCAGTATTTCCATACGTTCCAGCGTATCTATCTCCGAATGGAGGTAGCGCACCTTTATCCCGACATTTTTCAGATAATCCGTCAGACTCTCGGCCATCTTCTTGGTAAGTGTCGTAACGAGTACACGTTCACCCTTTTCCGTAGTTTTATTGATTTCCCCTATCAGGTGATCCATCTGTCCTTCCGTCTCATGAAGCTCTATGACGGGATCGAGAAGGCCTGTCGGCCTGATTATCTGCTCCGCCGATATGCCTCCGCTCTGCTCCCTCTCGTACGGCGCCGGAGTAGCGCTGACGTATAGTATCTGGTTCACAAGACTGTTGAATTCCTCGAACTTAAGCGGCCTGTTGTCCAGCGCCGATGGCAGCCTGAAACCGTAATCCACCAACGACTGTTTCCTTGAACGGTCTCCCGCGTACATGGCCCTGAGCTGGGGCAGCATCACATGAGACTCGTCTATTATTATCAGGAAATCGTCCGGAATGTAATCTATCAGCGTATACGGTCTCGAGCCCGGCGGCAGTCCTGTGATGTGACGTGAGTAATTTTCTATGCCTTTGCACGTTCCTACTTCCCTGAGCATTTCCATATCGTATCTTGTACGCTGTTCGATACGCTGCGCCTCTATCAGCTTTCCCCTGTCGCGGAACCATTTGATGCGTTCATCCAGCTCTTCACTGATGGTTTCGATGGCCCTGTCGATGTTCTCCTTACTGGTGACATAATGAGATGCCGGATAGATAGCCACATGATTTCTGATGCCAACTATTTCTCCGGTCACAGGGTTTATCTCCTTGATTGTCTCCACTTCGTCACCGAACAGCTCTATTCTGACAGCGTTTTCCGCTCCTGCCGGATAGACATCCAGCGTATCGCCTCTGACTCTGAAATTGCCTCTTTCCATAGCGATATCGTTCCTGGTGTACTGGATATCTACCAGCTTCCTCATCAATTCCTGCCTGTCTCTTTCCATACCTGGCCGCAGTGATATGACCTGATTTTCATAATCTATCGGACTTCCCAATCCGTAGATGCAGGATACACTGGCGACGATGATAACGTCCCGCCGCTCCGACAGTGCCGCCGTCGCCGAGTGCCTCAGCTTCTCTATCTCCGCGTTGATATCCGAGTCCTTCTCTATATAGGTATCTGTCGACGGCACGTAAGCCTCCGGCTGGTAGTAATCGTAGTAGGAGACAAAATATTCCACTGCGTTATCAGGGAAGAACTCCTTGAACTCGCCGTGAAGCTGAGCCGCCAGAGTCTTGTTGTGGCTGATGACCAGAGTCGGCTTCTGTACCTGTTCGATGATATTGGCCATAGTGAAGGTTTTTCCTGAACCGGTGACGCCCATCAGCGTCTGAGCCTTCTTACCCTCCATGATACCGCTCGCCAGGGTTTCCACGGCCTTAGGCTGATCACCCATCATCTTATATTCTGATACTATTTTAAAACGATCCATAAATCAATCCTCTCGTCTTTTGGTTTCTTTACTCTGTTTTCATTTTTTATTTAACCATTAATGTATCCGCTATTTCTCTATCAAAACTCATTAAATGCTTTACGATCATATCTTCCGAGACACCTGCTGCGGATACCATTCTTTTTCTTCCTGTACTTTTCATCTTTTGATCCAATACATATCTGCCTAACAGCATTATAACATAACGCCTCCTCGCGCGCAAACAGACGTTCTTCGTTTTGCCGTGATTTTAAATTTTTATTTCGAAATACGAAAATCGCCTCGAAACTACCAATACAACTAAAACAGCGGGCGGGATGAGATGTCCAGCTCAAACCGTCCGCTGCCTTAGAATGACAACCATAAACCGCGCGCCGGCAGAGTATTTCTGTCGGCGCGCGGTCCTTAGAGTATTCCACATTTGATATGGAAATGATTTTTCAGGTGATTACTGTCGTTTTACTTTGACCTTCTGTCCTATATCATAACAAATCCTGTTATCAGATAACCGATTGCAGCCACGGCTCCGGCCAGCAAGCCGAGCGGCATCTGAGTCCACGCATGGGCAAAGTTGTCGCAGCCTGTAGCTGAGGATGTTATTACGGTACAATCGGAGTAGAAGCAGCAGTGGCTTCCCAGTACTCCGGCCGAGATTACTGCTCCGCAGCCAAGAGCAACAGGTATCCCCGTCTCCATGCAAATCGGAATGACTATCGGCAGCGCGATTATGTACATTCCCCAGTTAGTTCCCGTAACAAACTCGGTTACTGCAAGAAGTGCGAAGATCAACACAGGCAGCAGTTGTACCGATGCGCTTGCAACAGCAATATCGATCACGTAACGGGTAAAGCCTATCGTATCGTTCACCGATGCGAAAATATATGCCAGGACCATAAGGGTGAGCGGAAGTATCATGTTCTTTATCCCCTCTATACTGTAGTCCCAAAATTCTTCGGCAGTCAGCAGCTTCTGTCCTATAAAGAGAACGAAGCAGAGAGCCATTGTGGCGATTACACCATACTGCATATCAAGATCGAAAATGATCGTAAAGAATACCATGCCTATGATAGGAATAGCAAGATTATATAATTTAGGTTTTCCTTTCAGTTCGACTTCGCCAGCGTTCAAGTCGATTTTTTCTGATCCCGGAGGCGCCAGCGGTCCGCCTGACAGCGCTCTTTCTTCAGCCTTCTTCATAGGGCCGAACACAGGAACTATATGCCATATTACCAGCGGAACGAGCAACGCTGCGGCCCATGCATAGAAACTGTATGGTATCGTGGTAATGAATGACTGTATTTCCTTTCCATCAACTCCATACCCATTATCTACCATAATACGCCCTGCGAAGATCGCCCATGTTGAAATCGGGATCAATGCACACAGCGGGGCTGCCGTCGAAGATGTGACATAACTGAGCATTTCTCGCGACACCTTACGCTTGTCAGTCAGTTTCTTCATACAGGAGCCTATCGTCATCGAATTGAGATAGTCATCTATAAAAATGATACACCCGAGGACATACGTCCACATCAACGTCGCCTCTCTCGACTTCGCTTTCCTTGCCGCCCAGTCGCCGAAAGCCTGGGCTCCGCCAGTTACTTCAATAAGTTTTATTATAGCACCCATAAGTCCGCAGACGATTATCAGCCATCCGGTATCCTCATCCATCATGACTTCCGTTGCAGTAGTACTCAATGCACCTATCACATTCGCCGATGGCGCCGCGAATATCAGGCCGACAACCGAGCCCAATATCAGTCCTTCCAACACGCGCTTTGTTGCAAAAATGTACACGACCAGGAAGACCGCAGGTACACATGACCATAACCCCAGAGTCCCGCCCTCTGCTTCCAGGTTTTCCGCAGGCACCAGAGTCAACGCTACCAAATAGGCAGCCGCGATAACCAGAACTACTATTATCAACGACCGAAGTGGATTAAATGTTTTCACTTCGTTTTTAAGTTTTTCTGTCAACTGCACTTCACCTCCCGATAAAAAACAGAATAATTGCTGAATGACCGCCGAGTTGCTTTTAAGCAACTCGCCATTTGTCATCCGTAAAAAATCATAAAAACAGTCTTGATAAAATAAAAAAGTCCATCACATTTCGTGGCTCTTCCATGTCCACATCAGCGCTGACTTCGCCCCGTCGACTCTTTACAGCCCATTCACATCACAATGGGAGAAAGTCCCGCAGGATTTTTCTGTCAGCACAAAAACGTTTCCCGTCAGAGCACCCTTTCTTCCTCAGATTTCCGCCGTTTTCCCTCCTTTCCTCATAATATTTTGATATACTTGTTGATTAATTCTACCACTATTTTACATGGCATACAAGCTGAAAATTCTTTTTTTTCTGAATATTAATTTTCAGCAAAGATTTTCCTGCCGTCTCTTCTATGATATTTTAAAAACTTCCTATTATTCTCTTGACACGAAAAAAAATCCATGACATAATAATCGACAAATGCCAGGACCGGAAACCAGTAAGTCTTCAGGAGTCCCACAGAGAGCAGCCGTTTGGTGAGAGGCGCGGGACGACGCTGACCGAATACATTCCGAGAGCAGTCCTCTGAACAGGAAAGAGACATCTCTATCTATCGGAGCTCTGAACTAATTAGGACGGAACGGGTTCACCCGTAACAGTGAGCGAGTTTCATCGTGAACTCAGTGAGGCTGCAGTCGTGAGGCTGCAGTGAACAGAGGTGGTAACGCGGTATCAACTGCCCTCTGAACATAGTTCGGAGGGCAGTTTTTTTATGACAAGACAGACGATGCCCGGGATTCTCCCTGTCCTGTCGCTGCTGTCCTTCAAAACACAACAGAGAAAGGACAAATGCTATGTTTATCAAATTACTGCTTTTAATAATCTTCTTCGCCATCATGATATGCATTGGGATCTACTGCCGAAAGCATGCCACCGACGTCAACGGGTTCGTTCTCGGCGGCCGTTCCGTAGGTCCGTGGCTCACAGCTTTCGCTTACGGCACTTCCTACTTTTCAGCCGTCATCTTCATCGGGTACGCAGGACAATTCGGATGGAAATACGGGATCGCATCCACATGGATAGGAATAGGCAACGCTTTCATCGGATCCCTGCTGGCCTGGGTCGTCCTGGGGCGACGCACCAGAATAATGACCCAGCATCTTGATTCCGCTACCATGCCTGAATTTTTCGGATCCAGGTTTGACAGCAAAGCCCTCAAGATAGGCGCCTCAATAATAATATTCATCTTCCTCATCCCTTATACCGCCTCGCTCTACAATGGGCTGTCGCGGCTGTTCGGAATGGCATTCAACGTCGATTACACCATATGTATCATCATTATGGCAGTTCTGACAGGGATATACGTGATCGCTGGAGGATACATGGCCACCGCCATCAATGATTTCATCCAGGGCATCATAATGCTCTTTGGCATAGTGGCCGTGATAGCCGCTGTTTTGGCCAGCAAAGGAGGTTTCATGGAAGCCTTGAGCAGTCTCGCCCAGGTGGAAGATCCTTCTGCATCAACGATACCGGGAGCTTTCAATTCATTTCTTGGACCAGACCCGCTCAACCTGTTGAGTGTTGTCATCCTCACTTCACTGGGAACATGGGGACTTCCTCAGATGGTCCAGAAATTTTACGCCATAGAGAGCGAGAAATCCATACACAAGGGTACGATAATATCCACGCTGTTCGCACTTATTGTAGCGGGAGGGTGCTATTTCCTCGGAGGCTTCGGACGACTCTTCTCAGATCAGGTAAATGTGGAGACTGAAGGCTTTGATGCCATCATACCAGCCATGTTATCAGGCCTTCCCGATGTCCTTATCGGTCTGGTCGTATTGCTGGTACTGTCAGCGTCCATGTCGACACTGTCATCTCTGGTCATTGCCTCCAGTTCGACACTCACCTTGGACTTTCTCAAAGATAATTTCATCAAAAACATGACGGAAAAAACCCAGGTTTTCATAATACGCGCATTAATAATACTATTCATCGCCATATCCGTCATCATAGCCATCATCCAATACAGGAGCAATATCACTTTTATCGCCCAACTTATGGGTATCTCGTGGGGTGCCCTGGCAGGCTCTTTCCTGGCTCCGCTCCTTTACGGGCTTTACTGGAAAAAAACCACAAAGGCTGCCTGCTGGTGCAGCTACATATGGGGCACAGGGCTGATGATACTCAACATGGTGGCCGGTGAAATTTTCCCTTCGATACTGCAATCATCCATCAACGCGGGTGCTTTCGCCATGATAGGCAGCATGATCATCGTTCCTGTGGTCAGTCTGATAACGCCCAAACTTGACAGCAGACTGGTCTCCGACTGCTTCGCCTGCTACGAAAGGAAAGTGGAAGTCACTGCTAAGATTTCTCTTGGAGATGAAGAAGATGAATCCAGATAACATCTTTCCCGTTCCAGCTCAAAAGCGCTGAAATCCTTATGGCGTTTCAGGACCATCAGTTCCAATATCCTGAAACGCCTTTTTTATTCTTTTTATATTCATCGTTTTCCTTCCATATTACTATCAGTCCTCAGGAAGATTGCCACGGCCGCCGCACAGGCCGCAGTCATCAGCAGAAGCGCCGGCAACAGCATCCGTGCCGCATCGCCCGTCCCGGGGATCAACACACCCGGTTCATTTACATAAACCGTCTGATTTTTATCATTTATATCCTTGTGCTCCGCGACGACTTTTCCATTCCACTTGATGGTTTCAAATACCACCAACTGTCGCCCCTCCAATCCTGTAGCATCAAATGAAAAAGTCATCCGGACATTGCCGCTTCCTTCGTCCGCTGCAAACGTCTCAGCTGCGGTCACTTCTTTTCCGTCAACTATAAGAGGCTTCCCTGTCCCCTTGTCCATCAACACACCTGTCACGTCATAAGTCTGTCCGCTCAGAAGTCCGCTGTAATTTACTTCGTCCGTCACCGTCGCACCCTTACCGGCAGCCAGAGTTTTTCCGCTCCCGTCGCCGTTGGCGGCGGTGGTTTCCACTATCGGATTCAGAAACCCGATAGTTTGAGCTTCATCATCTATATCCTCATGTTTCGCAATGACTGCCCCATCTTTCACCAGAGTTTCGAAAGCGACTATTTCCTTTCCCCGAAGCTGTGAAGCGTCAAAGGTGAACTCCACATCAACGTTTCCATCGGTGCCTGCCGCCGTAAATACCTTTTCGCCGCGTATCTGATTGCCGTCTATCACAAGAGGCTTCTTTGACTCCTTATCCATCAGCACTCCTTTGAGGGTATATTCTGCGCCTATCTCCAGACCGCTATATGTTACTCTGTCGGTCAGCGTTATGTCTTTCCGCGCCAGCGTACTCCCTTTCTGATCCATCGCACTGTCCCACAGCTCAGTTTCCAGGTTTATCTCATCATTGGTCAGCGTTCCCAGCTCTATCACATGACCATCTCTCGTAACATATATCTCTATCCCTTTTAACAGCTTATACCCTTCGTTATGGCTGCATGCCAACTCGTCTATCCTGTATTTCCCGTAAGGGAGAGCACCTCTGTCGTTGCCGGCATCATCCTTTTCTCCAAACCATATCCCGGCCGTGGCATCCAGCTTCGATTCATCTATCCTCTTCCCATCCCACGCCGCATCATTGGCATTGGTGTCGCCGGAATGGCTGTTGAAGGAAGCAGCCGTAGAAAAGTACCCGTTTTCATCAGTCACTATGATATGGCTTTCCCCATCATTCACATCCTTACCATTTTCCTGCATAGATGTTATCATAAACGGTATCCCCGCCATTCTCCGGGCAGAGCCGTCAGCTATCTTCACTAGCTCCAGGTCTCCCCGCTTTATCTCATCGGGTACACGTTGTATCTGATATGCATCACATACTGCCTTTTCACCATCCTGAGTTATGGCACAGGCGTAGACCATCTCATTGAGCAGGTACCCTTCCGGAGCTTTTATCTCCCTGACAGTGACCACGCCCAGAGGCAAAGCCGTTCCCCCGCCTCCATTGGGATCTGAGTAAAGAGCCGATTGCTCATATCCTTCAGCGAAATACGCCTCATCCCACTTTATCTTACCCTGTGGGTCAGAAACAAAATACCATGTTCTCAACGGCCGCTTCCCGCTGTAATCTCCATCGGCCGGCATCTGTGACTTGTCCATATCATAGAAATCCACTTTGAAAACCGCGCCCTCCAGAGAGGCCCCTTTCTGAGGGAAATACTTATCATCTTTTCCTTCTGTCTCGCCGTCATACTTGTACAGCAGCATTTCCACCGGATTGGCCGCAGGTGGCTCCTGGGATATCACCGATACGCTGCCCGATGAACCGTCGACCGAATAGACTTCGTCGTCCTTAGCGTAACCCTTTGATGGCTTGATTTCCTTCACCGTAAGTTTCCCGGCCTCCTCGGGACTCACTGTAACAGTCCCTGAAGCTTTGCCGTCAGCTCCTGTAACGATGGTCATGAGAAGCTTGCTCCCGCTGTACACTCCATATTGAGCGCCCTGCAATGAATAACAGCTGTTATTTTCCGTGAAAGTTCTATCTGCACTTTCCTTCGTTACCGTTACGTTCACCTTTACAGGCGGATTTACCGATGCCAGCCTCTGATAAGACGACTTGTCGGAGGTGTAGAGTATGTACGATGTCCCCGAATCTTCAGAGCCTTTAGAAGATAAAAATTTCATAAATGACGTATACACAGGACTGCTGTCCCACGTCCCACCATTGAAATAATGATCCAAAGCTAGAGATGTGGCCAGTACAGCCTCATCATCATCAGGAAATCCGCTCCACTCTTCGGGACCTCCATACCCATAATAAAGTACTTTGGCAACATCAGCATCACGCCCTATCGACATGGTCACTTTTGTTCCTGTAGGCAGTGAATCCTTCAGGTGGTCACAACAGAAAGCCGGCTTACCTCCGATCCTGTATATCCCTGCTACATTATTCCCATCTCCTGCCAGGCCATAATGCGTCACAGTATGCTGTGCCGCTGTGACGTCGACAGGAGTCGATGTCCCTGTCACCGCCAGAATCATCAGCAGCATGAGCGCGATCAATGCCCTTCCCCTTTTTATTCTCTGCATTTCCGTTCCCCTTTCTTGAATAATTTTACTTTATTTACATTTTTTTCTAACAAAATTATACTATAACCACCTCCCAGGTAAAAGTCTTTTTATTCGACAAATTTCGACAAAAATTAGTCGCCACTCCCACTTCCCAAGGCTGTCTTCCTCGTTTCACGGGCTGTTATCATCGCCCTGTTGTTGTCCCGTGGCTGCCTTCGACAGCGACTGAAGACCGGCTCACCTGTACTTTACACGCACCTCTGCCGGATAATCCAAAGAAAAGCGATCTTCGGCAGCTCAAACGCAACCTCGCGCCGGATTTTCACCATAAATAGAAAATCTGGCAGTCAAAACAGGAAAAATCTCATTTTCCTGCATATACAGATCCGATTTCCCAGAGATCACCGCACTGCTTGCCGGATAATCACCCACAACAAAAAATCCGGCAAACGGTGTGCCGGATCATATTTCACTGGAGAAAACGCGGCAAAAGGCCGCGTCGAGCTTGCCGAATAATTAAAATAAATCGAAAATGCGGCAAGAAACCGTGTCAGGGCTGCCGGATTTCATAAGACAGGAAAGAATCCGGCAACAGCGAGTCATTTCCACATGTAAAAGCCCAGCACGGCTATTAAATGTCAAAAGTCGCAGCCATGTTTTCCTTTCCTTTAATCTCCTCTACGTCTATGCACAGGAGAGCCGTCTTGCCGATGGCTGCGTTGACGAACTTCATTCCGCCCTCGACAAATTCCGGTGACATCTTGTATATGAACTGTTCCAGTATCCTTTTTTTCTCTGCTTCGTCCTCCACGAAAGATATCTTGCCGAAAGCGATAACGCTCTGGAAGGCCGCCGTGAATTTGTCCTGCTGCACCTTTGAATTCAATATGGCTGAAAAACACACCTTGTCGTCCCGCTTCACCGCGTCTATCTTGTATCCATACTTGGCGGAATGTATGTATATCTTTCCTCCATCATATACATAGTTGACCGGCACTGCATATGGATATCCGTCATCGCCGTTTACGGCCAGCGTTCCGTGGTTGCCTTTCGAAAATATCGCCGCCGTAGCTTCGGAACTCATCTGTCGCTCCTTCTTATACATTTCTCTGTTCATAATGGTACCTCCTCTTCGATTCGCATCATATTTTTACTGTACCACCATGGTATCTGCATTTATGTTGCCATTGCAACACAGCTGAAATCATTGTATAATTTCTCAGAGGTGGTAAGATGAGTTACGATGTGGAAAGGGTCAAAAAACTCGATTTGTTCCAGGGCATAAAAGAGAAGGATCTGGGAGGCATGATGACATGCCTCGGCTGTCAGGAGAAGACTTTCTCCAAAGGGGAATTCATTTCTCTGGAATCGGAGGAGATCAAGTGGATACACGTAGTCCTCTCCGGGACCGTACACATGATAAAGCACGATGTATGGGGAAACGAGACGATCTTATCTGTTTTCGGTGAGAACCAGCTCTTTGGCGAAACCTTTGCCGGCTCGAACGACCCTGTCTCTTCCGTTTCATTCTACTCAGCCAGGAACACCAGAGTTCTGTCGATACCTTTTCACAGGATCATGCACACCTGCAACATGTCATGTGTCTTTCACCACCGTATCATAGAAAACATGGTGTCCCTCATCGCGGACAAAAACAAACAGCTTATGGAAAAACTGGAAATAGTATCGCAGAAGACACTCAGAAAGAAGCTCCTCTCCTATCTGTCGCTCCAGTCTCAGCAAAACCACGGGAAATCCCGGTTCACCATCCCTATGGGACGCAGCGAACTGGCCAATTATCTCAATGCTGACAGAAGCGCCCTCACCCGGGAACTGACCAACATGGAAAAGGATGGCCTCATATCATATGAGAAAAACACTTTTACTCTTCTGAGATAAATTTTTTCTCTCTTTTGGGAAATACTCCTTATTATAGACAGATATTAAGGAGTTTTCTTATGTTAAGAAATCAAAATGAAGCAAATGGAAAAACAAATTCCGCATCCCTGGGCTTTGCCGGACTGACAGCAATGATAATCGGCTCCACTATCGGAGCCGGTATCTTCACTATAGCTGGAGATATGGCCGCCAACGGAGCCCATACAGGCAGTGTCCTCATAGGCTGGGGAATATGCGGCATAGGCATGTACACTCTGATGATGTCTTTCTTCGGACTCAACAGGGTAAAGCCTGAACTGACCAACGGTATATACAGCTACGCAAAAGAAGGATTCGGTGAATTCGTAGGCTTCAACTCGGCATGGGGATACTGGATGAGTGCGTTGATCTCCAATGTATCATATATAACGCTGTTATTCGGAGCCCTGGGATACTTCTTTCCCGTGTTTCAGCACGGGAACAATACCGTTTCCATCTTATGCGGATCACTGCTGGTATGGCTGCTGGTGTTCCTTGTCCTGAAAGGAGTAGGCCAGGCCACCTTTATCACCATCATCGCGACGGTATGCAAGCTGGTCCCTATCTTCGTATTTATAGCAGCCATCCCTCTTGCTTCAAAATTCAGCATCGACATCTTCATGGACAATTTCTGGGGAGACGGCACTATGCCTCTGACTTCTCAGATAATGGTCACTACCTCTTCCACAGTGTGGGCGTTCATCGGAGTAGAAGGCGCCGTTGTCCTCTCAGCCCGAGCCAGAGATTCCAGCGATGTGGGGAAGGCTTCCATCACCGGATTTCTGGGACTTCTTGCCCTCTACGTCATCGTCGCCATCCTCAGCATGGGCGTACTGACAACGGAAGAGCTGGCACAGCTGGAGCATCCTCAGATGGCTCAGATATTGGAGATAGCCGTAGGCCCCTGGGGAGCCACACTTGTCAACATCGGCGTCATCGTATCCATCGCCGGCGCTCTGCTTGGATGGACCATAATAGCAGCCGAATGCCCTTATGAAGCAGCCAGGCAAGGTGTCTTCACCAAGGCCTTCGCCAGGAGCAACAGGAATGGTTCTCCTGCCGCAGCCCTCATCATGACTAACCTGCTTATACAATTCTTCCTCCTTATCGTACTGCTCAACGAATCATCATATCTGGCCTTTTACACCATAGGCTCGTCGATGATAATGCTCCCATATCTTCTCAGCGCATTGTACTACGTGAAGTTATGCTGCGGAAAAGACGCGACATGGTTTACCGACGGGTATCAGCTCACGGCAGCGCGTATTTTCGCCATCTCCGGGAGCCTTTATGGCATATGGATGATCGTATCGGCCGGCCTTATCCAATTCCTGATCACCAGCATCCTCTACGCTCCGGGGATCTTCGTCTATATCAAAGGACGCAAGGAAAAGGGTCTGTATACATTCCGGCCTTATGAGAGGAATATCGCCATCTTCCTCGTATGCCTGGCCGTGCTGTCCGTCATACTGCTCGTGACAGGTGTCATAGACCCATTCTGATATTTTTCCGCACGTACACTTGTCATGTATTAATTTGCGGTAAATATCGACGCTTCTTTGCGGATAAATTAATCTGTTTTACTTTACACCTCCTGTATGGTATACTATTATCTGTGATTCTATAATTAAAAGGAGGTCTTTGATGTTTAACAGAAAAAAGAACAAAAAACGCGACATAAAAAAGGCCGTAAAAAATGTAGTCAAGGAGGAGATCAAAAACACGGTCAAATCCTCCCTCATACATGAATTCCTCGAGGAAAGCGCCAAAACTGTTGAAAAGAGCGATTATATAGAACCCGATCTTTATATAAAGAACAACGTCAAACGTGGATTGAGAAACTCTAACGGTACCGGAGTCGTAGTAGGACTCACTAAGATCGGTGACGTCCGAGGTTACGACGTAGACGCCTCCGGCAATAAGATCCCTATTGAGGGCAAGCTGTATTACCGTGGCTACGATATCGAAGACATCGTAAAGAACTGCATCGCCGAAGACAGATTTGGTTTCGAAGAAATCACTTTCTTGCTGATCTTCGGAACACTGCCCAGCAAGTCGGAGCTGGAATCCTTCAAGAAGATGTTGGGCGCCAAGAGGGAGCTTCCCAATGGCTTCGCCCGCGACATGATCCTGACGGCTCCATCCAACAACATCATGAATAAGCTGGCAAGAAGTGTACTCGCTCTCTACTGTTATGACGATAACCCTGACGATACGTCCATTTCCAACGTACTCCGCCAGTCCATCGACCTCATAGGACATTTCCCGGCTCTCATAGCCTACGCTTATCAGGCCAAGGCATCATTCTACGACAACATGAGCCTTCATCTGCATAACCCTATCCCGGAACTTTCCACATCGGAAAATATCCTCAGGATGATACGTCCTATGGGTGATTTCATGGATATCGAAGCCAAGCTTCTGGATCTGTCCATGATACTCCACGCAGAGCACGGGGGAGGAAACAACTCGTCCTTTACTACTCACCTGGTCTCATCTACGGGAACGGACACCTATTCGGCCATATCGGCAGCCATCGGTTCCCTTAAAGGGCCGAGACACGGCGGGGCCAATATCGCGGTAATAAACATGATTGCCGATATAAAGGCCCACGTACCTGATTTCAACAACAGAGGTAAGCTGGACGATTACCTGGTAAAGATGCTCAAAAAGGAAGCTTACGATAAAAAAGGTCTTATCTATGGAATGGGGCACGCTATATACACGCTTTCGGATCCGAGAGCTAAACTGCTGAAATCCATGTCCAAAAAACTGGCCGAAAGCAAAAACCGTATCGATGACTTCCTGCTGTGTGACTACATAGAGCGGCGTACGCCGCAGCTTTACGCTGAAGTCAACGGAGTGGAGAAGCCTATGCCTGCTAATGTGGATCTTTATTCCGGATTCGTATACGACACTCTGGATATCCCTACCACCATAGCGACACCGCTTTTCGCCACTGCCAGACTGTCAGGCTGGTGTGCCCACAGGATCGAAGAGCTGGTAGCCGGAGGAAAACTGATGCGGCCTGCTTACAAATCCGCTCAGGCACCGCGTGAATACGTGGCCATAAAAGACAGGACCTCGTCGCTGTCCTCAAAAAACAGTCGTTCCGGAAAATAGAAACAATAAATCGAAACAATAAAAAGGAGCTGTCATTCTTGGGATGCCTGCCTGAAAAGGCAGATCGCAGTCCCGCTCTGACAGCTCCTTATTTTCATACTTTATTTTCTTTTGTCTTTTCCATCTTTTCTGCTGCTACTGCTCAGAGACCGTTACCCTGGTAAGTCCCAGCGACGCTATATCTCCACTGTCATATTTGCTGACAGTCACACTTCCATCGACAAGTCTGCCGAGGACCGTCTCGTACTGTTCATCCGTGAACCTGGCGAACCTGGCGTTTTCCATCTCCAGCCATATCCCCTCGTTTTCCGCATCGTAATATTCCACGGTACCACCCGGGAATTCATCATCGTTGTATCTTTCCAAAAGATTCTCCAAAACACCGGATATATCCTTTACAGCTGACGTCATAACAGTATCCGACATCTGAGATTTATCTGTCTCCGCGGCGATCACCTTCCTGCCGTCGCTTAGCTCCGCCGCTTCTATAACAGGCTGTTCCACTTCGCTGCCGCAGGCGAATACCACCTGGACTCCGCTCTCATACCAGCCGGCGGCCATATCCACCAACGCGGTCCTGTCCTCATCGTCGGTGCCGTAGTGATATCTAACATTTACACTAACGCCGTCCTCCGCAGCGGCATCATCAGCTCCCTGCATGAAACCGTAGCAATAATCCATCTGAGATGGGGTCTTGGAATCACCCATAAATCCTAACTGCCTGTTCCCATCCTTCACCGCGCTGTATCCTGCCAAATATCCTGCCTGTTCTGACGCGAAGCTCACTACAGCGGTATTATCACCGGTCCTGGTCTCCCCGGATTCCCCGTCCACAGGTTCTGCGTCTATCAATATGAAATTGACATCGGGATATTCCTTTTGCGCGTTGTACACTACGTCCTCAAAAGAATACCCGTCGGCAATGATGACCTTGGCGCCTTTATCGACAGCATTGCTTATGGCTTCCATATATGCTGTCTCCGAAGCTTCAGCCGCCTTATAGTATTTGTGGGAGATCCCTTCCCGTGAACCAAAGTCGCTTATAGTGGTCCACGCCACCTGACTGTAACCGCCATCCATTATCATACCCGAATCCGTCACCAGGGCTATCTCATAATCTATCTTCTCCTCCGGCTGTTCGGCCTCAGGTGAGCCGCAGCCTGCCATGACGCCTACCATAAGCAGCGACATCAGTAACGCGATAATCTTTTTCATGATCTCCTCCTAATACAGTTCTTCTCTTCTGTGTGCCAGCAGCGGCAACTGTCGTCTCACAGCCTCGACACGCTCCAGATCTATATCGCCACATACGACGCATTCTTTCTCGTCTGCGTGGGCAATGAACTGGCCCCATGGGTCTACTACACAAGAACCGCCATAGGCCTGATACGGCCCTTTCTCATCCCTGGCAGGTGAATTGGCAGCGAAATAGACCTGGTTGTCCAGCGCCCTTGCTCTCATGGTTATATCCCAGTGAGCAGGGCCTGTAGTCATGTTGAAAGCCGCCGGCAATATTATGAGCTGTGCTCCCGCCAACGCCATCTTCCGGAACCACTCCGGAAACCTCACATCATAGCATATAGCCACTCCTATCTTGCAATACTCAGTGTCTATCACCGTCATATCCTCTCCCGCTGTCAGAGTATCCGATTCCATGAATCGGATGCCACCCTCCACATCGATATCGAAGAGATGGACCTTCCTGTGTTTTCCTATCAGATTTCCCTTCCTGTCGAAAGAAAAGGACGTATTGTAAACATTCCCTTTGTCCAGTTCCGGTATGGATCCTCCAACCAGATAGATCCCCAGCTCTGCCGCCAGCTCTGACAGGAAGCTGACTGTCTCTCCATCATCCGGCTCCGCGTACTCTCTGAAGTAATCGTTGGAGTATGGGCAATTCCACATTTCCGGCAAGGATATCACATCAGCGCCCTTACCGGCAGCTTCCCTCACGAATCGTCCGGCGATCTCCATGCTCTTTCTCTTGTCGAAGGAGCCCTTCATCTGGCACAACCCTATCTTAAACATATCAGTCCTCCTGCACACCTTTTATGACATCTGTAAACCGCTTCGTTATCCTGGCTGTCAGTCCCCATATGACATTCCCGTCATATTCCTCGTATACGGGAACAGGTGCCTTTCCCTTCCTCCAGCTGTATGGCATCCCTCCCGTGACCTTTTCGTACGGAAATCCTTCCGGAGGCTCCGGTATCACGTCGGTCCAATATATCTCCGGTTCATGCGTCAGCAGCCAGTCCAGCTCCACCAGGAATGCCTCTTCCACCTCCCCGGGATTCAGCACCATATGATCCAGCGCCTTCGCGTCCACGATCCCCAGATAACAGTACATGGCAAAATTGCTGTAAGTATATATGGTGTCCAACTGGCTAACCACTCTTATGCTCTCCTGCGGTATGCCGATTTCCTCCCAGGTCTCCCGCAACGCGCATTCCTTCGTTGTCTCATCCTGTTCCAGCTCTCCCCCGGGAAAGCATATCTCCCCCGGCTGCCGTTTCATATCCCTTGCCCGTCTCTCATAGAGAAGATACAGCTTCCCCTCTTTCTCCACCACTGGGACAAGGACTGAAAAGAATTTGAAAAACTCTTCATTTCCCGCTTTCTTCCCGTCAAAGATATGCCGGATATCGTCAGCCGTCAAGTTTTTCCTTAAGCTCATTTTCCTTCCTCTGAAATCTTATGTTCATATACGACGCGATAAGGATGCAGGCTATCCCCGCGTACATATTCCAAAGTATCGTCTCCTTGAGGAATATCACTGCCATCACAGGCGCTATGGCCGGCTTTATGAAAAATGCCAGTGAGCCAGTCGACGCGTCCGACGCCTTTATGGCCATGAAATAGCAAAAATATCCTATCCCCGTCACAAAAATGCCTGCATACAGCACCAGTAAGATATTCTCACTTACCCCTTCAATTACAGGTTTACCTGTTATCAGTATTATTATAAGCAATATAAGTGAACCCAGTATGAAGCTGATGCTTGTCTGAGCCATTATTCCCATTTTTTGAACGCTGACCTTGCCTGCCACAGTGTAGGCGCCAAAAAATATGGCCGCCAACATCATGTATACCATGCCTATGACCGTGTTTCCCTCCTGCATGTTCCATGGTTTTATCATGAATATCAGTCCCACGAAGCCGATGGCCAGCACGATCGCCTTGTATCTGTTAAGCTTCTCATTGGCAAAGAAATGAGCGAATATCATGGTAAAGAGCGGATTTATGCTGATGAGCACGGAAGCTGTCGCCGCATTGGAGTACATTATCCCCAGCTGAAAAAACACCATACTTATAGGGACTCCTAATATCCCTACCCCTGCCAGCATGGCCAGATCTTTGACTGTAAGTTTAACATGATTCTTTCTCAGCTCCACGATGGCAAAAGGTAAAAGTATCAGACCACCTATAGCAAATCTGAGAAAAGTCAACTGGAACGGATCCAGGTGATTTCCCGCCACTTTGCAGGCCACCTCCATCGTTCCGAAAAGTATCGCTGTCAGTACTACATAGATGTATGCTTTTTTCATAAAAATCGATTCACGTCCTTAAAAAAGACGGTGTATACACCGTCTTTGATATTTTTTCGTTTCGTCTGCCGTCAGTTGAGGATCTCACATCCATCGAAGTTGACGCCTATCATTTCTTCCTTCTCAGCGCTTACACTCACGACGAAGTCCAGCTCGTAGATCTCCGATATGGCTTTCAGCCTGTCTATGAACTCCGGCAGATCTCCCAGCGAAACGTCCGCGTGTTTCAATATACTGTCTATGAAGATGGTTTCAATATCATGGTCGGAGCTTATTATTCCGTAGATAAAACCTATATACTCGTCGATATTTGTTATGTTCTCGTAATCTTCCATGCATATGACTCTTATGTTATACGAGAGTTCATACATCAGCCTGTGGTTTTTATTTATAAATATTATGCTTCCATTGCTTGTTTTAACGCTTTCATTGGCCAGCTCCACCATCTGGCTTGTCTTTCCGCTGCCTTTGTGACCTATGAGTAATTTCACCATAATATTACTACCTCCTCAATATATTGATATAAGCGCCTTTTTAATAAATACAATTATACACTATGCTCATATTTTGGGCAACTGTTTTTCTTGTGCCTTTCGCCGCAGCTGACCACAGGCTCCGTCTATTTTCGAGCCCAGTTCCCGACGTACCGTGGCAGGTATCCCGGCGCTGTTCAGAGCTGCCGCTATCTCCTCCGCCCGCCTCCTGCTGCTGCCCGTGAGCCCTGTTTCCTTCACTTCATTAAGGGGTATGAGATTCACATGACAGAGCTTGCCTCGAAGCTTTCTGATCATCAGCTCCACGTCCTCTTCTCTATCGTTCTCCCCATCTATAAGCGCGTATTCGAAAGTGACCCGCCTACCTGTCTTTTCCGTATACCTGTCCGCCGCCGAAAGCAGTTCATCCACAGGATATTTCCTGTTGACGGGCATTATGCTGTTCCTTCCGATGTCGGTAAGACGATGGAGAGATACAGCCAGATTCACCTGGGGGAAATCGTCGGCAAACATGGCTATGGCAGGTACTATGCCACTGGTAGAAACAGTCATGTTCCTGTAGCTCATGTTCTTTCCGCCCTGCTCATGGAGCAATCTCAGAAATTGAGACAGATTATCGTAATTATCCAACGGCTCTCCCATGCCCATGACCACCACATGGTTCACCTTCTCTCCGGTATATCTCTCTGCAGAAAGTATCTGATCCGCTATCTCTCCCGCCGTGAGATCCCTCACGAACCCGCCCAGCGCTGACGCGCAGAACTTACATCCCATCTTACAGCCTACCTGAGACGACACGCACATGGAATTTCCATACCTGTACTTCATGAAAACTCCTTCCACCGTGTTGCCGTCCTCCAGGCCAAAGAGGAATTTCCTGGTCCCGTCCTTCTCATCCTCCTGCACATCTAAAACATCGAGACAGCCTATACAGGCTGTCTCGTCCAGTTTTTCCCTCAATCCGGCGGGCAGATCGGTCATCTGACTGAAATCTCTGGCTCCCCGCCATATCCACCTGAATATCTGCTTGCCGCGAAATGCGGCTTCGCCCATTTCCCGGGCAAAGCTCTTCATCTCATCTTCCGTAAAGCCAAGCAGGTGTACCTTTTCCATCTGCCCTTCTCCTCTATACTCTCTCCACTGCAAGGCCGGTCTCATGTCCGTTTATGTTGGATGTTTCCAGATCCGTCCCCTGCTCTATGGATACCGCCAGTGTCTCCTTCATGATGTAGTCTCTGTATTCCTCTATGGCAGCCTTCACTTCATCATCAGCATCCACCGATATCCTGATGTTGTCCATCATCTCATAATCGTTCTGCTTTCTCAGCTGCTGCACCTTTGAGACTATCTCTCTGGCCAGCCCTTCTCTTTCCAGTTCAGGGGTGATAGTAGTGTCCAGTATGGTGAAGACATTGTTCTCCATGGCCACCGCGAATCCTTCCTTAGCGGAGATCTTCACGTCCACCATGTCCTTTGATATCTCCACGTTCTCGCCGCCCAGCTCCATCTTTATCTTACCGTCGGCTTCCAGCTTTGCTACCGTGGCAGCGGCATCAGCCTTGGCTAACGCACCTCCGAAGGCCTTGATGTTCTTCCCCAGTACAGGCCCTGCCACCTTGAAGTTAGGCTTCAGGGAATAATCCATGTACTCGTCCAGCTTGTTTTCGAACACTACCTTCTTCACGTTGAGTTCTTCCATGATGAGAGGCGTCAGGTCTTCGATGACAGACTGATACTTGCCATCCACCAGGATCTCTGAGAGAGGCTGCCTTACCTTGATCCTCTCCTTCTCTCTCGTTCCTCTGCCCAGGCCTACCAGGGTCCTCACCAGATCCATCCTCTCCTCGACCTTCTTGTCTATCAGCGACTCGTCGGCCTCCGGGAAGTAGGCCAGATGCACCGATTCCTCACCGGTCAGATTCTGGTACATCTCGTCGGAAATGAATGGCGCGAAAGGCGCTATCATCTTGGCGATCCCCACCAGTACCTCATAGGTAGTGGCATACACTGCTTTCTTATCGTCGTCCAGCTCCTCTCCCCAGAATCTCCTCCTGGCTCTTCTGATATACCAGTTGGAAAGGTCCTCACCTACGAATTCCTGTATCTTCCTCACGGATTTCATGTGGTCATACCTGTCCATGTCCTCCGTCACTTCTTTTATCAGGCTGTTATACTTCGATATTATCCATCTGTCCAGTTCAGGTCTCTGATCATAAGCTATTTCCAGGGATGCCGGATCCAACTTGTCCTGATTGGAATACAACGCGAAGAAATTATACACGTTCTTCAGCGTTCCGAAAAACTTGCTGACTATCTCCACCAGCCCATCTTCATCGAACTTGGTCGGTGACCAGGCAGGCGATACGTGAAGCAGATACCACCTGGTAGCGTCGGCTCCATACTTGTCAAAGAGCTGGAACGGATCCACAGTGTTTCCCTTGGATTTGCTCATCTTCTTGCCATTCTTGTCCAATATCAGATCGTTTACCAGTACGTTCTTATACGGCGCCTTGCCCTTTATAAAGGTGGAAATGGCCATCAGCGAGTAGAACCAGCCTCTCGTCTGATCGATACCTTCACAGATGAAGTCAGCCGGGAACAGCTCCTCGTCGAAGTTCTCGCTGTTTTCGAACGGATAGTGCTGCTGCGCGAACGGCATGGCGCCACTGTCGAACCAGCAGTCCATAACTTCCGGTATCCTGGTCATCGGCTTGCCGCAGACAGGACAGGTCAGATGTACATCATCCACATATGGTCTGTGGAGTTCGATATCTTCCGTGATATCCTCCTGTGCCTTCTCAACCAGTTCCTTCCTGCTACCTATGCACTCCAGATGTCCGCATTCACATCTCCAGATAGGAATAGGCGTTCCCCAATACCTGTTTCTGGAGATAGCCCAGTCATTGACGTTTTCCAGCCAGTTACCGAATCTTTTTTCTCCTACGAAATCAGGGAACCAGTTGACTGTGTTGTTGTTGGCTACCAGCTGATCCTTGAGCTTCGTCATCTCAATATACCAGCTCGGCTTGGCATAGTAGACCAGCGGCGTCCCGCATCTCCAGCAGTGAGGATAGTTGTGGACGATCTTCTCCTTTGCGAAGATCTTGTCTTCCTCTGCCAGCCACTTTATTATCTCAATGTCGAGGCCGTCTTCCATGACAAATCTGCCCTTCCACGGAGTGTCTGTATATTTTCCCTGTTCATCTACCGGATTCACTACCGGCAGATCGTATCTTTTCCCCGTATTGTAATCGTCTTCACCGAAGGCCGGAGCTGTATGGACGATACCGGTACCATCTTCTATTGTCACATAGTCGGCGCATGTAACGAAAAATGCCTTTTTATCAGGCTCGATGAACGGCATCAGCTGTTCGTATTCGACGTACTCCAACGCCTTGCCTTTCATCTCCTCCAGCACTTCATAATTGTCAGCTCCCAGGACCTTGTCGGCCAGCACCTTTGCCACGTAGAAGACCTTTCCTTCTTCATCGCCCGCCGTCATCCTCACCTTCACATAATCGATGTCAGGGCCTACTGTCAGCGAAACATTGGAAGCCAGTGTCCACGGCGTAGTAGTCCATGCCAGGAAATATTCATCGGCATCCTTCCTCTTGAACTTTGCCGTTATGGTATTTACCTTTACTTCTTTATATCCCTGAGCTACTTCGTGGGAAGCCAGTCCTGTCCCGCATCTAGGACAATATGGGAGTATCTTGTGCCCCTCATATACCAGACCTGCCTTGAAGAACTCCTTGATTATCCACCAGCCTGTCTCTATATAGTCGTTATCCAGAGTGATGTACGGATGATCCAGATCGATGAGATACCCCATTCTTTTTGTCATCTCTCTCCACATACTTTCATATGTGAATACCGATTCCTTGCACTTCTCGTTGAATTCCCTGATCCCGTATTTCTCGATGTCCTGCTTGCCGCTCATGTTCAGCTGCTTTTCCACCTCGATCTCCACAGGAAGTCCGTGAGTGTCCCATCCGGCCTTACGCTTTACAGCAAAGCCCTTCATGGTCTTATAACGACATACCGAATCCTTCAGGGTTCTGGCTATCACATGATGTATTCCCGGTCTTCCGTTAGCCGTAGGCGGTCCCTCGTAGAATATGAACGACGGGTTTCCTTCCCTGGTGCTGACACACTTTTCCAGCAAGCCTTCTTTTTCCCAACCTTCGGCCTGCTCCATCTGGAGCTGGGCGATTGGTTTTTCCGACAGATTCTTGATCATCTCGTATATTCCTCCATTAAAAAGTCCCTAACAAAGTTAGGGACGATAATTAACCGCGGTACCACCCTAGTTATGGGACCATCATCCCATCTCTCTTAAAGTGTCCGGCTCCGAAGTGATTTTCACCGTCCGCCTCACCGGCGCCCTCTCAGCATATGGCCGCCTCTCTGTAAGGATATTACGCGGGGCTACTGTCTTCATCACAGCCGCGATATTGATTTTTCATACTCTGTCATTGTAGCCTGTAGACACTGTAAAGTCAAGGGCTTTTCTCGACAAGGCAGCGCCAAGTTTTCATGACTGAGCTTTCATAGAGTTCTTCAGACTTCCGCAGCCGGCTGCACTGCCCTACTCTGAACGCAGAGCTGCCACCGGGTCGCTCTTGGCGGCCTTCCTCGACGGGATGAGACCTCCGATAAGAGTGAGGATAACGCTGAGTGCCACCAGTACAGTCCCGTCAAATACAGGAAGCACCGCGTTGACATCTGTCGTCCCGGCAATAGCATGGATGACCATATTCCCGGGGATCAGTATCAGCAGGCTCAGTCCTATACCGATGAGTCCGGCGCACAGTCCTATGATGACGGTTTCGGCGTTGAACACCTGAGAAATATTGTTCTTGGACGCTCCGATAGCCCGGAGAATACCTATTTCCTTTCTTCGCTCCAGCACGCTGATATAGGTGATGACGCCTATCATTATCGACGATACGACCAGTGAGATAGCCACGAATGCCACCAGCACATAACTGATAGTATCCACGATATCGGTGACTGACGACATCAGCGCTCCCACCACATCAGTATAGGTGATGACCTTGTCCTCATCGCCTGCCTTCTCCATTCGGCTGTTGTAATCGTCCAGTATGGCGATGATGGACTCCTTGCTCTCGAAATCCTTAGGGTATATGGATATCTGGCTCGGCACATCAGGATCAGCATAGCCAAAGCTGTTCAGATTATTGCTATATGACGCTTCCTCTCCCGACATGAGCGATGTGAACAGCGCTGATAACTCATCTTCACTCATGTTCATGCTGAAAGCACTGGCAAAGGCATCCGGATCAATGGTCAGAGCGCTCTGTATGGCAGTTCCCAGTTGACTCATGGACTGCTGCATGGAAGATTCCATCTGACTCCCCATCTGAGAGGCCGCCTGCTGCAGCACAGCGGCTATCTGCGCTTGCAGAGCCTGAGCCACAGCTTCCTGATAGGAAGCCATATTTTCCCGCATGTAGTTTTCCATAGCCTTGCTCAATTCAGACTGCAGCTGATCCATATCCAGCACCTGAGACATCCCTGCCTCGAATATGGCCTGAGCCTCAGGCGTATCCATGTACTGGCTGAATGTCACGCCAGGATGACTGGCGAGATACGTTTCGTAGCCGTCCATCAGATCCTGAGCCAGCTTATCCGCACCCTCTTCCGATACCGTAACATCCATCTGCCCCATTATCTCCTCCATGTCAGGCTCCGGGAAATCAGGCATTTCCAGCTGGATATCGTCCGGCCCTATCATGTCAGACATGTCTACGGAGCCATCGCTGCCGGCCAGAGATTCCGCCATATACTTTTCCAGCACTCCGGAATCAAAGGAAAAGGCATTCTGCAGCGCATTCTCATCTATCGTGAACAGGGAATCCATCCCCATTCCGTTTTCGCTGTTGTCCTCTCCAAAGGAGTTGCCCGTCAGCACATTGGTCTCCGGCGTTTCCATCTGCTGACGCACGATATCGCTGTCCGCCGCCTGTTCCATCACATGCTCCGTCAAAGACGCCGGATAGACGATACCAGGGCTCAGCATAGCAGCCGACGCATCCTCAGAAGGCTGCACCACTCCCACTATAGTGATATCCTCGCCGTTTTCAACCAGTTCCCTCATGTAAGTCTCGTCGCTCGATCTGTCGGTCCATATGCCATAAGCGCTGTCATAAGTATAACGATCGGCTGCATCCACCAGCTTGAAACTGATTCCAACAAAATCCTCATAATCGTAGGCGCCAATATTGTCGGGAACGTCTACTTCATTACCCGCTGCGAATTCGCGTACCATTTCGTCCAGCTCCGCAGAATCCCTGAGACCCATAGTGTACAGAAGGAAATCGCTGACACTCCCGTCAGAGCCAAGGACGAGGACGCATTCGTTGTAACGCTGCGGCCAGCTTCCCGCCTTCAGATCATATTGTCCTTCATAAAGCTCTTTATCTTCCGGCATCTGATGGAAAACATCCGTACTCATAAAGGATGACATAAACGCGCTGGAGCCGGAGCCGAGTCCTAAAGCCGAAAAAGAGCTGTCAGGATTGACTTGTCTCACACTTTCTCCATCCACCCTGTATATCTGCGGCACTACGCTGTAAGAATACTCCACCGCATTGGCGTACTTCATGATACCGCTCTTGCCGTCATCAAGATATGACTTGAGGGATCCCAGGTCGTTGGTCTGTGTTCCGGAAAACATATCGCTCAACGCCTGAGAGACTTTCACATCCCCGGCGGCCTCTTCTTCTCCGCTGGCTGCGGAATTGGCCATCATGGCGGTCAGATCCATGGTGGTGTTCTGTATCTGCAGCGGGTACTCAGATAGAGTCTCTTCTTCGAGAGATTTGATATAATCGTTCACTCCGTTGGAAAGTGACAGTATCAGGGCGATACCGATAATGCCGATGGAACCGGCGAAAGAAGTCAGTATCGTCCTGGCTTTTTTCGTCCTTAGATTGTTGAAGCTTAGGGAGAGAGCTGTAAGAAAGGACATGGACGCCTTCCCCATGTTCCTGTGAACAGGCTCCTCCTGACCGCTTTCATCTATTTCAAAAGCATCGGAATCCGAAAGTATCCGTCCATCCTTCAGTTTGACGATACGCGTAGCATATCGCTCCGCCAGCTCCGGGTTATGAGTAACCATCACCACAAGCCTGTCCTTTGCCACTTCTTTAAGCAGATCCATCACCTGAACGCTGGTCTCACTGTCCAGCGCTCCCGTAGGTTCGTCGGCCAGCAGGATATCAGGGTCGTTGACCAGTGCTCTGGCTATGGCCACACGCTGCATCTGTCCTCCCGACATCTGATTTGGCTTCTTGTGAAGCTGGTCTCCCAGCCCCACCTGTTCCAGCGCCTCGATGGCTCTGGTCCGCCGCTCCTCTCTGGAAACGCCCGAAATGGTCAGAGCCAGCTCCACATTGGAAAGCACCGTCTGATGAGGTATCAAGTTGTAACTCTGGAAAACGAAACCGATAGTGTGGTTCCTGTAGGAATCCCAATCCCTGTCCTTATATTCCCTGGTAGATATGCCGTTGATGATCAGATCACCGCTGTCGTAACGATCCAGTCCGCCGATGATATTCAGAAGCGTAGTCTTTCCGGAGCCACTGGGCCCCAGTATGGCGACGAATTCGCTCTCTCTCAGATTGAGACTCACATCATCCAGCGCCTTCTGCACCAGACTGCCGGTTTTATACTCCTTGCATATATTCTTTATCTGAAGCATAGGTATTCTCTCTCCCTCTCTAATCTGAAAACCCTCTTCACTCATTCTACCCTAATTTGACTATTATAGCAGACTTATGTGGTAAGAAAACACCCCTTGCGAAAGTTTTACCATTATTTTCGGCTTTTCGTCTTTATCGATTTTTATCGATTTCCCGGCAGCATCCTTGCGATCACGATCCCACAGGTTCGATGCTCCTGTTTTCTAGCCGGGTATTTTTGAATGTCCAATGGGATAAAGCCGGAAAAGCGATTATCATATATGCTTTTTGTACAACCCATGCCTGTTACAGTAAACATACAGAGTCCCATGTCCCTTTTTTCTGAAGTAGACAGATATATCCTGCTCCGGATACAGCTTTACTATCTCTACTGAATCCAATGTGACATAGGAAATAAATGACACATAATGTTCTTTGCTCATAGGATGCTCCATTGTAACGAAATACTCATTATCGATGTTTTCTACGGATACAGCATGCTCCTTTTCAGGTACTTCCGCTTCCTGTACGGGAAGCCTGATCCCGCAGCACGAAAAATCCCCTTCCCCCACTGCTGTTATGATATTCCCACAAATAGGACATACATAAAACTGTGTCTTTTTCATATTCCCGGCGGTATTCTCATTCGTTTTCAAATCGCCTGTCAGAAGCTCCGTTAAAGAAACCCCTAGCGCTTTCGCCAATTCTTCCACGATCCCGATATCCGGAAGGCCTTTATTGGTTTCCCATTTTGAAATCGTTTTATCACTCACATTGATCTTTTCCGCAAGCGCTTTTTGTGTGATCCTATGCTTTTCCCTCAATGTTTTATCGTATTTCCTGTCACGTAGCTCATGATCTGTTCTCCTTTTCATTTTATAAGCCTATTATATCGGCCGATCGCTGTTTTTCAACCTACGCTAAGTAGAGGTCAACAGTGAAAAGAGATGAAAAAGCAGCTTCCCGCCCTGCGCTGATGCCCGGCACATTGGCACCCGGCAACAAAAAGAAAAGAAGAAAAGAGGACCTGAAATTTCCACTCCAAGCCCTGCCTTATCGCGTCGTCATACAAATGATACACCCTGTGCTTTTTATATCCCAGGGTGCATTTGATCGATCATCTCCCGGATCACTCGTGTTTACCCACATTCACTGATAGTATACCAGGCGTCACTTCAAAATCGGTAATAGACATCTCACATGGATCCACAGCGTACTTCATCACATGTTCCTTCTTGTTTTCAAAAATGTCATATGCTCCCATAATATCATCAAGTGTACAGCGATGAGTGATGAGAAAGCTCGCGTCTAGTTTCCCGCACGCAGTCAGTTCCATGATTTCCCGGCAATAACTGCCATCTACGCCTCCCGTCTTGAAAATGAGGTTCTTTCCGTACATATCAGGCAACGGCAGTATCTGTCCCTCCTCATACATCGCGATCACCGTGACTACTGCATTCGGTCTCGCTATCTTCCACGCCATGCTGAACGTATCGCTCCCACCTGCTGCTTCAAAGACCGCATCAGCTCCGCGACCGCCTGTCATTTCCCTGATGCACCCTTCTATATCGTCTCTTCCCGGCACAAGTGCGACATCCGCAATACCTCGCTTCCTTGCGATCTCCAATCTGTACTCATCCGTATCGATGGCGATAACCGCAGCCGGAGTATAAAGTCGCGCGCACATCATGGTGCAAAGACCTGTAGGTCCTGCGCCTATCACCGCGACCGTATCCGCTGGATCTATCTCCCCAAGCTTTGCCGCCCAGTAACCTGTGGAGAGTATGTCGCCGTTGAAGAGTGCCTGTTCATCTGTAACATTATCCGGGATCACAGTAAGTCCATTGTCAGCGTACGGGACCCGTGTATATTCAGCCTGCCCGCCGTCTATCCGGCAGCCGAGGGCCCATCCGCCCGCTTCATCGGTGCAGTTGTTCACAAAACCTCTCTTACAGAAAAAGCATTCTCCGCAGAATGTCTCCACATTAACTGATACCCGATCACCTGGTCTCACCTTCTTCACTGCCTTTCCGACCGCAACGACCTGCCCGACAAACTCGTGCCCCAGAATCGTTCCGGGAACGGCCTTAGGCACCGCCCCGCGCTTTATATGGATATCGCTGGAACAAATCGTAGTCAGCGTCACTTTCACTATCGCGTCTTTCTCATCGACAATCTTCGGTATCGGGCGATCTTCGAGAACAATATCTCCAACACCTTTGTATACGACAGCTTTCATATATTCTCTCCTCTTTCCTGAAATCGATCCGCTTTCCCTTCGTTTAAAAAACACCCATTGACACTTTTGCTGTACTCAGCCAAACACCTCTGCCGCGGCAATGACTTTAAGGACCGACTCATCCACCTTATCTCTTCCATATGCATCAAGAAAACGTTCGTAATATTTATTCGTTTTCAAGTTGAACCAAAGTGTCCAGGTTCCCCAGAATAAATCAATATGTCTATCGCCAACACCGCCGTTGCCAACATCGATAAACCCTGAGAATTTCCAGTCGTTGAGGACAATATTAGGCAGACAATAGTCACCGTGAAGCAAAACTTTGCTTTGTAAGGCATCTTTCTCCGCATTCAAAACAGCATAAGCCTCCTCTGCTGAACGATATCCAAAGCTGCCAGAGCTATCAGAGAAATGGGACTTATCATAATCTCCGGTACGGTAATTCTTCTCAGCAGCAGCAAGATATTCTGTTGTCCTGTCCATTACCGGACAGCCGGTATAATCTGTTTCGTGCAATTTCCTCAATTCACACGCAATAGTATCACATAAACGTCTGGGATCCTTAAGATACTCTTCGTGTACGCAGTCCTCCCCTATAACAGCGGCTGTTAAAAGCCAATCGCGGTCATTTGAGATATAGCTCAATATCTCTGCGCCAAGTCCCTTTGAGTAAAAATACTCTGCCATTTCAGCTTCTTTTTCGAGCTCACCGCTGTCCGAACATTTTAAATAGTATCCATTCCCCTTGTCAATGAAATACACTCTTGCTTCGGGCGAACAAGAGCTATCGTAAATGCTTGCCCCTGACAAAAAACGCAAAATCTCCTGCGGCACATCGTTTGGGATCTGATACAACAATGTTTTTTTCATCCACCATTCTCCTGTTTGTGGGAAAGCAGTAATACCGTCTCGACTTACTCTTTATTGTCCAAACTAAGCTTTTCACTGTTCTTCCAAAAATCTCTTCAACTTTGATATTTGAATGGAAGCATCACGTTCTATTAGTTATTATCTTTTTTCTTTACTATGCTTTGAATATTTTTAATGCTTTCCAAATATTCCTCTTCAACCGGTGACAAATTCTGTACCTGATATTTTCTATACTCTTCTGTTGCCTTCTCAATTGCCTGCGCATGACTGATTGTACCAGCACCCTGTAGCACCTTTTCCCCTGTAGTCTTCAAAACATTATCACCTCTTCATCACTTAAAAAACATAAATAATCCATGTCATCCAGACTATTTGTTCTCTCTAGCATGTGACTATCACCATTAAGCACAAGCCTATTTACTCTCAATACTCCTCTATTGCATTTTTTCTATTTTTTCTCCATCCGGCAGCACAAACGCCTGCTCATATCCAACATCCAACGCCTCTGCAATCTTCGCCATTTCTTCAGAAGATACGGTACTGCGCTGCAGCTTCTTATTAAAATTCTGCGGAGTCTGTCCAATCCGTCTGCAAAGTTACGCAAGGCTGATATTCATTCTGTCACATAATTCTCTGATCATATCCAATGCCTTGTTTCATTTACTAATTCTCATATCATTCACTCAAGTACTTTCCAATAACCAGTCTTTTTAGATCCAACCCTTTCCACATATCCATTCTCTTTCAGGAATGTAAGATTTTTTTCCACTGCTGTTTCACTGATTCCCAATATTTGATGCAGTTCACTGGTAGTAATATTCGGATTATCTCTCATTTCCGTGATGATTCTTTGCCTTCTTGCATTTAATCCTTTTTTATTCCCAACTTTATTCCCAACCTTTTTTATACGATGCAGCGGGATCGTGACAACAATCGAATTTTCTCTGAAAGTAAATGCTTCCCTTCCATAAGTCTCAATGATCTTAGGCACGCCGCGGCCTGATTTTTCACTGATATGCAGCTGCAAAAAGATTTCTGATAGCTTTTCATTTACCGGAACCGATTCTCCCAGAAAAAATCCCTCCATTGTCTGTGCCGGCGGCAGTGTCCCTCTGGATAAAATTTCTATCCTGTCTGAAAACACAGAAATCATTGGCTCATTTCCGCTTACCCACAGATTATGCAAAACTGCATTTATAATTGCTTCTCTAAAGGCTTTGTTATCAAACAACGGTGTTTCCGAACGTTCCACTACCCGCTCACTTTCATCTGTCTGGATCAGATTCAATACATCTGCATATCTTAAAACTTCATCCAACGTATAGAGCAGACAGTTATTGCCAAATTCTCTTACAGAGAATAAATTAGAGCCTTTCGTTTCTCCCTCAAAAATCGAAACTCTTAGTGGAAAATGCGAATTATCCGAAAGCAGCTGTGCCAACAGATTATATTTTCCGTTTTTATTTCTCAAGCCGAGATTTTTCTCAAAAGTTTTTTCATTTAAAACAATCCCTTTTGAGCCATAATACCCAAACAGTTTAGAAAACGTCAGTTCCTGGTATTTTGCCGCCAGAGTTTCAATGGTTTCCACTCTTCCATCCAGAATTTTAAACAGCTGGATCTCTCTTTTCGGATAATCCTTCAAATTGGCTTTGGACGAACCAATGCGGATGTATCGCTTTTCTTTAAAAGCTGTCGGGATCTCTTCTGCTGCAGGAATGACCAGAACAACAACTCTTTTATCATCTATAACTGCTTCCTCGAACGAAAAATTGATACTCGGAGATAAATTTCTCGCCAAAAAGTTCTGATAGGGTTCTTTATTGTAGTCCCCATATTGATTGAATGTTGTACCTACAACCTCATGGGTTTCATCATTTACGCCCCACACAAAATAAGCTTGAGCTTTATAATGAAATGCGGCTGCATTTGAAAGTGCTGAAACATATTCGCCCAGCACCTCCGGCTGAAACCAGTTTTCTTTAAATTCAAACCATTCCTGTTCGTCATCATATGCACATAAATCCAAGACTAATTTTTCGATATTCATTATTCTTCATCCTTTTCCCAACTTTTATTCCCAACATTAATACTATAACACATTGGGAATAAAGTTGGGAATATTTTATGCATTTATCAAAAAATTATTCCTAAAACTTATCAAAATCCTCCTGTCTCATCATCCGTCCCTTGCTGGTCGGACTGCTGAGTCCCGGAGGTATCCGGCGTTACCTCCGGCAGAGGCGCTGCCGTAATAGCCAGCGTTTCCGTCTGTACCTCGATCTCCTCCTCATTGGTCGCAGACTCGATGTTGGCCCTGGCTGCCAAGCAGTTATACAGCACATAGCGGATTTTCTTCACGTCCCCGTCATCATCCACTGTAATCAACGCATAGTGCACGTTGCAGATATTAAATTTTACCTTATTTTTCTTCACAGACATATCCTGCTCCCTTCATTTCCTTATCCGTCCTACCCTGCGCTTTCCTCACCTGTCGGCATCGCAAACACATACAGGACTTCACACAGCCTTTCACTGTCGATCCATGTTTCTGTTTTCAGAACTCTTTTCAAAAGTTTCCGCATGTGGCAAAATCGCTTCCTTTTACAAAGAAAAATCCGTCCATCACACCGGCCGGAAATTTTTTTATCCACAAATCGGAAAATCCGTTCCTCTCATACCTAGACCACCAGAACAGAAGAACGGAGGTGCGACGATGAAAGACAGAACCATTGAATAAGCCGCCTCGGTAACATTTACTGAGGCGGCGAACAGGCGAAAATGTGAACCTTGATAGATGAATATTAAAAATAAGGAGAATGACAACATGAGCAAAGTGAGCGAATTGTAACAGGTCCTGGATGCTCTCATCTCCTGCGGAGAACGGATGATCCAGACTACAAATGCCATTAAAGAATGCTTCCGTGATGAAGCGCCTGCAGCAGATCCCAGAAAGGCAGCCAAAGCTCCCAAACCGGAAGTGCGTTCCTACTCCTAGGAAGAGGTCAGAGCCCTTCTGGCTGCCAAAGACGGACAGTTTAAGGCACAGGTGAAGGCCATTGTAAAGAAGTGCGGAAACGGCGGCAGTCTGATAGACGTTCCTGCAGAAAGCTATCCTGCTCTCGTTTCGGAAGTAGAGGATCTGAAAGATGCCTACTCTGCTTCATTTCTACAAGCCAAATCACCGGCTCCACCTCCCTTCAGCGATTTCAGACAAAGAAAAAAGCTGCCAATGCTTTTACGCATCAGCAGCTAATCGCTTTCTGTTCGGTGTTCTATTTTTAGTTCTGATTCTTCTCTTCGTCCTTGATACGATAATAATCTTCAAGATCCACATCGATCCTGACTTTCGCATCTGATTTTCGGTTGCTCAAGAGGCACACCGTCTCGACGTGAATACCAAATCAAAACATATCCCCACAAAATCACGGAAATATAAGCAATATTTCTGCAGTACTAATACTGTTCGTACAATCCTTTTCCCACAAAATATAGATTCCATCAATTCTGCACTTCCTTGATGCAAAATCTACTCCTCACTACCAATATTTTCTTCCACTGTCTTAATAGATTCCAGAGCTTGATATTCCTGCTTTAATTCCCGCAGCAATTCTTCCTCGCTTGGTAAATACAATTTGTATTTTGACGCAAAAATCTGTGTTTCATTTTCAGGTAATGTATACTTAACTACAGACTCACTTTTATCTGCACACAAAACAATACCAATCGGTGGATTGTCTCCTTCATTCATAAGTTCTCGTTCATAATAATGAACATACATCTGCATCTGTCCTAAATCCTGATGTGTTAAGTCCCCAACTTTTAAATCTATCAAAACAAAACATTTTAAAATGTAATTATAAAATACAAGATCAATTCTAAAATGCCGTCCATCAAATGTTATTCTTTTCTGTCTTGCGACAAATGAAAATCCTCTGCCAAGTTCCAAAAGAAATTTCTGTAAATGTGTAATTAGCGCTTGTTCTAAATCACTTTCATAAAAATCATCATTCGGTGTCAGTCCAAGAAATTCTAATACATATGGGTCACGAATGACATCTTCGGGTTTCTTCGTCGGCTCTAACGTCTGTATTTCCTGTGCAACTAGTTCCTTATTTTTACTGGATAATAATCTTTCATAAAAGAAGGAATTTATCTGACGCTCAAGCTGTCTTGTACTCCATTGAGACTTTACAGCTTCCTGCATATAAAATTCTCGTGCATTTTCATTCTCTACTCGCATCAGAAGGCGATAATGCGTCTAACTCAATTCGCTACGCAGTGCGTAGCCATTTGGAAATGTCAAATAAAACTGCCGCATATTTTTCAAATTGGCAACGGTAAA